>NZ_JAMSGY010000014.1:0-98863 GCF_024608385.1 Paenarthrobacter sp. UW852
AACACATGGCTGTGAGACTTGCCACCACGGACCGTTTAGTCGCTCGGACGTACTGTCGCCGTGGCGGCGTCGAATAGAATTGCATAAGACAAACGAGTCGGTACCCTAGGGCTGCCGGCGGCGTGACAACGAAATACGGGTTATGAGCGACTACGCACGCGCCAGTGGTCGGCTCGCAACAGGAGGAATCCACCATGGCTGAGCACAACGGCGGCAACCGCGGCGGCAATCGCGGAAACTACGGCGGGAACCGGGACGACCGAGGTTCGTACCGCCCCAACAACAACTCCGGTGGGGATCCTCGCGGATTCCGCTCCAGGGACAACCGCGACGGTAGCGATCGTCCGGCTCGTGATGGGGAGCGTCGTTCCTTCGGTAGCGATCGTCCGGCCCGTGATGGGGAGCGCCGTCCGTTCAACAATGACCGTGGTGACCGTAAGCCGTTCGGTGATCGTAGCGATCGTCCGGCTCGTGATGGTGAGCGCCGTTCGTTCGGCAGTGACCGTGGTGACCGTAAGCCCTTTGGTGATCGTCCTGAGCGCGGCCCGCGGAACTTCGATGGCCCCCGCCGCGACGGTGGCGACCGCCGCCCCTTCAACAACGACCGCGGAGACCGTCCGACCCGTGATGGCGACCGCCGTCCGTTCAACAATGACCGTGGTGACCATAAGCCGTTCGGTGATCGTAGCGATCGTCCGGCTCGTGATGGTGAGCGCCGTTCGTTCGGCAGTGACCGTGGTGACCGTAAGCCCTTTGGTGATCGTCCTGAGCGCGGCCCGCGGAACTTCGACGGCCCCCGCCGCGACAATGGCGACCGCCGCCCCTTCAACAACGACCGCGGAGACCGTCCGGCTCGCGACGGTAGTGACCGCCGCCCCTTCAACAACGACCGCGGTGACCGTCCGGCCCGTGATGGTGAGCGCCGTCCGTTCAACAATGACCGTGGTGACCGTAAGCCGTTCGGTGATCGTCCTGAGCGCGGCCCGCGGAACTTCGACGGCCCCCGCCGCGACAGTGGCGACCGCCGCCCCTTCAACAACGACCGCGGTGACCGTCCGGCCCGTGATGGTGACCGCCGCTCGTTCGGCAACGACCGCGGCAACTCCTGGGAAGAGCGTCCTGCCCGGGTTCCGAACGCCAAGGACATCCGCAGCGCAAACCGCCCTGACCGCGAACGCTCTCCTGAGATCGACGACGACGTTACGGGTAAGGAACTGGACCGCGCCACGGGCCACCAAATCAAGACCCTCGAGGAGCAGAGCGCGGGCTGGGTTGCAAAGCACCTGGTCATGGCTGGCCGCCTGATCGACATTGAGCCTGAGCTTGCTTTCCAGCACGCGTTGGCTGCAAGCCGTCGCGGTGGGCGCCTCTCTGTGGTCCGTGAAGCTGTCGGGCTGACGGCCTACGCTGCCGGCCACTATGGTGAGGCTCTGCGTGAATTCCGCACCTACCGTCGCATCAGTGGTTCGAACGTCCACCTCCCGGTAATGGCTGACTGTGAGCGTGGCCTGGGCCGTCCGGACCGTGCCCTGGATATGGTTCGCTCTCCTGAGGCGCAGGACCTTGACGCTCCGGGCAAGGTGGAGCTTGCCATTGTGGCATCGGGCGCCCGTGCGGACCTGGACCAGCTGGACGCTGCTGTCAGCGAACTGGAGATCCCGCAGCTGGACATTAACAGGGCGTTCTCGTACAGCCCGCGACTTTTCCGCGCCTACGCAGAGGCTTTGGCCGCAGTGGGCCGCACTGAGGAGTCCGAGAAGTGGGCCCGCCAGGCCTTGGTTGCTGAGAATGCGCTTGGCGTTGGGGACTTCGCTGAACCCGAAATTGTTGACCTGGGCTGGGACGAGCGGGAAGAAGAAGCCGCGCGTAAGCCGCGCTTCGAGAAGCCGGCCCGGGACGCCGACGTCGTGAAGCCTGAGACTGAGACGGTCATCGTCGAGGCGGCGGCAGCGGACGTTGAGCACGACGAGGTCGAACTCGATGACGCGGAGTCGGACTACTTTGAGTCCAACGATGCCGAGTCGGATATCGATTCCGCGGAGGCGGACGAGGCGGACCAGGCTGACGAGACTGGCAACGAAGAGTCTGACGACGAGAACGCCGACTCCCGGAATGGCTGATTCGCTGATCTCATCCTTTGATGCTGTCCTCTCCGATTTGGATGGCGTGGTCTATGCAGGACCGCACGCCATCCCGGGAGCCGTGGAGTCGTTGAAGCGTCTCGAGACCGTGGGTGTTGGCCTGGGTTACGTCACGAACAACGCTTCACGGACCCCCGCCCAGGTCGCCGCGCATTTGCGTGAGCTGGGCGCTCCGGCTGAGGACCATCAAGTGGTCAGTTCCTCCCAGGCAGCAGGGGAGCTTCTTGCTTCCATGCTGCCTGCGGGGGCGCATGTCCTGATAACAGGCAGCGCAGCACTGGCCCATGAGATCGAGCTGGTTGGCCTCAAGCCCGTGCACAGCGCAGACGAGGACCCTGTAGCTGTGGTGCAGGGCTTCAATCCGGAGATCGGTTGGAAGGATCTGGCCGAGGCCTCGTATGTGGTGGCCGGCGGAGCCATGTGGTTCGCGACCAACACTGACATGTCGATTCCGCAGGCCCGGGGCATGGCGCCGGGCAACGGAACCCTCGTCGCCGCGGTAGCTGCCGCTACGGGCAAGACGCCTTTGGTGGCCGGCAAACCCGAGGCGCCGCTCTTCCATGCTGCCGCGAAGCGGCTTAACGCGGATCGTCCCCTGGTGGTGGGCGACCGCTTGGACACGGACATTTTGGGCGGCAACCGCGCAGGATTTGCGACGGCGGCTGTCCTCACCGGCGTGGATACCACGCACACCATCCTGGCTGCGCGCACGGATGAGCGCCCCGACTACCTGTTGGCGGACCTGGAAGGGCTCTATGTCCCTTACCCGGAGGTCCTGAGCGAGGACGGTGCGTTCCGTTGCGGTGCAGCGTCCGCAGTTGCAGTGGACGGCACGGTCACTGTTACGGGGGACGAAGCGGACATTGATGCTTGGCGGGCGGCGTGTGCCGCTTGGTGGGCTGCCGTTCCGGCGTCCGACGTGGCGAAGGCTCCAAAGCTGGAATGGCAAAGTCACTAGACTGGTACGATGACCGAACCCAGCAATGCCCCCGTGCCTGAGGCGGATGCGGTAGTCCAGTGGCCCGCCGACACGACGCCGACAGGTGACGCATTGGTGGACAAGGCCCTCGGCCCCTTGGCGGATGTTGCGGGGTCCCCGGTTTCTGACCATGGCGAGCTGTACGCCGGCATCCACGACTCCCTGTTGGAGGCCTTGGACGCTGAGCCAGGCCTCCCGTCAGCACCGTCAAACAACCGCCCGGAAGGCGACAGCTAGCACATGGCACGACTTGATCAGGAACTCGTCTCCCGTGGGCTGGCGAGGTCCCGGACCCACGCTGCCAAACTCATCAGCGACGGGAAGGTCAGTTCCGGCGGCACGGTCCTGGCCAAAGCTGCGCTCCACGTCGACGCGGCAACGGAACTCATTGTCGAAGCCCACCTTGAGGACATCTACGCCAGCCGCGCCGGCCATAAGCTGGACGGCGCGCTTAAGGCGTTTCCCGCCGTCGTGGTTGCCGGCAAGCGGTGTCTCGACGCCGGTGCCTCCACCGGCGGGTTCACCGACGTGCTGCTGAGGCAAGGGGCCGCGCGGGTGGTGGCTGTGGACGTCGGGCACGGCCAGTTGGTCCCGTACCTGCGCGAGGACCCCCGGGTTGACGTCCATGAGGGCCTTAACGTCCGGTACATGACGCCCGAACAGATCGGCGGACCGTCACAACTGACGGTCGCGGACCTGTCCTTCATTTCGTTGACGCTGGTGGTCTACCCCCTTGCCCAATGCACTGAACCCGGTGGCGACATGGTCCTGATGGTGAAGCCGCAGTTCGAGGTTGGCAAGGAGCGGCTGAGCCGGTCGGGAGTGGTCACCTCGGAGAATGAACGACGCCGGGCGGTTGCCCAGGTGGCCCGTGCTGCGGTGGACGCCGGGCTGGATCTGCAGGACCTGGCGGCCAGTCCGTTGCCTGGCCAGGACGGAAATGTTGAATACTTCCTGTGGATGAAACGCAGGATGTCTGCGGTGTTGCCTAAGATCGAAGAGCGGGACGCAGCCGTTGCCGCGTTGATCGAGAAACTCTGGCCGAACCACTAGAAAGCAGAACCCGATGAGCAGGCGTGTACTGGTCCTTGCCCACACAGGGCGGGAGGAATCGCTCCGCGCAGCGTGGGATGCGTGTACGCAGCTGCACTCGTCAGGCTTGGTTCCCGTGCTCCAAAAGTCTGAGCTTGCCGATATCGAGCGGTTCTTCGGCGCCCTGGATACACCGATCGAGATCCTTAATGACCACGTCAGCCTGGAGGACGTGGAGTTGGTCATGGTCTTGGGCGGTGACGGCACCATCCTTCGCGCGGCCGAGCTGGTCCGGGAGGTCGATGTGCCACTGCTTGGGGTCAACCTGGGGCACGTGGGCTTCCTGGCCGAAAGTGAACGGGCCGACCTCGCCCAAACGGTCGAGTGGATCGCCAGCCGGCAGTACACGGTGGAAGAACGCATGACCATCGACGTCCAGGTCTGGATCAAGGGCCAGAAGATTTGGCACACCTGGGCTTTGAACGAGGCCGCCATCGAAAAAGCCAACCGCGAACGCATGTTGGAGGTTGTCACGGAGGTGGATGAGCGGCCCTTGACGTCGTTCGGCTGTGATGGCGTGGTCATGGCGACTCCTACGGGTTCCACAGCCTATGCGTTCTCTTCGGGTGGTCCCGTGGTGTGGCCGGAGGTTGAAGCCCTGGTCATCGTTCCGATCAGCGCGCACGCCCTCTTCGCCAAGCCCCTGGTGGTTTCGCCGCGTTCCAAGCTGGCCGTCGAAATCATGAACCGGACGGATGCGTTGGGGGTGCTCTGGTGCGATGGGCGACGCTCTGTGGATCTGCCTCCGGGTGCGCGCGTGGAAGTGACGCGCTCAGCTACCCCGGTGCGGCTCGCCCGCACACACAAGACGCCGTTCTCGGCCCGGCTCGTGCGTAAGTTCGAGCTTCCCATCCATGGCTGGCGTGGCCCGGCTCCCCGCAGGGGCGAAGTCCACACCGGCCCCATCCCGGTGATCAGGACGCTGTCACCGGCACCTTTGCCCAGCCCGCGGGACCCAGGGCACGGTGAAACCTCCGAACCCACGAATGCGAAGTGAACCATGCTTGAAGAACTCCGAATCCGTGACCTCGGCGTCATCACCGACGCCGCCCTGCCGTTGGGCCCCGGCCTGAGCGTCGTGACGGGCGAAACCGGCGCCGGTAAGACCATGGTGGTGACCGCCGTCGGGCTTCTTCTCGGTGCCCGCTCTGACGCCGGGGCTGTTCGCAGCGGCGCCAAGTCCGCGTCCGCCGAGGCCGTACTGAAGCTTGATCCGGCGCACAGCGCCGTAGAGCGCGCCAAAGAGGCTGGCGGTGAGGCTGAGGAGTTCGACGGCGTGGCTGAACTGTTGCTGGCCCGTACCGTTGGTGCCGACGGCCGCAGCCGCGCATACGTTGGCGGGCGCGCGGCACCTGTGGGGGTGCTGGCCGAGCTGGGGGAGAGCCTGGTAGTGGTCCACGGGCAGTCGGACCAGATCCGGCTCAAGAGCGCAACAGCCCAACGCCATGCTTTGGACCGCTTTGCCGGTGCGCCCCTGGCAAAGAGCCTGGGGGAGTACCAGGAGCTGTATAACCACTGGAAAGCCATCCAGGCCGAACTTGATACCCTGCGCAGCGAGGCCCGTGAACGGCTCCGTGAGGCGGAGTCCCTGGACGTTGCCCTCAAGGAAATAGACGACGTTGATCCGCAGCCTGGCGAGGACGAAACCCTCAAGGCCGAGGCTGTGAAGCTGGCGAATGTCGAAGAACTCAGGTTGGCGGCCGCGGCCGCCCATGAATCCCTCATCGCCGAGGAATTCGGTGACGCTGGGGACGCCACGTCCATGGTTGACGCAGCCAAGCGAACGTTGGAGAACGTCGCTGATCATGATGAGGAGCTGAGGTCTGCCGCTGCAAGGCTGGCGGAGGTCGGGTTCCTGCTCAATGACATTGCCGCGGACCTGTCCAGCTACCAGGCCGCATTGGATACGGAGGGGCCCGAACGGCTGTCCGAAATCGAGGACCGCAGGGCGGCGCTGGCCAAGCTGATCCGTAAATATGCCCCGAGCATTGACGAGGTGCTGGAGTGGGCTGCCACGGCGCGGACGCGGCTGGATGAGCTTCAGGACGACTCAAGCCGGATCGAGTCCCTGGACGCAGAGGTGGCATCCGCGGAGGCCACCCTCCGGAAGCAGGCAGCAGCAATCAGCAAAGCCCGCCTCAAGGCCGCCAAGGACCTCTCAGGGCGCGTCAGCGCCGAACTGAAGGCCTTGGCCATGGCAGACGCTACCTTGGTCATCGAGGTGGACGGCAGCGGCGTGTTGGGCCCGTGGGGTACCGATGAGATCGCTTTCCTCCTCCAGCCGCATTCGGGCGCCCCTGCCCGGCCGCTGGGTAAGGGAGCGTCCGGTGGTGAACTCTCGCGGGTCATGCTGGCCATCGAGGTAGTGCTGGCGGCAGTGGACCCCGTTCCGACCTTTGTTTTCGATGAGGTGGACGCAGGCGTGGGTGGCCGTGCCGCCGTCGAGATTGGACGCAGGCTGGCCATGCTGGCCCGCCACGTCCAGGTGCTGGTGGTAACCCACCTGCCGCAGGTGGCGGCGTTCGCCGATCAGCACATCCGTGTCACCAAAACCTCCGTGCGGGGATCTGACGGGAAGACCACCACCGGGTTCACCTCCAGTGACGTTCAGTTGCTGAGCGAGGAGGAACGGGTGAAGGAACTTGCCCGGATGCTGGCCGGGCAGGAAGACTCCGAGTCCGCGCAGGCACATGCCCAGGAATTGTTGGACGACGCGAAACTCCTGCCGCAGCGGGCTTGAACACCGCTACGGGCAGTGCGAGCACCATCACATCGCCGCTCCCCAAACCCCGGTGGCTCTTGATTGCCTGGCAGTCCTGGGCAACTATTGACCATTTGGGGAATCCGAACAGACGCTTGGAAGGCGTAATTGATGATAAGCTCGAATTCCGTGGTGCAGCGATCAAATTCCCGTGTAAATTCCCGGTTCCCGGGCTCGTCCAAGACGACCAAACACATCTTCGTCACCGGTGGTGTGGCGTCCTCGCTCGGTAAGGGTCTGACGGCTTCCAGCCTCGGCCACCTCCTGCGGGCACGCGGTTTGTCTGTAACAATGCAGAAGCTCGATCCCTACTTGAACGTGGATCCGGGCACGATGAATCCCTTCCAGCACGGCGAAGTATTCGTGACGGATGATGGCGCAGAAACCGACCTCGACATCGGACACTATGAGCGCTTTCTCGACGAAAACCTCGAAGGTTCGGCCAACGTCACAACCGGCCAGATCTACTCCACGGTCATCGCCAAGGAGCGTCGCGGCGAATACCTCGGAGACACGGTGCAGGTCATTCCGCACATCACCGATGAAATCAAGCGCCGCATGCGCCTGCCCGCAGAGGGCAAGAATGCTCCGGACGTCATCATCACCGAAATCGGTGGCACCGTGGGCGACATCGAGTCGCAGCCGTTCCTTGAGTCGGCCCGCCAGGTCCGCCAGGACGTGGGCCGCAACAACGTCTTCTTCCTCCACGTTTCGCTGGTGCCGTACATCGGCCCTTCCCAGGAACTGAAGACCAAGCCAACGCAGCACTCCGTGGCAGCCCTCCGCTCCATTGGTATCCAGCCTGAAGCCATCGTGATCCGTTCGGACCGCGAGGTGCCTGAAGCCATGCGCGAGAAGATCGGCCGCATGTGCGACGTCGACATCGACGCCGTGGTCAACGCCGCTGACGCTCCCAGCATCTACGACATTCCCAAGACACTGCACTCGCAGGGCCTGGACTCCTACATCGTCCGTGCGCTGGACCTGCCGTTCAAGGACGTCGACTGGAGCAAGTGGGACAAGCTGCTTGAAGCTGTCCACAACCCCAAGCACGAGGTCGAGATTGCCCTGGTGGGCAAGTACATCGACCTTCCGGATGCATACCTTTCGGTGACTGAAGCCCTTCGTGCCGGCGGCTTCGCCAACGAAGCGAAGGTCAAGATCCGTTGGGTGCCTTCGGACGAGTGCGAAACCCTTGAGGGTGCCACCAAGTCCCTGGCCGGCGTGGACGCCATCTGCGTTCCCGGCGGCTTCGGGATCCGTGGCCTCGAAGGCAAGCTTGGTGCTTTGAAGTTCGCCCGCGAATCCAAGCTCCCCGTCCTCGGCCTGTGCCTGGGCCTGCAGTGCATGGTGATCGAGTATGCCCGCAACGTGGTTGGCCTGGAAGGGGCTTCCTCCAGCGAGTTCGAGCCCGATTCCAAGTACCCGGTCATCGCCACCATGGAAGAGCAGCTGGACATTGTGGACGGCAAGGGAGACCTCGGCGGCACCATGCGCCTGGGCCTCTACGAAGCCAAACTGGACGAAGGCTCGGTCATTGCCGAGACGTACGGCACCACCACGGTCAGCGAACGCCACCGGCACCGCTACGAGGTCAACAACAAGTACCGCGAGCAGATTGCTGCCGAGGGCCTGGTGTTCTCCGGTACCTCTCCCGATGGCAAGCTCGTGGAGTACGTGGAGCTGCCCCGCGAAGTCCACCCGTACTATGTTGCAACGCAGGCGCACCCGGAGCTCAGCTCCCGTCCCACGCGCCCGCATCCGCTGTTCGCAGGCCTGGTCAAGGCTGCCCTGGAACGTCGCGAAGGCGCACCGGTGGCAACGAAGACCGGTGCCCGCGCGGTAGCGGCCAAGTAAATAAGCGTACTAGCGAAGGACGGCGCGATGCCCGGTATCTCTGAGACCCCCCGCACATCAAGGCAGGTTTCGGACATGCCGAGCCCGCGCCGTCTTTTGTCTACCAACAAGGTTTACGTAGGCCGCATTTGGGACGTGGTCAGTGACTCGTTCCAGCTCAGCGAAGACACGGACACCCTGGTCCGTGACTACATTGACCATCCGGGCGCCGTCGCTGTCCTTCCCATGAACGTGGACGGCGAGATCCTGCTGCTCAAGCAGTACCGGCATCCGGTGGGCATGGACCTGTGGGAAATCCCGGCCGGGTTGCTGGATGTCGAAGGCGAAGATTTCGTGGTCGGTGCAGCGCGGGAGTTGGCCGAGGAAGCGGACCTGGTTGCGGCTACCTGGAATGTCCTGGTGGACTTCTTCAATTCACCGGGCTCTTCCAGCGAAGCGGTACGGATCTACCTGGCCCGCGGGATCACGGACGTTCCGGAAGCGGACAGGCACGTCAGGACTGACGAAGAGGCCGAGATCGAGCTTCAGTGGGTCCCGCTGGAAGATGCCGTCCAAGCCGTCCTCGAGGGCCGGCTGCACAACCCTTCGGCGGTGCTGGGCATCCTTGCGGCCGCAGCAGCGAAGGCCGATGGATTCACCAAGCTCCGTCCTGCGAACGCGCCCTGGCCCGCACATCCGAGCCAGCGCTGAGCATGGCGGAGGCGCCTGCCCGCACCCTCACTGCCATTGACCGGGCAGTCACCGATTACCTGCAGCACGTCGGCGTGGAAAAGGGGCTGGCAGCGAACACGTTGGCCGCGTACCGTCGCGACCTCGCAAGGTACTCGAACTTCCTGGCGGCGCAAGGGATCGAGCGTCCCGGCAATATCACGCGCCATCACGTCACGGCATTCGTCCAGGCGTTGTCCGATGGCTCGGACGGCGCAGCGGCGCTGGGCGTCCGCTCCGCAGCACGGACAGTGGTAGCCGTCCGCGGCCTGCATAAGTTTTGGGCGCTGGAAGGAACCACGACGACGGACCCCGCCAGTGATGTCCACCCACCGATGCCGGGAAAGAGGCTCCCGAAAGCGATCAGCGTAGGCGAAGTCACGCGGATACTGGAGGCCGCCGGCACGGACACGCCTACCGGACTCAGGGACCGCGCGCTCCTTGAGTTCCTCTACTCCACGGGTGCCCGCATCAGCGAAGCCGTCGGCCTGGACGTGGACGACGTATCCCTCGAAGACTCCGGGGGTGAACCCGCGATCGTCAGGTTGTTCGGCAAGGGTTCCAAGGAGCGGTTGGTGCCCATGGGTTCCTACGGCGCCCGGGCTGTTGGTGCGTACGTCGTCAGGGGCAGGCCCTTACTGGCTGCCAAAGGTAAAGGGACTCCGGCGCTGTTCCTCAATGCCCGTGGCGGGCGGATCAGCAGGCAGAGCGCCTGGACCATCCTCAAAGCAGCGGCCGAGAAAGCCAACATCACCAAGGATGTTTCACCGCACACCCTGCGACACTCCTTCGCCACCCACCTGCTTGAAGGGGGAGCGGATGTCAGGGTGGTGCAGGAACTCCTGGGGCACGCGTCAGTGACCACGACGCAGGTCTACACGTTGGTCACAGCGGACACTCTGCGTGAAATCTACGCAGCGGCCCACCCAAGGGCACTGGGCTAACAGATCATTCCTGTGCCGGGGCTACCCGATGACGTTGAGCGTGAACTCCGCGGCCCCGATAAACAGGGCCAGCACAGAGGTCCCCAGGCCTGCGACCAGCAACAGCCCGGGGTGGGCCAGGCCAACCACCACCCGCTTGAGCCGGGGGCGTCCCTTGAGGAACTTCTTGGGCACCCGGGTTTTGACCGGTATTTGCCGCCAGCCGCGGAGCCGCCGCAGGAACCATGCACACCTGACAATGAATGCCATCCAGAGCACGGAGAGAACCAGCGGAACGGCAGCAAGCATCAGGTTGAACCCGAGCGCCGTGACTTCCTTCTCCGAGTCACCGATCACGGACTGCACGGTGGTGGAGATCGATGCGCTCATGACCACCGAGGCCGCCCAGACCATGAAGGCTGCGACGAGCGCCAGGAAACGGACAAAGAAATGCCCCAGGACCGTCGCGTCCACTGCCTTGAGGTGCCGGCGTGGCGTTGCATAAAGAACCACCAAAGTTGAGATCAGGGTGGGCAATGCGGCGGCGAGGACCAGCAGGTACCAGGTCCAGCCAGCCAGATCCACCACCTCGTCCAGGACAATGAGGCCGGCCCACAGGACCGTCCAGGCCCAGCCCGCGTAAAGCGGTTGGGCCACGAGCCATTGCGGAAGCCAGCTGTCCCGTTCTGTCGTACCGGTGCCGGGTGTCAGGGCAGCGGCCCCGGCTTTGTTGGACGCCTCAGGTACCTCATCGACGTCGCCCACGACGGCGCCCACGTCACCCACGCCTTCGCTCATGGGCTCACTGTAGCAATGGCGGCCATGGCTGCGGGAGTACAGGTTAAGGTAGTCACCATGACTGCAGCCCAGGTGACTTTGTGCTTCCTCCTTCGTAATGCCGCGGACGGTGAGTACGTGCTGCTCGGCACCAAGAAGACAGGCTTCGGCCGCGGCAAGGTTGTGGGCGTCGGAGGACACCTGGAAAAGGGCGAAACTGCAGAGCAGGCTGCCTGTCGTGAGGTCATGGAGGAAATCAGCGTCGTCGTGGCACCGGAGGACCTTGTTCCGGCAGGGACAGTTGATTTTGTTTTTCCGGCCAGGCCCGAGTGGAACATGGCCACTACCGTGTTCCTCACCCGCGCTTGGGACGGGGAGCCCATCGAAAGCGTGGAGATCGCGCCCGCCTGGTTCCCTGTTGACCGCCTTCCCGTGGAACGTATGTGGGCAGACGCTGAGCACTGGTTGCCGGCCATGATTTCCGGGCAGCGTATCGCGGTGCGCGTCGCCTTGGCCGCCGACAACGAAAACGTGGCGGACGTCCGCACCGAGACTTGGGTGGGTCCGGTTTAGTACCTCGGACGACGGCGGTCCGGTCACCTCAAGGTGACCGGACCGCCGTCGTACTTTTCTGCTTTAAGGTCGTAAAACCTAGGGCACGTGCCGCTCTTCCGGGCCGTTGTATTCGCTCAATGGACGGATCAGGGAGTTCGAAGCTACCTGCTCCATGATGTGCGCGGTCCATCCCGTGATGCGGCTGGCCACGAACAAGGGCGTGAAGGTCTGCGTGTCGAAGCCCATGAGGTGGTACGTGGGGCCGGCCGGGTAGTCAAGGTTGGGCTTGATCGCCTTCGCCTCATCCATGGCCTGTTCAAGGCCGTTGTAGAGGCCCAGGAGTTCGGGCCTGCCGTAGTGCGCGATCATCTTGTCCAGCGCGGCCTTCATGGTGGGTACCCGGGAGTCGCCATGCTTGTACACGCGGTGCCCGAAGCCCATCACCTTCTTTTTCTGTGCCAAGGCGTTTTCCATCCAGGTCTTCGCCCGGGATGCGGCTTCGTCCAGCGATTCTTCGCTGCGGATGCCGATCTCATCGAAGGTATGCATGACGGCTTCGTTGGCGCCTCCGTGCAGGGGGCCCTTGAGGGCGCCGATCGCGGCGGTCACGGCCGAGTGCAGGTCCGCGAGGGTGGATGTGACCACCCGGGCGGTGAAGGTGGAGGCGTTGAAGGAGTGTTCTGCGTAAAGGATCATCGAGACGTTGAACGCCTCAACCACTTCGGGAACCTGTTCTTCGCCGAACGTCATCCACAGGAAGTTCGCCGAGTAGTCGAGGTCTTCGCGTGGTTCCACGACGTCCTCGCCGCGCCGGCGACGCTGGTCGTACGCCACGACAGCAGGCATGGCAGCCCAGAGGTCGATGGCCTTCTTCATGTTGGCTTCGGGTGAGGAATCCTCGGCCAATTCGTGCCTGGCGCCAAGCACGGACGCTGCCGTGCGGCAGACATCCATGGGATGTGCCGTGGTGGGCAGGGTATCAATGACCGTCTTGACGACGGGATCGAGGGCACGTCCTGCGCGTTCGCGGGCCGTGAATTCGGCGAGCTGCGATTCGTTGGGCAGTTCGCCGTTCCACAGCAGATAGGCAACTTCTTCGAAGCTGCATTTGGCGGCGAGTTCCTGGACGGGATACCCGCGGTACAGCAGCGAGTTCGTGTCCGGGTTGACCTTCGAGACGGCGGTGTAGTCCACCACGACGCCGGCAAGGCCCTTTTTGATGTCAACAGCTGCCATGCTGCTCTCCTTCGTTCATGATGCAGGGCCCGGTGATGGGACCCTGCGTTCCCCTTGATGAAACTGGAACCTAGCGGATGCCAGGAACCTTGAAGTTGAATACGCCGGTATCGAACTGGTTGTATGCCTCGTAGTCAACGAGTTCATAGAGGCGGGCACGCGTGAGCATGTTCTCCACTTCAGCCTCTTGGGTCCCCGCAGCCTTGATCGATTCCAGAGTACGCTCTGCAGCGCCCATCGCAATGCGGAGAAGCGTCACGGGATAGATGACCATGTTCACGCCAACGCTTTGGAGCTGGTCGACGGTGAAGAGATCGCTTTTGCCGAACTCGGTCATGTTGGCCAGGATGGGCACATCCACGGCGTCACGGATGGCCTGGAACTCGCCCAGGTCACGCATGGCTTCGGGGAAGATGGCGTCGGCGCCTGCGTCCACCAAAGCGCGGGCGCGGTCCTGTGCAGCCTCGATTCCTTCGACTGCGCGGATGTCGGTGCGCGCCATGATGAGGAAGTTCGGGTCCCGGCGGGCGTCTGCGGCGGCACGGATCCGCTTGGTCGCGGTGTCGATGTCAACGACGTTCTTGCCGTCCAGGTGTCCGCAGCGTTTCGGGTTGAACTGATCCTCGATGTGGCAACCGGCCAGGCCTGCGTTCTCGAGTTCCTGGATAGACCGTGCCACGTTCATGGGTTCGCCAAATCCGGTGTCGGCATCCACCAACGACGGCAAATCGGTCATACGGGCGATCTGCCCGGCGCGCGTTGCTACCTCGGTGAGGGTGGTCAGGCCGATGTCCGGCAGGCCGAGGTCATTGGCGAGGACGGCGCCGGAGATGTAGACGCCGGCGAAGCCCTTCTCTTCGATGAGCCGGGCCGAGAGCGGGTTGAAGGCTCCCGGGAACTGCTGCACGGTCCCGGAGGCCAGCAGTTCCCGGAGTTTCAGCCGCTTCTGTTCGGGTGTGATTTTGGAGTACAGCATTTAGAACAGTCCCTTGGGTGCGTTGTTGAGGTCGATCACGCCGGGGGCTGCCGTGATGTTCAGCTGGTCCAGTTCGCCTTCGCCCAGTTCGGTGACGCGTTCGACGGCGGTGAGGAACCTTTCGATTTCGGCTTCTTCGACCAGTCCCGCAGCGAGGGTGCGGAACTTGTTGACGTACTGCTCACGGGCGAAAGGCCGGGCACCGAGCGGGTGGGCGTCCGCCACGGCGATCTCATCGGTGATGACCGTGCCGTCCGTCAGCGTGATTTCCACTGAACCGCCGAAGGCCTTCTCCGCGATGTCCAGGGAGTGGTAACGCCGGGTCCACTCCGGGTCTTCCACGGTGGTGACTTTGTGCCAGAGTTCCACGGTGTCCGGGCGGGCGGCCCGTTCGGGGGCGTAAGAGTCCACGTGGTGCCATGCGCCGTCCTGGAGTGCGACGGTGAAGATGTACGGGATGGAGTGGTCCAGGGTTTCGCGGGATGCGGTGGGAGAGTACTTCTGGGGATCGTTAGCTCCCGAACCGATCACGTAATGGGTGTGGTGGCTGGTCTTGATCAGCACGGACTTCACGTTGGCCGGGTCCGTGGTTTCGGGGTGCTCGCGGTTCAGCTTGCGGGCGAGGTCGATCCACGCCTGGGCTTGGTACTCGGCGGAGTGTTCCTTGGTGTAGGTGTCCAGGATGGCGCGCTTGGCTTCGCCGGGCAGCGGCAGCGGAACCTCGTAGGAGGCGTCCGGGCCGTCCAGCATCCAGGCGATCACGCCGTCTTCGCCTTCGTAGATCGGCACGGGGGAAGTCTGCCCGCGCATGGAGCGGTCCACGGCTTCTACGGCCATCTTCCCTGCGAACGCGGGGGCGTGGGCCTTCCAGGTGGAGATTTCGCCCTTGCGGGACTGCCGGGTGGCGGTGGTGGTGTGCAGGGCCTGTCCCACCGACTGGAAGATCGTTTCAACATCCAAACCCAACAACGTGCCGATACCGGCGGCGGCGGACGGGCCGAGGTGGGCAACGTGGTCGATCTTGTGCTTGTGCAGGCAGATCGCCTTGACCAGGTTCACTTGGATCTCGTAACCGGTGGCGATGGCACGGACCAGGTCGGCGCCGTTGGAGCCCACGTGCTGGGCGACGGCCAGGATCGGCGGGATGTTGTCGCCCGGGTGGGAGTAATCAGCAGCCAGGAAGGTGTCGTGGTAGTCCAGTTCGCGCACAGCCACGCCGTTGGCCCAGGCCGCCCACTCGGGGGAGACCTGCTCGCTGATACCGAAAATGTGGGCGCCCTTGCCGTTGGCGGACGGGCCGTGGGTCAGGGCCTGGGCGCGGGCAGCGACGATCGGTGCGCGGTTCAGCGAGGCGATGGCCACTGAGGCGTTGTCGATGATCCGGTTGATCACCATGTCGGTGACCTCGGGCGTAACGTCGACGGGGTCGGCGGCGACCACGGCGATCTTGTGGGCCAGTTGTTCCTCGCGGGGGAGGTTCTCTTCGCTCTTGTAGACACGGACGTGATTGTTCTTAACCATGGTGCTCCTTCTAGGCAGTGGTGTTTCTAGGCAGGCGTGTGGGTAGCTTTGACGTGGGTAAGGCTGCGGTGCAGGTGAAGTGTGGTTGCGGCTTCGGCCAGCCGGGGGTTGCCGGCGGCGATGGCTTCTGCGATGGCGGCGTGTTCTCCTGCGGCCGCGTGAAGCCGGGCGGAGTCGTCAGCTGCCAAGCGGCGGACCCTGACCAGATGGACGCGGAGGCTGCGCATGGCGTGGGCCATATACGTGTTCGAAATGGCGGCGTCTATGGCATCGTCCAGCCGGCCAACCAGCGCGTAGTAGTCGTGGCGTGTGGGATCTGTTTCGGTGAGGAGTTCGGGGGCCAACAGCAGTTGGGCGTGGAGTTCGGCGAAGATCCCGGGCTCGCCGCGTTCGGCGGCCAGCCCCGCAGCCCGCACTTCGAGGGTCTCGCGCAGTTCGAAAAGTTCGTCGATGTTCTCCAGTGAGATATCGGTAACGACGACGCCGCGGCCTCCTGCCGCCGTCGTCAATCCTTCAGCGGTGAGCCGGCCCAGCGCCTCGCGGACCGGTGTGCGGGACACGCCGAGGCGCTCGGACTGCTCCACCTCCGCCAGGACCGTGCCCGGACGAAGGCGCCATTCGATGATGTCTTCCCTGAGGGCAGTGTAGGCCCGGTCACTGGCGCGCATAGCATCAGTGTATACACAGCTTGGTGTCAAAGCGACCTTCGGACGATTTTTAGCCGTCTGTGTATACAGAAACTAGCTTCGGTTCCAGCCGTATTCGTTTTCGGGGCGCCCCGGGGTGCCGTACCGCGCTGCCCGGGTAACCGTCCCTGCGTCGGCCAAATACTCCAGGTACCGGCGGGCGGTGACGCGGGACATTCCGAGCGCTTCCATGACTTCGCTGGCCGAGACCGGCTGTTGCCGCGTCCTGACCAGATCCTTCACGGAGTCCAGCGTCGACCCGGAGAGCCCCTTGGGCAGCGGCAACTCCGTCGGGGCGCGAAGGCTCGCGAACGCCTGGTCCACGTCGCTCTGGGAGGCCCCGGCCTTGGAAATCCCGGACAGGGAACCTGCCAGCTGGTCACGGAACGCCCGGTAGCTGCCCAGCTTGTCCGCGAACGTTGCGTAGGTAAAGGGCTTGATGAGGTACTGCACGACGCCGATCGACACGGCACTGCGCACGATGTTCAATTCCCGGACAGCCGTAATGGCGATGATGTCGGCAAAGACGCCGGCCGACCGCATGCGGCGGGCCACGTCCAGGCCGTGCAGGTCAGGCAGGTTCATGTCCAGCAGGACCAGGTCCACCGGTTCGCCGGATGCCGCGAATTCGCCCAGGATCCGCAGGGCCGACTGTCCATCCGGTGCGGTGCCCACCAAGGTGAAACCGTCGAGGCGGCCGATATAGACGGAATGGGCATCGGACGCTATCGGCTCGTCCTCAACCACCAGGACGCGGATGTCTGTCATGCCTGCTCTTCCTCGGGATCCGGCACAGGAAGCACAACATGGAACTGTGCACCGCCGGGATTGCTGATGGTCATCGTACCGTTCAGTCGCTGCACGGCCTGCCTGACCAAGGCCAGCCCGACCCCGCGGCCATGGGCTCCTCCCGTACCTGCTGCCGGCGATTTGGTGCTGAAGCCGTACTGCAGCACGTCGTCAATGGAATCGGGGTTGATGCCACTGCCGGTATCCCGCACCGTAAATGCGACGGCGGCAGCGCCCGCTTCCACGTCCAGCTCCACCGTACGCGGGGACTCGCCGGCGGCAGCGGCGTCGATCGCGTTGTCCAGCAGGTTGCCGAGGATGGTTACCAGGTCCTGGATCTCAAGCCCGCGGACACCGGAACTTCCGGAGGTACGGACCACCAGTTCCACCCCGCGCTCATGGGCTTCCGCAGCTTTACCCATGACCAGGGCACTCATGACCGGTTCGTCAACGGACGCCACCATGTCATCAGTGAGCTGCTGGCTCAACTCGAGGTCCTTCGTGGCGAAATCCAAGGCCTGCGGAGTGCGGCCCAACTCCAGCAGCGAAACGATCATGTGCAGCCGGTTTGCGTGTTCGTGGGTCTGGGCCCGCAAGGCATCGGACAACGTCTTCATGGTCTGCAGCTCAGTACCCAAGGACTCAATCTCGGTGCGGTCGCGGATGGTTGCCACCGTGCCGTAAACGGCCGGCTTCTGCCTGCTTCGCCCAGGCACAGGCGCCACCGCCGGGGCCTGGTTGACCACCAAAATCCGGGAGCCCGTGAGGTGGATTTCATCATGGGCAGGCCTCCCGGACTCGAACAGCGCCCGAAGGCTTCCATCGAACGGCAGGTCGGCCAGCCGTGGGGCAGCAGCAGGGGAGCGATCGGCGTCGGACGGCTCGAGGCCCAGCAGTTCCGCCGCCTGGTCGTTGTACATCACCGCCTTGCCACGGGTGTCCACCAGGATGAGTCCCTCGCGAACGGAGTGCAGGACGGATTCGTAGTAGGCGAAGAGTTGGGCCAGCTGTTCCGGACCCCAGCCGCGTGTCACCGAACGCAGGTACCGTCCCAGCAGCCAGGAAGCGATGGAGCCAAAGGTCAGCACCACCAGGGCGATGCCGCCGATCACCGCCAAACGATCGGCGACGTCAGTGTCCACGGTCCGCACGGTCACCCCCGCGGCCACGAGCGCTTTGACCGTGCCGTCTTGGTCTTTGACAGGCGAGATGGTCCGGACCGAGGGCCCCAATGTCCCGGCAGTGACCTCAGTGAACGTGTTGCCTGCCAGGGCAGGCTCAATGGTTCCGATGTACGGCTTGCCCAGCTCCTCGGCCCGGGGATGGGTCCAGCGTGTCCGGTCCGGAGCCATGATCGTGATGAAGTCCGCATCGGCCTCACTCATGACCTTCAGGGCGTACGGCTGAAGAACGGCCGAGGGATCCCCCGAGGACGCGGCCTGAAGGACAAGCGGATTGTTGGCGATGGATGTCGATATGGCACGCATTCGGCTGCCTGCGTCTCCGTAAGCACGGTCCCTGGCCTCCAGCAAGGAAAACGCACCGAAAGCCGCCGTCAGCGCCAGGACGAACAGCAGGTTCGCCACAAACAGACGGCGGGCGATGCTCCAGCTGTGAAACACGTGGACCTCCCATGACCAATATGACCGCAACGGTGATGTGTGTCACCAACGGCTCAATGATGGATATCACACAAGGGCAGCGGATTGGACATCAGTGCAGGACCGCAGCGCCTTACACAGTATCCAGAAGGAGAATCCCATGACCTCTCAACGAGGAGAGTCGGCAGTCGCTGCCAAAGGTGGACGCAAGGGGCTCGACAAGTCCCACTACCTGTATATCGCCGTCATCCTGGCCGTGGTGCTTGGCGCCGTAGTCGGCCTGCTGTTCCCCGAGGTCGGAAAATCCCTCAAGCCCCTGGGTGACGGTTTCATTAAGCTCATCAAGATGATGATCGCCCCCGTCATTTTCTGCACAATCGTCCTGGGCATCGGTTCGATCGCCAAGGCCGCAACCGTCGGTAAGGTCGGCGGACTGGCCCTGGGCTACTTCGTGGCCATGTCCACCTTCGCCCTGGCCATCGGCCTGGTCGTCGGAAACCTCATCCACCCGGGCGAGGGACTCAAGCTGACCCCCTATGACCCCAACAAGAAGGCCGCAACGGACAGCACCGCGGACTTCCTCCTCGGAATTATCCCCGGCGACATCCCCGTCCTGCCCACCCTGCTGGCCGCCATCCTGGTTGGTTTCGCCCTCCAGAAGATGGGCAAGGAAGGCACTCCCATCCTGAAGGCCATCGGCCACGGTCAACGGCTGGTCTTCCGCATCCTGATCATGATCATGTGGCTGGCCCCCGTCGGCGCCTTCGGTGCCATCGCCGCCGTCGTCGGTGCAACCGGTGCACAGGCCATCTTCAGCATGTTCACCCTGATGCTGGCCTTCTACATCACCTGCGCACTGTTCATCGTGGTCATCCTGGGAACGCTGCTCCGGGTTGTCTCGGGCGTCAACATCTTCCGGCTCATGAAGTACCTGGCCCGCGAATACCTGCTCATCTTCTCCACGTCCTCCTCCGAAGCTGCCCTGCCCCGCCTCATCGCCAAGATGGAGCACCTGGGTGTCTCCAAGCCGGTTGTTGGCGTCACGGTACCCACGGGTTACTCCTTCAACCTGGACGGTACGGCCATCTACCTGACCATGGCGTCCCTGTTCGTCGCCAACGCCATGGGCACGCCGCTGGACCTCGGCGCCCAGATCTCCCTGCTCATCTTCATGATCATCGCCTCCAAGGGCGCTGCCGGTGTCACCGGTGCAGGCCTGGCAACACTGGCCGCCGGCCTTCAGGCACACAAGCCGGAGCTCTTGGGCGGCGTGGGAATGATCGTCGGAATCGACCGCTTCATGTCCGAAGCCCGCGCCTTGACCAACTTCACGGGCAACGCCGTGGCCACGGTCCTGATCGGCACCTGGGTCAAGGAAATCGACAACAGCCAGGTGGAGCGCGTCCTCTCCGGCAACGAACCCTTCGACGAGCAGACCATGATCGCCCATGGCAGCGATGAGGAAACTGCCCCCGAGGGTGAGTCCCGGGAAAAAGCAACGGTCTAGCACCGCGCCGCGAAGCACTCAATGAACGAAGGCCGGCACCTGTTGGGGTGCCGGCCTTCGGTGCTCCCCAGGCCGGACCCGGCGTCGTGAACCAGAACCTTCGACTTCAACTAGAGGGTCAAGGCTCAATACGCGGCCAATGTCAAGTTCCCCGGAATACCGTGTCGGGGCCTGTAGCCTTGGTGGGTAGTAGCGCTGTAGCCGGGGGCGCAGCAGCAGGGAAGATCGTCGTCGAAAGAGTGGTTGGATACGTGAGCATCGAACGGGGTTCCGCAACGCTGGAAGGTACCGGGCTCGATCTGGAAGACGCCGTCATGGGGCCCACCGGGCGCCCTTACCGCGAATTTCCGGAACCCGCTCCGTTGGCCTCCCACGGCCCGGCGAGAGTCATCGCCATGGTCAACCAAAAGGGTGGCGTCGGCAAAACCACGTCCACCATTAATCTCGCCGCTGCGCTCGCAGAGTATGGCCGGCGTGTCCTCCTGGTGGACTTCGACCCCCAGGGAGCCCTGTCCGCTGGGCTGGGTGCGAATCCGCACGAGCTCGACCTCACCGTCTATAACGTCCTTATGGACCGCAAGGTCAGTATCCGTGACGCCATCCAGCAGACCGGAGTGGAAGGCGTGGACCTCCTCCCCGCCAACATCGACCTCTCCGCGGCCGAAGTCCAGTTGGTGAACGAAGTAGCGCGCGAGCAGGTCCTGGACCGCGCACTGAAGAGCGTCGAAGACGATTACGACGTCGTCCTGATCGACTGCCAGCCTTCGCTGGGCCTCCTGACCGTCAATGCGCTGACGGCAGCACACGGCGTCATCATCCCGTTGATCTGCGAGTTCTTCGCCCTGCGTGCGGTAGCACTCCTGGTGGAGACCATCGAAAAGGTGCAGGACCGCCTCAACCCGCGCCTGCAGGTGGACGGTGTCCTGGCAACCATGTACGACGCCCGCACCCTGCACAGCCGCGAAGTGATCTCGCGCCTGGTTGAAGCCTTCGGCGACAAAGTCTTCGAGACCGTCATCAAACGCTCCATCAAGTTCGCCGATGCCACCGTAGCGGCCGAGCCGATCACCAGCTACGCCGGTAACCACATTGGCGCAGACGCCTACCGCCGCCTCGCCAAGGAACTGATTTCGCGCGGCGGCGCGCCGTAGCCGACGGTGGTACCGTCGCTCGCCCCGATGACTGACACTCCCACGGCCGCGCCACCGGCCGTTGGGGAGGCCGCGTCCGACGCCGCCACCTCCGAGGCCCGGAAGCCGGGCTTCGAGGTTCGGCTGGCCAACTTCACTGGGCCCTTCGACCTCCTTCTGGGCCTGATATCCAAGCACAAGCTGGATATCACCGAAGTCGCGTTGGCCACCGTCACCGATGAGTTCATCAAGTACATCCGCCGCCTGCAGGAACTGGGGGAGGACTGGGCGTTGGACGAAGCCAGCGAGTTCCTGGTCATCGCCGCAACGTTGCTGGACCTGAAGGCGGCGCGCCTCCTTCCCGCCGGCGAGGTGGAAGACGCGGAAGACATTGCACTCCTCGAGGCCCGGGACCTTTTGTTCGCCCGGCTCCTGCAATACAAGGCCTTCAAGGAAATCGCCGGGATACTGGGCGGGACCCTGGAAGAGGAGGCACTCCGCTACCCGCGGCAGGTGGCCCTGGAAAGCCATTTCGCGGCATTGCTCCCGGAACTCGTGTGGCGGCACACGCCCGGACAGTTCGCGGAACTGGCGGCCAAGGCACTCAAGCCCAAGGACACGGTGGCCCCGGAAGTAGGCTTGGACCACCTTCATGCCCCGCCGGTAAGCGTGAAGGAGCAGGCGGAGATCATGGGATATCGCTTGAAGCTGGGCGCACCCCTGACCTTCAACGCGCTGATAGCCGATGCCGAGAGCACCCTGACGGTGGTGGCGCGCTTCCTGGCATTGCTGGAAATGTTCCGGGACCGGGTGGTTGCCTTCGAGCAACCCGAGCCCCTTGCCGTGCTGACGGTGCGCTGGACCGGTGATGATGCCGCGTGGGACAGTTCCAGCCTGAGTGAGGAATACGGGCCAATGCCAGGCGCCGACGAATCCGGGAACGATGGAGACAGTAACAATGAGTGAGCAGGAAATGGAGCCGGACGGGCTGGCTGCGCTCGAAAGACTGCCAGGTGGAGCCCGTGCTGCGTTGGAAGCTGTCCTTATGGTCATCGACGAACCGGCCACCACCGAAGAGCTGGCAGCAGGACTGAACGTGACGGTCGCCGTCGTCGAGGATTTGCTGCATGACCTGCAGCGGGAGTATAGCGGCTATACTGTTAAAGCCCCGGACGTGGATGCTGTCGGCTTTGCCGATGCCAGCACTGCACCCCGGGGTT
Organism: Paenarthrobacter sp. UW852; assembly: GCF_024608385.1. Lineage (NCBI taxonomy): Bacteria > Bacillati > Actinomycetota > Actinomycetes > Micrococcales > Micrococcaceae > Paenarthrobacter > Paenarthrobacter sp. UW852. The sequence goes on from NZ_JAMSGY010000014.1 coordinate 22,460, forward strand.
TTGAATTGCGGAACGTCGCCGGAGGGTGGCGGATCTATTCACGGTCGGATTTTGCCGACATCGTGGGCAGGTTCGTCCTTGAAGGGCAGACCACCAGGCTGACTCAGGCTGCGCTTGAGACCCTGGCGGTTATTGCTTACCGGCAACCGGTCTCCAGGGCCCGGGTGTCCGCGATTCGCGGCGTCAACGTTGATTCCGTTGTCCGGACTCTTACCCAGCGTGGTTTGATCGAGGACTCCGGAAACGATCCCGAATCCGGGGCGGTCCTGTACAGGACTACCTCCTACTTCCTTGAACGGATGGGCATTGGCTCGGTGGCGGAACTGCCCCAGCTCTCGCCCCACCTTCCTGGTTTGGAAGGGATCGACGAGTACTACGACGCCACCCGGATGTAGCCAACGGCCACAGACGGCGGCACCAGAACTTAATACGGACACACGCACCGCAACAAGGTGCACAGCAACAAGGGGCAGACGATGTCTGTCCGGCTGGCTAGTGTTGATTTCAACACCAAATGCCGGCCATTACTACACAAGGACGGGTCATGACACAGGCGGGACGCCAGAGTTCACCACGTAACGGTTCGGGGCGCAACAGCTCCGGACGCAATGAGGCCAAGGGCGGCGCAGGCCGCTCCAACGCCGGCGGCTTTTCCGGCCGCGGCGGCAGCGCCGGCGCTGGAAAGCGCAACTTCACCCAGGGCGAGGGCCGCCCCTTCAAGGCTTCGAAGCCGCGCGAAGCGGCTCCCTTCGATCCCGACAACCCCACATCGGCCGGCGATTACGATCGTGGCCAGGCCGCCAGGCCAGCCAAGCCTTTCCGTAAGCCCGGCTCCAACAAGCCCGGCTTTGGCAAGGCTCCCGGTACTCCGGGCGCGCTGAAGCCCAAGCCGAAGCAGGCAAAGCAGTTCGGCTCCAAGGCGTTCGGCAGCGAACGCTTCGGCCAGAACCTGGGCCCCATCCGCAAGCCGGGCCGCAACCGCGGCCCGCGACAGGAAGTCCCGCAGTCGGACCTCCACGACGTAGACGGCGTACGCCTGCAGAAGGTCATGGCGCAGGCCGGCGTGGCTTCCCGCCGCGTGTGTGAGGAAATGATCCTCGAAGGTCGCGTCGAGGTTGACGGCGTGGTGACCACCGAGCTTGGCATGCGCGTGGACCCCACGGCTGCCGTGATCCACGTTGACGGCATCCGGATCCAGCTGGACGAAACACTCGTCTACATGGTGTTCAACAAGCCCAAGGGCGTCGTTTCCACCATGGAAGACCCCGAGGGCCGTCCCTGCATCAGCGACTTCCTCAAGAACAACAAGAACAAGGGCGAACGACTGTTCCACGTCGGACGCCTCGATGTCGCCACCGAGGGACTGCTGCTGCTGACGAACGACGGCGAACTCGCCAACCGCCTGACGCACCCTTCCTATGAGGTACCCAAGACATACCTGGTGCAGGTGCGTGGCCCGTTCCCGCAGGGCGTCGGCGCCAAGCTTAAGAACGGCGTCGAGCTCGAAGATGGCGTAGCAGCTGTGGACTCGTTCAAGCTGGTTGACTCCACTCCCGGCCACGTCCTGATCGAGGTTGTCCTCCACTCCGGCAAGAACCGTATTGTGCGTCGCATGTTCGACGCCGTCGGTTTCCCGGTGGAGCGGCTGGTCCGTGTCAAGGTCGGTCCCATCGGTTTGGGCGACCAGCGACAGGGCAGCATCCGCAACCTCGGCAGGCAGGAAGTCGGGCACCTCCTGGCATCCGTAGGGCTCTAGGGCATGTCGGCATTCGGTACGCACGGCCGGGGCCATCTCGATGGCCCGGTCGTCGTTCTCGGTACAGGCCTGCTTGGGGCCAGCATAGGCCTGGGCCTGCGCGGACGCGGGGTTCCCGTGTTCCTTTTTGACCCATCACCGACCAACCAGGCGGTTGCCGTGGATATCGGCGCGGGCCGCCCGTTGGCCGAGCTTGACGAGCAGCCTCAGCTTGTCGTGGTTGCCGCACCGCCTGACGTCACGGCCGATGTGGTGGAGAGGGCGCTGGTGGACTACCCGTCCGCCGTCGTCGTCGACATCGCCAGCGTGAAAGCCGGCATCCAGGGCGAACTCCGGGAGCGGGGCGTCGATCTCACCCGGTATGTGGGCACCCATCCCATGGCCGGCCGTGAAAAGTCCGGTCCGGTTGCGGCGCGCGGTGAGCTTTTTACGTCCATGCCGTGGGTTGTTTGCCCCACGGAGGAGACCGGAAGCGCGGCCCTGCAGGTAGCCCGTTCGCTGGCGGGAGACCTCGGTGCGACTGTTTCGCAGTTCACCGCGGACGAGCACGATGAAGCCGTTGCCCTGGTGTCGCATTTGCCGCAGATCATGTCATCCCTGCTCGCCAGCCGTCTTCAGGGGACCCCGCTCCATGCGTTGTCCCTGGCCGGCAACGGGCTCAGGGACACCACCCGCATTGCAGCCAGCGATCCCACATTGTGGGTGCAGATCCTGGGTGGCAACGCGGAGAAAGTGGTGTCGATCCTGCATGGTGTCCGCGAGGACCTGAACCGCCTGATCGGAACCCTGGAAGAGCCACTGGCACCTGGTGCCCGCCTCGACCTGGCGCAACTCATCAGCGAGGGCAACGCGGGGCAGGCCCGGATTCCGGGCAAGCACGGAGGGCCCCCGCAGGCATACTCCTGGCTCACCATCCTGGTGGACGACAAGCCGGGCCAGATCGCGCACCTCCTCACGGAGATTGGGGAAATCGGTGTCAACGTCGAAGACCTCCGGCTGGACCATTCGTCGGGCCAAAACGTGGGCATGGTGGAGCTCTCCGTGCTTCCCAGCAAACACGATCTCCTTGTTGAAGCTCTGACTGACCGTGGATGGCGGGTACTCCAGTAATGACACGAGAATTCTTTGGCCCGGAAACGGTCGCCCGCCCCGGTAAGCCTTTGGTGATAGCCATCGATGGCCCGTCAGGTTCGGGGAAGTCCAGCGTCAGCAAAGAGGTGGCCCGGCGTTTGAAGCTGGCGTACCTCGACACCGGCGCCATGTACCGCGCCCTGACGTGGTACTGCCTCAAGACCGGGGTGGACCTTCACGACGGCGCAGCGGTGGAGGACGCCTCCAAGAAGATTCCGTTGGAAATCAGCACGTCCACAGCCACGGAGTATGTAGCCGTGGACGGGACGGACATCACGGAAGAGATCCGGGACCCCCTGATTTCTTCTTCCGTCAGTGCGGTCGCCACCACCCTTGGTGCGCGCACGGAACTCATTCGCCGGCAGCGGGACCTCATCGGACAGCACCACCACCGCATGGTGGTGGAGGGGCGCGACATCACCACCGTCGTCGTACCCAATGCCGAGGTCCGCATGCTGCTGACCGCCAGCGAGGAAGCCAGGCTCCGGCGTCGTGGGATCCAGTTGGGCGGTACTCAAAGCAAGGAACAACTTGCCGCCCAGGTCATCCAGCGGGATGCCAAGGACTCCACGGTAGTGAACTTCACGCAGGCAGCCGACGGTGTAGTGACACTTGATTCTTCGGACCTGGACTTCGAGGAGACGGTGGATACCGCCTTGGCTATTGTCAGCAAGGTCATTTATGGCGACTAAGAACCAGCTCCCCGCGCAATGGAGCCGGCTCTGGAGCCGACCCATCGGATGGATCATTGACCATGTTGTCTACCGGACAGAGGTCACGGGCAAAAGCAACGTGCCCGCGGCAGGCCCGGTGGTTTTCGCCGCCAACCACATCAGCTTCCTCGATGGCCCGGTCATGTTCGGTGCTTCGCCCCGTCCCATGCACATCCTGGTCAAGAAAGAGATGTTCACAGGTATCCTCGGCAAGGTCCTCAGGGGCTCCGGGCAGATCCCCGTGGACCGTTCCGGCGACCGCGCGGCCCTGCATACGGGTAAGAAACTGCTCGACGCCGGTCATTGCGTCGGTATTCTCCCGGAAGGAAGCCGGGGGAGCGGTTCGGCGGAAAGTATCAGCAGCGGAGTTGCCTGGCTGGCTCTGAACTCCGCCGCGACAGTCATTCCGGTCGCCATTCTTGGAACCCGCCAGGGCGACGAGCATCGGGACCATATCCCCAAACCACGCCGGAAGCTCTATGTCAGCTTCGGCGAACCAGTCACGGTGAAGCGCCGGAAGGGCGAACCCGGGCGTGTTTCAATGGACAGGGCGGCTGCGGACATCCGCGAGGCCCTGGCTGAACACGTCCAGGACGCCATCCGGGCCACGGGCCAGGACCTCCCCAGTGAGCCTGCGCCCGAAGCGCCCACTTCGCAGCACCGCCAAACAGCAGTAGCCGGGACGCCGGCAGACCACCCCTAAGGAAAGTGCAATGAGCGATACGACTCAAAAATCCGGACTCCACGGAGCCGGCGACGACGAATACACGCCCACCGGCACCGACCAGGTGGCGGAGAACCTGGCTGCCCTGGATGACGAGGAGGCCGAACTCCGCGCCGCGTCGCTCCGGGCGGGCCTGGACGATTACGAGCTCGATGAAGAAGATGCGGCGCTGCTCAGTGGCGAGTACGGCGACGAGGGCGACGAAGGCCCCCTGAAGCTGGACCCCGTCCTTGCGATCATCGGTCGACCGAACGTGGGCAAATCCACCCTGGTCAACCGCATCCTGGGCCGCCGTGAAGCCGTCGTGGAAGACACCCCCGGTGTGACCCGCGACCGCGTGATGTACTCGGCCCACTGGAACGGCCGCAACTTCACCCTCGTGGACACCGGTGGATGGGAGCACGACGCCAAGGGCATCCACGCCCGGGTCGCCGAGCAGGCCGAGATGGCTGTGGAACTCGCCGACGCCGTGCTCTTCGTGGTGGACTCCGCCGTGGGCGCGACCGCCACGGACGAGGGTGTCATGAAGATGCTCCGCAAGAGCAAGAAGCCGGTCATCATGGTGGCCAACAAGGTTGACGACTTCGCCCAGGAAGCCGATACGGCTACCCTGTGGGGCCTTGGCTTTGGCGAGCCGTACCCCGTTTCCGCGCTCCACGGCCGCGGTGTCGCCGACCTCCTTGACCACGTCATGGACACGCTTCCCGAATACTCCCTGGTTGAAGGCGTGGACCGCACCGGCGGACCTCGCCGTATCGCCCTGATCGGCCGCCCGAACGTGGGCAAGTCCTCGCTCCTGAACAAGCTCGCGGGCTCCGAGCGTGTAGTGGTTGACACCTTGGCCGGTACTACGCGTGACCCGGTTGACGAGTTCATCGAACTCGGCGACCGCACCTGGCGCTTCGTGGATACTGCCGGTATCCGTCGTCGCCAGCACATGGCGCAGGGTGCTGACTTCTATGCCTCCTTGCGTACCCAGGCTGCGCTTGAAAAGGCGGAGGTCGCCGTCGTGCTTCTTGCCGTCGACGAAGTCCTCAGTGAACAGGATGTCCGCATCCTCCAGTTGGCTATCGAGTCCGGCCGTGCGCTGGTTCTCGCGTTCAACAAGTGGGACCTGCTGGACGACGAACGCCGGCGCTACCTTGAACGCGAAATCGAGCAGGACCTGGCACACGTCGAGTGGGCGCCGCGCGTCAACATCTCAGCCAAGACCGGCTGGCACAAGGACCGCTTGGTCCCTGCCCTGGACACGGCCTTGGAGAGCTGGGACCGCCGCATTCCCACCGGACGCCTGAACGCGTTCCTGGGCGAACTGGTCGCTGCGCACCCGCACCCCGTCCGTGGTGGCAAGCAGCCGCGCATCCTCTTCGGCACCCAGGCATCCAGCCGCCCGCCGAAGTTCGTCCTGTTCACCACAGGCTTCCTGGACCCGGGATACCGCCGTTTCATCACCCGCCGCCTCCGCGAAACGTTCGGTTTCGAGGGCACGCCCATCGAAGTCAACATGCGTGTCCGCGAGAAGCGTGGCAAGAAGCGCTGAGTGAGACGGGCATCACAGCCGAGTTTGGCTGAGATGGCGTTGGCACCCTCCAACTTCGTGTAAGCTTTTGGAGGTGGTTCGGCCGGACTGCTTAGGTGGGACTCTTCGGAGGAAAACTTAGGCGGAGAACGGTGGAACCAGCGGGCTGTAGCGCAGCTTGGTAGCGCACTTGACTGGGGGTCAAGGGGTCGCAGGTTCAAATCCTGTCAGCCCGACCATAAAGGCCGGAATCACGCGGAAACGCGGCGATTCCGGCCTTTGGTCGTTAACATGCCAACTTCACCCGGGCTTGTCCGCTGGTTCCTGCGTTCTACGCCCGGGGGAAACGGACAAGACCGGGACCTGGCTAGGCCTTCTGCAGCGCGCCGAGCGCCCGGACGAGGGGTTCAAGCTCCGGCACGGCCTCGGCGGCATCCAGCGCAGCTGCCAAGGTGTCGTCATGGACCGGCTTGGCTGCCTCGAGCAATTTCTGACCGGATGCCGTCAGCTCGGTGTAAATGCCCCGACGGTCATCTGCGCACAGAATGCGGGTGAGGAGCCCGCGGTCTTCCAGTCGGTTGACCAAGCGGGTAGTGGCGCTGCTGGACAGGGCCGTGGCGCGGGCCAGTTGCTGCATCCGCATGTGCCAGCCGTCCTGGCGGCTCAGGGCGTCCAGGACCGTGTATTCGACGACGGACAGCTCGCTTGCAGCCTGGAGTGCCTTCTCCAGTTCCGCTTCGATGCTTCCATGCAGGGCCGCAAGGGTCCGCCAGCCCTGTGCCCGAACCTCGACGGCGTCATCCTTGATGCCCATGTGTGCTGTGCTCCTCAGTTGTTTAGCTGGCCTCCGACAGACGCACCCAAATGTAGTTGCTTGCGCAAGTATCTAGCGTGTGCAACTATATATAGAGCGTCTGCAACTATTATTCTACGGTTCCCGGGGATGCACTTCCACTCCCGTGGGAACCACCCAGATAAGGAGCTCCACATGCCCGCAGGGTTGATTGCCCTTGCCCTAGGCGGATTCGGTATCGGACTGACCGAATTCGTGATCATGGGCCTCCTGCCGGAAGTTGCTGTCGACTTCCAGGTCAGCGAGGCTTCTGCCGGATGGTTCATTTCCGGCTACGCCCTCAGCGTCACTGTCGGTGCCCTCCTGGTGACGGCTGCGGTAACCCGCCTGCCGCGCAAACCTGTCCTCATGGGTTTGCTGGTCCTGTTCATTGCCGGCAACTTCCTGTCCGCGATCGCCGACAGCTACACAGCCATGCTGATCGGACGCATCATCGCCGCGCTATGCCATGGAGCCTTCTTCGGTATCGGGTCTGTAGTGGCCGCGAGCCTGGTCGCGCCCCACAAAAAGGCCGGAGCCATCGCCATCATGTTCACCGGCCTCACCGCCGCCAATGTGCTGGGCGTGCCCTTTGGAACCCTCCTGGGCCAGAACTTCGGCTGGCGCTCCACGTTTTGGGCGATCACTGCGATTGGCGTCATCGCCCTCCTCGGCATCGCGCTCATGGTCCCCAAGGCCAGCACGGAACCCACCAAGGGCCTTCGCAGCGAACTGGGTGCCTTCAAGTCCGGCCAGGTCTGGCTCTCGATCCTGGTCACCATCCTGGGCTTCGGCGGAATGTTCGGCGCTTTCACCTACATTGCTTTCACCCTGACCGAAGTCTCCGGTTTCGAGTCCAATGCGGTGCCGTGGCTCCTGGTGCTGTTCGGAGGCGGACTCTTTGTGGGGAACTTCCTCGGCGGGAAGGCAGCTGACAAAGCCTTGGATAAGACGCTCATCGTAATTCTCGCGGGCTTGGTCCTCGTGCTGGTGTTCTTCGCCCTCACTGCGTCCAACAGCATAGCGACCCTGGTATCCCTGGCGTTGATGGGCGGGTTTGGGTTCGCGACAGTTCCGGGCCTGCAGATGCGGGTCATGCACTTCGCCTCCACGGCGCCCACGTTGGCGTCCGGTGCGAACATTGGTGCCTTCAACCTGGGCAATGCGCTGGGGGCCTGGCTTGGTGGGGTCACCATCACAGCCGGCCTCGGCTACACCTCGCCCATCTGGGCCGGCGCGGGCATCACGGTCGCAGCTCTTGTGGTCATGGTCATTGCGGCAGCCGCAGCCAAGCGCGGGGGAGTTCCGGCACCTGCTGCAGCGTCCGACGTCGAGCGCGAACCACGCGGGGCGACTGTCGCCTGAGCGTCAGCCCTACCGGCAAAAAAGTAAACCCGCCACGGACTATTCCGTGGCGGGTTTTGACAGAAGGTGAAGACGAAGCTCTAAAACATCCCGGCCGGGACGCTCGCTCCAAGACTCTGCCGTCCTGCGCCGAGGATGAAGCAGGCGCCCGTGGCGATAAGCAATGCCACCGGTACCAGAATGGCTTTGACCCCCGCATTGCCCTTTTCCCGGGCTGGTACTTGTGCTTGTTCAGTCTTGGGTCAATCATGGCAGAGACCCCCTTGGGTGCAGGGGAAATGTGCCTATACTTTCAGCGGTGGCCAGCATTGCGGGCCGCCGTCGAGATTCGTCAATATCCCGATGAAAGGCCACCCGTGAGCAATATTCCAGCAGACCTGTCCTACACCGCGGAACACGAATGGGTATCCGCCCCGGACTCCGAAGGGGTGGTGCGGATTGGCATCACGGACTTCGCCCAGGACGCGCTGGGCGATGTCGTGTACGCCCAGATGCCCGAACCGGGCACCAAAGTCACCGGAAACCAAGTGGTGGGGGAGGTCGAGTCGACCAAGAGTGTCAGTGATATCTACGCTCCGGTGACGGGAGAAGTCATCAACCGCAATGACGCCCTTGATACTGACCCTGCCCTTATCAACTCCGACCCTTACGGCGAAGGTTGGCTGATCGAAGTAAAACTGGCCGAGGCAGATGCCGTGGATTCCCTGCTCAGTGCATCGGAGTACGAACAACAGGTAGGCTAAAGTTATCTGGCCCGTCAGGCCGTTTCCCCTTGTGGGAGGGGGTACGGCGGGCCGGGAACCGATTTGCCCGGCGGTACCGGGATGCGGAAGTGCTGGCAGGTTTGGAAATGCCAGCGGATGAGGAGGAAATTCCATGGTTGGCGGCGAACAGAATCAAGCCAATGTCGGGAACGGCGCGGAGGAGCAGCCTACGTCGGAGACCACCTCGATCAGCATCACGCCAACGTGGGATGAGCCCAGCATCGCACCCCAGCTGGGTGCCGAGGAGCGGGCGTCGGTGGACGCCCTGCCGCCGAACTCGGCGTTGCTGATCGCGCACAGCGGCCCTAACGCCGGTGCCAGGTTCCTGCTCGATGCAGACACCACCACGGCTGGACGCCACCCCGATGCGGACATCTTCCTTGACGATGTCACCGTGTCCCGGAAGCATGTCCAGTTCCTCCGGACGGCTACCGGTTTTGAGCTGGTGGACATGGGCAGCCTTAACGGAACGTACGTCAACCACGACCGCGTGGACCGCGTGCAGCTCAAGAGTGGCAATGAGGTCCAGATCGGCAAGTTCCGGTTGACCTACTACCTGAGCCCTGTCCGCGCTGCAGGCCAAGTCTGACGGGGTATCTGCCTGTGGCTATTGCCCAGCCGGACCGCCGCGGACCGCAGGTCCTTAACATCGGGGAAGTCCTTGCTCAGCTGAGCGACGACTTTCCGGGGATGTCTGCGTCCAAGATCCGTTTCCTCGAGGAAAAGGGCCTCATTAACCCCAAGAGGACTCCTGCCGGCTACAGGCAGTACGCCGATCACGACGTGGAGCGGCTCCGTTTTGTGCTGGCCCTGCAGCGGGACCAGTACTTGCCGCTCAAAGTCATCAAGGATTACCTCGACGCCATTGACCGTGGAGAGCGTCCCGAAAACCTCCCGCCGGGAGTCACGGTTTCTCCCCGGGTGGTCTCCGCCGAGATGGCGGCAGACGTGCAGGGGCGTGCCCGCGCCCTGACGGAAGAGCAACTGCGTGCCGAGTCCGGCGCCAGCGTGCCGTTGTTGGAGTCGCTCCTGAGTTTCGGACTGATCAGCCACAGCGGCGGGAAGTTCGATGAACATGCTCTTCAGGTCGCCAGGGCATGTGTCCAACTGGAGGGCCATGGGCTGGAACCGCGTCACCTCCGTCCTTTCCAGGCTGCTGCGGAACGCGAATTTGGGTTGGTCGAACGGGCTGTCGCTCCGTTGACATCCCGCCGCGACGCCGCTTCCCAAGCGCGGGCAGCCGAGGCCGCCCGCGAGATCAGTGACCTCTGCCTGACTCTTCACAGGGCACTGGTCCACGGACATATTTCCCGGATGGACGGCTGATGATCGAGGTCGAAATCGTCGGCGTCCGGATCGAACTGCCGTCGAACCAGCCGCTGGTCCTCCTGCGGGAACTCAATGGCGAGCGTCATGTTCCCATTTGGATAGGTACCCCTGAGGCCAGCGCCATTGCCCTTGCCCAGCAGGGCGTCGTCCCTCCACGGCCCATGACCCATGATCTCCTGGTGGACGTGGTGGAGTCCTTGGGGCATTCGATCATCAGCGTCAACATTGTCGCCGTGGAGGACAACATCTTCTACGGACAACTGCAGTTCGACGACGGCACGGTAGTCAGTTCGCGCGCTTCGGATGCGTTGGCACTTGCCTTGCGGGCCAAATGCCGTATCTGGTGTGCCGATGCCGTGATGGAAGAAGCCGGCGTCCGCATTACCGAACACGACGAAGGCGAAGACTCGGAACCGGATCCAACGGTGGACGAAGAGCGTGAGATGCGCCGCTTCCGTGAGTTCCTCGATGACGTCGAGCCTGAGGATTTCGAGGGCTGACGGCACCCTAAGCCTAAAGTTGAGGGTGAAACTTTCGACACGATGTGAATTCGGACCCAAGGTCTTTGATTTCGGACCTCCGCGGGCCTAACGTCGAAGGTATCAAGTTCCCGTTGCATCCGCTGCCCACGCAAGTCACACTGGAAGGTGCCGTCTTGCGGGAATTACAATGCTGCATTTCGGTGTTGTATGGGTGTGTGCACCGTCCCCAAGGGAACTGAGAACAAGGAGGTCACGTGAGTCCGAAAGGCGAAGCAGGCGAGCTGAAGCAGTCCTCTGCCGGCATTGCTGCGCCCGCATCCGGCGCCCAAGGTTTGCTCTTTACAGAGGACCTTCCTGTGCTGGACGAGGACGCGGGCTACCGCGGCCCCACCGCTTGCAAAGCCGCAGGCATCACGTACCGGCAACTCGACTACTGGGCGCGTACGGGACTGGTTGAGCCTGCAGTCCGCGGGGCGGCCGGCTCCGGTTCGCAGCGTCTATATGGCTTCAGGGACATCCTGGTCCTCAAAGTGGTGAAGCGCCTGCTCGACACTGGAGTCTCCCTCCAGCAGATCCGGACCGCGGTGGAGCACCTGCGGGAGCGCGGCGTCGAGGACCTCGCCCAAATCACCCTGATGAGCGATGGCGCCAGCGTGTATGAATGTACGTCAGCCGATGAGGTCATTGACCTGGTGCAGGGCGGGCAGGGTGTATTTGGTATCGCCGTTGGGCGCGTATGGCGGGAAGTTGAGGGAAGCCTGGCCGCCCTTCCGAGCGAGCATGCCGCCGAGCAGTCCTTTCCGGACGACGAATTGAGCAAGCGGCGGGTAGCGCGCCGCATCGGTTAGGAACCAACCACAAAGAATTCGCAGGACACAGAAAGGGCCTCTTCCCCACGGGGGAGAGGCCCTTTCTGTGTTGCGTAGTAGCGGGGAGGCTACCGCTGACGGCGGTCCCGCACGGCGGATTGGCCTTCCAGCAGATTCTGGAGGAGGGCGTCGAAGAGCTTGGCGGAATTCTTGGCAGAGTCACCGGGCCAGTGGTGGACCGAATGCGCAGCACCCTGGATCTGTTGCCAGTTGGCCTGTTCGGGGATGTGGGGCGTCAAAAGCAGCTCCCCGAACATGGATTCCATCTCGGCCAAGCGGAACGTGTGCTCAGCCGATCCCGTGCGTACCCGGTTGGCAACGATTCCGGCGGGGGCCAGGTTGGGCGCGAACTCCTGGCGGAACAACTGAATGGCGCGCATGGTGCGCTCGGTGCCGGCCACGGAGAACAGCCCCGGCTCAGCGACGAGGACCACGCGGTCGCTGGCGCTCCAGGCCATGCGCGTCAGGCCATTGAGGGACGGAGGGCAATCCACCAGGACAAGTTCGTAGGCGGCAGTACCCGCCAGCACCGCGGACAGCCTGCGAAGATCGCGGCGCCCCAGGTCCGGTCGGTCATAGATTCCAGTGAAGGCCGAGCCGACGGCGACATCCAACGTGCCGTTGCTGGAGCCGTTGGAAACCCAGCTGCTGCTGGCAACGTTCTCCTGGATTTTGGCTTTGCGGGGGCTCTTCAGCATCCTGCCGATGTCCAGTTGCGAGCCCGGCTGCACGCCAAGGGCCGTCGTGGCGTCGGCGTGCGGGTCGAGGTCCACCACCAGGGTGGGGATGCCGGCTGCGAGGGCCGCGGACGCCAGGCCAGTGGTCACGGACGTCTTTCCGACGCCACCTTTGAGGCTGCTGATGCTGACTACTTGCACTTGAAAAACCAAAACCTAACGCCGGTTGCCGTATCGCGCTGATTCGGCTCCGGACGCACCGGAGCCGGGGTTTGCCGAACCCCCTCAACATCATATGGTGCATCGCCACGGATTCCCGCTTTCTACGCGCCCGGGCGGCCAACGGAACCTCTCCCGATAGCACGGCGTCGGGTCGCGCGCACGCATATACAGCCCACATGACGATTCCTTTGTGATGGTTGCCACAAAGATTTGTGTTTGATGCTGGCGGCACTACACACTGTGACCACCGACCGATCCACCCGCAATGATGCAGGAGAAGTATGTTTTCGAAAATTCTGGTGGCCAATCGCGGCGAAATCGCGATCAGGGCGTTTCGCGCTGGTTATGAACTGGGCGCCAAGACCGTAGCCGTCTTTCCGCATGAGGATCGCAACTCGATCCACCGGCAAAAGGCCGACGAAGCTTATTTGATCGGCGAGGTGGGCCATCCCGTCCGCGCGTACCTGGACGTGGAGGAGGTTGTCCGCGTCGCCAAGGAAGCCGGCGCTGACGCCATCTACCCCGGCTATGGGTTCCTTTCGGAAAACCCGGATCTGGCACGTGCTGCCAAAGCCGCCGGAATCACCTTCGTCGGTCCTCCGGCCGAGGTGCTGGAGTTGGCAGGCAACAAGGTCGCAGCCCTGGAAGCGGCACGCAAAGCCGGCGTCCCGGTCCTGAAGTCGAGCAAGCCTTCCAAGGACCTTGATGAGCTCATTGCCGCCGCAGACGAGATCGGGTTCCCCATCTTCGCCAAGGCCGTCGCTGGTGGTGGCGGCCGTGGAATGCGGCGCGTGGAAACACGCGAGGCATTGCCCGAGGCTTTGCAGTCCGCCATGCGCGAGGCCGACGCCGCCTTTGGCGATCCCACGATGTTCCTTGAGCAGGCCGTGCTGCGCCCCCGCCACATCGAGGTGCAGATCCTGGCCGACGCCGAGGGCAACGTCATGCACCTCTTTGAACGTGACTGTTCACTCCAGCGACGCCACCAGAAGGTAGTGGAGATCGCTCCTGCGCCAAACCTGGACGAGAACATCCGCCAGGCGCTGTACCGCGATGCTGTCGCTTTCGCGAAAGCCCTCAACTACGTCAATGCCGGAACGGTCGAGTTCCTGGTGGACACCGAGGGTGAACGGGCCGGCCAGCACGTCTTCATCGAAATGAACCCCCGTATCCAGGTGGAACACACGGTGACCGAAGAGATCACGGACGTCGACCTCGTGCAGGCCCAGATGCGGATTGCTTCGGGGGAAACCCTCGTGGATCTCGGACTGAGCCAGGACTCGGTCTCCATCAAGGGAGCGGCTATTCAGTGCCGCATTACCACGGAGGACCCGGCCAATGGCTTCCGCCCGGATGTCGGAAAGATTACCGGATACCGCTCCGCTGGCGGCGCTGGAGTCAGGCTCGACGGCGGTACCGTCTACTCGGGTGCTGAGATCAGCCCGCACTTCGACTCCATGCTGGTCAAACTCACCTGCCGTGGCCGGGACTATGGCGCTGCTGTAGCCCGCGCACGACGGGCGCTGGCGGAGTTCCGCATCCGCGGCGTTTCCACGAACATTCCCTTCCTCCAGGCAGTTCTCGCCGATCCCGACTTCAACGCGGGCAACGTGGCTACGGACTTCATCGACAAGCGCCCCGAACTCCTCAAGTCCCACATCTCAGCAGACCGTGGAACCAAGCTCCTCACCTGGCTCGCTGACGTCACGGTGAACAAGCCCAACGGCGAGCTGAAGGTCCACACCGACCCGGCCAGCAAACTTCCGGCCATTGAAGGTCCGGTTCCCACCTCCGGCTCGCGCCAGAAACTGCAGGAACTGGGGCCGGAAGGCTTCGCGAAGGCGCTGCGTGAACAGCAGGCACTGGCGGTTACGGACACCACGTTCCGGGACGCCCACCAGTCCTTGCTGGCCACCCGCGTCCGTACGCGGGACCTGGTGGCTGCGGGCCCCGCTGTGACGGCCCTGATGCCGGAACTTCTTTCCGTCGAAGCATGGGGTGGAGCGACGTACGACGTCGCGCTCCGCTTCCTTGGCGAAGACCCCTGGGACCGTTTGGCCGCTCTGCGGCAGGCTTTGCCGAATACCTGTATCCAGATGCTGCTCCGCGGACGCAACACCGTCGGTTACACCCCCTACCCGGAAGAAGTGACGGAGGCATTCGTCAACGAAGCCGCCGCCACGGGCATCGACATCTTCCGTATCTTCGACGCCCTCAATGACGTGAACCAGATGGCGCCGGCCATCCGCGCTGTGCGTGCGACCGGTACGGCTGTGGCCGAAGTGGCCTTGTGTTACACAGGTAACCTCCTCGATCCCAACGAGGACCTGTACACGCTTGACTACTACCTGGACCTCGCGCAAAAGATCGTCGACGCCGGTGCGCACATCCTTGCGATCAAGGACATGGCCGGCTTGTTGCGTCCCGCAGCCGCCGCGAAGCTGGTGTCGGCGCTGCGTGAGCGGTTCGACCTTCCGGTCCATCTGCACACGCACGACACCGCGGGCGGCCAGCTGGCAACCCTCCTGGCGGCCGTGGACGCAGGCGTGGACGCCGTTGACGTAGCAGCAGCTTCCCTGGCAGGAACCACCAGCCAGCCCGCAGCGTCTGCACTGGTTGCGGCCTTGGCCAACACTCCCCGTGACACCGGATTGAGCCTGGACAATGTGGGTGCCCTGGAGCCCTACTGGGAAGCGGTCCGCAGGGTCTACGCTCCCTTTGAGTCGGGATTACCGGGTCCCACAGGCCGTGTCTACCAGCACGAGATCCCTGGTGGCCAGCTGTCCAACCTCCGCCAGCAGGCGATTGCCCTTGGCCTGGGGGAGCAGTTCGAAGCCATCGAGGATATGTACACCGCAGCTGACCGGATCCTCGGCCGGTTGGTCAAGGTGACGCCGTCCTCCAAGGTGGTGGGCGACCTCGCACTGCACCTGGTAGGACTGAACGCAGATCCCGCGGACTTCAACGAGAATCCGCAGAACTACGACATCCCGGACTCCGTGATCGGCTTCCTGTCGGGCGAACTCGGTAATCCTCCGGGAGGTTGGCCCGAGCCGTTCCGCACCAAGGCCCTCCAGGGACGCAGCGTCAAGGTCCGCGACGTGGAGATCAGCGCCGAGGACAGTGCAGCCCTCAAGGGTGACTCCAAGACCCGACAGCACACACTGAACCGGCTCCTGTTCGCAGGGCCCACCAAGGACTACCTGAAGAGTGTTGAAAGCTACGGAAACATCTCGGTGCTCGATACCCGTGACTACCTGTATGGGTTCCAGCACGGCGAAGAGCACGTCATCGAGCTGGAGAAGGGCGTGCGCCTCATCGCACAGCTGGAAGCCGTGTCCGAGGCCGATGAGAAGGGTATGCGCACCGTCATGTGTACCCTCAACGGCCAGTCCCGCCCCGTGGTTGTCCGGGACCGATCCGTGGTCAGCAACGTCAAGGCTGCGGAGAAGGCCGACCCCGCCCAGCCGGGCCAGGTAGCCGCTCCGTTCGCCGGTGCCGTCACTGTCACAGTCAAGGCAGGGGACGTCGTCAACGCAGGCGACACCGTTGCCACCATTGAGGCCATGAAGATGGAAGCGTCAATTACGACGCCGGTGGCAGGCACGGTTTCGCGGCTCGCCATTTCTTCGGTGGAGCAGGTCCAAGGTGGCGATCTGCTGCTGGTGATCGGCTAGCAATCGGCCAAAAAAGTACCCCGTCCGCATTGACTTGGTCACTGTGGGACGGGGTACTTTTTTGTTCGCTGTGGGCTGCGTTCGCTAGGAGGCGCGGGGCGCTGAGTACATCTCCTCGATGATCGCGTCAAAGTCCTTCATGACCTGGGCGCGCTTGACTTTCAGGGAGGGGGTGAGGTGCCCTGAGGCTTCCGTAAAGTCGGCGGTGACGATCCGGAAGGACTTGATCGCCTCGGCCTGGGAAACAGACTGGTTGGCCTTGCTGACCAGTTCCTGCACGGCGGCCTTGACCACCGCGTGCCCGGCAGCCTCGTCGAGTGAGGTTTTGGCGGGGAGTCCGTGACGTTCCAGCCACCCCGGCAGGGCCTCTTCGTCCAAGGTGACCAGAGCGCCGATGAAGGGACGGTTGTCGCCAACCACCAGGACCTGTGAGACCAGCGCATCGGCGCGGATCTGGTCCTCAAGGAGGGCCGGAACCACGTTCTTGCCGCCGGCGGTGACGATGATTTCCTTCTTCCGGCCAGTGATCTTCAGGAACCCGTTGCTGTCCAGTTCGCCGATATCGCCCGTGCGGAACCATCCATCAGTGAAGGTCTCTTCAGTCAGGTCCGGCCGGTTGAAGTAGCCGCGCATCACACATACACCCTTGGCAAGGATTTCGCCGTCGTCAGCGATCTTCACGGAGTTACCGGGCAGGGGAGCGCCCACTGTGCCGATCTTGATCATGGAGGGTGTATTGACCGAAATCGGGGCAGTGGTCTCCGTGAGCCCGTACCCTTCCAGGATCTGGAGCCCAATGCCCTGGAAGAAGTGGCCCAGGCGTTCCCCCAAGGGACCGCCACCGGACACGGCATGGGCCACGTGGCCGCCCATGGCATCCCGGAGCTTTCCGTAGACGAGTTTGTCGAACACGGCATGCTTGATCTTCAGCCCGAGCCCCAGTGACCCGGACTGGCGGGCTTTGGAGTAGGCGATCGCCGTGTCCACGGCCCGGTGGAAGATCGCACCCTTACCGCCGTCCTCCGCCTTGGTCAGCGCTGAGTTGTAAACCTTCTCAAAGACGCGGGGGACAGCAAGGATGAAGGTGGGCTGGAAGCTTTGCAGATCGGCCAGCAGGTTCTTGATATCGGGGGTGTGGGCCACCTTGACTCCACCGGCCACGGCCAGGACCGAGATGAAGCGGGCAAAGACGTGGGCCAGGGGCAGAAACATGATGGTCTTGCCGTCTTCGTTGATGATTCCCGGGAGGGACGCACGGGCGTTCTCTGAAAGCTCCACGAAGTTGCCATGGGTCAGTTCGCACCCCTTCGGACGGCCCGTGGTGCCTGACGTGTAGATAATGGTGGCAAGGTCAGCCAGCCCCGCGGCGGAACGTCGTGATTCGAGTTCGTCATCGGATACTCCCGCGCCGGCAGCGCGGAGTGCATCCAGTCCCGTACCCTCAAGCTGCCACACGTTGGCTACCGAGCTGATATCTTCCGCGGCAACCGCCTGGCGGATGATGTCCTCGTGGTGGGCTGCTTCGCCAAAGGCCGCCACTGCGCCGGAATCGCCCAGGTTCCACGCCACCTGCGAGGGAGAGGACGTTTCATAGATGGGCACCGAGACTGCGCCGGCAAACCAGATGGCGAAGTCTACGAGGGACCATTCGTACCGGGTCCTGGACATGATTCCGATTCGGTCGCCCTGCCCTACTCCACTGGCAATCAGGCCTTTGGCAAGGGCCTGCACGTCCGCGAGGAAATCCTTGGCGCGAATGTCCTGCCACTGGGCGTTGCTGTCCAGCTTGGAAAACAGTGCAGGGTTGGATGCCTTCTCCGCTGCCCGAATCACGAAGTCCGTGATGTTGGTTTCCGGAGCGATGCTCACGAGGGGAGGAACACTGATTTCACGCACGCTAGCTCCTTTGATATGCACGGGCCACGAGGGGCTGCTTTCACTCTAGTATGCCCGCTCATGGAGGTGTGTTCTATTTCACCTACTGGCGAGTAACTTTACGGATTACCCGTCATTTCAAGCAACTCGGGCCCTTTGGGGGCGCCCGGTTCCCGTAGTGCGGGGGCTGGCGAATAGGATGAGGGGATGCCCGCATTTAGGTCCAGCTCCCGTGCCCGACTCAGGCCTCCAGCGCCGGTCTTCAAGGATGTTCCCTGGGGTGCGCGCCGCAGCCACATGGGCCGGCGGGGGCTGGCGATCGGGATCGACATAGGCGGCACCAAGGTGGCGGCCGGCGTGGTGGACGCGGAGGGGCGCGTCCTCGCTGAAGCCCGACGCTCGACCCCAGGGTCCGACCCGCGGGCTGTGGAACAGACCATTGTGGAGCTCGTTGACGAGCTCAGCGCCGGGCACCGTGTCGCTTCGGTGGGAATCGGTGCCGCAGGGTGGATGGACCTCGACGGCGGCACGGTCCTCTTCAGCCCCCATCTGGCCTGGCGCAATGAGCCCCTGCGGGACAGCCTGCAAAAACTGCTCCGGCGGCCGGTACTGCTGACCAACGACGCCGACGCGGCGGCCTGGGCAGAGTGGCGCTTCGGTGCAGGACGCGGTGAGAGCCGCTTGGTGTGCATCACCTTGGGTACAGGTATTGGTGGTGCCATGGTGATGGATGGCAAGGTGGAGCGCGGCCGATACGGCGTGGCCGGCGAATTCGGCCACCAGATCATTTTCCCCGGAGGGCACCGATGCGAATGCGGTAACCGAGGGTGCTGGGAGCAGTATGCCTCGGGCAACGCCTTGGGAAGGGAAGCCCGGCAACTGGTCCGGACGAACTCTCCCGAGGGGCGGGCGCTCCTGGAAAGGGCAGGTGGCACGGCCGAGAACATGACCGGGGCCACCGTCACATCCCTGGCCCTGGCCGGGGACGCCACCTCGCGCGAGCTTCTGGCAGACCAGGGAGAATGGTTGGGACTTGGCCTGGCCAATCTCGCAGCTGCCCTCGACCCCGGAACGTTCGTGATCGGCGGAGGACTGTGCGATGCAGGGGAGTTGCTCGCTGGCCCGGCGCGGGAATCGTTCGCCAAGAACCTTACCGGGCGCGGATTCCGCCCCATGGCCAGGATTGACCTGGCTGCCCTCGGTCCGCGGGCCGGAATGATCGGTGCTGCAGACCTATCGCGGGTCAGCGGACGCGCGCACAGCTAAGTCCGCAGGACCAAAGGGGACGTAGGACAAAACGGGGGCGTAGGCACCTAGAGGCGGGCGCCGTCGTCGTCCTCATTCTTTTCCTGGGGAAGTCGCATGATGAGGTAGACGACCGAGACCACGAAGGCCGCGACGATCCCCATCACCGCGGTCAGTGGCGCGGACCGCCAGAACATGGCCGTGAACAGCAGTGCCAAAGGACCTCCCACTGCGCCGACCCATGCCAGCATGATCAGGGGCTCGGTGCCCGCCAAACTGGGTGGCTCTTCGGGGACAAAGGCATCGTCCAGGTCCTCGACCTCAAAATCGCGGGGGCCCAAAGGCCGGCCTGCACCCTCAACCGTGTCCGGGACCGCGGACGCGTCTGTCGAAGGTTCAGTAGCGGGCGTCGTTAGTCCCAGCGGATCAAAGTCCTTGAACGCCTTGCCGGTACCCCGCTGTGGCCGTCCGCCGTCGACTGGCTCGGGCTCCTCACGTGGTGGGTCCGAGTGTTCCGTGGACGGCGAGGGCGTGGCCTCCAGCCTGGCCACGAGGTCCAGCCATACGGCGTCGTCATCCTTGTTCGCGCTTTGATCGGCGGAGTTGGGATCAGGCCTGTTCATGGGCGGTGTCCTTTTCGGGGGAAGCTCCGTGTCCGGCCAGGTTCGCAACGGTTTTTTGGATGAAGTCCACCGTGCCCTGGAAGATCTCGGGGGCATCGTTATCGAGCGTGGCCACGTGGTAGCTGTTGGCCAGGTAGTGGATGTCGACAGGCGCGCTGGAGCGGGAACGAAGGAGTTCCAGGCTGGCCTTCGAGATGACGTTGTCCACTGTTGATTTGTAGACACGAACAGGAGCATTGATGCGGGGGAGAAGGGCAGCAGTGTCCTTGTACATCTTCTTGAGTTGATGGGCTGCAGCCACCGGCGTTCGGGTGTAGGCACCTTCATCCTGGTCCGGCTTGAGGATGTCGTTGGCGATGGCCGGAGTCGACTTCACCACATACTTCAACGCGGCTACGACCACTGCACGCGGGTCATCGAGGACCAGTCCCGGGTTGACCACGATAGTGCCGGCTACGGGTCGGGTGGCCGCGATCCGCAGGGCCAGGGTACCGCCCATGGACAAGCCTGCAGCGAAGACGTAGTCGCACTCGGCCGCCAGTTCGAGGTATGCATCGTCAACTGCCCGGTGCCATTCCCGCCAGGAACGGGTGGCCATGTCCTGCCAGGTGGTGCCGTGGCCCGGAAGCAGGGGCAGGCGGACAGCGTAGCCTGCAGCGGCCAGGTGTTCAGCCCACGGCCTGACGCTGTGCGGGCTGCCAGTGAAGCCATGGGACATCACAACGCCAACGCGTGGCCCGATCCCGTTCCACTGGCTGGAGAACGGCGAGAAATCCGGAAGCATGTTCATGATGACTCTGAGGCTACTCTGTCGTCGGCGTGCTGACGGAAAAACCTGGCGGATTCTTCGAAAATGGTGGGCGCGTCCACATCCAGGGTGGCTACGTGCCCGCTATGGGGAAGGGTCACGACCTTCAGGCGCGAGGAAGCGATGTGCCGTTCGATGGTGGCCACGGAACTCGGAGGGATGACGCCATCCACCGCCGATTTGAATACCAATGCAGGTGCCTGCACTTCCGGCAGGCCACGGGTCGCGGCGCGGAAAAGCTTCTTCAGCTCGTGCACTGACTTCAAGGGAGTCTTGGAGTAGTCGCCCGTCTCATCGGTGGCCGGCGCCGGTGAGTCCTCCACAATGGGGGTGGTGGTCCGCATGACATACTTCAGGGCGCCCACGTACTTCACGCGCCTGTCATAAAAGCTGAGGCCGGGATTGACCAGCACCAGGCCAGGCACGTCGTGGACTGCGGCAACCCGAAGTGCCACGGCACCTCCCATGGACAGCCCGGCAACAAAACAGGTCCTGGTCTGTCCAGCAAGTTCAAGGTAGCTCTGCTCGAAGGTCCGGTACCAGTCCTGCCAGCGGGTGGTTGCGAGGTCATGCCAACTGGTGCCGTGGCCGGGGAGCAGCGGCACGGAGACGGCAAATCCCTGGGAGGCCAGATACTCAGCCCACGGGAGCATGCTCAGGGGGCTGCCCGTGAAACCGTGGCAGATGGCCACGCCAGTGGAGGCGTTTGGTCCATGCCCCGCATAGTGGAAGGCGAGCGGCGCAGCAGGTGAAGGGCGTTCCGTCATGCGTCCCATCGTGTCACTGTTCTGGAGATTTCTCACTGGAGTAGGGTTGCTGTTGAGTGCCGGCCGGGTTGCCGGAAGCATGCCAACCGTCGGCCGTAAGGGGACTAACGTGTTCTATTGGGTCATGAAGAGGATCTTCCTTGGTCCGATCCTCAAGCTTCTGTTCCGTCCCTGGGTCAAGGGCCTGGACAACGTTCCCGACAACGGCGCAGCCATCCTTGCCTCCAACCACTTGTCCTTTTCCGACTCCATCTTCCTTCCCTTGATGGTTCGCCGCCCGGTGATCTTCCTGGCCAAATCCGAGTACTTCACTGGAAAGGGAATTAAAGGACGGCTCACGGCGATGTTTTTCCGGTTAAGCAACCAGCTCCCCATGGACCGTTCGGGCGGCGCTGCGTCGGAGATGTCGCTTCAGGCAGGAAAGGATGTGCTGGCGTCCGGAGGATTGTTGGGAATCTACCCTGAAGGCACCCGCAGCCCCGATGCCAGGCTCTACCGCGGCAAGGTGGGCGTCGCCAAGTTGGCCCTTCAGACGCGGGTGCCGGTAGTGCCGGTAGCCATGATCGGGACCGAAAAGGTCCAGCCCATCGGCAAGAGACTGCCAAATATCCGCCGGATCGGCATCATCTTTGGGCAACCGATGGACTTCAGCCGCTACTACGGCATGGAGGACGACCGCCAGGTCCAGCGGGCCGTTACAGATGAAATCATGTCCAGCCTGATGCGCCTCTCAGGTCAGGAGTACGTGGATGAGTACGCAGCAGTGGTCAAGGCCCAGCTCGCCGGAAAAGGCCCTGAGCCGGTCCGGAAAGTCGAGGTTGCCGAGGACGCGACCCCCGACATCTCCGATGACAGGGATGAACCGCGGAGCGGGGCGAATGGATCAGCGGAGAGACTGTGACGCACCGGCCATCGTCAGTTACGGCTTCAGTCCCGCAACGCCGCCGGAGGCTACTACTCTTTAAGGGTGACTGAGCTAACCGCGAACACCGCACCCGCCATTGCAGACCCCCTCGCAAGCACCGCCCAGAGCGGAGCTGCGAACTATCCCGGGCTTGACGCCTGGCGGGACCTGCCGATCTCCCAGCAGCCAACATGGTCGGACGCCGAGGTCTTCAAGGCTTCCGTCAAAGAGCTGTCAGCGGTGCCGCCGTTGGTTTTCGCCGGTGAAGTGGACGTCCTCCGGGAACGGCTCGCCGCCGCTGCCCAGGGCAAGGCCTTCCTCCTCCAGGGCGGAGACTGCGCCGAGACGTTCGAGGCAGCAACGGCGGACAAGATCAGTGCACGGGTGAAGACCATCCTCCAGATGGCTGTCGTTCTCACGTACGGCGCCGCCATGCCCGTCATCAAGATGGGCCGCATGGCCGGCCAGTTCGCCAAGCCACGCTCCTCCAACGATGAAACGCGCGACGGCGTGACCCTCCCCGCGTACCGCGGCGACATTGTGAACGGTTACGACTTCACTCCAGAGTCACGTGCACACGACGCAAGCCGCATGCTCAAGGCGTACCACACCTCCGCATCCACCCTGAACCTCATCCGGGCGTTCACACAGGGGGGCTTTGCTGACCTTCGCCTGGTGCACCAGTGGAACAAGGGGTTCACCGAGAACCCCGCCCATGCACGTTACGAGTCCCTGGCGCGGGACATCGACAGGGCCATCAGCTTCATGGATTCTTGTGGCGCCGACTTTGAGGCACTCAAGCGCGTCGAATTCTTCGCCAGCCACGAAGCACTGCTGCTGGACTACGAGCGCGCGCTGACACGCATCGACTCACGCACGGGCCTGCCGTACGACACGTCGTCGCACTTCCTATGGATCGGTGAGCGGACCCGCGAACTCGACCACGCCCACGTTGACTTCCTGTCCCGCGTCCGGAACCCGATCGGCGTCAAGCTTGGCCCGACCACCAGCGGTGATGACGCCCTGCGCCTGATCGATAAGTTGGACCCCAACCGCGAACCGGGCCGCCTCACTTTCATAACCCGCATGGGTGCCAAGAACATCCGCGAGAAGCTGCCCGCCGTCGTCGAACGCGTTACTGCCTCCGGTGCCCAGGTCCTGTGGGTCACGGACCCGATGCACGGCAACACGGTCACATCGCCCAACGGCTACAAGACCCGCAACTTCGACGACGTCATTGACGAGGTCCGTGGCTTCTTCGAGGTCCACCACTCGCTAGGTACGGTCCCGGGCGGCCTTCACGTCGAAATGACGGGCGACGACGTCGCGGAGTGCCTGGGCGGTGCCGATCCGATCGACCAGGACGCGTTCCTGGACCGCTACGAGTCGGTCTGCGACCCGCGCCTGAACCACATGCAGTCGTTGGAAATGGCGTTCCTGGTCGCGGGCGCCCTCTCCAAGCGCTGACACCATGAACTGACAAAGCAGAAGGCGCGGTCCCCTGATAGGGGACCGCGCCTTCTGTTGTTTCCTGGGTATCAGACTACGGTCAGTGTGATGGGGGAACCCTCGGGAACTTCGATGTTGACGGGGTTCTGCACCAGGACGAGGTTCAAGATCACCACATCTTGTTTTCTGAGCACTTCAAAACCAAGGCTCTTGAGCTCTTTCTCTGCGGCATCGGCGTTCTTTCCCACAAAGTTGGGTACTTTCACCATCTTGGGGCCCTTGGAAAGTGTAAGCGTCACGGTGTCACCCTTGACTAGGGTGCCGTTCGCTGGGGACTGCGACACGACGCCATTGTCGGGTAACTTGTCGAAAACCTTATCCGGGGCGACCACAGCCTTCAATCCCACGTCCTGGAGGGCCTTGATGGCGGCGTCCTTCGCCAAACCGCGGACATCGGGGACGGGAATCGGCTGCGGCCCCTTGGACACCACCAAAGCCACAGGTGTGCCATGCCGCACTTCCTTGCCGGTGGCGGGGTCCTGTGAGATCACGACGCCGGCCGGCACCTTGTCATCGAAGGCTTCGGTTACGTTGCCAAGCGCCATTTGCGCCGCGTTCAGGGCGGTCTTGGCCTCCGCCAGTGTGCCTCCCGTGAGCGTCGGCAGCGGAAAGAGCTGTGCACCCTTGGAAACGAAGACTGTGACGGATTGGAATTTCCGGACTTCCGCGCCGGATCTGGGCTCCGTTCCCACAGCGTAACCGGGCAGGATGTCGTCGTCGAACACGTCCCGCGGCTCAGACTGGAAGCCGGCTGTGCGGAGCAATTGCTGGGCCTCCGCCACGGTCTTGTTCTTGACGTCGGGTATGGTTCCGGGAGACCCGGGACCCATGCCGAAGAACCACCCGGCAGTGGCTGCCAACAATGCCAGGATGACGATCACGACGGCCCAGATGATGCCGCGGCGGCGTGGGTTGCCTTCACGGAGTTGGCGGACCGGAGTCGCCGCAGCCCTGGCGCGGTCTTTTGCCTGCTGCCGTTCAATCCTTTTCAGCTCACGCTTGCCGGGCTGGTTCAGGTCGTGGTCGGTGGGATCCTGTGTGGAACGTTGGAGCCCCGAGCCCGCTGCCGCCATGATGGTGGTGGGATTGCGCTGCTGTGAGATGAACTCAGTGGGCGACGCCGTGGTCGCCAAGGCCTCGGTGGGATTCCCGGCCGGACTGCCTACCGGTGCCGATTCAGGTGCGTATGCAGGGGAGTGCGGCGTCGGGGCGGGGGACTGCCTGTGGTCCAGCTGCTCATCGGTGAGGGTGGTTCGGATGTGGCGCAGCTCCGTCAGCAGGGCAGTGCCGTCGACGGGACGGTTTTCGGCATCTGTGGCGGTGCACCACTGAACCAGTTCGTCCAGGTCGTCTGCCAGTCCGGGAGCCACGTCCGACGGCCGCCCGACAACGGAATTGACGTGCTGGTACGCCACCTGGATGGGTGAGTCGCCCGCGTAGGGTTGTTTCCCGGTCAGCATTTCGTACAGCATGATGCCGGCGGAGTAGATGTCGCTGCGGGCGTCAGCGGCCTGGCCCAGCACAAGTTCAGGGGCCAGGTAGGCGACGGTACCGATCAGGGCGCCCGTACTGGTGTTGGCTGAGACTGCCCTGGCCAATCCGAAGTCGGCCACCTTGATGCGCCCGTCGTCGGCTATGAGGACGTTCTCGGGCTTGATGTCGCGATGGATCAGCCCGGAGCCGTGCGCGGCGGCGAGTCCTTCAATGACAGGATCGATCAGCGCCAACGCGAGTCGCGGCGGGAGGGCCCCTTGCTCAGTCATGACGTCGCGAAGGGTGTGTCCCTTGACGTATTCCATGACGAGGTAGGCGATATGGCCGTCCTCGCCCTGATCCAGGACCCCCACGATGTGCGGGTGGGAGAGACTGGCTGCAGCCTTGGCTTCGCGGCTCAGGCGTTGCAGGAAGGTGGGATCGTTGGCCAGGTTCGGGTGCAGGACTTTGACGGCTACGTCGCGCTCGAGGCGTAGGTCCGTAGCCAGGTACACGGTGGACATTCCGCCCCTTGCGAGGCGTGAACGGACCGTATATCGGCCGTCGACGGTAGTCCCGATGAGGTGGTCCTGCGTTGGTTCTTGCACCTTACGATCCTAAACGAGACGGGGAAGGGGCCCGAATCCACGCAGGATGCGGGCCCCTTCCGAGGTGCTGGGAAAGACCTAGCCGAAGGTGCGCTGGCGGGCCTTGATCGACTCGACGTAGCGCTTGGTGTCGTCGTACATTCCGTACTTGCTGACCGAGTATTGGCCTTGGTAGTAACCCGCGATTGCGTTGTCCAGATCCTTGCTCGTCGCAATGAGCGCCCGAATGATGGCAACGCCGGCCGTGGCGTTGTCATACGGATCGAGGAGGTTAAGTTTCCGGCCCACCAGGTCGGAGGCCCACTGCCCTGAGGAGGGGATGACCTGCATGGTGCCGATCGCGTTGGCCGGTGATACGGCCCGCTGGTCAAAGCCTGACTCCTGCTCGGCGAAGGCCAGGGCCAAGGACGGGCTCACACCCATACGCCGCGCGGTGTCGGCCACAATGCCCTTCATTTCGGCGCGGGTGGGCACCGGGGAGGCGTTCAGGAGCGCCTTGTTCTCGTTGGCGGAACTGACGACCGCCGGAGGGTAGGTGAAACCAAGGAAGGTGCTGGGAACCAGCGGCTTGGTCTCACCCGCGGGCTGGAGGCTGGTGCCCGCGCCGGGAATGGTGAGTTTCTGGCCGGGATAGATCACGGTGGTGGCCGTGACGTTGTTGGCACTCATCAACGCAGCCAGGGAAACGCCATTCCGTGAGGCGATGGAGCTGAGCGTGTCGCCGGCCTTGATGATGTACGAACCTGCGCTGGTGGTGGGTGCCGGCGCCGGCGTTGCGGGGGCCGAAGGCGCTGTGGGCGCAGCGGGAGCGGACCCGCCACTGACCTTGATCTTCTGTCCCGGGTAAATGATGGAGCTGCCGCTGAGGTTGTTCCAGCTGAAGATGCTGGACAAGGGCACGCCGTGCTTGGCAGCGATCGCACTCAGGGTGTCGCCGGAGACCACCGTGTAAACGGCGCCGTTCCCCGGGGTGCTGGGCGTGCTGGGGGCTGCCGGCGCCGAAGGCTGCGCCGGGGCGGCCGAAGCTGTCCCGGTGAGCTTGATGGTCTGCCCGGGGAAGATCAGCGTGGTTGCCGTGAGCTTGTTCAGTTCAAGCACCGCGTTTGTGTCCAGGTTGAACCGGCGGGCAATTGCGCTGATGGTGTCGCCGCGGACGATGGTGTAGGTGTCCGGTACCGACGGGGCCATCGGGCGGAGGGTCGCGGGAAGCGTAGCCGCGACGGCCTGGGCCGGTATCACGGTGCCGGTGTTGGCTGCCTGGGCCTTCATGGCTGCCGCAAGGGTGGCCGGAATCTTCCGGGGCTGCTGCGGGGCAGGCGCCGCAATGGAAGGTTGCGCCAAGGCCAATGAGGACAAGACCACGGCGGGAAGCGCAGCCGTGGTTGCCGCAATGACCGGCATGCTCATGGTTCGTTTCGGCGAGCGGGGCGTCGTCATGAAAGTGTCCTCATCTCAACAGCGGGGCGATTGTTTGCGCTGTTGTCAGTGTTACCAATGTTACTGATGTTATCAATGGTGCAAGAGTGATCAGTGTGAATCTCTCACACTTATTTCATCGGCACAACAATTCGGGACGTAATGGATTATGCTTCCCGATTTATCCGACAGAATTGGGGGCGTTCACCGCACCGGCCGGTATCGTCGTCGTCCTCCGGCTAGGCGAGGGGCGGGGCGGCGTGGCAACCTTGTTCCGTGAGTAATGTAGAAAGCCTTGTTTCCGACTGGCTGCCCTTGCCGGATGTCGCCGAACTGCTGGAAGTTTCCATCACCAAGGTCCACGGACTTCTGGATGAGCGCGCCATAGTTGCCATCAGGCGGGGAGAACGGAATGTCCGTTCGATCCCGGCCCTGTTTATTCAGGACGGTCACGTCGTTGACAGCCTGAAGGGGACGGTCGCGGTTCTCAGCGACGCCGGATATACCGACGAAGAGCTGATTGTCTGGCTGTTCACCCCTGACGAGTCGCTGCAGGGACGGCCCATAGACGCCTTGCGGGAAGGGCGCAAGACCGAGATCAGGCGCCGCGCCCAGTCACTGGCCTGGTAAAGCCGCGTCCTGGGGTAAAACACACTTAAACGCGTACGACGACGGTCTCCACCGTCGTCGTACGCGTCATGTTTTGTGGGGCCGGCTGACCCTGCGGCGGCAACGTGCGCCGGCGGTCAGGCCGCGCGGCTCACAGCTGCTTCGGCAAGCTGGCTGAGCGCCATCAGCGGAACTTCCTGAAGGGGCAATCGCTCCAGGGCTGCAAAGGCCTGCGAGCTGAGTTCGGCAATGAGCGCCTCCGTAGCCTCGAGCGCGCCACTTTCGATAATGATTCGCCTGATCGCTTCCACTTCTTCCGCTCCGAGCCCGGGATTGCCTAAGGTGCGGTCAAGGTAATCGGCTTCGGCTGGCCCAGCCTGGTTGATGGCGAAACCTACAAGGACGGTCCTTTTTCCTTCGCGGAGGTCGTCCCCTGCTGGTTTACCGGTGGTTTCAGGATCGCCGAAAACTCCTAGGACGTCGTCCCGCATCTGGAAGGCCTCGCCAAGCGGCAAGGAGAACTCCGAGTAGGCCCGCAGGAGCTCCGCCGGGGCTCCCGCCAATGCCCCGCCCAGGGCAAGGGGATGTTCGGTGGAGTACTTCGCAGACTTGTACCGGATGATCGACTTGGCCCGGTCCACGGATCCCACGCGGTCGCGGACGGGTCCGGCCACTTCTTCAAGGATGTCCAGGTACTGGCCGGCCATCACCTCTGCGCGCATGACGTTGAAGATCCCGCGGGCCGGGGTGCCGGACGCCGCACGTGTCCCGATACCGGTGAACGACTCCTCACTGAAGGACAGGCAGAGATCCCCGGTCAGGATGGCCGCGGCGTCGCCGAATCGCCCGCTGTCCAGGGCCCACCCCTGGGCCTCATGGAGTTGGCTGAATCTCTTATGGACGCTTGGCCCGCCCCGCCGCGTGTCGGAACGGTCGATGATGTCGTCGTGGATCAGCGCTGCGGCCTGGAACAGTTCAAGGGCGCACCCGGCCATGACGATGTCAGGATCGCCGGCGCCGCCGCCCGCGCCCCGCCAACCCCAGTAGCACATCAGCGCCCTCAGGCGCTTTCCTCCGGTGACCAGCTGGGAAATGGAACCGATGAGTGGTGCGACGTCGGCCGAGACACCGGCCATGAGGTCCTGCTGGCCCGAAAGGAAGCCGTTGAGTTTCCCGGCAACGGCACTGACGAACTCTGTTTGTTCGGAGGACACCTGGGCGGAAACCGTCACTTGACGGATCCTGCTGCCACATTGGCTCCGATGGTGAAGGTGGAAACACCCTCCTTCTGCCGGATTGAGACGTTGACGGTCTCCCCGTCGCCCCGGATGAAGTCAAGGGAGGTGACATTGCCCACGGCTTCGGGGCCGGGAACCAGCTTGAATCCCTGGGCTTCAAGTGAGGACTTGTAGTAGTCCACCACCCCTTCAGGAGGCGCTTTAACAGTGCCGACGAGGGCCACGTTGGTCAGGGCGTCCTTTTTGTCCACGCTGCTTGAGCGGACCGACGTGTTGGGCATGACTGGAATCAGTTGCTGCGGGAAGCCGGGGACCAAGGCATTCACCGTGGCGGTCGCATCGGGAGCCGGAGCGGTTGTGCCCGGGGATGCTGTGGCTGAGGAGGTGGCGGAGCCGGACGGAGTCGGCGCGGCGCTCGATGAGGACGAGGACGACGCCGAAGCCGCGTCGCTTGGGGATGGAGCTGCTGAACCCCCGGTCGACGGTGTGCAGGCTGAGGCCGCCACTGCGACACTTACTGCGAGCAGGGCAAACCCTCGCGTTTGAGGAGTTCCAAAGAGCTTCACAGGGTATCCTTCCTGGGGCTGAGCCGGATTGTGCCTCCAGTTTAGTCAGTGGGCGGGCATAGTATTGCCGTTGTGAGGCAGGAAGCATTCGGTAGCGCCCAAGGTGCCGGCGACGGATCCGCCCGCAGCGCTGGAGATGCCCTGCGGGAACTGAGGCGAACCAGCATACTTCATGTGGACATGGATGCCTTTTTTGTCTCGGTGGAACTTCGCAGCCGCCCGGAGCTTCGGGGCAAGCCGGTGATCGTTGGTTTCCCGGCTGAACGTTCGGTGGTCCTGTCCGCCTCGTATGAGGCCCGGGCGACTGGCGTGAAATCCGCGATGCCCATGTCCATCGCCATGAGGCGGTGCCCTTCGGCAGTCATTATCAATCCCCGGCACAAGGTCTACTACGAGGTCTCGGCACAATTGATGGAGATCTTCGCCTCGATCACTGAGCTGGTGGAGCCCCTGAGCGTCGACGAGGCATTCCTTGACGTGGGTGGTGCCATCAGGCGGCTGGGAACGCCGCTTGAGATCGGGCACCTGATCCGCCGCAGGGTCGAATCGGAGCTGGGGATTACCGCCTCAGTGGGCATTGCTGCCTCCAAGTTCGTGGCCAAGATCGCCTCAACGCGCTGCAAGCCGGACGGGATCCTGCAAATCGATGCCGACGACACGGTTCCCTACCTGCACAGCCTGCCCGTCAATGCCTTGTGGGGTGTGGGTGGGAAGACCGGAGAGGTACTGGCCCGGCTGGGTATCCGGACCGTTGCTGATGTCGCCGCGACGCCGCCCGCATCCTTAAAGAAGGTGCTTGGGGCCAGTGGTGAGCATGTCCACCGGCTCTCCATGGGAATAGACCCCCGTCCGGTAACCCCGACAAGGCTCGAAAAGAGCATCGGCGCCGAGGAAACGTTTGCAGTGGACACGGGAGATAACGCGTTACTGCACCGGGAGTTGCTGCGGCTGTCCCATAGGACGGCTTCGCGGCTTCGCA
Source organism: Paenarthrobacter sp. UW852 (assembly GCF_024608385.1). Lineage (NCBI taxonomy): Bacteria > Bacillati > Actinomycetota > Actinomycetes > Micrococcales > Micrococcaceae > Paenarthrobacter > Paenarthrobacter sp. UW852. Next base: position 53,140 of record NZ_JAMSGY010000014.1, read on the forward strand.
GCTCCGGCATGCTCGCGAGGACCATTGCCCTCAAACTTCGTTACTCCGATTTCTCCACTGTTTCGCGGAGCAGGACTGTGCAGACTCCCGTGGACAGCGCCCAGTTGATCTACCAGGTCGCGGTGCAGCTGCTGGAGTCCTTGGGGTCGCGATCCATGAGCGTCCGCCTGGTAGGGGTACGGGCTGAGCAACTGGAGCCGGCCGGGCAGACGTCCATGCAGTTGAGCCTTGACCGCAGGGACGATAACTGGCGTGCTGCGGAGCAGGCCCTGGACCGTGTGTCTGAACGCTTTGGTTCCAGGACTTTGCTGCCTGCCCGGCTTTTGGAACCCGGTAAGCCCCCAGCAGGGACCTGATCCCCGGGAGGGCGCCTTGCTCACCTGGTGCGTGTCTTTCAGATCGGCGTCCGACAAACTATCCTATTTATTACAGAGATTTAGATCGTCTGGACAAACTGTTTCCTCAACAGTCGGTCCCCGAATGCCCGCTGAACCCAGAGAGTATTTTGGGAACGATTCCCCTGGTCCGATCGTTTTGGAAACAGACGCACAGGACGCGTTATGTCCAGACGCTGGCTGACTAAAGGAGGTCGCGATGCCCCTCTCGGAGCACGAACAGAAGCTGCTTGAGCAACTGGAGAAGCAACTTCATGAGGACGATCCGAAGTTTGCCAACACGATGGGCTCGGATCCCATACGCAGCTGGTCAACCCGGCATGTGATCATCGGTGTGCTCGGCGCTATCGCAGGTATCCTCCTCCTGCTGGTTGGGGTGTCCATCCAAGCCATTCCCATAGGCGTCCTGGGGTTCGTCGTCATGGGCGCCGGGGTGTACTTCGCCACGTTGCGCGGTTCGGCCTTCGGTAAAGGCGGCAAGGCAAGGTCAGGAAAGGCCAAGCCCAAGAGCACGTTCATGAGCAGCCTCGAAGAACGCTGGGACGAACGCCGCCGCGACGACAACTGAACTCCGGCTCCCTTCGGCCGGCGAAGGCCCTCAGCAAGTGATTTATGCATCTCCTGACTACCGCCAGGGGATAACGAAAGACCCGCCCTGCGGGTCTTTCCGCGTTTAACCGGCCCTTTGCGTCTTCGCCCGCTTGCCCACGGCTTATGCCGGTCAGGGCATTCCCTGGCTCCAGCTGCGGCACTCCACTTCCCACCACCCGGCCCATCATTCAGCGCCATTCCCTCTGTTGGGGCGCCTGTGCGTGCCCCCGGGCTGCCGCGGCCCGGGACAAGTCTCCCGCAGCCCTCCACTGTGCTCCCTTCCCCAAAATCCGCGGGTTTATTGGCCGCTCGAATTTCAAAGTGGTGGAGAAACGTCCAAACGTGCGTTGACTGTGGGGCGTTGTGGAGTAAAGTGGAGAACATAAGAGGGTAGTGGCAGTGTTGGGCATGTGCGGGCACCTTGACTGAGGGGCGGTGGGGCCAGTGTTCTTGGGCACTCACTCACCACGTCTCGACGAAAAGGGCCGAATCATTCTTCCCGCCAAGTTCCGTGAGGAGCTTGCCGAGGGACTGGTCCTCACCAGGGGCCAGGAGCGCTGCATCTACGTCTTCAGCCAGAAGGAATTTGAGCGCATTCACGAGTCGATGCGGGAGGCGCCACTGTCCTCCAAGCAGGCTCGCGACTACATCAGGGTTTTTCTGTCTGGGGCCTCGGACGAAGTACCAGACAAGCAGGGGCGCGTGACGATTCCGCCGGCGCTCCGGACGTATGCCGGCCTCGGTCGGGAACTGGCAGTGATTGGTGCCGGTACCCGTGCGGAGATCTGGGATGCAGAAGCTTGGAATGAGTACCTCAACGAGAAGGAAGCTGCCTTCTCGGAAACGGATGACGACAATCTGCCCGGGTTCTTCTAACCGGGCTGAGTGAGCAGGGATCCCGCTTCTTGGATGGGATCTCCAGCCGCCCATTGGACAGTCTTCCTGGCTCAACTTCCCCTGAGCCAGGCCGGCAGGACAATAGGCGCGGATGGGGATCCGATTCAAGAATCAGCGTGCAAGCACTAAGGAAAGAGGAGGCAGCGTGGAAGAGCAGGACGCGGCAAAGCCCACATCGGAGCGCCACGTGCCCGTCCTGAAAGACCGCTGCATCAACCTGCTGGCCCCTGGTTTCGAAGCCGCGAGGAAGCTGGGCAGGACGCCGGTTGCCATCGACGCCACGCTCGGCATGGGTGGCCACTCCGAGGCGATGCTCCAGCGCTTTCCCGATCTTCACCTTGTTGGCATCGATCGCGACGAAGAGGCCCTCTCCCTCGCCGGGGCCCGCTTGGAACCGTTCTCGAACAGGATAGACCTTGTCCACGCCGTCTACGACGAGATCGAGGACGTTCTCGCCGATCTCGGCATTCCGGAGGTGCACGGGATCCTCATGGACCTGGGGGTTTCCTCCCTGCAGCTGGACGAGCGTGAACGCGGTTTCGCCTACTCCTATGACGCTCCGCTGGACATGCGGATGGACACCAGCCGTGGCCAGACAGCAGCGGATGTGGTGAACAACTACAGCGAAGACGAGCTGGTGCGCATTATCCGCAAATGGGGTGAGGAAAAGTTTGCCGGCCGGATCGCCAACAGGATCGTCAACGCGCGGGCCGAAAAGCCCTTTGCGACGACCGGGGAGCTGGTGGAGCAAATACGCAGCGTCGTACCCGCCGCCGCTGCCAAAAGTGGGGGACACCCCGCGAAGCGAACGTTCCAAGCCCTGAGGATCGAAGTCAACGAAGAACTCGACGTCCTGGAGAGAGCGGTACCGGCTGCCGTGGCTTCCACGGCCATGGGCGGACGGATCGTGGTGATGTCCTACCACTCCCTGGAGGACAAGATCGTCAAATCTGTCTTCCAGTCCGGATCGAAGTCCTCCGCACCACTCGGCTTCCCGGTTGAGCTCGAAGAGCATAAACCCGAACTCAAGACCATCACCAAAGGTACGGAAGTGCCTACAGCAGCAGAAATCGCTGAAAACCCGCGTGCGGCATCTGCCCGCCTCAGGGCAGTGGAGCGTATCAAACCAAGGAGAGACGCATGAGCAGCGCCGCAGCGAAGACATCGCCCTCCGTAGTGGGCAACACGGCACGCGCATTGCCAGTTCCCGCGGGAAAGCCGGATGCGCCGAGGAAGGCACGCACACCGCTTTCCTTGGTCCGCAGTGCGCCCGGGAAGCGGAGGACGCCCTTCGTCGTCCTGTGCTTCGTGGCCATGGCAGCTGCGCTGCTGACCGTCCTGGTACTCAACATTTCAGTGTCTACAGCGCAGTACCAACTGGTGCAGCTCAAAGCGGAAGCCGCGTCCCTTAACAAGGAAAACCAGGATCTGACACAGAAGAAGCAGAACTACGAAGCTCCGCAGAATCTGGCCGCGAAGGCTGCAGAATTGGGAATGGTACCGTCCACGGCGAAAGGCCAGATCGATGTGGACACCATGACAGTTACGGGAAAGGCGACTCCTGCGGTTAAGGGGGACAAGCCCGGTGCGCAGCTCGCTCCTCCCGCGGTGGCAGGAATGCTTGATGTTGTTCCGTCGGTGACTACCAAGGACCCGCTGGAGAACCTCAAGCCAGTAACACCGGCCGCTCCGGCCCCCACGCCTGCCGCTCCGGCGGCTGGGACGGCAGCAACCCCGCCGGTGGAACTGCACGGGGGATCGGTACCTGCTCCGCAGCAGAAGGCACCAGGGCAGTAGCCCATCAGTCCATTGAATTAAGGCCAGCAGCAAGGAATCCACGTGGCGCAGAACCCCGGCACATCGAAAAAACCGAAGACGCCGGCGGCAAGGAAGCGGCTGCGTGTTGGCCTTGGCATCATGCTGACGCTGTTGCTTGTAGTGGGCGGCAAGCTGTTCATGGTGCAGGGACTTGACGTGGGCGGAATGGCCGAAGCCGCCCTTGCGAGCCGACTGACACCCCAGGTATTGCCCGCCGAACGGGGCAAGATTGTAGACTCCAAAGGCACGGTCCTGGCCAGCAGCGTGATTCGCTACAACATCGTGGTGGACCAGGTCCAGAACACCAACACGGCTTCGTTCAAGCGCTATAACGAGAAGACCGAAGAACTCGACGTCGTCACCCGGGACCAGGGAATCTCCGAACTGGCTGCCCTGCTGGGAGCCGACGAGGGCAAAGTCCGTGATGCCCTGACCGGCGACAAAAAGTATGCGGTGGTGGCCAAGGACGTCAAACCGGAGCTCGAGGACCGGATCTCCAAACTCCTGATTCCTGGAATCGTGGCAGAAGGTGTCAGCAAGCGGGTTTATCCCAATGGCAGCGTGGCCGGCGGAGTCATAGGGTTCCTGCAGGATGGCACCAGCGGTCAGGCCGGCATCGAACAGACACAGGATGATGTGCTGCGCGGCACCGAGGGAAAGCGCGTCTTTGAAATTGGTGCAGATGGCCTCCGGATTCCGGTGGCAACTGACGAGCTGACCCCTGCCGTGGATGGCAGTGACGTCAAACTGACCCTCAACACCGACATCCAGTACTTTGCCCAGCAAGCGATCCAGAACCAGGTCGACAAGCTCAGCGCCGAGTGGGGCGTGATCATCGTCATGGACACCAAGACCGGCAACCTCATCGCATTGGCCGACACCAATGCACCCGACCCGAATGATCCGGGCAAGGTCGATGCCAAGGACCGCGGCGTGCGCTCTGTGACAGCCGCATACGAGCCGGGTTCTGTGGAGAAAATGATCACCGCCGCGGCTGTGATCGAGGAGGGCAAGTCCAACCCGCTGGACCATTTCACTATTCCGCCGTCGTACACCATAGATGGCCAGACCTTCACTGACGCGTTCGAGCACGGCACCGAGGAGCGGACATTGGCCGGCATCCTGGGCTGGTCCATGAATACCGGAACCGTGATGGCAGGCAGCCGCCTGACCAAAGAGCAGCGTTATGACTGGCTCAAGAAGTTCGGGGTAGGGGAGCAGACCGACATTGGCCTCCCTGCCGAGGCGACCGGCATCCTCGCCAAGCCGGAGCAGTGGGATGACCGCCAGCAGTACACAGTGCTCTTTGGGCAGGGCGTGTCGCAATCGACGCTGCAGACCGTCCGTGCATACCAGAGCATCGCCAACAACGGCGTCATGCTCCAGCCCAGGCTCATTGACAGCTACATTGCCCCCGGTGGGGAAGAGCACAAGGTTCCCGCCAAGGACCCCCGCCAGGTCGTTTCCAAAGAGACGGCGAAACAGGTTCAGGACATCCTGGAAAGTGCCGTGACTGAGGGCCAGATCAAAGATGCGGCCATCGACGGTTACCGCGTCGGTGCCAAGACCGGAACGTCCCAGGCGCCCCGTGAGGACGGTTTGCCCGGCTTCGATGGTTACACGGCCTCCATGGTGGGTATGGCTCCCATGGAGGATCCCCGTTTCATCGTGGAAGTGGTGCTCCAGCGCCCTAAGGGAAGCATCTACGGCATCACCAACGGGCCGGTGTTCCGTTCCGTCATGGCACAGGTCCTCCGGACGTACAACGTGCCGCCGTCAACGGGCACCCCCGCGCGGCTGCCCCAGTTCGTCAAGTAAGCTTTTTGGGCGTCTGTTTCGGCCAAATATCGATCCACCACTAACGGCCCGGGCGCCGCTGGCCCCCGGCCGGTCGTTCCACGAGCACCAACGGAGAACCACGTGTCAGAGCACAATCAGGCAGATGTCCAAGCCAGCACTCCGGATTCCGGCAGATCGGGCTTCCGGCCCGGGTCCGTTGCTGCGGTATCCTTGGCCACCATTGCTGAGTCGCTCGGGCTTGCGGCCCCGGACGCCAGCCGTGAGGCCGGCGTGACCGGTATTTCCCTCAATTCGAAGACCGTCGAGGCCGGGGACCTCTACGTTGCCTTGCCGGGTGCCTCGCGGCACGGCGCCGACTTCGTGGCGCAGGCGATCGACGGCGGCGCCGTCGCTGTGGTGACGGACGACGCCGGGGCGCGCCAGCTTGCCCTGGCCGGCGAGCAGCCAGTGCCCGTACTGGTCGTCGACCAGCCGCGTACCGTCGTCGGACGCTTGGCCGCACTGATCTACCGTAGCCAGCCCGCCGAGGGTGGTTTCCCCTCCCTGTACGGTGTCACCGGAACCAACGGGAAAACCACCACCACCTACTTCATTAATTCGCTGTTGCGTGCCCTCGGGAAGAAGCCCGGGCTTATTGGCACCATCGAGATCGTCGCCGGCGCAGAGCCCATCCCCAGTCTCCTGACCACGCCCGAATCCACGGACGTCCATGCGCTGCTTGCACTGATGCGCGAACGCGGGCTCGATGCCGCCTCAATGGAAGTTTCATCGCATGCCATCGCCTACCACCGGGTAGACGGAGTGATGTTCGAAGTAGCTGGCTTCACCAACCTCACCCAGGACCATTTGGACCTGCACGGAAGCATGGAAGAGTACTTCCGCACCAAGGCCGAGTTGTTCACCAGCGGCAGGGCCCGACGCGCGGTGGTCACGGTTGACGACGCCTGGGGACGCAAGCTGGCCGACACCGCCGATATTCCGGTGACCACTCTCTCGGCCAAGGGCGCCGACGCCGACTGGAGCGTAGCGTCCAGCACCGCACGCGGACTCGGCTCGGAATTCGAACTCAGGCACACCGACGGACGTGCCCTGCGCGTCCACACCGGCCTGCCCGGCGGCTTCAATGTGGCCAACGCCGCACTGGCCACCATCATGGTCCTGGAGTCTGGCGTCGACGTGAAGGAGCTTCAGTCTGCCCTGGATTCGCACGATCCTTTCACCGTGGACGTTCCCGGCCGCATGCAGCTCGTCTCCACCGCACCGGCCTCCGTTGTTGATTTTGCCCACAATCCTGATGCCCTTGCCCGGGCCTTGGAAGCGGTTCGCTCGCCCAAGGAGGGATCGCGCGTGATCGTGGTATTCGGTGCCACAGGCCAGCGGGACCAAGGCAAGCGGCCCACCATGGGCGCCATTGCGGCGCGCCTGGCCGATGTAGTGATTGTCAGCGATGACGATCCCCACGACGAAGATGCGGCGACAATCCGCGCCGACGTCATGCAGGGCGCTGTAGCGGCGCGTGACGCTGAGGGCCTGGCGTGCGAAATCATCGAGTCCTACCCAAGGGATGCTGCCATCCGGTTGGCCGTCGACAAGGCAACAGCGGAAGACACGATCCTCATCGCCGGCCGGGGCCACGAGGTCTGGCAGGAAGTCAAGGGAGTGAACCTGGCGCTGGACGACAGGGTGGAGTTGCGCGCCGCCTTGACATCCAAGGGATTCAGCGTTTCAACAGACCAGCGGATAGAGTCCTAAACCGAGATGATTGCACTTACTGCGGCGGAAATCGCCGACATCACCCATGGCCGCTTGACCGGAGCTCCGGACATCGTGCCCACCTCCGTCGTCACTGATTCACGGGAAGCAACCCCGGGTTCGCTGTACGTTGCCAAGCCCGGCGAGCACGCCGATGGCCACGACTTCGTCGATGCTGCCTTCGAACGTGGCGCCGTCCTTGTCCTTGCCGAACGCGAAGTCGCCGGCCCGGACGGGAACCCGATTCCCGCCGTCGTGGTCGAGGACGCAGTCCTTGCGATGGGCGCTTTGGCGGCTGAAGCCGTCCGCCGGATTCGCGCAGCGAGGCAGCAGCGCGGAGAGGAAACCACGGTCATCGGCATCACCGGGTCCGCGGGCAAGACCACCACCAAGGACCTCTTGGCGGGCGTGCTGTCCACCGCGGGACCCACGGTTGCGCCGCAGGGTTCCTACAACGGCGAGGTCGGGGTACCGCTGACCGTCTTCTCCGCTGATGAGAACACCCGATTCCTGGTCATCGAAATGGGCGCCACCGGTATTGGCCACATCAAGTATTTGGCAGACATGGTCAAGCCTGACATTGGCGTTGTCCTGGTGGTCGGCACTGCTCACGCTGGTGAATTCGGCGGCGTGGAAAACATTGCCAAAGCCAAGGGCGAGATGGTGGAGGCCCTCAGCGAGAATGGCACCGCGGTGATCAATCTCGACGACGGCCGCGTCGCCGCCATGCGCTCACGGACGAAAGCCAAGGTCCTGGGTTTCACTGCCTCACCGGCCACCACCGAAGAGGTGGAGGCCAGGAACGTGGTTGTCAATGACCAGGGCTACCCGGACTTCGACCTCATACTTCCCGACGGCGGCCCAGCCGTTCAGGTGCGCAGCCGGCTGATCGGTGGCCATCACGTGACCAACTTGTTGGCGGCAGCCGCCGCAGCTTTCGCGGCCGGAATTTCGGCCGCTGACATCGCTTCCTCGCTCAGCTCGCAGTCCGCGGCCAGCCGCTGGCGCATGGAACGGACAGAGCGCGAAGACGGCGTCACCATCATCAACGACGCGTATAACGCCAACCCCGAATCCATGCGCGCGGCCCTGCGGACGCTCGCCGACCTTGGACAGGGCAGGAGAACCTGGGCTGTCCTGGGCGCCATGCTCGAGCTGGGGGAGGCCTCCATCCGTGAGCATACGGCCGTGGGCACCCAGGTGGTGCGCCTGAACATTTCCAGGCTTGTCGTAGTGGGTCGGGAAGCCCGGGCCCTCTACGTCTCCGCGATCCAGGAAGGGTCCTGGGGGGACGAGTGCTCATTCACCGAAACCGTGGAGGAGGCCTACGAGCTCCTGCGCAACGAGTTGAAACCCGGTGACTTGGTCCTCTTCAAGTCCTCCAATGGGGTGGGCCTGCGGCATTTGGGTGATCGGATAGCATTACCTCCACGGGCCGAGCCCACCGGAGACACCGCGGACGAAGCTTCCGCAAGCGAAGGGAACGAGCTGCTGTGATTGCACTTTTGATCGGCGCCGGCGTCGCCCTCCTGGTCGCCCTCATCGGGACGCCCTTGTTCATCAAGTTCCTTGTGGCCAAGAGCTACGGCCAGTTCATCCGCGACGACGGACCGACATCGCACCACACCAAGCGCGGCACACCCACCATGGGCGGGACCGTGGTGGTGGCTGCTGTCCTCATCAGTTACTTTGCTACCCACCTGGTCATGTGGATGATGAATCCCCGCTCTCCCGGACCGTCCGCCTCCGGGCTGCTTCTGCTGTTCCTGATGGTCGGCATGGGCTTTGTTGGCTTCCTCGATGACTACATAAAGATTTCCAACAAGCGGAGCCTGGGACTCAATGCCCGGGCCAAGCTGATCCTGCAGGCAGCCGTCGGCATCATCTTCGCTATCCTGGTCCTGCAGTTCCCCAACGAAAACGGGCTCCGCCCTGCCTCGACCCAGATCTCCCTGGTGCGTGACATTCCCTGGCTGGACCTTGCCTTCGGTGGAACCGTGGTTGGCGCCATCCTGTTCGTGCTCTGGTCCAACCTGATCATCACCGCTGCCACCAACGGCGTGAACCTCACCGACGGCCTCGACGGGCTGGCGGCGGGCGCATCCATCATGGTCTTTGGCGCCTACACCATCATGGGAATCTGGCAAAGCAACCAGGCTTGTGGATCCCCGCGCGAGGCAGGAAGCGGCTGTTACCAGGTCCGCGACCCCATGGACCTGGCCCTGCTGGCTGCCATTCTCAGCGCGGCGCTGGTGGGTTTCCTCTGGTGGAACACGTCACCGGCAAAGATCTTCATGGGAGACACGGGCTCCCTGGCCATTGGCGGAGCCGTTGCAGCCTTCGCCATTCTCTCCCGTACCGAGCTCCTGCTGGCCTTCATCGGCGGCCTCTTCGTGCTGATCACCTTGTCCGTGATCATCCAGGTGGGCTTCTTCAAGCTCAGCGGCGGCAAGCGTGTCTTCAAGATGGCGCCCTTGCAGCACCACTTTGAATTGAAGGGCTGGGCTGAAGTCACCGTAGTGGTCCGGTTCTGGATCCTTGCCGGGCTCTTCGTGGCCGCAGGCCTGGGAGTTTTTTACGCTGAATGGGTGGTACTGCTGTGAATGAAAGCCCGGAATCAATCGCGTCAGTCGAAGGTTCAATCGCTGACAGGCTGGCCGAACTCACCAGCTGGGACGCCGACTGGAGCGGCCTGCGCGTAGTGGTCACGGGGATTGGCGTGTCAGGCTTCTCAGCCGCCGACACCCTGATCGAGCTGGGCGCGAAAGTGGTGGTGGTTGATGCTGCCACTACAAGCCGTGCAAAAGCCCAGGCCGACACCCTGAAAATCGTGGGTGCCGTTGACGTGCTGTTGGGCGAGGAAGCCGTCAACACCCTTCCCCTGATCGAGGGAGCACTTCCCGAGCTTGTTGTGACGTCGCCCGGCTGGCGGCCGGACCAGGCCCTCCTGGCCGCGGCCAAGCGCAAGCACATCGCCGTGTGGGGCGATGTTGAGCTTGCCTGGCGCCTGCGGGTCCGGGCGGGTCACAAAACAGCCGATTGGCTCGCCATCACCGGCACCAACGGCAAGACGACCACTGTTGGCATGACGGAATCCATGCTTCAAGCAGCCGGACTGAAGGCCATCGCCGTCGGCAATGTAGGCACCCCGATCCTCGATGCCCTCAGGGATCCCGTGGACTACGATGCCTTCGCAGTCGAGCTCTCCAGTTTCCAGCTGCACTGGAGCCACTCACTGTCACCGGTGGCGAGCGTTTGCCTCAACGTGGCCGAAGACCACGTGGACTGGCATGGTTCGTATGCCTCGTACCTCGCTGATAAGGGGAAGGTGTACGAGAACACCCAGAAAGCTGCCGTCTACAACGCGGACCAGATTGAAACCGAGCGGATGGTGGAGAACGCGGATGTCGTAGAAGGCTGCCGTGCCATCGGGTTCACCACCAACACCCCGTCGATCAGCATGCTGGGCGTGGTGGACGGCCTCTTGGTGGACCGTGCCTTCATTGCCGAACGCAAGGACTCCGCCGCCGAGCTCGCCGCCATGTCCGATCTCGGTCCGGTGGCTCCGCGCCACATGGTGGCCAACGCCTTGGCCGCCGCCGCGCTGGTCCGCGCGTACGGGGTTGAGCCCGCAGCCGTGAAGCAGGGCCTGGCCAACTACCTGCCCGGCGCCCACCGCATCCAGCTGGTGGCCAAACACAACGACATCCTCTGGATCAACGATTCAAAGGCCACCAATCCGCACGCTGCCTCTGCGGCACTTTCGGCCTTCCAGAACGTCGTGTGGATTGCCGGCGGCCTCTCCAAGGGCGTCAACTATGACGACCTGGTCAAAGAGCATGCACGCCGCCTGAAGGCAGTGGTGCTGATAGGTACCGATACTGAAGCACTGGAAGGCTCCCTGCAGCGACACGCAGCGGATGTCCCCGTGATCGTGCAGCCCAAGGGCGACACTGAAAGGGTGGAGACCGCAGCCGGTAATGCCGCGTCGCCTATCTACGGCGAGGCTGTCATGGCCCAAGCCGTCGCTGCTGCTGCCGCTGTTGCAGCGCCAGGCGACACCGTGCTCATGGCACCGGCGGCAGCATCCATGGATCAGTTCTCTTCCTACGCTCACCGTGGCGACGCTTTCGTCCAAGCAGTTCGCGAGCTTGTGGAAGGGCAGGCACCGACCACCGAGGAGTAACAATGGTCAGCACGCCCACCCGCACCCGCGGCAGAGCGCCACGGGACGGGAAACCCGAGGCGTCGCCCGCGTCGGCGAAGAAGCCTTCCGGGCTCCGCCGGCTCCTGCGCAACTTTTGGGACAGCCTCGAGGGCAAGGACAGGGCCCCGAACAGCTCCACCTATTACCTGATCCTTGGTTGCGCCCTGGCACTGACGGCCATCGGCGTCATGATGGTCCTCTCCGCGTCCAGTGTCGAGGCAATTTCCGAAGGCAAGTCACCCTACGCGGACGCCCTGAAGCAGGCCATGTTCGGAGTCCTGGGTGCTTTGGCCATGTACGTCATCTCGCGAACAAACGTGAACTGGATGAAACGGTTGTCATGGTGGGCACTCGGCGCCGTGGTGGTTCTCCTTGCGCTCGTCCAGGTCATGGGCAACAGCGTCAACGGCAATAAGAACTGGATCGATATCGGCGGCGTGACGCTCCAGCCCTCCGAGACGGCCAAGCTGGTGCTCTGCGTCTGGATCGCCGCCGTACTGGCCCGCAAGCAGAAGCTCCTCCACCGCTGGTGGCACGTCATCATTCCAGTCGTTCCAGGTGCAGGGCTGGTGATCGCCCTGGTGATGCTCGGAAATGACCTTGGTACGGTCATCGTCATTGCTGCCATCACCGCGGCGGGGCTCTTTTTCGCCGGCGTCCCTGGCAAGATGCTTGCCATTGCCGGCGCAGTCGGGGTCGCGGGCGCCATCCTGGGGACCGTCAGCAGCGCGAACCGGATCTGTCGTATCACCTCCTGGCTTGGTACTGCCTCCGCCTCATGCAAGGCCGATTTCGATTTCGACTTCCAATCCACCAACGGCATGTACGGCCTGGCACAGGGAAGTTGGACCGGCCTGGGCCTCGGCCAAAGCCGGCAGAAGTACAACTGGCTCCCCGAAGCACACAATGACTTCATCTTCGCCATCATCGGCGAGGAACTGGGCCTGGTGGGCACCATTGTGGTCCTGGTCCTTTTCGCGATCCTTGGCATCGCCATCTTCCGCGTCGTGGTCCGGCAGACGGATCCGTTCCAGCGCACGCTGGCCGGCGGGATCATGGTGTGGCTCCTGGGCCAGGCAAGCATGAACATGGCGGTCGTCACCCAGCTGCTTCCCGTCGTCGGGGTTCCATTGCCGTTCATCTCGTACGGTGGTTCTGCGCTGGTGATGTCCCTATGTGGCGTGGGCGTAGTCTTGTCCTTGGCCCGAAGCCAGTTGCCGCCGCAGCAGCGGCCCCGTTTCCTCCCGCGCCGTTCTCCGAAAACCGCACGAAAGCGTACCTAGCACTTCATGACTTCTGAATCCCTTACTGCCCGCAAGCCCCTGTCCGTTGTCCTGGCCGGCGGCGGAACGGCAGGGCACATCAGCCCCCTGCTGGCTATCGCTGATGCCTTGAGGGACAGGCGACCCGACGCCGCCATCATGACTGTCGGTACGCCGTCGGGCATGGAAACCCGGCTCGTGCCGGCCGCCGGCTACGAGCTGTCAACGATCGACCGGGTTCCGTTTCCGCGGCGTCCTTCCGCCGACCTGCTGAGGCTTCCCGGGCGCATGGGTGCCGCGATCAAGCAGGCCCGGCGCATCCTGACTGATGCGGACGCGGATGTCCTGGTGGGAGTGGGCGGCTACGTTTGCACACCCATGTACCTGGCAGCCCGGAAACTCGGGATCCCCATAGTCATCCACGAGGCCAACATGAAGGCCGGCTTGGCCAACAAGGTGGGCGCGAGGTTCACCAAACATGTGGCTGTCGCTTTCGCCGGGACCCGCCTCCGGGGCGCACGGCACGTAGGCATGCCCATGCGCCGTGCCATCTCCGGACTCAACCGGGCCGAGGCAGCTCCTGCGGCCAAGGCGTCGTTGGGTCTGGACCCGGTGCAACCGACGTTGATTGTTACCGGTGGATCATCCGGCGCCCAAAGCATCAACGGTTCCATCGCCGCCTCCTTGCCGGCACTGGCTGCGGCCGGGATCCAGACATTGCACATCACCGGCAACGGCAAGTCGGTATTGGACGACGACGGCGGTCTCCTCGCCGCTCCCGGCTACCGGCAAGTGGAGTACGTCGACGGGATGGAGAACGTCTATGCCGCTGCCGATGTCCTGTTGGCCCGCGCGGGCGCCGGGACGGTGAGCGAAGTGGCTGCCGTGGGCGTTCCCGCGGTGTTCGTGCCATTGCCCATCGGGAACGGAGAGCAGGCCTTGAATGCTGCTCCCTTGGTGGACGCCGGGGGAGCCCTCCTGGTTGACGACAAGGACCTGAGTCCGGCGTGGCTGGAAGCGGAACTCATTCCGCTTCTGTCGGACCCAGCACGGCTCAGCGTCATGGCCCGCAAGTCCGAGGCCCTTGGTATCAGAAACGCCGATCAGCGCATGGCTGATCTTGTCTTGGAAGCGGTATCCGCATGACCACCAGCATCGCCCCCCTCGAGTCCCTTGGCCGTGTCCACTTCATTGGCATCGGCGGCGTGGGTATGTCCGCCGTGGCCCGGATCATGGTGGCGCGGGGTGTGCCCGTCAGCGGCACGGACGCCAAGGACCTGCCCGTCATGCATGACCTCTCCGCTGGGGGCGCCCGCATTGCAGTGGGCTATGACGCCGGGAACCTGGGCGATGCCCAAACCATCGTGGCCGGTTCGGCAATCCGCGCGGATAACCCTGAACTGGCCGCCGCGAGGGCCGCGGGACTGCCTGTCCTGCACCGGTCCGAGGCGTTGGCAGCCACCATGGCCGGGCACCGCGTGGTCACGGTGGCCGGCACGCATGGCAAGTCCACCACCACCTCCATGATCGCGGTCCTTCTCAAGGAAGCGGGGATGGACCCCTCATTCGCCATCGGCGCCAATGTCCCGGCCCTGGGCGTCAATGCCGCCCATGGAGCCTCGGATATCTTCGTGGCGGAGGCCGACGAGTCGGATGGCTCCTTCCTGAATTACCGCCCGCTCATTGCTGTCGTCACCAACGTCGAAGCCGACCATCTGGACCATTACGGCACGCCCGAGGCCGTGTTCGCTTCCTTCGATAATTTTGCCGCGCTCCTGCCGGCCGATGGAGTGCTGCTGGCTTGCGCCGATGACGCCGGTGCCCGTGCCCTGGCGGAGCGCACGGCCGCGAAGGGGGCGACCCGCGTGCTGACATATGGAACAGCGGACGACGCCGACATCAGGCTTCACGACGACGGTCCGGGCGCCGTGACGGTAGCGGTCGGCGCCGATACCCACTCGCTGGACCTCCAGGTACCGGGGCGGCACAACGCGCTGAACGCGGCAGCCGCGTTCGCGGTCGCCGTCGAACTTGGCGTGGGCCCCGAAACTGCCGCAGCGGCGCTGGGGCATTTCACAGGAGCCTCGCGAAGGTTCGAGCTCAAAGGAGAAGGCAGGGGAGTGCGGGTCTATGACGACTACGCGCACCACCCCACGGAAGTCCGCGCTGCCCTGTCGGCCGCGCGTTCCGTAGCCGGAGGCAGCAAAGTCCACGTCCTCTTCCAGCCGCACCTGTTTTCCCGGACGCGTGAATTCGCCACCGAGTTCGCAGAGGCACTGGCCGCAGCTGACACAGCCCTGGTCCTGGATATCTATCCAGCCCGCGAAGACCCTGTTCCGGGCGTCACCAGCGCATTGATCGCCGATCATTTGACCAACGGCCGCCTTGTGGGGGCCAACGAGGCCGTGGAAGCAGTGGTTGCTGCGGCAGCTGAGGGCGACGTGGTCCTGACGGTAGGGGCGGGCGACGTCACGGCTTACGGGCCAGCGATCGTTGGAGCCCTGGGTGGCTAGCACCCGCAAACCGACGTTCAAGCCCGGGGCGGACTCGCCCGTGGGCAAGGCCGGCGGTCCGCGCAGCGAGGGCCCGGGCGGGGTCATCAGTGCCCAACGGTCCGTCGAGCCTGAACAAAAGACGTCGGATAACGTCATCGCGTTTCCGGAACCAAAGGGGAAACGCAAGCGAAGACTCGTGCTGTGGACGGTCTCGCTTGTCGTGGCCTTCGTTGCCGTGCTCATGGCGGCGGCGGTCTTTTCCCCGGCCCTTGCCGTTCGGACCATCACCGTGGACGGCACCACGCTCCTGACACCTGATGCCGTCCGGAAAGCACTGTCAGGCCTGGACGGCAAACCGCTTCCGCAAGTCAGCGAGCAGGAAGTCAACGAGCTCCTGAAGCCGTTGATCCAGGTCCGGTCGGCCACCATCGAGGCGCGGCCGCCGTCGGAGTTGTTGGTGCACGTCAACGAACGGGTACCTGTGGCCTTGTTGAAACAGGGTGACAGCTATGTGATGGTCGACGTCGATGGCGTGCAGCTGGGTGCCACCAAGGACCAGGCCGCTGTGGCTTTGCCCTTGATCGACGCTGGCGCCGGCGCAACCAACACGGAGTTGTTCAAGGCGATAGCCGCCGTCTTGGACACACTGCCTCCCGACGTCCTGGCCCGGATGTCCACAGCATCAGCCGCGTCCCCGGATGCGGTTGAACTGAAACTCGTGGACGGAAAGACGGTAGTGTGGGGCAATGCCGAGGACAGGGAACTGAAGGCGAAGGCACTTGAAGCGCTGTTGAAGATGCCTGCGGACCCGAAGGTACCCGTGAGCGTTTACGACGTCAGTGTCCCGCGGCATCCGTTCACCAAATAGAGCAGCACAGGGAAAGTAGACTCGCGCCGGCGGCAGCCTTATTTCACGGCAATGACACGACACGCGCAAGCGGTCATTGCATGTGGGAACCAGAGGAAATACCGTCGCTGTAGAGTTACTTGACATAACTATAACCTTCAACTAGAGGGTTAAGGTCCAAGTATTCAAGTTGGACTCGATCAGTTTCGCTATAGGACACAAGCAAGGGGCACGAAACGTGGCAGCACCGCAGAATTACTTGGCCGTCATCAAGGTCGTCGGCATCGGCGGCGGTGGCGTGAACGCAGTCAACCGCATGATCGAGGTGGGCCTTCGGGGCGTCGAGTTCATCGCCATCAACACCGACGCGCAGGCGCTGCTCATGAGCGACGCCGACGTCAAGCTTGACGTCGGACGCGAACTCACCCGTGGCCTCGGCGCCGGAGCAAACCCTGAGGTCGGCAAGCAGGCCGCAGAAGACCACGCCGACGAGATCGAAGAAGTTCTCCGGGGTGCAGACATGGTCTTCGTCACCGCTGGCGAAGGCGGCGGTACCGGAACCGGTGGCGCCCCTGTCGTCGCGCGCATCGCCCGCTCCCTGGGTGCGCTGACCATTGGCGTGGTGACCAGGCCGTTCACCTTCGAAGGCCGTCGTCGCGCGGGCTCTGCAGAGGCCGGCATCGACGCCCTCCGCGATGAAGTCGACACCCTGATCGTGATCCCCAACGATCGCCTCCTGTCCATCAGCGATCGCAACGTCTCCGTCCTGGACGCTTTCCGTTCCGCGGACCAGGTGCTGCTGTCCGGTGTCCAGGGCATCACCGACCTCATCACCACGCCCGGCCTGATCAACCTTGACTTCGCCGACGTGAAGTCCGTGATGCAGGGCGCAGGTTCAGCCCTCATGGGTATCGGCTCCGCCCGTGGCGAAGACCGTGCTGTCAAGGCCGCGGAACTGGCCATTGCTTCCCCGCTGCTGGAGGCTTCCATCGACGGCGCCCACGGCGTCCTGCTCTCCATCCAGGGCGGCTCGGACCTCGGCCTGTTCGAAATCAACGAGGCCGCCCGCCTGGTCCAGGAAGTGGCCCACCCCGAGGCCAACATCATCTTCGGTGCCGTCATTGACGACGCCCTGGGCGACGAAGCCCGCGTCACTGTCATTGCTGCAGGCTTCGACGACGTCAAGGCAACGTCTCCTTCGATGGACCAGTCGCGCCCGGCCCAGAACCCCGTCCCCGCCGAGCGTCCCGCTGCTCCGAACAGCGCTCCCTCCAGCGCAGCTGCACCGCAGCACGCGACGGCCGGCATCGGTGCCGCAGGATTGGGCAACTGGGGCCAGCAGCGTCCCGCCGCCCTGCCCGCAGACTCAGGTTTCGACGTCGACCTTCCTGCCGTGGTGGAACCGGATCTCACCGGCAGCCGCTCGGATGACCTCGACGTTCCCGACTTCCTGAAGTAAAGCCGCGTCCGGAGAGTCAGTACCTGGTGTTTTGGTGGCGTAATGAAGTCCTGCCCGGCGTCTCCGTAGCCTTTACGGACAGGGACGCCGGGAACCTGGCCCTCCACGTCGGGGATGACTCCGGTGAGGTCCTGGACCGGCGGGCCCGCCTCGACCAAGCCGTTGGCTTGGGGGCCGGGCGCTTCCAATACATGGATCAGGTCCACGGAAACACCGTGGAGTTCATCGAGGTCCATGGCCAGGGCCCCACCGCGGATGCCATGGTCTCCCGAGGGACTTACGCCCTCCCGGCACCGCAACCGTTGGCGGTGATGGTTGCGGACTGCGTCCCTGTGGTCCTGGTGGGTGTGGATTCCGGGAACCAGCCCATCATTGCCGCAGCCCACGCGGGGCGTCCAGGTGTCGCCTCGGGCGTTATCCCCGCGACCGTCGCGGAGATGCGCCGGCGGGGAGCTGCGAGCATCAGGGCCTGGCTGGGCCCGTCCATCTGCGGTTCCTGCTATGAGGTGCCGGCAGAATTGCGGGCCACCGTGGCCGCTGACGTGCCAGCGGCGTGGGCATCCACGTCATGGGGAACCCCGGCCCTGGATCTTCCAGCAGGAGTGCGCTCCCAATTGGCCGCGGCGAACGTGGCTGTCGAGTATTCGGGGGAGTGCACGTTGGAAAACGACAATCTTTTCTCGTACCGGAGGGACAACCGTACCGGTCGATTCGCAGGTTTGGTGTGGACGCATGACTAGCTCTGATAACGATCCTCGTACCGCGGAACTGGCCGAACGCCTGGCCGCCGTGGCGGGCAGGATCGAAACGGCAACCGCGGCCGCCCATCGGACCGATCCGCCGCGGTTGATCGTGGTCACCAAGTTCCATCCCGCCGCGGACGTCCGGCGCCTGGCATCCCTGGGAGTCGCGGATGTCGGCGAAAACCGTGACCAGGAAGCCGCTGCCAAATCAAGTGAGCTGGCTGGCGTTGATGTCCGATGGCACTTTATCGGGCAGCTCCAAAGCAACAAGGCCAAGTCGGTTGTCAAGTACGCGTCGTCCGTCCAATCAATCGACCGCGTCCAACTCGTTGATGCGCTGGCCAAAGCCATGGCGCGCGAACAGGATGGTACGGGCCGCGCGGACCTCGACTGTTTCATCCAGGTCAGTCTGGAGGACGACGCCGGTGCTCACCGTGGCGGTGCCGGCCCGGCCGACGTCGAGGTTCTCGCCGAAAAGATCCAATCAGCCGGCGGCCTGCAGCTCTCCGGCCTGATGGCCGTAGCACCCTTGGGTGCCGATCCCGAGGCGGCCTTCGAAAAGCTCGCAGGGATTTCGGCCGCCCTCACCTTGATCCACCCCGAAGCGACGGCCATGTCCGCGGGCATGAGCCAGGACTTGGAAGCCGCAATTAAGTTCGGGGCGACACACCTGAGAATTGGCTCCGATATTCTCGGTTCCCGTCCGGCCGTGGGGTAGCGTCAAAGTATTGGAATGACGGGCCGGGGTTCCGATGTGTCAAGTCATGGCGGCCCGCCTACTGCAGAAACGATAGGAGTGCACCATGGCTGGCGCTCTGCGCAAGACAATGATCTATCTTGGGCTCGCCGACGGCGATGAACACTACGAATCTGAGCAGGCAGCCGCCTCGCACCCCGACGAAGAACGCCCCCAGGCACAGGAACGGGAAGAGCGCCGCGCGCCTGCTCCCGTCCGGGAAGTTGTCCGTGAAATGCCCACTGTTGACGCCGAAGAGGAATACCGCGCCCCTGTGACACCCATTAAGCGTGCGGCGTCCAGCCGCGAAGATGCCTCGGGCCTGAGGCAGATCACCACCGTCCATCCCCGCTCGTACAACGACGCCAAAGTCATCGGTGAAAGTTTCAGGGATGGCATCCCCGTCATCATGAACGTGACCGACATGGGCGAAGCGGACGCGAAGCGCCTTGTGGACTTCTCCGCAGGACTGGTCTTTGGCCTGCATGGCAGCATTGAGCGGGTGACCAACAAGGTCTTCCTGCTGTCGCCGTCGTATGTCGAAGTCATAGGAGATGACAAGAAGGCCAGCGAAACGCAGGCCAGCTTCTTCAACCAAAGCTGACAAGAGTCTTTCAAGGATGCCAGGCGGGTCTACCTGCCTGGCATCTGTGTTGCAATAGTAAGGACCGATCGGCGTTGCATACTATGGACCGATCGGCATTCCGGAACAAGTGGGAGATCTGAGCTAACTCGTGGGCATTGTTTTCGGCCTTATCTACATAGTGTTGTTGCTGTTCTTCATTGCCCTGATCATCCGGCTCATCTTCGAGTGGGTGCAGATGTTCGCCCGACAATGGCGGCCCCGGGGTGTGGCGTTGGTTACAGCCCATGTGGTGTACTCCGTAACCGACCCGCCCCTGAGGAGGCTTCGGCGGCTGATCCCGCCCCTGCAAATGGGCGGAATTTCGCTGGATTTGGGCTTTTTGATCCTGATCATTGCGGTCAGCATTGCGATGGCCGTGACCAGCAGCCTGGCCTAGCTGCACCGCGGAACCCCGGACCACCGATGGTCCACAGGCCGCAAATTCTCTCCAATTCAACACGATGGTGTTGAATTGGAGGAACCAGATGATATTTAGGTACCGTAGTTTTGAACGGCCGGAAGGCCTACTGACTAACTAGACCAACGAGGTGACCAGATGGCTTTGACGCCAGAAGACGTTGTCAACAAGCGCTTTCAGCCGACCAAGTTCCGCGAAGGCTACGACCAGGACGAGGTCGATGACTTCCTCGACGAGATCGTGGTGGAACTTCGCCGCTTGAACCAGGAGAATGACGAGCTTCGCAAGAAGCTCGCCGAGGCCGGTTCGGCTGTGCCTGCTGCAACCACTGCGGCTCCGGTCGTCGAGAAGGTGCCGGCTCCGGTCAAGGTCGACAAGGAAGCCGAGGCCAAGGCAGAAGCTGAAGCCAAGGCTGCCGCTGAGGCTGCCAAGAAGAAGGAAGCTGACCAGGCCGCCGCTGCCGCCGCCAAGGCTCCTGCTGCGAACAACAGCCTCACCCCCTCTGCCGAGTCGGCTGCAGGACTGCTTGCCATGGCACAGCAGATGCACGACAAGCACGTCTCCGACGGTGCGCAGCAGAAAGAAAAGATCATCGCCGAGGCGCAGATCGAGGCCTCCAGCCTCGTCAACGACGCCCAGGAGAAGTCCCGCAAGATCCTCGGTGCCCTCGAGCAGCAGCGCTCCGTCCTTGAACGCAAGGTTGAGCAGCTCCGTGGCTTCGAGCGCGATTACCGCTCACGCCTGAAGGCCTACATCGAAGGCCAGCTGCGTGACCTCGACGCCCGTGGTTCCGTCGCTGCCCCTGAGGTCGGCGAAGCAACCGCAGACGTATAGCAAGTATTCTAAAAGCCGGTGGCTGAGGACTCCTCGGCCACCGGCTTTTGCTGTTAACCCACCGCAGCAGGCCACCACGCTTACCGAATGAAAGCCATAATGACCGACGACTTCACCGATGACGCTTCACAGCCGGAGCCCGGCTCACGCCGAAAGCGGCGTCCGGCCGTACTCTGGCTTTTTGCCGGCTTCGCCGTGTTCGCCTACGCCTTCGACCAACTCACCAAGCTCTGGGTAACCAGCACCATGACCGAGGGCGAGCGGATACCCGTGCTCCCACCGTTGCTTCATTGGTATTACATCCGGAACTCCGGGGCGGCGTTCTCCATCGGTGAGAATGTCACATGGATTTTCACGATCGTCATGGCGGCTGTTTCCATTGCGATCCTTTTCCAGCTGCGCCGGCTGGGCTCGGCCTGGTGGGCATTGTCGCTGGGCCTGCTGCTCGGCGGCGCATTGGGCAACCTGACAGACCGCTTGTTCCGTGAGCCGTCCTTTGCCATGGGACATGTTGTGGACTTCATTCAGTTGCCGAATTTTGCCATTTTCAACATCGCCGACTCGGCTGTGGTGTCCGGGGTGGCCATCATCTGCCTGCTGACCCTCTGCGGCGTTGGCATGGACGGGTCCCGCCATGTCCAAACGCCGAAGCCAAGCGGTGAGGCCAAGCCGGCCGGCGGTTCCACAGGGGATTCCACCAGTGAGTGACTCCGTGGTGGTACCCGAGGACCTGGCTGGAGCACGTGCGGACGCCGGGTTGGCGAAATTGCTGGACATCTCACGGTCTGCCGCGGCACTGCTGATCGCCGAAGGCAACGTCACTGTCGGGGGCGTGCCCCTCGGCAAATCGGCGAAGCTGGCAGCCGGCACAGTTCTGGACGTCAACGTTCCGGAACGGCCTGACCCTTTGGAAGTCGTGGAGGAAGTTGTGGAAGGCCTGAAAATCCTGCTGGACGACGATGAATTCGTTGTCATCGACAAGCCGGTGGGAGTCGCCGCCCACCCGTCTCCCGGATGGGTGGGCCCCACTGTGGTGGGCGGCCTCGCCGGGGCGGGATACAGGATCTCAACGTCCGGGGCACCTGAGCGTGCAGGGATCGTGCACCGGCTCGACGTCGGCACGTCCGGTGTCATGGTGGTGGCAAAAACAGAGCATGCCTACACGGTATTGAAGCGGGCGTTCAAGGAACGCACCGTGGACAAGGTCTACCATGCAGTGGTCCAGGGCCTCCCTGATCCACTTGAGGGGACCATCGATGCCCCCATTGGACGTCACCCCGGCCACGACTGGCGGTTCGCTGTCATTGAGGATGGTCGTCCGTCGGTCACCCATTACGAGGTACTGGAAGCCTTCGGCAAGGCGACGTTGGTTGAGGTGCACCTGGAAACGGGACGTACCCACCAGATCCGCGTCCACTTCTCGGCGCTCCGGCATCCCTGTGCCGGTGATCTCACTTACGGCGCGGACCCCCGCCTGGCCGCCACCTTGGGCCTCACCCGGCAATGGCTGCATGCCCGCCAGCTGGGATTCAACCACCCCCGCACGGGGGAGTGGGTGGAGGTCAGCAGCGACTATCCCGCGGACCTCCAATACGCGCTGGACCTGCTTGCCAGCGGATCCGCCTAGATTGCCTCACCGTCCCCGGGTCCACGTTCTGTCGGACCGGGGACGGTAGACTGTCGTGGTGACTTCCAGCAATGATTCGTTCGTCCACCTGCACACCCACACCGAATACTCCATGCTGGATGGAGCCGCCAGGCTGGGTGAGTTGTTTGACGAAACCGAACGGCTGGGCATGCCCGCCCTGGCCACCACGGACCACGGCTACCTGTTCGGTGCGTTCGACTTCTGGCGCAAGGCCACGGACAAAGGCATCAAGCCCATCATTGGCGTTGAAGCCTATGTAACCCCGGGTACGGCCCGCGGCGATAAGGAACGCGTCCGCTGGGGCGACGAAAGCCAGCGCAAAGACGACGTCTCCGGTGGTGGCTCCTACACCCACATGACGCTGCTGAGCTACAACAACGTGGGCATGCGGAACCTCTTCAGGGCCTCCTCGATTGCCTCCCTGGACTCCGTGTTCGGCAAATGGCCGAGGCTGGACCGTGAACTGCTCAACACCTACTCCGAGGGCCTGATTGCCACCACCGGCTGCCCATCCGGGGAAGTCCAGACCAAGCTGCGGCTGGGGCTCTACCGCGAGGCGGTGGAGGCCGCCGCGGAGTTCCGGGACATCTTCGGCGCGGAGAACTACTTCTGCGAGTTGATGGACCACGGCCTGGACATCGAGCGACGCGTCACTGGCGACCTGCTGCGCCTGGCCAAGGAGCTGAACCTTCCGCTTGTAGCCACCAACGACCTCCACTACACGCACGAGCACGACGCCAAGGCGCACGAGGCCCTCCTGGCCATCCAATCGGGTTCAACCCTCCTGGAACCGACGTACGACAACGGCGGTTCGAGGTTCGCGTTCTCCGGCAGCGGGTACTACCTGAAGTCGCCGCAGGAAATGCGTGAACTGTTCCGCGACCACCCCGAGGCCTGCGACAACACCCTGCTCATCGCCGAGCGGTGCGAAGTATCGTTCAACACCGGTGCCAACTACATGCCGCGCTTCCCCTGCCCGCCCGGGGAGGACGAGACGTCCTGGCTGGTCAAGGAAGTCGATGCCGGACTCAAATACCGTTACCCCCAGGGCATTCCGGACAAGGTACGCGCTCAGGCCGACTACGAGCTTGGCGTCATCACCTCCATGGGTTTCCCCGGTTACTTCCTGGTGGTTGCCGACTTCATCAACTGGGCCAAGAACAATGGCATCAGGGTGGGTCCGGGCCGTGGCTCGGGTGCAGGTTCCATGGTGGCTTACGCCATGCGCATCACCGACCTCGACCCGCTGCAGCACGGATTGATCTTCGAACGCTTCCTCAACCCGGACCGCGTTTCCATGCCTGACTTCGATGTCGACTTCGATGATCGCCGCCGCTCCGAGGTGATCGATTACGTCACCAAGAAGTACGGCGACGAGCGAGTGGCCATGATCGTCACCTACGGAACCATCAAGACCAAGCAGGCGCTCAAGGACTCCTCGCGTGTGCTTGGCTACCCGTTCAGCATGGGCGAGACACTCACCAAGGCCCTGCCGCCGGCAGTCATGGCCAAGGACATCCCGCTCGCCGATATCCAAAACCCCGAGTCGAAGCGCTACAGCGAAGCAGGGGACTTCAGGCAGCTCATCGCCACCGATCCCGAAGCCGCGAAGGTCTTCGAGACGGCGTTGGGTATTGAGGGGCTGAAGCGCCAGTGGGGCGTGCACGCTGCAGGCGTGATCATGTCCTCGGACCCCATCATTGACGTCATTCCCATCATGCGCCGTTTCCAGGACGGCCAGGTCATCACGCAGTTCGACTATCCGACATCTGAAGGCCTCGGGCTGATCAAGATGGACTTCCTGGGCCTCCGAAACCTGACGATCATTTCGGATGCGCTGGAAAACATCAAGATGAACCGTGGCGTCGAACTGGACCTGGAAAACCTGGAACTAGACGACGCCGCATCCTACGAACTCCTGGCCCGCGGCGACACCCTGGGCGTGTTCCAGCTTGACGGCGGACCCATGCGGTCCCTGCTCAAGCTGATGAAGCCTGACAACTTCGAAGACATCTCCGCAGTCCTGGCGCTGTACCGCCCGGGTCCCATGGGTGCCAACGCCCACACCGACTATGCCCTGCGCAAGAACGGGATCCAAGAGGTCATTCCTATCCACCCGGAGCTGGAAGAACCCTTGAAGGAGATTCTCGGCGGCACCTTCGGCCTGATCGTGTATCAGGAGCAGGTTATGGCCGTGGCGCAGAAGCTGGCCGGCTACTCACTCGGCCAAGCCGATATCCTCCGCCGCGCGATGGGCAAGAAGAAGAAGTCCGAGCTGGACAAGCAGTTCGCCGGCTTCTCGCAAGGTATGCAGGACAACGGCTATTCCGTGGCTGCCGTGAAAACGCTCTGGGACATCCTGCTCCCGTTCTCCGACTATGCCTTCAACAAGGCCCACTCCGCTGCGTATGGCGTGATTTCCTACTGGACTGCCTACCTGAAGGCGCACTACGCGCCCGAGTACATGGCGGCGCTGCTGACGTCGGTGGGCGATGACAAGGACAAGTCCGCCATCTACCTCAATGAGTGCCGCCGCATGGGCATTACGGTGCTGCCGCCGGATGTCAATGAGTCCTCGTTGAACTTCACGCCTGTGGGAACGGACATCCGCTTCGGCATGGGTGCCATCCGCAACGTTGGCGTGAACGTGGTGGATGCCATGGTTGCGGCCAGGACATCCGAAGGCAAGTACACCTCGTTCAAGGATTTCCTGCTCAAGGTTCCCGCCGTCGTCTGCAACAAGAGGACCATTGAATCCCTGATCAAGGCCGGCGCGTTCGACTCCCTGGGCCACCACCGGCGCGCGCTGGCAGTGATCCACGAAGAAGCCATCGACTCGGTCATCACCCTGAAGAGGAATGAAGCGATTGGCCAGTTCGACCTCTTCGCGGGCTTCGAGGATCAGGAACCCGAAGCATCGCTGACCACCGAGATTCCGGATCTTCCGGAGTGGGAGAAGAAGGACAAGCTCTCCTTCGAGCGCGACATGCTGGGCCTCTACGTCTCAGACCATCCGCTCCAGGGGCTGGAGGGCGTCCTCAGCCAGCACGCCGAACAATCCATCACATCGATCATCGCCGAGGACGGACCGCACGACGGCGCGATTGTCACCATTGCGGGGATGATCACCTCGTTGAGCCGAAGAATCGCGAAGGCCAGCGGCAATGCCTATGCCCGGGCGGAAATCGAGGACCTGGGCGCCTCGATGGAGGTCATGTTCTTCGGGCAGGTCTATGGCCCGATCGCCTCCGTGCTGGCGGAAGACCTGATCGTGGTGGTCAAGGGACGCTTGCAACGGCGTGATGACGGAGCTGTGACGCTGAACTGCATGGAACTCTCCGTGCCGGACCTCAGCGAAAGCGTGAACGGGCCCGTGGTGATCACCATCCCCACGTTTAAGGCGACGGAAGCGGTAGTGACTGACCTCCGTGATGTGCTGCGGACACATCGGGGAAACTCGGAAGTCCGGCTGAAGTTGATGGGCGACACCAAGGTGGAGGTCATGGGGCTGCCGGTCCACATGCGGGTGAACCCCAGCCCGTCACTGTTCGGAGATCTCAAGGTCCTCCTGGGCCCTGCCTGCCTGGATAACTAGGAGGGCGGGCCCGGGAGGGCTCAGATCTCGTAATCGAGCGGCGCCGGCTTGCTGTACGTGCCGCTGTGATACAGCAGGGGAGTGCCGTCGTCGCCTACCTGGCCGTCGACGACCTCAACCACCACCACCGCGTTGTTTTCGAACGACAAGCGCATTTGGATCTTTCCAACCAGCCAGCCGCTGACGTCCTTGAGGATCGGCACGTCGTGTGGGCCGGGCTCCCAGTGGTCGCCTTCGAAACGGTCGCGGGTCCGGGCGAAGCGATTGGCCAAGGCTTGGTTTTCAAGCCCGAGCATGTGCACGCCGATGTATTCCGCGTTGGCCACTGCCGGCCAGGAACTGGAACTCCGGGCCATGTTGAAAGTGAAGCGCGGCGGTTCGGCGGACAGGGATGCCACTGAGGTGGCGGTGAAACCGAACGGATTGCCGTTGAGGTTGGCGGTAATAATGGCCACCCCTGCTGCATGCCGGCGGAACATCTCCCTGAAGGTCTGCTCGAAGCCGGGTTCTTCGCTTGCCACGTTGTTGTTCTCCTGGACTGGTTGTGTTTCTTTCTCTCAGGGTATTCCCCGGGTGCGCCACCCCCGTCTTTTGCGGGGCCAGCGTGAACCTTTGTTAATGTGGGTTGCATGACCGAGCCCAGTGTGAGCCTTCCTTCCGTTTCCGAACCGGCTCCGGCCAGAAGTCCGCGGCAGTTGAAGGACGTACTTTTTTGGGTGGCCTTTCCCGCAGCCTTGGGCGTGGTCCTGGGCCTGCTCTGGTGGCTCTTGGCCCCGGGTGGGCTCAACCTCCTTTCGGGCAACCCGGACCTGTCCAATCCCGCGGACCCGGAGTCGTGGCTTCCGCGGGACTTGGTGCTCGCCGCCCTGGTGCTCCTCGCAGGGTGTGCAACCGGGCTTGCCCTGGACGGAAAGCTGCAGGGCACCGATGCGCCGCGTCGGCTGGCTTTCGCGCTGCTCGGCGGGGCGGTGGGCGCAGTGATCGCCTGGCTGGTTGGCCTGCTGGCCGGTCATTTGTGGAGCCAGGCCCCGGACCCGGCCCTCGGTGCAGGGTACGGTTTCACGCTGCGCTCCTATGCAGTACTGGTCTTGTGGCCAGGAGCTTTGGCCTTCATGACGTTTGTCCTGGCGCTGTTCGGGGTTCTTTCGAAGAAGCCCGTAAAATAGCCGGGTGACCACTTCCCCGGATACTTCCGCCCCAGCAGCTGCCCTCGATTTCCGCACGATCGACTTCCGGGGCCGCCACCTTTCGCTTGCCGAACTGCGTGAAGCCGTTCCCAGGGCAGGCCATCAGACGATGGCCGACGCCGAGCAAAAGGTCCAGGACATCATCTCTGCCGTACGCAGCAAGGGCTTCGCTGCCCTGGGCGAGCTGGCCAGGACGTTCGACGGCGTGGAACAGTCCCACCCCCGGGTGCCGGCCGAAGCACTGACGCGGGCGCTGGAAGAGCTCGACCCCGAGGTCCGTGCGGCCTTGGAAGAATCGATCAGTCGGGCGCGCCAGTTTGCCGACCGGCAGCGGCCCGCCAATGTGGACGTTTCGTTGGGCGACGGTGCAGTGGTCAGCCAGAACTGGATTCCCGTGGGCCGTGTTGGGCTGTATGTCCCTGGCGGCCTGGCTCCTTTGGCGTCATCCGTGATCATGAATGTGGTACCGGCTGTGGCTGCCGGCGTCGGGTCCATCGCTTTGGCTTCGCCTCCGCAGAAGGACTTTGGTGGCCTGCCGCACCCCACCATCCTGGCGGCAGCCAAGCTCCTGGGCATTGATGAGGTCTATGCCATTGGTGGCGCGCAGGCAATTGTGTCGTTTGCCTATGGCATTCCGGGAACCGGTGAAGAACAGCCGATCGAACCTGTCGATGTTGTGACCGGCCCCGGCAATATTTTCGTGGCCACCGCCAAGCGGCTGGTTAAGGGCGTTGTGGGCATCGACTCTGAAGCCGGGACCACTGAGATTGCGGTCCTTGCCGATGCCACGGCACAGGCACCCCTTGTAGCTGCCGATCTGATCAGCCAGGCCGAGCACGATCCCAAAGCAGCTTCTGTATTGGTGACGGACTCCGCGGACCTGGCCGACGCCGTCGTGCGTGAGCTTGCACGGCAGGCTGCTGCCACTAAGCACAGTGCCCGGGTTCTTGAGGCGCTGTCCGGACCGCAGTCCGGGGTGGTCTTGGTCGATGACCTGGAGCAGGGGATCGCCGTATGCAACGCCTACGCGGCCGAGCACCTGGAAATCATGACTGCGGACGCGGCTTCGGTCGCGTCCCGGATACGGAACGCCGGGGCCATTTTCGTCGGTGAGTACAGCCCAGTCAGCCTGGGTGACTACTGTGCCGGCTCCAACCATGTTCTGCCCACCAGCGGCACCGCCGCTTTCTCGTCCGGATTGAACGTCACCACCTTCCTGCGCGCAGTCCAGGTCATCAACTATGACCGCGACGCCCTGCAGCAGGTCAGCACCCACATCGTCAGCTTGTCGGGCGCGGAGGACCTGCCGGGCCACGGCGAGGCCGTACGAATCCGGTTCGCCTGACCCTAAACCACTACATATAAGGGTCCCTACCACTACATGTAGTAGTTACACGCTTGTCATTACCGTGTGATGGACCGTAAACTGGTGCCGGAAGTTATCTTCCGGCACCTTTGCGTATCCGGCGGCCTGCCGGCAAGTCCCGTGCCGGAGCTGTCAGGGGAGGCCCAGCGTGTATTGTCCGTTCTGCCGGAATCCTGACTCCCGTGTTGTTGACAGTCGAATGGCTGACGACGGATCTTCCATTCGCAGGCGACGCCAGTGCCCGGAATGCGGCCGCCGTTTCACGACCGTGGAAACTACCAGCCTCTCCGTCATCAAGCGATCCGGCGTGGGCGAGCCCTTCAGCCGCATCAAGGTCATCAGTGGCGTCCGCAAGGCATGCCAAGGGCGTCCGGTCACTGAGGATGATCTCGCCATGCTGGCACAGGAAGTCGAAGAGAACATCCGTTCGTCGGGCGCAGCCGAGATCGATGCCCACGAGGTTGGCCTGGCGATTCTCGGACCGCTGCGGAATCTGGACGAAGTAGCGTACCTGCGCTTTGCCAGCGTTTACCAGGCATTCGAGTCCTTGGAGGACTTCGAATCTGCCATTTCCTTGCTCCGCCACGAGGCCGAGGCCCACGCCAAGGCGGGCACCAAGCAAGCCAAAGGCTCCGAGAAGAGCCAACTCTAGCTCCGGTGGCGGCAGCGGAGGGGAAGCCGCAGCCGCCACCGGCACCAAGCAGCGATCGTCGCGGGGCAAAGGGCCGGTCTATCGCCCGCCCGAAACCGGAAGAACGGCCCCCGTGATGTAGCCGGCTTCGCTGGACATCAGCCACATCACTGCGGCAGCGACTTCCTCGGGTTCGGCACCGCGACCCATGGGAATGGTTGGATTCAGCCTCTCCACACGGTCCGGCATACCTGCTGCCGCATGGAGCCCAGTGTTGGTGCTGCCGGGAGCCACTGCGTTGACCCGGATTCCCTCCTTGGCCACTTCGGATGCCAAACCCACCGTCAGGACATCCACCGCCCCTTTGGTCGCGGCGTAGTGCACCCAGGTGCCGGGCGAGCCGGCTTTAGTGGCTGTTGAGGAGATGTTGACGATGTTCCCACCGCTGCCGCCATGATCCGTGGACAGCCTCCGCACAGCCTCCTGGCACATGAAAATCATTCCCGTGACGTTGACGTCGACAACCCGCTGTACCTTCTCGGCAGGCACCTCCACCAGGGTGCCGATCTGGTCGCCGGTGATGGCAGCGTTGTTGATTACCGCGGTCACCGTGCCCCAGCTCGCGGCTTGGTCAAACAAGCGAACGACGTCGGCCGGTTGGCTGACGTCGGCTTGTACGGCCAGTGCGCGGCCGCCTTGGGAAATGATGCGACGGACAACAGCGTGGGCGCCGTCGGCATCAGCTGAGTAATTGACCACAACGCCATAACCGGCCGTTGCCGCGGCATGGGCGACTGCTGCGCCGATGCCACGGCTGGCACCGCTGACAATCGCGACGCCGTTCCCTGACTTTTCGGGCATTCGACCCTACTTGGCGAGTTTGTGGTGCAAAGCCACCTCAAGCGCAGCGCCAACAATGCCGGCGTCGTTTTTCAATTTGGCAGTCACGATCTTGGTGCGCAACTGCAGGTGCGGGAAGTATTCGTCGGAGCGCTTTGAGATGCCGCCACCCACGATGAAGAGCTCAGGGGAGAACAGGAACTCCACGTGCTGCAGGTAGCGGTTCAGCAGGACACCGTATTCGTCCCAGCTCAGGCCGTCGCGTTCGCGTGCAACAGCCGATGCCTTGGTTTCGGCGTCGAACCCGTCCACCTCGAGGTGACCCAGTTCGGCGTTGGGGACCAGCTGGCCGTTGAAGATGAAAGCAGATCCGATCCCAGTGCCCAGGGTGATCACCAGGACTGTTCCATCCACGCCTTCACCTGCGCCGTAGCGGGCCTCGGCAAGGCCGGCGGCGTCGGCGTCGTTGATCACCTCGACGGGGCGTCCCAGGCGCTTGGTGAAAGCGGCATCGATGTCGGTATTGAGCCAGGTCTTGTCGACATTGGCCGCTGAGTGGACCACGCCATGCTGGATGATGCCCGGGAATGTCACGCCCACCGGGGATTCGGCTGCAGGTGCGTCGGGACGGCTGGACAGTTCTTCAACGATCTGGGCGACGACGTCGGCGACGGCCTCGGGCGTTGCGGGCTGCGGAGTGGGGACCCGGAATCGGTCACCTATCAGCTTGCCTTTCTTCAGGTCGACGATGCCGCCCTTGATGCCGGTGCCGCCGATGTCGATTCCGATCAGCGGGGCGTTCTTGTGGGTCTTCTCATCCTTCTTGGACAATGCATTTCCGATCGTGGCAGGAGGGGATGGGCATGGCGCAGCCTCCCGGGCTGCTGGGACCTTCCGGAGGGCTCAGGGAAGGGTCAGGATTTCCGCGCCGGTCTCTGTGACCAGCAGGGTGTGTTCGAATTGGGCCGTGCGCTTGTGGTCCTTGGTGACGACCGTCCAGTCGTCGGCCCACATATCCCATTCGATGGTGCCAAGGGTCAGCATGGGTTCGATGGTGAAGACCATGCCTGCCTCGATCACGGTGTTGTACGCCGGGGCTGCGTCGTAGTGGGGGATGATGAGGCCGGTATGGAACGCCTCACCCACGCCGTGGCCAGTGAAGTCGCGTACAACGCCATAGCCGAAGCGTTTTGCGTAGGACTGGATGGCCCTGCCGATGACGTTGATCTCGCGGCCCGGGGCCACAGCTTTGATGGCACGGTTGAGCGACTCCTGCGTGCGCTCAACCAGCAGGCGGGATTCTTCGTCCACGTCGCCAACCAGGAATGTGTAATTGGTGTCACCATGGACTCCGCCTATGAAGGCCGTGATGTCGATATTCAGGATGTCGCCGTCCTGCACCACCGTGGAATCCGGGATGCCGTGGCAGATGACCTCATTGAGTGAGGAACACAGTGACTTGGGGAAGCCCCGGTAGCCGAGGGTTGAGGGGTAGGCATTGTGGTCCAGCAGGAACTCATGCCCGACCTTGTCCAAGTGGTCGGTGGTCACTCCGGGTTGGATGTGCTTGCCAACTTCCACAATCGCCTGTGCCGCGATCTTGCCGGCAATCCGGATCTTCTCGATGGTCTCGGCAGACTTCACTTCGGAGCCCGTGAACTTGGCAGGTGCCTTCTTGCCGACATACTCGGGCCGGGGGATCGACGCCGGGACGGGTCGTTCAGGGCTGATGGTTCCCGGGGTGAGGGCGCCAATGGGTGCAGTCGAAGCTAGAGAAGGCATAGATTGATCATATAAGGCACGCAAGAGACGCAAGTAACAAAATGTGATTGGGTTCCTGTGACCCCGCCAACGTTACGCGTCCAATAGCCCGAGGACCGAGGAGGAGACGTGACGGAGTACTGGTACAACGTCAAGACGCACGAGATCGAAGAGGACGCAATGTCCGACTGGACCCAGCTGATTGGCCCCTATAAGACCAGGGAAGAAGCCGAGCACGCCCTGGAGAAGGTCAAAGCGCGCAATGACGCCTGGGACGCCCAGGACGAGGACTAGAAGGAGTGTTCCGGTCCGGGGAACTGCCCGGACCGGACGTCCTCCGCGTACGCTGCTGCGGCATCGCTCAATGTGGTGCGAAGGTCCGCGTACTGCTTGACGAACTTGGCCATCTTTCCGCCCCGCAGGCCTGCCATGTCCTGCCAGACGAGTACTTGGCCTGTTGTGCTCTTGCCCGCTCCGATGCCGACAGTGGGAACCCGAAGGGCAGCGTCCACGGTTGCCGCGGTGTCCGCCGGGACCATCTCCATGAGGACGCTGAAGGCGCCCGCGTCCTGGAGGGCCACGGCGTCATCGACCAGGCGCTGGGCGTCGTCCCCGCGGCCCTGGACCCGGTAACCACCCAGGGAGTGCTCGCTTTGGGGTGTGAACCCGATGTGGGCCATGACGGGGATGCCCGCCTGGACCATTGCCTTCACGGTGTCCGCGTAGTAGGCAGTGCCCTCGATCTTGACGGCGTGCGCGAGGCCTTCCTTGAGGAACCTGACACCTGTGGCGACCGCCTGCTCAGCTGAAACCTCGTAGCTTCCGAACGGAAGGTCAGCGACGACCAGAGCGCGCTTGGCCGACCTGGCAACGGCACGGCACAACGGCAGGAGTTCATCGACGGTGACAGGAAGGCTGGTCTCGTTGCCGAAGACGTTGTTGGATGCAGAGTCGCCCACCAGGAGGACCTCGATGCCGGCCTGGTCAAAAATCTCGGCGGTGTACTGCTCATAGGCGGTGAGCATGGCGAAGTGCTCGCCGTTGCCCTTGGCCTGCTGAAGGTGGTGGATCCGGACCCTGCCCGCGGGCTTCCTCCCGGCTGCCGACGGCTGCTGTGCCGCTGCCGAGGGGCCGTTGCCGTAGGGGGCGGGAACTTCGGCGGGCGTGTTGGACTCAGGAAGGTTGCTCGGGGCCATGGATAGAGCCTAAGCCGTGCCGACGACGCCTGCCACCACTGTGCCCGGCGTCACCTTGTGTAAACGCTGTGTTACGCGCAGCTACTGCTGCGGCATTAGCACGGAACTCTTAGTAGAGTGAAGGCTGAGCTGCCGTGGCTTCACTCCAAGTGAAACCAGCGGCATGGACACCGAATCGGAAAAGAGGCCCTATGGACCGCCAGCAAGAGTTCGTTCTGCGGACAATCGAAGAGCGTGACGTGCGCTTCGTACGCTTGTGGTTCACCGACGTCGTAGGTTCGCTTAAGTCTGTTGCGCTGGCGCCGGCTGAAGTGGAAGGTGCCTTCGAGGAGGGCCTTGGCTTTGATGGTTCAGCCATCGAGGGCCTGGCCCGCGTGTTCGAGTCCGACATGCTCGCGCAGCCTGACCCGTCGACTTTCCAGATTCTTCCATGGCGCGGTGAAACCGAGCAGACGTCCAGGATGTTCTGCGACATCCTGACGCCGGACGGCGAGCCCTCGGCTGCCGATCCCCGCAACGTCCTCAAGAGGACCCTGGCCAAAGCCGCGGACATGGGTTTCACCTGCTACACCCATCCGGAAATTGAGTTTTACCTGCTGAAGTCCAAGGACCTCGGTCCTGACGGATCGCCGGTCCCCGTGGACGAAGGCGGGTACTTCGACCACGTTCCCGGCGGCGTAGCGCAGGACTTCCGACGCACTGCGGTCACCATGCTCGAGTCGGTTGGCATCTCAGTGGAGTTCAGCCACCACGAAGGCGGACCGGGACAGAATGAAATCGACCTCCGCTATGCGGATGCGCTTCAAACCGCGGATAACATCATGACGTTCCGCACCGTGATCAAAGAGGTCGCCCTGCAGCAGGGGACATACGCCACCTTCATGCCCAAGCCGTTTACCGACCACCCGGGCTCCGGCATGCACACGCACTTCTCCTTGTTCGAAGGCGACACCAACGCCTTCTTCGAGGCCGGGGCGGAGTTCCAGCTGTCCAAGACGGCGCGCCAGTTCATTGCCGGCATCCTCAAGCACGCCCCCGAATTCACGGCTGTGACCAACCAGTTCGTGAACTCCTACAAGCGCCTTTGGGGCGGCGGCGAGGCACCAAGCTACCTGAGCTGGGGCCACAACAACCGTTCTGCCCTGGTACGCGTGCCGCTCTACAAGCCCGGCAAGGGCCAGTCTGCACGCATCGAGTACCGCGGCATCGATTCAGCCACCAACCCTTACCTGGCCTACGCCGTCCTGTTGGGCGCCGGCCTGAAGGGGATCGAGGAAGGCTATGAGCTTCCCGCCGCGGCCGAAGATGACATCTGGTCGCTGACCACGGCCGAGCGCAAAGCCATGGGCCACGCACCGCTGCCGGCCAGCCTCCACGATGCCATCCGCGCCATGGAAGAGTCCGAGCTGGTGGCCGAGATCCTTGGCGAGCAGGTGTTTGAGCACTTCCTGCGCAACAAGCGTGCGGAATGGCAGGACTACCGCCTCCAGGTCACGCCGTACGAGTTGCAGCGCAACCTCGGCATTCTGTAGGCGGGGCCAATGAGCCTCGCACGTCGGCTCATCTCAGCCGGATTCAGTGATCTCGAAAAGGGCGAACGCTTCCTCGCTGCCCCGGAACTTGAAGGGATTGACGAGGACGCGCTGTTTGTCGGGCTTGCCATGGCGGCCAGCCCGGACACGGCACTCCAATCGCTGGTCAGGCTCATTGAGAAGAATCCCGGACTGAAAAAGCTGGCCGCAGCACACCAGGATGCCAGTGAGCCCATGTACCGGCTTCTGGGCGCCTCGGAAGCTCTGGGGGAGTTCCTCATCCGGCACCCTGAGCACTTGGATGTGTTTGATGTCCGCATCAGCCCGGAGCCCCTTCAGGCCTCCAGCGAAAATCTCCGGACAATGCTTCTGCGCTCGGTCAAAGCCGAACCCGGTGCCCAGCGTCCGATTGCTGGAATCACCGGGATGCCGGCTTACGCAGCTTTGCGCACAGCGTATCGGCGGGGGCTGACAGAGCTTGCCATCAAGGACCTCTGTGCTGCCTCGCCACAGGATTTCATGCCATCGGCCGGTGCCGAGCTGGCGGATCTCGCTGGTGCCGCGATCGAGGCGGCGCTGGCTGTATCCCGGGCCGAAGCGGCAGGCCAGTATGACCCGGCGGAGATTGCCGACGTCGGACTTGCGGTCATTGGGATGGGCAAATGCGGTGCCCGCGAGCTGAACTATATTTCCGACGTCGACGTCATTTACGTCGTTGAATCAGGAGAGCTCGACGACGCGCGGGCCTCAACCATCGGTACGGCCCTGGCGTCAGGGATCTCCCGGGCCATCTCATCGTCCGCTCCCGAGCCCGGGCTGTGGGAAG
Organism: Paenarthrobacter sp. UW852; assembly: GCF_024608385.1. Taxonomy (NCBI): domain Bacteria; kingdom Bacillati; phylum Actinomycetota; class Actinomycetes; order Micrococcales; family Micrococcaceae; genus Paenarthrobacter; species Paenarthrobacter sp. UW852. The sequence continues at coordinate 88,601 of NZ_JAMSGY010000014.1, forward strand.
TCGATGCCAACCTGCGGCCGGAAGGCAAGTCAGGGCCCCTGGTCCGCACGCTGCCATCGCACTTGAGCTACTACGCGCGGTGGGCCGAAAGCTGGGAATTCCAAGCACTCCTCAAGGCCCGTACCATCGCCGGGGACCGTGAACTTGGCCAGCGTTACGAGAAAGCCGTAGAGCCACTGGTGTGGTCCTCCGCGGGGCGTGACGGCTTTGTTGAATCCGTGCAGGCTATGCGCCGCCGAGTGACCGACTACATTCCAGCGGCAGAGGAACAACGCCAGATCAAACTGGGACGCGGCGGACTCCGGGATGTCGAATTCACCGTGCAATTGTTGCAGCTGGTCCACGGAAAGTCCGATGAATCCCTGCGCTGCAGGGACACCACCTCCGCCATCGCCGCACTGTCCGCCGGAGGCTACATCGGCCGGGCCGACGCCGCTGCCTTCGACAACGCCTACCGGTACCTCCGCCTGCTCGAACACCGCATCCAGTTGTTCCAGTTGCGCAGGACCCACCTGATGCCGGCCACTGAAGACGCCCAGCGTTTCCTTGCCAAGGCCGTCTTGGGGCCATTCTCGCTTGAGCGCCCGCATCCCGACCAGTTGATGGGGACGTGGCAGAAGACCAAGAAATCGGTCCGCGAGTTGCACGAAAGGATCTTCTACCGGCCGCTGCTCAATACCGCGGCGAAGCTGAGCAGCGAGGACGCCAGGCTCAGTCCTGAGGCAGCCCAGGGCCGCCTCGCCGCACTCGGTTACCTGGATCCCCAAGGGGCGATGCGGCACATCGAGGCGCTTACCGCAGGAGTCAGCAGGCGCGCGGCGCTGCAGCGCCAGCTGCTTCCCATCCTTCTCGGATGGCTGGCCGAAGGAGTGGATCCCGACGCCGGACTACTCGCCTTTCGTCGTGTCAGCGAGGCCCTTGGAACCACGCACTGGTATTTGGGGTTGCTTCGCGATTCCCAGGCGGCCGCCGAGCGGCTGTGCCAGGTCCTGGCTAACTCCCGGCTGATTTCGGACCTGTTGGAGGTGTCACCGGAGTCCGTGGCGTGGCTCGGCAGCGACAAGGAACTTGCGCCAATCCGGTTTGAGGCGCAATGGCAGGAAATCCAGTCCAAGCTGTCCCGCCACCCCGACCCTGAAAGCGCCATGAGGCTCATCCGGTTGATCCGGCGTCGGGAAATCCTGCGGACCGCCATTGCGGACAGTGCCGGGTTGCTGGATCAGGACGCCGTCGGGCTCGCTCTGGCCGAGACGGACCGGGCAGCCGTCCTTGGTGCTTTGCATGTTGCGGAATCGGTGGTGGCGGCGGAGGGTCCGTTGAAGACTGATGTCCTGGTGGTCGCGATGGGTCGGCAAGGCGGACGCGAGATCGGTTACGGCTCAGACGCGGATGTTATGTACGTTCACCGTGCCCGCCCCGGGTTCAGTGATGCGGAAGCCCAGGAACAGGCGACGACGATTGTCGCCAAGATCTCCAGTTTCCTCACCCAGCCGCTCAAGCCGGCCATCATGGCGGAGCGGGTCCTGATGGTGGACGCCGATCTCCGGCCCGAAGGCAAGAACGGTGCCATGGTGCGTTCGCTGGACTCGTATGCGGAGTACTATCGCCGGTGGTCGCTGATCTGGGAGGCCCAGGCGCTGTTGCGGGCCCGCCCCATGGCAGGCTCGGATGAGCTCGCCGCAGATTTCGTCAAGCTCATCGATCCCATCCGTTACCCGGAGGAACTTGCCGAGCAAGATGTTCGGGAGATTCGCCGTGTCAAGGCACGTGTGGAGTCCGAACGGTTGCCTCGCGGTGCTGATCCGGCGCGGCATGTGAAGCTGGGCCGCGGTGGGCTGAGCGACGTTGAGTGGTTGGTCCAGCTGATTCAGCTCCAGCATGCCGGAAAGCACCCGGAGCTCCGGACCAGTTCAACCGTGGAGGCACTTGCGGCCGCCGAAAAACTTGACCTCATCGACGGGGACGACGCCGCGCTTTTGCGGGAGGCATGGCAGCTTGCCAGCCGAATCCGTTCCGCGAACGTCATCGTGACAGGCCGGGCTTCGGACCTCCTTCCGTCCTCGCGTAAGGATCTGGAAGCGGCAGCACGCTGGTGTGGGTATGCACCCGGGAACGCGGGGCAGTTCGAGGAGGATTACCTACGGCTCAGTCGTCGTGCCAGGGGAGTGTTCGAAAGACGGTTCTACGGCAACTAGCTCTGCCGGCTTTTTCACCGGCACGCTGCTGCCTTCTCCCTTGCATGCCGCAACATGGTCACCACCGGGGCTCCTGGCGTCAGCTTGCCATTAACGACGTAGCCCTCTTCGCGGTCACGCAGCGTCTCCACCATGCGTTCACGCCACAGCTGCAGTTCGCCTTGGCTGGCAGTGTCTTCGGTGAGGTTGGTGCGCTCCTGGGGATCGGCGTCGAGGTTGAAAAGTTCTTCCGTTCCCTGGCCGGAACCCCAAATGTATTTATGGTGCCCGTCCGTCAGCCAGTGCAGGTTCTGTCCCCAATACACGTGCTCGCCGTGGAGGATGTCACGGACAGCGTGGCTGCTTTCGCCTCGGACGATCGACGCCAGTGACTTGCCATCGACGGAGTCCGGGATCGGCAGCCCGGCGAGGTCCAGGAGGGTGGGCATGATGTCCCGGAGTTCCACCACGTGCTCCACGACTATCCCACGTGCAGCGGTTTCCGCAGCAGGGGATTCGGCGATGATGAAAGGCACCCGGGCGGAACCCTCGTACGGAACTGCCTTACGGAACATGTGGTGGTCTCCCATCATTTCGCCGTGATCGCTGGTGAATGCAATGACGGTGTTCTCCAGCAACCCGAAGTCAGCCAGCGACTCCTTGATCCGATTGATTTGCAGGTCGATCTGGGCCATCAGCCCGTAATATCCTGCCCGTGCACGGTGCACGACGTGGTTCGGGACCTTGCCGTAGCTGGCCTGATAGTCGCCATCCTGGCGGTGCTCGTCCCAATGATGTTCCCAGTTGCCCTCGATCGCTTCATAGGCCGGAAGGTTGAGGTACTGATCAAAGGCCCACGACGGCGGGTCGTACGGGGGATGCGGGCGGTGGAACGAAAGGTAGAGGAAGAAGGGCTTGACGGGGTCCCGCCTGTGCATCCATTCGATGGCCTGCGTGCCGATCCAGTGGGTGGGATGCAGATTCTCCGGCTTGTCCCACGGCCGGGCGACAATCGAATTGCAGTTGACGCCGTGGTCGAAGTACTCGGCGTCGGGGCCCATGCCGGGTTGCCTTCGGAGCCAGGGGACGTAGTCGTCGAACATGCCGAACTGTTGTCGGTGTTCCTGACGGGCGTGGTGAAGGTATCCGTCATGCAGGATGACGTCGTCGAAACCGAGTCTGGAACGTTCGGGCCACACGTGCATCTTGCCTATGGCCTGCGTGTGGTAGCCGCCTTTCCGGAACTCATCCTGTACCGTCACCGGGTGGACTGCATGGAAAGGTACGCCGTCGTTGTAGCCAACCCGGCCATGCCGTTCCTGTGACTGCCCCGTGAAGAGGGCTGCGCGTGCGGGAACGCACGACGGGGTAGCAGAATAGCCTTTGGCGAAGCGAACGCCCTGCCTGGCCAATTCGTCCAGGTGGGGAGTTTCCACGAAGGGGTGCCCGTCCGAGGACAGGCAGTCGCCCCGCCACTCGTCGACGCAGATCAGGATGACGTTGGGTTGGTTCACGACGCGATGCCTCCGGTGCTGGACACTGTTGGGATAACCCTACGGGGAGAAAAGACAAAATGCTCGAAGATGACTCCAAGGAACAGGTTTCAATCGGCAGCGATCAGGAGTGGCTGGGTGATGTGTGGTTGATTCCCCTCAAAATGCTCGACGACGACTCCCGGGCCATTCAGTTGGGCGCGGTGGCTGGGATGTCGGTCGACGACTCCCAGCGCAGCTTCGTGGGCGATCCGCTGCGCATGATGCTGATTGGCCTGGAAGAAGATTCCCGGTTTCCATACGTGATCGAATCCGGGGGAGCGGCAGTGGGCGTGCTGACGCTTCAATCCGGGGCGGCGAGCCTCGCTGGCTGGGCACGCGATGAGTCTGCGTGGTTATTGAGGGGCTTCCTTATCGACTCGCGGAGCCAAGGGCGCGGCCTGGGCTCCCTGGCCGCCCGCGCTGCGGTGGAGGAGGCGCGAAAGCTGACGGCAAGGCTGGGTGGCGGCCAGGCCGGCGTCGTACTTTCCGTCAACGAACGCAACCCGGCGGGGCTGGCCGCGTATGCCAAGGCGGGCTTCGTGGACACCGGGCAATACCTCGGGGGCTCCGCCGGTCCGCAGCGGACCATGTACAGGGAACTGGGCTAACTTCGCGTCAACAATGGTTGACGAAACGCACCACCGTCAACTATGGTTGACGGCATGGAGGTGGACCGCATGAAAACGCTTGTGGGATCGATGGACGGAATGGGGCCGGCGGAGGCACTCTATGCCGTGGCGGAGTTGCAGAAGGAAGTGGGCCGTACCGAAGCCTCGTTGGTTCGTTCCGCCCGGCAAGCGGGGTTGTCATGGGAAGCGATAGCCCTTTGCCTGGGCGTCAGCAAGCAGGCTGTGCACAAGAAGTACGGAAAGCAGTAGGCGGGCTTCCGTAGCCTGTCCCTGGACCCGTCGTGTCACCTAGACTTCTCCCGTGACGGTGATGCTGGATGCTGAGGGGGCTGCCTTCTCCGACTCGTGCTGCTTTCGCTGCAAGCAGGCGGGGCCGCACTGGGCGTCGCGCCACGGTCCGGGCGGGACATTTGCCTGCCGGCGGTGCTTTGCAACCTTTGCTGACGCCGAAGCAAGCACTGGTGGCGAGGGGCCGAACGCCGGCGGTGTGCCGGGAGGCCAGGGGCTCCGGTTGTTCGAATCCAAGTAGTTGCGGCCAGCCGTGACGAAAAAACGAGTACACACTACTCGTGTCCCGAAGGGGCGCAGGCGGGCAGCATGGTCCCTATGACAGCCTATGTGATTGAATCAGCGGCCCTGCTCCATCGCTGCCAGTGCTGCGGTGAAGAAACAGACCGGGTGTTCTGTGCAGACTGCGCAGCCCCAGAGCAACCAGGAGAAGCCCCTACCACCAAGCACTGACGTAGGATGCCTGACGCTAAGTAACCTTATAGACTTCTTCTGTCACTGATCTCGATGCATAGGGGAAGTACATGGAATACAACGGAAGTCCTACCGAAAAAGCGATCACCGCCGGAGAGCTGGACCGGCGCCACGTCGGTCAGTCCGTGAGCTTTCAGCCCAACGACTTCACTGTTGTCTTCGGGGCGATCGCAGGCATCGCCCGGACCGAGGCGCTGGTCTACCTGTCCCTCAACGGGGTTGGTGGCGGGACTCATCTGAAGGACGAATACGACCTGCCCATCGACAAGCAGGTCTACCTGCAGCTGGACCCGCTCGGCAGCGCTGAAAAGGGTTTGACGGACGCCGCCAGTTTCGTTAAGGACAAACTCGATGAAATCACCCGGAACATCCGCGAACGTGAGCACGAGAAGTCCGAGTAGCACTTGCATATACGGAGAAGGCCAGGGCCAGTCCTTTCAGACTGGCCCTGGCCTTCTCCTGTGGCATGCGTACACCAGCGGCGAGCAATTTCCCCAGTTGTTGGATTTAATGGTTCGGTATTGATAGTGTCGGGCATGTCCAGCCCGGTGGTGTTGCGCCGCCGGTTCATATTTTCACTTTGGGGGTTTCTATGTCGCGTGTGTTGTCTACTGAGCAGGCCAAGGCTGCTATTGGTCAGGTGCAGTCGATTATTACTGGTGGTTTTACGGATCAGATTTCGGCGTTGGATGCGCAGGGTCGTGTGTTGTCGGATCCGAATGTGTGGGATGGTCCGTTGGCTGCTGAGTTCCGTGGTTCGACGTGGCCGGAGACGAAGGCTGCGTTGGATAAGGCCAAGGAAGAGCTGGAGCAGTTGCGGGGTCAGTTGCAGAAGATTTCGCAGGATATTTTCTCGGCTGGCGGCGGCGCGTAGCTGTCTAAGGTGGGAAGGCTCCGCAGTCCTTCTTGTCGGTCCTCCGGGCTGAGTTCGATACTGATGCATCTGACAAGTCGGACGGCGTTGGTGCTACTGCTCCCTGCTCGCCGGGAGACGCTTGGGAGCTCAACGTTGAGGATCAAACCGAGCGGGATCAGGGGAAGGTACTCCCCGGGGACGAAGGCGTCGTGGTTCGAAAGGACCCGCCCATCCGAGAATAAAGCTGGAACGCCCGTCAGTAGAAGGATCCCGCCAAAAAGGCCGGCCTCAAGTAGTGAAACTTGGGGCCGGCCTTTCGTGTGTCTTGATTCGTGCGGGCGGTCTGAGGACTAGGGTCGCTTCTGCCGCGCGATCCAGTTAGACGCCGTAGTAGAGCTCGAACTCGTACGGGTTCGGGCGCAGCGACAGCGGGCGGATCTCATTTTCGTACTTGTAGTCGATCCACGTGTCGATGAGGTCCTGGGTGAAGACACCGCCGGCCTGCAGGAACTCGTTGTCCTCGCGAAGAGCCTCGAGAGCCTCTTCCAGGGAGCCCGGAGCCTTGGGGATGTCCTTGGCTTCCTCGGCAGGGAGCTCGTAGAGGTCCTTGTCGATGGGAGCCGGGGGTTCAATGCGGTTGCGGATGCCGTCGATGCCGGCCATCAGCTGGGCAGCGAATGCCAGGTACGGATTGGACGAGGGATCCGGAGCGCGGAACTCGATGCGCTTGGCCTTGGGGTTGGTGCCCGTGATCGGGATACGGATACCTGCGGAGCGGTTGCCCTGCGAGTAAACCATGTTCACGGGAGCCTCGAAGCCCTTGACCAGGCGGCGGTAGGAGTTAACCGTCGGGTTGGTGAAGGCGAGGACGGCGGAAGAGTGCTTCAGCAGGCCGCCGATGTACCAACGCGCGGTGTCGGAGAGGCCTGCGTAGCCCTTCTCGTCGTAGAACAGCGGATCGCCGTTGCTCCACAGCGACTGGTGGCAGTGCATGCCCGAGCCGTTGTCACCGAAAACAGGCTTCGGCATGAACGTGACGGACTTGCCCCAAGCGTCAGCGGTGTTCTTGATGACGTACTTGAACTTCTGCAGGTCATCGGCAGCGGCGGTCAGCGTGGTGAACTTGTAGTTGATCTCAGCCTGGCCGGCAGAACCGACTTCGTGGTGGGAGCGCTCAACCTCAAGGCCGGCCTTGTCCAGCTCAACGCACATGGCGTCGCGGAGGTCCGCCTGCTTGTCAGTGGGGGAAACGGGGAAGTAGCCGCCCTTGACGGGGGTCTTGTAGCCGAGGTTTCCGCCCTCTTCCTTACGGCCGGTGTTCCAGTGTGCTTCCTCGGAGTCGATCTTGTAGAAGCTGCCCTGGGGGGAGGACTCGTACTGGATGTTGTCGAAGACGAAGAACTCGGCTTCGGGAGCGAAGAATGCGGTGTCGGCGATGCCGGTGGATGCCAAGTAGGCTTCGGCCTTCTCAGCAACGCCACGAGGGTCGCGGTGGTATGGGTCGCCGGTGCGGGGGTTCACGATGGAGAAGTTCAACGCGAGGGTCTTCTCGATGCGGAAGGTGTCGACGAAGGCAGACGTTACATCCGGGATGAGCTGCATGTCGGACTCAGCGATGCCCTGGAAGCCGCGGATGGAAGATCCGTCGAAGAGCTGACCGTTGACGAAGAAGTCGAGGTCAACGCTCTTGGCCGGCACATTGAAGTGCTGCTGGACGCCAGGAAGGTCTGTGAAGCGGATATCGACGAACTTGACATCTTCTTCTTTGATGAACTTGAGGACTTCGTCCGCAGTCTTGAACATCTATGCTCCTTATGCATATCAAGTAACAGGCCCGGAAGGCCGCGTGGTGCAGCCAAACCGACGGCAGGCGGCACAAAAGTGTCCCCTTGCCATGGTGGCTGGCAACTCATACCACCTTAGGGAGATGGGATTTCCCGGGGGTGTCAGTATTGTTTCCGGCAGGTTACAGAATCGTCTGTTGTGTAAACGGTAGTCGGCTTGCGGGTGTTCGGTCCAAGCGGGTCCATTGGGCGAACATGGAAGGTGTTCTTGCTGCCCGTCCCGGTCGGGCACAACCTACACCAGACGTTAGGCTTGATAGGTGGTAGATCGAAAAGACATTGGTTCGTGGTTGACAGGCCCGGACACATCCGGCATCTCCAAATATCCAGGCGAAAGGCTCGGCCTGCCCGAGTCCGGCCCTGGCTCCATTGCCCGTGCCGGGCGCCGCATCTTCGGCATCGTAATCGACTGGACCATAGCGTTGGTGATCAGCAATTTCGCGTTCGGCGGTAACCAGTGGGCGACTCTCGCCATCTTCGCCATCGAACAGATCCTTCTGATCGGCACGCTGGGATACAGCATCGGTCACAGGATCATGGGTATCCACGTCGTACGCCTTGGGGGAGGGCCTGCAGGTCCACTGGCCGCTGTGGTGAGGACCCTGCTGCTTTGTCTGGTTATCCCAGCTGTCGTCTTCGACCCGGACCAGCGTGGACTCCACGATAAGGCCATGAACACTATCCTCATCAGAAGGTAGACGAGTCGGCCGCCGACCTTGACAACACATAAAGAAAAGCGCGCTTCCCCGCAATGGGAAAGCGCGCTTTTTCGTTCTGCTGGGTCCTGCCGGGTCAGCGGCCGCGGGCGGCTTTGCGATCCGGGCGGGCCTTGTAGGGGTCGATGCCCTTGGGGATGGGCAGACGGTTGCCAAGGGAGTTGATCCGCTTGCTGACGGCGTTGACTTCAACCTTGGTGAGCTCGTTCTTCATCTTCCCCATGGTCTTGGCCAGCTGGTTCAGCGGCACCTGGCCCTCGCCGCGACCCGACTCCAGGACACGGATGGTGACGTTGGGGAGAATACGTGCAAGGCGCTTGCGTTCGGCGTCCACCAGCGGCTTGACACGGTGGCTCGGTCCTTCACTGACCAGGACGATACCGGGCCGGCCGATGGCCATGAAGACAGCATCCTGGGTGCGCGGGTTCACTGCAACCGGCTGATCCTGCGTGATCCAGCCTCGCCGGAGCGTCCCCAAAGCAGCGCCGGAGGCACCAGGCTGGTTCTCGATCTGCGCAAATGCTGCCTTCTCGGCTCGGCGCGAAAGGATGAAGACGGCGGCGAGCAGCCCCAGAGGAATGCCGATGATAAGGCCGGTAACCCAGTTTTCCAGCAGGTAGCCGATGAGGAAGGCAACCGCGACGACTGCAAGGAAAGCCAGCAGCATGATCCAAACAACCTGGGGATCATTCCGCCGGGTCATTTTGAAGACTTCAGCGATCTGCTTCAGCTGGCTCGGCTTCTTGGCCTTGGTTTCCTTGGGCTTGCGCTGGAACAGCCCACGCTTGGGTGCGTCGGCCGATGGGGTCGATTTGCTGGAATCAGGGGAGTTCGCCATAGTGCCTCAATTCTACGTGATATCCGGTAAGGCCCAGGACGTTACACCGAAACTTAGCAGCCAGGCTCAGGTGATCAATCAACCCCTGTACTGGTGAGCGGGGGTGTACCCACGCCGTTCGGGCCCACCGATTTTCGAATTCCACGTCATGATTCTGCGGCGTCCTGCACTTGAACTTCGCGAGCCGTTGCCGCTGAAAGCACCCAACTGGACCAGTTGGAAGGCAAGAACCGCTTCTACCTCGGTTAGCCCGATTCTGCCGCACCGCACTATCCGTGCAGTGCGGCAGGGGGTTAGCTGTGGGCTGCGAGGATGGTGGAGGCTTCCTGGCGGGTGGTGCCGGAGGACTCGATGTGGGCCAGGGCGGCGGGGATTTCCCAGCCTTTCTTGCGCATCGCGGTGGCCCACAGACGCCCGGCACGGTAGGAGGAGCGGACCAGCGGGCCGGACATGACGCCGAGGAATCCGATCTCCTCGGCCTCGTGCTGCAGGTCCACGAACTCCTGCGGCTTGACCCACCGGTCCACCGGAAGGTGCCGTTCGGAAGGGCGCAGGTACTGGGTGATCGTGATCAGGTCACACCCGGCCGCGTGCAGGTCACGCAGGGCCTCGGAAATCTCCTCACGGGTCTCGCCCATGCCCAGGATCAGGTTGGACTTGGTCACCATGCCCAGGTCCCGGCCCTGGGTGATGACATCCAGGGACCGCTCGTACCGGAACGCCGGCCGGATCCGCTTGAAGATCCTGGGCACGGTCTCGACGTTGTGCGCGAACACCTCGGGCTTGGAATCGCAGATCGCCGCGATGTGCTCGGGCTTGCCGGAGAAGTCCGGGATCAGCAACTCCACCCCGGTGCCGGGGTTCAGTTCGTGGATCTTCCGTACCGTTTCGGCGTACAACCACACACCT
>NZ_JAMSGY010000015.1:0-66186 GCF_024608385.1 Paenarthrobacter sp. UW852
GGGGGTGGGTTGTGGGTGAGGGTTGGCCGGAAGGGGGCGAGTTGTGAGTGAGGGTTGGCCGGAGGCCGTCCTGACCGCTGAGGGGAAGCAACGCTCTCTCACATTCCGCCGTGTTGAGGGCAAACGCTCCTGCACAACGACCGCAGCCAGCCGCCGTCGTCGGGCGCTTGAAGGGGGTGGGTTGTGAGTGAGGGTTGGCCGGAAGGGGGTGGGTTGTGAGTGAGGGTTGGCCGGAAGGGGGTGGGGTTGTGAGTGAGGGTCAGGAGGCCGTGTGGAGGCCCTCGAAGGCCATGGTGATCAGGTCGTCCGCGAGCTTCTCCGGGGACAGCGAGCCGCCGGGCTTGTACCACTCAACGATCGAGTTGATGGTGCCGAACAAGAGCCTGGTCACAGTGCGGGGATCGATGTCCTGCCGGAGCGAGCCGTCCTCGCGGGCAGCGGAGATCAGGGCAGCCACTTTGTGGTCGAAGGCACGCCGCCGTTCCAAGGCGTCCCGTTCGATCTCCGTGTTGCCCCGCAGGCGCAGCAGCAAAGTTACAAACGGCAGCCGGTCCACCAGCACGGCGATGGTCTGCCTGAGCACAAACTCCAGCCGAGCGTCGGCAGGCCCTGACGTGGCAGAAGGCTCCTCAAGGATCGCCTCCAGCCCGCCCAGTGCGTGGTCCAGGGCGAGCTTCAGCAGATCGCCCTTGGACGGCACGTGGTGGTAGATGGCGGACTTCGAAATCCCGAGGTTTTCAGCCAGGATGCCCATGGACGTTGCGTCGTAGCCGTGCCGGTTGAAGACGTCGACGGCGATGCGGAGCACCGACTGCTGGTCGTAGCCGGGCCGTCCGCGTTTGGTGGTGGTCTCAGTAGGCATGCTGGCATTTTCTCACGATCTCCGCCAACGAAGCGGATCAGCCCTTGGGTCGCAGGTCGTAGATGCGGCGCAGCTTGCCATTGGATCGCTCCAGGGAACCGGGCTCCACAACGTCCACCACGCAAGACGAGCCGATGTGGATCTTGATCTGCTCGCGCAAGGTGTGGGCCGCCGTCGTACTGGCCTCGGCGGTGACGGACTCGCGGCGCTCAATGCGGACCGTGAGCGAGTCCATGCGCTTGCCTTCGGGCCGGGTGATTTCCAGCTGGAAGTGCGGGCTCAGCTCGGGGATGCGCAGGGCGATTTCCTCGATCTGCGACGGGAAGAGGTTCACGCCACGGAGGATGATCATGTCGTCGCTGCGGCCGGTGATGCGGCCCATGCGCCGGTGTGCGGGTCGGGCCGTGCCGGGGAGGAGGCGGGTGAGGTCCTTGGTGCGGTACCGAATGATCGGCAGGGCTTCCTTGGTGAGCGAGGTGAATACCAACTCGCCCGGTTCGCCATCCCCAAGCACGCGCGTGTGGTCGAACGGATCGATGATTTCGGGGCGGAAGTGGTCCTCCCAGATGTGGCAGCCGTCCTGTGTTTCGACGACTTCGCCTGCGACGCCGGGGCCCATGACCTCGGAGAGGCCGTAGATGTCGGAGGCTTTGATGTTCATGGTGACTTCGAGCTCGTGCCGCATCTCTTCGGTCCACGGCTCGGCACCCAACACTGCGTACTTGAGCGAGGTGGAGGTGGGGTCGATGCCCTGGTGCGCCATGGCGTCGGCGATGGTCAGCAGGTAGGTGGGGGTGGCGAGGATCGCGTCCGGCTTGAAGTCCTGGATGAGCTGGATCTGGCGTTCGGTTTGGCCTCCGGACATGGGGATGACGGTGCAGCCGAGGGCTTCAGCGCCAGCGTGTGCGCCCAGGCCGCCGGTGAACAGGCCGTAGCCGTAGGCGTTGTGGACCTTCATGCCCGGGCGGACGCCGGAGGCGCGGAACGACCGTGCCACCAAAGTTGCCCAGTTGGCGAGGTCGTTTTTGGTGTAACCGACCACTGTGGGGCGCCCGGTGGTACCGGAGCTGGCGTGGATACGTGCGATCTGGTCCTGGGGGACCGCGAACATCCCGAAGGGGTATTCCAAGCGCAGGTCTTCCTTGGTGGTGTAGGGGAACTTGCCCAGGTCGCTTAGCTCGCGGAGGTCCGAGGGGTGCACCCCGGCTTCGTCGAACTTGCGCTTGTACAACGGCACGCGATCGTAGGCGTACGCCACGGTGTGCTGGAGGCGGGTGAGCTGGAGGGCTTCGAGTTCGTCGCGGGAGATGGTTTCTTCACGGTCCAGCACGGGGGCGCTGGCTTTGGAGGCGGGAACGTCTGGAGCTGCCACGGTGTTCTGCGTCATGGTTTTCCTACTTCTTGGAGATGGTGCGGCTGCGGCCACGGAACTCAGCGATGAGTTCGCCGGGCTCGGCGTCAGGGGAGGGGGCGGGGGCCGGGGCGGCCGCGTAGATCTGGATGTCGTACAGGCCGCTTCGGCCGGTACTCGCGCGGCGGTTTGCGACGGCGGTGATCACCTGGCCTTGGAACGCCGGCTTGATGAAGTTGATGTCGACGCCGGATGCCACCGTGATGGTGGCGGCTTCCTCGGGCGTGGGGTTGGCCGGGTTGCAGGCCAGTGCGAAGGCTGTGTCGGCGAAGGCGAAGATCATTCCGCCGTGGGCCATGCCGAAGCCGTTGAGCATCTCCTGGCGGAGGTGCATCCGGATGGTGGCGTGGCCGTCGTCGATCTTGAGCACCTGGATGCCCATCCACTCGGACGCGTAGTCGTTCGTCAGGATGTGGTGCGATGCACCGGAGAGGGTTGTTTCAACCATGCGTCATTGCCTCCAGCTTTATTTACCGAATGTTCATTAGGTAATCCCAGATCGCGCCAAGTGTCAAGACTGGACCACTATTCACCCGCGACTAGTAGCCTCATCTTCATGCCCGATATTGAGCTCCCCATAGTCACCGACCGACTCATCCTCCGACGCTTCGAAGCTGAAGACCTTGAGCGTTTCTACGGATATCAGTCCCTCCCTGAAACCGCACGCTTTCTCTTCCGCAACGAGTTGACCAAGACACGGGCCATGGAGGTCCTGGGACGGTATGCGAATTTCGAGTTCAAGCAGGAAGGCGACTGGGTTTGCCTGGCCATTGAACGCAAGGACCAGCCCGGGCTGATGGGCGAGATAGTGCTGAAATGGCTTGAGGGGACGGGGCAAGGTGAGCTGGGCTGGATCCTGCATCCGGAGGCCCGCGGCCAGGGAATCGCTACGGAAGCCGCCCAAGCCGTCATGGAACTGGCTTTTGGGACGTTGTCCTTCCATCGCCTCGACGCCAAGCTCGATGCGCTCAACGCCGGTTCCGCGGGTATCTGCAAACGCCTGGGTATGCGGCTCGAAGCAACCCTTGTGGACAACTGGCACTACAAGGGCCAGTGGGCCACCGAGCAGATCTACGCGATCCTGGACACCGAGTGGCGGGACCGGAGGCGCCAGGTTGCAGCGGGCGGTGAGGCGCCGACGTCGGGCATTTAGTCCTCGGTGACGGGCCACGTCTTGTGGTGCTTCAGCTGCTCCGTTAGCTGCTCCCCGGGCAACGGCCGGCTGAAGTAGTAACCCTGGCCGCTGGTGCAGCCGATGCCCAGGAGGTACTGGGCTTGCTCGGCAGTCTCGATGCCTTCCCACACGGCATTCAGGCCACAGGCACGGATGAGTTGCAGGACGGCAGCGAGCAGGGCCGGTTGCGAGGGGTCGCTGCCCAGGGCGGAGAGCAGGGTCCGGTCCACTTTGACGGTATCGACGGGCAGCCGGCGCAGATAGCTGATGGACGAGTAGCCTGTGCCGAAGTCATCGATCTCCAGACCAACGCCGAGGCGTCGCAGGCTGTTGAGCGTGTAGCGGTCCAGGTCGTTGCCAAGGATGACGGCGCTTTCGGTCAGTTCCAGCACCAGCAGCGATGGGTCCAGGTCCGCGGACGCCAACGCTTCCCTGACGTCCTCGATGAACTCAAGCCGCTGCAGGTCGGCGGCCGAAACGTTGATGCGCATGCTGAAGTTGTGGCCCGCCGTCAGGGGGTCGCTGCGCCATTGCCTTAACTGCTCGACGGCGGTGCGGAGCACCCAACCGCCCAAATCGGAGATCATGCCCGTTTCCTCGGCAATCGGGATGAACTCGTCCGGCATGACCAACCCGCGGGTGGGGTGGTTCCAGCGGACCAAAGCCTCCACACCCTCGATTTCACGGGTGTCCAAACGGATAATCGGCTGGTAGTAGAGCACCAGTTGCGAACCGGCGATGGCCTCTTTGAGTTCGCCCACCAGCTGGTTCCGCATTTGCCGCGCAAGAAGCATGGCCGGTTCAAACACCTTGAGCTTGCCCCGTCCGTCCGCCTTGGACTCGTACATGGCGATGTCCGCTTCCATCATCAGCTCTTCGGCGCCGTGGCCGGGGTCAGCCATCCGCAGGCCCATGCTGGCCCCGCAACGCAAATGCTGGCCTTCGATTTCCATGACGCCCACCACGGACGCAAGGATGCGATTGCCAATTGAAGCCGCTTCGGCAGGGGATACGTCCGGGATCATGACGGCGAATTCGTCGCCTCCCATGCGCGCAACCATGTCCTGTTCACGGACTGCTCCGCTGATCCGTGCGGCAACGGTTTCAAGGACCTTGTCCCCGATGGTGTGGCCCAAGGTGTCATTGATCGACTTGAACCCGTCCATGTCCAGCAGGAGGATGGCGGGCCGCTTGCTGCCCTTATGCCCGGTCGCCTGAGCCTCGGCCAGCGCGTTGGCGAACGCTGAACGGTTATTCAAGCCTGTCAAGGGATCCGTCATGGCCATGTGGCGCATCGCCAGGTGTGCCTGGTTGAGCTGTTCCGTGCGGGCGTTGACCCGCTGCTCCAGTTCCTCGTAGATGATCTGGAGGTCCTCGGCCAGGAGGTTGGTACCCATGATCACAGCATCGATCTCATCGCGGGCGTCGGAGACCTTGATCCTGGTGTTCAGGTCGCCAGCTGCCAACCGCACGATACCGTCCAGCAGCAATCCCAAACGGGGATCCTCGTTGGAGATATTTCCTTCGGACATGCTCACCCCCCGTGCGGCTGGCCTCGTCGCTCATCGTCATGCCGCAGGTGTTCGCGAACGGCGACGCTTCGTTCAGGCAATGCGGCCTGTTCGAACAGTGTGGCTGCTTCGTCAAAATTCGCAAGCGCTTCATCTCGACGCCCCAATTCGAGCAGCGTTCGCGCGAGGAGGAAGTGGGCTTCTGCGGAGGTTTGGGTGGCCAAAATGGAGGACCGCGCGCAAAGCGGTTCAAGGATGGCCGCAGCCTGCTGCATATCTCCGCTGAGGAAATGCCAATGGGCCCGGACCAAGGACATTTCCAAGTGGTCCCTTTCGGAGCCACCCACAATGTCCGTGGCGAGCTCGGCCCTTTCTATGCAGCGGAGGGTAGCAGCGTCGCTGAGTTTGGCCTGAAGGCGCATTTCGGCGGAGGCCCTGTTGAAACGGGCCCAAAGATCAACGTCCTTTGAGGGCGATAGCAGCTCTGCCGCCAGGTCGTGATAGCGCCCTCCGTCATTGACGCGGTCTGCAAGGAAGGCAACGTTGCCTATCACCCAGTAGCCCTTGCCCGCGGTGTCCTCGTCCACATCGTCCGTCAGCAGGGTCTCCAAAGCCAGGCACTCCCGCCAGGCGTCATGGAGCAGGCGGCTTTCCGCCAAGGCGGCTATCAGGGCGCGCTGGGCAAGGATCTGGACGTAGAGCAGATCGGTGTCCTGGGCAGCAAGTTTCGCGGCGTCTGCCGCCATGGTCGCCGCCTCCGCCAACCGGCCCAGCCCTTGGAGGGCAACGGCAACCATGGTCCCGGCCTTCGAGCCAAGCTCTGCGGAGGTGGAGGTGAGGGTGTGGTCGTTGAGTTCGGAAGCCAAGGCAAGGAATTCCTCGATCCGACCCTGGTCGCGGAGGCACTCAGCCTGCAGGTAGCGCATGTTCCACCATGCTTCTTCGTCGCCGGCCAGCGTAGCCAACGCGGCGGCGTCACTTGCCAATCGAGCGGCTTCGTCGAAGTCCCGCTCCTTCCATCTGGCGCGTGCCGAAAGCCCGGCGACTACATGGGCGGCGAGCTGCGGACTTTGCATATGCCCATTATCCATGTCATTACAGAGGAAAAGCTCGTATAGTTTGCCCCGTGACTTTATTCAAGTCACACACAACAAATTCGCATCAGTACGAAAGGGCATAGCGGATGAAAAAATTTGCGGCAACCCTGCTCATGGCGGCGGTTCTGGCAGTAACGGGATTCGCTGCTCCAGCCAATGCCGACTCTTCGCAGGACAGTTCGGCGATCGGATGGTGGCCCAACAGCGTCACCAGCACCAAGACGAACACCACCAGCATCGGTTGGTGGCCAAACTAAACATTGGGGGAGCGCCTCTCAAGGCCATATGACATAAATTGATGCCCTGGGCCGCTGCCCGGGGCATCAGTTTTGTTTCGCCGGATGTCGAGCATTAGTGACGGCGGGACAAATCTCCGCAGGCCCGCATGACAGCGATGTCATACGGATTAAGGCCCTCCAACGGGCAGCTCCACGGACACCGTCGTTCCGGAGCCCAGCGTCGAATCCAACAGGAGCCGGCCCATGTGGCGGCTGATGATGTCGTGGGCAATGGCCAGTCCCAGGCCGCTGCCAGGGACTGCGGCGGACGTTGCGTTGGACGCCCGGTAGAAGCGCGTGAAGATGTGCGGGAGGTCGTGCTCGGGGATGCCCAGGCCGGTGTCGGCGATCCGCACAGTGGCCGCCCTCGCGCCGTTATCGGAGGCCGATACCGAGCTGGTGATGCCCACCCGGCCGCCCTCGGGGGTGAACTTGATGGCGTTGGCAACGATGTTCGTGAAGACCTGCTCCAGCTTTGCTTCGTCGGCCGTCACTTCAATGTCTTCCCCTGCCTCAGTGAATGAGAGGGAAACATGCCGGGACTCGGCAAGTGGCCGCAGCGTTGCCACCACAACTTGGAGCAGCTTGGCGATGTCCACAGGCTTGAGGTCCAGGTTGCTGCCGTCCTGCATGGACACGGTCAGCATGTCCTCGATGAGCCGGCGGAGGCGGTCAGAGTTCCGGCCAATGACGTCCAGCATCTTGGAAATGCCTTCCGGAACCGGGCCGCCGGAACCGTCCTGGATCATGTCCAGATACGCGGTGATGGAGGTCAACGGTGTCCGCAGCTCATGGTTCACCGTGGCCAGGAAATCTGTTTTGGCTTTGTCCAGTTGCCGGAGCTGGTGCAGCACGCGCTGCTGGGCACTGATGAGGTGGCCTTGGATAAGGCCATGTGCCACGTTCCCGGCCACGTGCTGCATCAGCGCGATCTCGGCACGGGTCCAGCGGTGCTCCTCCTGCACGGTGCACAGCAGGATGATTCCCAGGGCCGTGGCGCCTTCGCCAACAGGCAGAAGCACGGTGGAGATCGGGTGGAGCTCGCCGGACCATTCCCGCAAGGCCTGCGCGATTGCTGATTCGGGATCTTTCCTGTGGTCCGAGACCGCAAGGACGTCCGCTTGGGCCCACAGCTTGTTGGCTGCTTCGGCGATGGTTTCTTCGCTGTCTCCCAGCCTCGCGGGAAGGGGGGCCACTCCCGGACCGTTCCATTGTGCGCGGATGTTGGGGACGCGTTCATCCCGGAACGTTGCGAACCAGACGTGGTCCACGCCCAGGGCTTCGCCAAAGCCTCGGACCACGTGGTCGGCGATCAGTTGCGGATCATTGGTTTCCCGGATCGCCGATGACACGTTGCGCAGGCTCTCGCGGAGCGCCTCGATCTCCCCCCGGGAGCGTTCGCGTTCCCTTGACCGGCCGATCAGGGTCCTGACGCGGTGCACCAGTTCCGCGCCCCGCACGGGAGCCAGAACGTAGTCCGCCATCCGCAGGGACTCGATGTCGGCGACGTCCACTGATTCTTCGGCGTCCAGGAGCAGCAGCACCGGTATCCCCGGACTCCGCAGGCCACGGGCCAGACAGCTCCCGACGACGATCACGGAGGGGCTATGGCGTTGGAGTTCGAGGGCCACTGAGGCGCTGTCCGAAGCAGTAGTGACTTCGAAGCCGGCCGTGGTGAGCGCCGACTGGGAAGCAGCCAGGCGCTCCTCATCCGAATCCGCCACAAGGGCAGACGGAGAATGCCCTGCATCGGCAACGGTCTCGCCCACGGAGCCCCTTCCGTTCCAACGTTCTACTCACGGTATTTCCCGATTTGGCAACACCCTACCAGCGGCATTGGGGCTCGCGGCTTCCCGGCGTGAAATGCTCCGGATGAGTCGTGGAAGACACTCTTTACATTGACCACGGGATTCGTCAGCCTTGAGGAAGCCAAACCGGGGTGACCATGTCAGTTCCGGCACGGGCGCCGGACCGCAAGAGGAGCACAGTGGATCAACACGCAACATCGAAAGACCACCAGCAGGTGTCGTTCAAACTTGAACTCGAAGAGCAGGGAATCCTCCGCCTGACGTGGCCGCGCGGTGCCAGGATCCAGGAATCGGATGCCCAACGGGCCATGGACAGGGTCAATGAACTGTGCGGCGAAGACCGGCACCCCATGATTGTTGACATGGCGACGACGGACGACGTCACCCGTGGCGCCAGATCAGTGTTCGCCAAGCCCTGCCAAGCCAATCGAATCGCCCTGTGGGGTGCGTCGCCGGTTGACAGGGTGATTGCAAATTTCTTTCTTGGAATCATGAAGCCTCCGTGCCCCACCAAGTTCTTCACTTCCGAAACAGAAGCCCTGGAGTGGCTGGTGGAGGCATAACGCCACCTATATTTGGAGAATGTTCTCCGCCCTCAGGAAGTACCTGCTGATTCCACGCCTCATCAGGCTCTCCTCCGGCGCACCCAAGGACCCGCTAACGGCGTGGGACCGGTACTGGGGCGACGTCCGCTCGACAGGTGCCGCTGGAGACGTCCTGTGGGACTCGGGCAGCGACCACGAACTCAACGGCTACCTGCCCAAGGTGACACAGATGGACCCGAACCTGCCTGTGGTGGACGTTGGTTGCGGCAATGGAAGCTTCACCCGTCGCCTTGCCCGCCACTTTCCCCTCGCTGTTGGACTCGATTACTCAGCGAACGCAGTTGACCGCGCCCGGCAGGAATCAACGGACATCACGACGGCGTCATTCGCAGTCTGCGACATGACCGCACCGGACGCTGCGGCTACTGTGGCGGCGGCCCTGGCCGAGGCAGGCTGGACCGGCGACGCCAACGTGTTCATCCGCGGTGTCCTGCACGTACTGGACAGCGACGGCCGTGCCGCACTGGCAGCGAACCTGCTGCCCGTCGTCGGGGCCCGGGGCGGGGTTTTCCTGGCAGAGACAAATTTTCCGGGCACTCCGGTGGACTACGTGAGCCACCTCGGAGCTACGAGGAAATCCATCCCCGGACCGCTCGAGTGGGCGATTCGTGGGCTGCCGATGCCCGGCCGCTTCGGTGCCAAGCAACGCGCAAAGGCATTCCCGACGGCGGACTGGGACCTGGTGGAGGAAGGCTCAGCAAACATCGAAACGCGGCCCCTCAGCAACCCGTCCGACCCCGATGTGATCCCAGGCTATTTCGCGCTGCTGCGGGCCCGCCAACGATGAAGACCCCTACTTGAGTCCGGCCCCGGGGAGAAGCTCCGTGGCACCCACGGAATCCGCGACGAACGCGTAGTCCCATGCCCGCTCGCGCCACTGGACGTACCTGCCGGATGCTCCGCCGTGGCCGCCGTCCATCTCGATCTTCATGACGATGGGCTCGGACCCGGTGGAAACATGACGCAGTGCCTGCACCCACTTCGCTGGTTCGACGTAGAGCACCCGGGTGTCGTTGAAGGACGTCACGGCGGCGATCTTGGGGTAGGCCACGGCCGCCACATTTTCGTAGGGGGTGTAGGACTTCATGTAGGCGTAGGCCTCAGGGTCCGTGATCGGGTTACCCCATTCCTCCCATTCCAAGGCGGACAGCGGAAGATCAGGGTCCAGGATGGTGGTCAGGGCGTCCACGAAGGGCACCTGGGCCACTACCGCTGCGTACTTTTCGGGGGCCATATTGGCGATGGCGCCCATGAGGAGACCGCCGGCCGAGCCGCCCATGGCTGCTATGCGTGCGGGGTCAACCCAGCCTGACCCCGCAAGCCAGTCAGTCGCGGCGATGAAGTCGGTGAACGTGTTCTTCTTGCTGAGCTTCTTGCCGTCCTCGTACCAGAGGCGTCCCAGCTCGCCGCCGCCGCGGATGTGGGCGATGACCATGACGATGCCGCGATCCAGGAGTGACAAGCGGGCCACGCCGAAGCCAGGATCCATGCTCATCTCATAGGATCCGTAGCCGTACACCAGGCCGGCCGCGGTGCTGTCCTGCTGAACCGAAGCGTGACGCAGCACCGACAGCGGGACCCGGGTGCCGTCGTCGGCCGTTGCCCATTCGCGGGTGGCGACGTAATCAGTGGACACATAGCCACCGAGGACCGGGCTTTCCTTGCGGAGCAGTAGCTGGCCTGCGGGCAACCCGGGCGTGGGCAGGACGAAGTCGTACACACGCGAGGGCGTGAAGTAGGAGGTGTAGCCCATGCGAATCACGGGGGCTTCGTAGTCCGAGCCGGAAACGCCCGCGGTGTACAGCTCCCAATCGAAAGCAGGCTCCACGGGGTCGCCCTGCGCCGCCGTACCGAGCCCTGCAAGTGGCAGCACCTGCACCCGTTCGATGGTGTCCTTGCGAATGGACAGCACCAGGTGCGTGGACGTTACGCCGGCGCCGTTCACGCGCACCTGCTCGGAATGCTCGACGACGGTCCGCCAGTCCTGCTGCTCAAGCGGCTTGTCGAGCTCATCGGGGTCCACCAGGCTCACCATGGAGTTGATGGCGTCCTTGTCGTGGGTTACCAGGAGGGTCTCGCGGCCATCGAGCAGGAAGGGCTCTGCTTCGTAAAGAATATGTTCGTCACGGGAAATGACGGTGCTGAGGCCGGCCTCGTAGTCGTCGAAGCGGAGCAGCCTTGTTTCGCTGAACTCGGAGCAGCCGATGCTGAGCACCAGGTGGCGACGGTCGGAGGCGAGGTCGAAACCGAGCCACATGGCGACGTCGTCCTCCTGGTACAGCACCTCATCCTCGGCTACCGGAGTGCCCAGGACGTGCGCTTTCACCTGGTACGGACGCCAGGCGTCGTCCACCACTGTGTAGAAGAGGCGGGTGCCATCGGGGGAGAAAGCCACCCCGTAGAAGATGTTCTCGATGACGTCCGGAAGGAGCTCACCGGTGCGGAGATCCTTGATCCGGAGGGTGAAGCGTTCATCGCCGGCGTTGTCCACGGCATACGCGTAGAGATTTCCGTCCACGGTGACAGCGGCGCCACCGACGCTGAAGAACGGCTTGCCCTCGGCTTCAATGTTGCCGTCAAGGAGGATTTCCTCGCCCGGGAGCTCCACTCCGGCCTCCACAGCCGGCGGAGTCCAGTCCGCGATGGGGTCGCCCGAGTTGCTGGCCCGGACACGGCACTGAATGCTGTACTCCTTGCCCTCCACCGACCGGCTGTAATACCACCAGCCGTCCTTCCTGCTGGGCACGGACAGGTCCGTCTCCTGTGTACGGCCCTTGATCTCACCAAATATGGCTGCGCGCAACGGTTCCTGGTGCGCAGTGACGGCTTCCTGATAAGCATTTTCAGCCTTGAGGTGTTCCACCACCTCTGCCGATTCCTTGTCCCTGAGCCACTCGTAGTTGTCCACGAAGACATCGCCGTGATGCTCGCGGCGAGTGGGTACCCGCTTGGCAACAGGCGGCCCGGCAGTTGTTTCCGGGGCAAGGGTTTCCGGGACGGAGTTTTCCGGGGCGGCCGAAGGAACGGGAGATGCGTGGCTCATGTGGCAACTCTATAGACGGCCTCCGACAACCAACCAGCAATTTCGCTCAGAGCGCCCGGATGCGTTCGCAGCAACGCCAGGAGGTCCACCACGTGGACGGCAAACCGGGATTGGCGTCATGACTTGCAGGGTTCCGCCACTCCATATATTGCGGGCATGTTTTCGTGCCAGCTACCCGGATATTGGAGGCTCAGATGGTTCCGCTGCAATCCCACAGTGTGCACATCGGAAGGAGAGGAGGTCTCCAAGCGCGTCGACATTCAGAGACTTTGCGGCGCTCCCGTGTGGATCTCGAGGTTGTCATCCCGGCTTACAACGAGGCCGCCAGGATTCCAGGCACCCTCCGGCAGACGGCCGATTTCCTGGCTACCCAGCCTTGGTCATCGCGCATCGTTGTGGTGGACAACGGCAGCGTTGATGAAACGGCTGCGGTTGTTCGCAGGATCTCCCGTGAGAAAGGGGGCGTCGTACCCATCTCTGTGGTGGGTTGTTCGCGCCGCGGCAAGGGAGCGGCAGTCCGCCGCGGACTCCTCAGCGGAACGTCCAGGTTCACAGGCTTCTTTGACGCCGATCTGGCCACTCCCCTGGAAACGCTCACTGAAACCATGTCCT
This sequence comes from Paenarthrobacter sp. UW852, assembly GCF_024608385.1. Taxonomy (NCBI): domain Bacteria; kingdom Bacillati; phylum Actinomycetota; class Actinomycetes; order Micrococcales; family Micrococcaceae; genus Paenarthrobacter; species Paenarthrobacter sp. UW852. The sequence continues at coordinate 12,402 of NZ_JAMSGY010000015.1, forward strand.
ATCTGTCCAACGGGGCAGCGGCCGTCATCGCATCCCGCCATGCTCCTGGCTCCACCTTTGTGCGTCCCCAGCACATCGGTCGCCGGGTGGGCGGCACAGCATTCCGGGTCCTGACCCGGTCCAAGGTCAAGGGCATCCAGGACACCCAGTGCGGCTTCAAATTCTTTGAACGCGATGCCCTGACAGCTGCCATGGTGCAGTGCCGCAGCACCGGGTTCGCCTTTGATGTCGAGCTCCTTCTTCGGCTCCAGGACAACGACGCCAGCATTATCGAACTGCCGGTGGCGTGGACCGATGGTGCGGAGTCTACGTTCCGCCCGTTCCAGGACGGAGTTGCCAGCTTTGCCTCGGTGCTTCAACTCCAGAAAGCAACACCATGACCTTTGCTCTACCCGATCTGAACTCTCCCTCCCGGCTCGCGGGGAAGCATCTGCTGGTCCTCAACTGGCGCGACATCAAGCACTCACAGGCTGGTGGCGCGGAGCAATACATGCATGAAATCTCCAGGAGATGGGTGCAGCACGGAGTACAGGTCACCTGGTTCACGGGACGCGACGCCGGTCAGTCGGCGGAGGACCTCATTGACGGCATCCGGATTCTGCGCGGAGGCGGAACCCTCTCCATTTATGCGCATTCGGCGATGCGGCTTCTGCGGACCAGTGGGCAGTTTGATGCCGTAGTGGATTGCCAGAACGGGATTCCGTTCTTCTCTCCTTTGTTCCTCCGGCGGGATATTCCGATCATCCAGCTGATCCACCATGTCCATCAGGAACAGTTCCGTACCAAGTTCTCTCCACCCATGGCCGCGGTGGGCCGGTTCCTGGAAAACTCAGGGGCCAAGTCCGTGTACGGGCAGCGCTCCATCGTGGCGGTCTCTGCCTCCACGCGGCTGGAACTTCGCAAGCTAGGGTTCACCGGACCGATCCACGTGGTGCCCAACGGCACCATTGATAGCCCGCACGAGGTTTCCGGCCGCGCGCTCAGGCCCACCATCGCCGTCGTCAGCCGCTTGGTTCCGCACAAACGGCTGGACCTGCTGCTGGGACAATTCGCAGTGGCCGCAAGGAGCATCCCCAAACTGCGGATGGACATCGTCGGCGACGGGCCGGAACGGGCACGCCTGCAGCAATTGGCCATGGACTTGGGGCTGGACCATGCGGTGACGTTCCACGGGTACCAGCCCAACGACGTCCGTGACGAACTGCTGGGCAGGGCCTGGCTTACTGCCTCCACCTCGGCCTCGGAAGGCTGGGGATGCTCAGTCATCGAGGCCGCAGCGTGGGGCGTGCCCTGCCTGGGCTTGCGCGTACCCGGTATTAGGGACTCCGTGCTGGACGGCAGGACCGGTTGGTTGGCCGATACCCCCAAAGAGTTTGGGGCGGCCCTGGTCGAGGCGTTGTCGGCCCTGGCCGAGCCTGACGCGGCCAGGGACGTTTCCGTGGAATGCAAGGAATGGGCGAGCTGCTTCACCTGGGACCGCAGCACCAGGCTCCTCACCGGTGTCCTGCTGGAGGAGGAAAAGGCACGACGCGCGGGCGGGGACCTGCGCTCCTTGCACTCGGATCTTTCCACGCTGGTTCGTTTCGAACTCCCTGCGGGGGCGGACCTCAGGGCTGTCCTGCGGGCAACAGACGAAGTAGCGCTGACGGACGACGGCCATATTTCGGTCATGATGAAAGGCCGTGACGAGTTCGAGGCCTTCGCTGCCCTGAAACAGATTGGCGTGGAGACCGTTGAACTCCGTCCGGCAGGACCCAACACCTTGCTTGCGGGTCCCGGGAGTTCCTTTGCTCCCGTCGATGCCGTAGATGGCCAGTAGCGGGCGGTCCCTACGTGGAGGTGTACCTGGAAAGACCACTCACTGGCGTGCCCATCAGGCCAAGGGCCGAACGCCGGGACAAAGCGCCCGCTGACGACGTAAAGATCGCGGAGAACAGCGGCTTCCTGGCGGTCTCGGCGGGGATTGTGGGCGTGGTGAGTTATGCCTGCACCCTTCTCATGGCGAACATGCTGGGGACGGCGGATTACACACTGTTCGCCGCGGCCGCGATGATTCTGGGGGTGGTGGGAATCGTCGCCAATGCGCTGGTCCCGCTGCCCTTGTCGCATGTGGTCGCGGTCCATCCCGAAGGTTCCCGGGAACGGCAGGACGGAGTAGCTTTCTCGGTCTTCGTCTCCTTCCTGGCAGGCCTGCTGGCGGCAACCGTCACCGGGACAGTGACCCTGGCGCTGGCAACGCCTGCGCTGGCGGCCGCAGTGGCTTTGGCTGCCTTGGCAATCTTCATTGTCAATGCGCCCGCCGGATGGTTGCAGGGCGAGCTCCGCTTCAGGTGGTACGCAGCGTCCACCATAGGTGAGGTAGTCCTCAGGCTGCTCTTCAGCCTTCTGGTGATCGTGATGGCGTGGGGTGCCGGGGGAGCAGTCCTGGGCTTCGTCGTGGCCTGTTTCGCGCCCTTGGTGGTGCCACGGTCGTTCTACCGGGACCTCCGTTGGAGGCCACGAGTGCTCCTCGACAAATGGCGATGGGCCGAAACCAGCGATATCGCTTCCGTACTGTGCGTCGTGTCGGTGCTGGTGGGAGTCGATGTCGTGGTGGTGGGGTTCCTGGACAACGGCTCTGCCGCGGCTGCGGGGTTCCAGGCGCTGGCCACCATCGCCAAGGGTCCTGTCTACGTGGCGGCTGGAACGGCTTTGGTGGCATTTCCCCTGTTGCGCACCCCCGGCGCCAGGACAGAGGAGGTGCTGCGTGCATCTTTTGCCTCCTTCGGGCAGCTCGTGGTTGTCGCTTTCGCCATCATCGCCACGGCACCGCCCGTCATGGCGGGCATCATAGTTCCACCGAAATACCAAGGTTCCCTCCAGCTGCTGCCGTGGCTTGCCGCCTCGGGCCTTGGCTATGCAGTCCTGATGGTCCTGTCCACCATCCTCCTGGCCATGCGTGCCTATCGCCGTTGCCAGTTGGGATTGGCATGTTCGTGCCTCCTGGTGGTGGGCGGACTATGGGCCGGATGGCAGTTGGATGCAGTCACCGGCCTGGCCGTGGGCTCAGCGGCGGGGGCGGTCCTGTCAGGGGTGGTCCTGGTGGTTTTGGCGTGGCCCGTGCTGACGGAAGCCCGCCCCGGGAAGGGTGCCGGACAGTTCATACTGCTGGCGGCCGGCCTGATCGTCGTCCTGGCAGTTGCTTCCTGGCTGCAGCCCCTGCTGTGGCTCGTCCTGGCCGGAATCAGCGGGGTCGCGGTCCTGGCACACCAACGAAACCTTTTGCCCCACAAGAACGACTTCAGGATGGCCCGGCGTCGTCCGGCCGGTGACCATACCGGCACCTCCGGTCGCCGCTCCACGGTGAAAACACGGCCCACGTGGGCTGCCCGGGCGCTCGCAGGCAACCTGACCGCATTTATCGTGGTGGTTGCCGCAGCGTTCGGGCTCTCGCTCAGGTTTGGCGAGGGCATGGAAGCGGCGTTCCAATTTCGCTGGCTGGACGCTGTGATGGGCGCTGTTGGGGTGGGGCTGTGTTTCCTCGTGGCCCGCAGGCTGTCGTCAACTGCTGCCGCGTGGCTGGCCGCCGTGGTGGTGATCGTCGAACCGTTGCTCTTGCGCATCGGAAACCCGACATTCCTTGAGGCGTCAGGGATGGTGGCGGCACTCGCGGCGCCTTTGCTCCTCACAGGTCCCGGGGCTGGTGTCCCGGCCGGGTGGCAGTCTTTCCTGAAGCCGGCGGGGGCCGGGGTCTTATTGGGCTATTGCGCCATCAGTCTGGACGTGTCCTTCATCTGGGTCGTGGCCCCCGTGATCGTAGCAACGGTGTGGAAGAGGACCCTTTCGTGGCGCCAGGCCGTGATGGTCACAGGTTTCGCGGTGGTGCTGTACGCGGATTACGTCATGGTGGCGGCCACCCACGGCTACGCCACAGGCCACGGGTTCCAAGGAGTGCCGCGGATTGCCAAAGAGGTGATCGGACTCAGCGGCACGGGGCACGCCCTGCTGGTGTGGTGCGCTTTGGCAGGCGTTGTTTTGTGTTTCAGCGGCCACGCTGGGCGGCGTCTCCTCGGATTGGGTGGCCTGGCGTTGGGGGCATCGGGCGCTTGGACCGCACTGCTGGGAACGCTCACTGAAGAGTTCGTGTACGCAGTTGCGGTGGCTGGTGCAATCTGCGGGGCCGTGATGGTGGTGGAGCTTGCTGCGCGGTTCTCCACGGCCAGCAAGGTCTACAGAACGGAAAGGCAACGATGAGGGTTCTGCATTTGGGTTTTGAGGACCCGCAAATGCCCGGCGCGGGTGGGGGTTCGGTCCGTACCCACGAGATCAACCGCCGCATTGCAGCGCAAGATTTCCACGTCACGGTGTTGACCACCCGTTACCCGGGCTGGCAGGAACGGGTCCAGGACGGTGTGCACTATGTACCCATCGGGTTCGGTTCGGGAAGGAACAGGCTGAGCCGCCTGGTGGCGTACGTGGCACGCTTGCCTTTCGAGGTTCGTCGGCGTCGTGACATGGCGGATTTGGTGGTGGAAGATTTCTTCGCCCCGTTCTCCACCATGGCCGCGCCGTTGTGGACGGGCCGCCCTACCGTGGGTGTGGTGCAGTGGTTGCATGCCGAGGATAAGGCGCGGCAGTACAAACTGCCTCTGCATTGGATGGAACGTCTGGGTGTCCGGAAGCACCGACGCCTGATCTCCGTTTCGCAAGGAATAGCGGACCGCCTGACAGGAATAAACCCGGACGTCCATGTGGACGTAATTGGTAATGGGGTTGACCCGGCCGCATGGATACCGGAGCCGCGCTTGGGCAAGGATGTCCTCTTCATCGGCCGCTTGGAGTATGGGCATAAGGGCCTGGACCTTCTCTTGGCAGCCTGGAGCCGGTGCTGCGACCGTGTCGATGGCGATTTGCTGATTGCGGGTTCAGGCCCGGACGAAGCGCGGCTTCGGGAGGCCATCCGTGATGCGGGGCTCACCCACAGGGTAAGGATGCTCGGCTGGCTTAGCGGCGAGGAGAAGTTCCAGGCGCTCAGCAATGCCCGGCTGGTGGTGGTGCCTTCACGCCATGAGACGTTCGGCCTGGTGGCTATCGATGCGTTGGCCACCGGCACCCCTGTGATCACTTTCAACATCCCTTGCCTCCGTGAAATCGTGCCGCCCGGCGCGGGGTGGCTCGTGGAAGCCTTCGATGTGGATGCCTTCGCGGAGGAAATCGCCATCAGATACGCCCAGCCGGGATTGGAACAGGCGGCCGCGCTCGGGCGGGAGTTCGCGACCGGCTACAACTGGGACGCCCTTGCCGCGAAGCAGGCCCAGTCCTACAACGACTCCTTGGCCGCGCTCAGTGACGCCCACACGGATCAGCGCAGACCCACCACCCATGAAAGGGCTTGAATGCCGTACCGAACCAGGATCGAACGTTCGCTGGAAGGCGACGCGCCATGGTTGTTCCTTTCACCCCATCTGGATGACGCGGTGTTGTCCTGCGGTGCGCTCATGGAGGCGCAAGCCCTCGGCCGTCAGATTATCGTGGCAACGATTTTCACTGAGGCCGCGCATCAGCCCCATACCAGGGCAGCCCGTTCCTTCTTGCGCCAGTGCACCATCGGCGACGCCGCCCAACTGTACGCGGCCCGGCAAGCGGAGGACAGGGCCGTCCTTCAAAGAATGGGCATCCAGTCCATCCACCTGGGGGAGGTCGACGCCCTTTTCCGGCGCCGCCGCAAGCCCGTACGGCTGGGAAGCAGCGCCTGGGAAAGGCTCCTCCCCGAGTTCACCCACCGCTACCCCACGTACCGGTTCGATATCGCCATGGGCCGGATAGCAAGGGGTGACAGGTCGCTTATCCGGAACCTTCGCTCCGACGTCGCAGAGCTCCTGGTCCACACCAAAGCCGAGCTGCTCTTTTGCCCTGCGGGAGTGGGCAAGCACGTGGACCACCTCATTACCCGTGAGCTCGGCGAAGGGCACCCGGACAACCTGGTCCTGTATTCGGATTTTCCGTACGACCTGACCCAGCAACCGGACGAATCCCACATGCAGGGATTGGGCTTCGTGCCGTGGTCGTGGGAGCAGGGGCTGTCCGCGAAGCCGCCTCGAATCAGGGAGTACGCCACGCAAGCTGACGCACTCTTCCCCGACGGCGAAATCCCCGTGAAACCGGAAACGTACTTTGTTCCCGGTGTGATCAACGCTCAGCGGTGAGGGCGCTCGCGAGCGTCACACGGTTCCGGCCGGACGCCTTGGCCGCATACAGGGCGAGGTCAGCCTCGCGCAGGAGCTGCTCAGCGCCGGCCCGATGCCCTTCGTCGAAGGCAGCCACTCCGGCGCTGATGGTCAGGACACCGTCGGGGTCGCCCGAGTGCTCGATCTGTAAACTGTGCACGGCGGATCGGACCCGTTCCAGGATCACGGCGGCGGTTTCCTCTGACTGTTCCCCCAGCACCAGCAGGAATTCTTCGCCGCCAAAGCGGTAGACGCCGTCGGATTCCCGGACTTCACGGGCCAAGGTGGCGGCGATGGCGACCAGGGCGGCATCGCCTGCCTGGTGCCCGTATATGTCGTTGTAGCTCTTGAAGTTGTCCACGTCCACCATGGCGAGGCAGTAGTCCTTGGGCGTGTTGCCAGCCGGATTGTGCAGTTCGCCGAGGTCTTCGGTCAGCTTGAGCCTGTTGTGCAGCTTGGTCAGGGGATCAGTCCGGGCCTGGTTGCTCAGGGCGGTCCGATACTTGGCCAGGTCGGAGTGCAAGGACGTGATCCGCTGCGCAGCAAGGAGCCGGATGTGCAGGTTGAAGGGGTCCAGGGGCTTGGTGACGTAATCGTCCGCCCCGGCTTCCATTCCCGCGAGCACGTCCTTCCGTGATCCATGCGAGGTCACCAGGATCACGTAGGTGTAGTTGTCATCCTCGGAGGAACGGATCGCCCTGCACAGATCGAGCCCGTTCATGCCGGGCATCATCAGGTCGGTGACTACCGCCTCCGGTGCGTGCGCCAGGTACAGCTCCCAGGCTGAGTCACCGTCCACGGCCACGAGGCATTCGTGGCCCGACTGTTCGACGGCGGCCTTGGTGATCATCCGGGAGATCTGGTCGTCGTCGGCGATCAGTACTTTCATGGAGCTCCCAAGAGTGTGCGCCCAAGGGCATCATTGACCTGGGCGAGTTCCGCCCTGAGTTCGACCAGAAGCCCTGGTCCGGTAGCAGCGATGTCAGGGCCGCCTGCCCGCCCGAGCCGCTCCAGGTTCCTGCAAAGATCCGCTGCGCCAACCGCACCAATGTTTGCTGCTGCACCGGCGAGTTTGTGGGCGGCTGCCTCCACGGCAGCGGCTTGTCCGGCGTCCAAGCCGGATTGGAGCTTTTCCAGGGCGCCTTGCGCGTCCTCCCTGAATGCCTTGATCGCGTCGGGCAGCAGGCCCAGACCATCTTCGGGTCCGAGTTCGCGGAGGATCTGCAGCCGTTGCTCATCCAAAACAACAGCGTTCGACGGCGGTGCTGCCGCCGCCTGCAGCGGTTCGGCGTCCGGCACCCAGCGGCCGAGGACTTCCCGCAAGGTGTCCAGGTCTACGGGTTTGCTGACGTAGTCGTCCATGCCGGCGGCGAAGCAGCGTTCGCGGTCCTCATTCAGTGCCCCGGCGGTCATGGCGATGATGGGGATCCGGGAATCGTTTCCCATGCGAGAACGGATGGCCTTGGTTGCATCGAAGCCGTCCATGACGGGCATGTGGCAGTCCATGAGGACGGCGGCGTAGGCGCCGGTGAGCGCAGCTTCAACGGCTTGGGCGCCGTCTTCGACGATGTCCACGTCGTAGCCGAGCCTGTTGGCCATGCCGCGTGCCACGAGTTGGTTGACCTGGTTATCTTCTGCCACCAGGAGCCTGCCGGCCCGGTGTTCCTGGGACGGCGATGCCGCAGCTGCATTGGAGGGGGCGGCCGGGGAAGCTGTGCCCATTGTCCTGGTGGACATGACCCGCAGGATCCGGTTGTAGAACTCGGAGCTGCGCACGGGCTTGGTGAGGTATTCCCGGATCCCGGCCGCGACGAGGTCTTGCCTGTCCACCATCATGGTGGAGGTCAGCAGGATGATGCCGGGGCCGCCGGAACCGTTGCTTTCATGGTTGATTTGCCGCGCGAGTTCCAGTCCATCGGTGTCCGGCATGCACATGTCCACCACGGCAATGTCGTAGGGTTCGGAGGCTGAGATGGCCGAGCGGTATTCGCGGATGGCGCTGGCGGCATCGGGCACGGCGACGGGCATCATTCCCCAACTGGCCAGCTGGGTTTCGAGCACCAGGCGGTTGGTGGCATTGTCGTCGACCACCAGTACCTTGCGGCCTGAGAGGGAGGCGGGCAGGGCAGCGGTGTCAGACGCCGGGGGCCCGATGGGCAGGTCCAGCACGAACCAGAATTTGCTGCCGTTTCCGGGCTCGCTGTCGAGGCCGATTTCCCCGCCCATGACCTCCGTGAGCCGGCGTGAGATGGCCAGGCCCAGGCCGGTACCACCGTAGCGGCGCGTGGTTGAGGCGTCCGCTTGGGCGAAGGATTGGAACAGTTTGTGGTGGTCTTCGGCGCTGATGCCTATTCCTGTATCCCGGACTTCGAAGCGGAGTGAGGCTTTGTCCTTGTCTTCGCTGAGGACCGAGACCTGGATTTCCACTTCACCGGCCGGGGTGAACTTCACGGCGTTGGAGGCGAGGTTCACCAGGATTTGCCGGATGCGGCCGGCGTCGCCCATGAGCCGTTCCGGGACGGCGGGGTGGCAGTAGGAGATGAGTTCCAGGTTCTTGGCCTGGGCGGCTTCTGCGACAAGTCCAGCCACTTCGTCCACCAAGGCCCTGGGGTCGAACGCATTGACGTCCAGGTCCACCTTTCCTGCCTCGAGTTTGGAGAAGTCCAGGATGTCGTTGATGAGGGTCAGGAGGACCTCGCCGGCGCTCTTCACGCCTTGGGCGTACTGCCGTTGTCCCTCGCTGAGGGGAGTGTCCATCATGAGGGAGGTCAGCCCGATCACGGCGTTGAGGGGTGTCCTGATTTCGTGGCTCATGGTGGCCAGGAACTCTGATTTGAGGCGGCTGGCTTCCAGGGCGGCTTCGCGCGCCGCGAGCAGTTCGGCTTCGGCGGCACGGCGTTCGGTGATGTCCCGTGAAATGGTTGCGACGCCCCGGATGCCGGACTCGCTGCGGATGGGGGACAGGGTCACCGAGACGGGGATGGTGGTGCCGTCGCCACGGAGGCGGAGGGATTCGTAGTTATGCACTTCGCCGCTTTGCGCGGTGTTTTCGAAGGTCATGCGCTCTGTGTCCACCAGGTGCCGTGGAACAAAGAAGTCGCCTTTCCGGCCCAGTGCCTCCGAGGCCGGGTAGCCGAAGATACGTTCGGCGCCGGGGTTCCAGCTGGTGATTACTCCGTCGGGGGTCTCGCCAATGATGGCATCGCCTGAGGAGTTGACGATCGCGCCGAGGCCTTCAAGTTCCGCCGTGCGCTGGGCCACCTTCGTTTCAAGGTCCCGGGTCAGGGTCACATTTTCGACGACGATCAGCACCTGCCGCACGATCACGAAGCCCACCACCACGAGGCCGGTGACCAACAGGATGGGGTCTTCGCCGATGGGGCGGCTGCGGGAGAAGAACACTGCGCTGAAGACGGGCAGGTAGGGGAGGAGTTCCAACGCCGCAGCGTAGATGCGGCCGTCCTTCCGCATGCTGGTGTTTTCGGGGAGCAGCGGGCTGAGTCCTACCAGAAGGAAGGCGAGCACCCACCCCAGGGCCAGGGGGGATCCGGTGACACCCGTGATGCCTTCCAGGGTGAAGCGCATGTACGCCAGGTCGGTAATGGCCAGGATCCAGAACCCGAGTCCCATGCTCAGCCAAGGCAGCCTCCGACCGCGGGCGGCCCTCATGGTCAGGACGATTACCACTGACACCATCAGGACGTCGGCAATGGGGTAGGCCATCTGAGTCGCGCGGGCGAAGGCATCCGGGTCTTTGTCGGCCGCCAAAGGCCCCAGAACAGAACTCCATGCGATGAAGAAGGTGGAACTCGCTACGACGCCGGCGTCCAGGATGGTCCGGCGCAGGGGGAGCCGCAGCCCTTGGCCGCGGAGCAGCAGCACCAAGCCAACGGAAACGGGGAGCGCGTACCAAACAAAGCCGATGTCGGCGAGGGACGGGAAAGGATATTCGTGGTTGAGCGTGATGCCGTTGACGGTCCACACCGCTTGGCCGGCTGACCAGAGCGCCAGGCCGGCCACCACGAACCATTGGCCCAGGGTGTTGACGCGCTTTTTGAGTACGGCGCGGGTGTGGGTGGTCAGCGCGGTGAGTGCAGCGAGAAGGATGGCCAGATCGCCGGCGAGTTGCGCCGTCGTCGTTCCTGCTCCGCTGGCCAAACCGACAGCCAGCAATGTCAAACACAAAGCGACGGGCACCAGAAAGAGTGGCCATCCCTGCCGCCCGAACGAGCGCTCCTGAAGAACCCCGTGCTTCACTCCTGCCACTGAACCCCTGCCTTCGAAAGTGGCCCCACCAAAAGCGAACAACGCGTCTTGCCTTTGCGCTGAGGAGAGCATACGCCGTACATGCCCAACCAGGCAGCAGGCGAGCGCATTTTGGACGCGCGGGCTGCTCCCTGGTTGGGCTGGCCGGCTCCTCGCAGGGAGTCAGCGCTGTGGCGTGAGGGCTTTCGAATACAGCACTGCGCCCAGGGCGTTGCGGAGGCTAACGGTGAAGACGCCATCGTTGGCGATCTCGACGTGCCCGAAGTACTGGTTCTCGCCATCGCGCGGTGACTCGCCGGGGTATCGCCCGGCTTTGGAGAACACCACTTCGGGCCCGAACGTTCCGTCCATGTCGTTGGGACCGAACGAACCCGCGTTGATGGGGCCGGCAACGAACTCCCAGAAGGGGTCGAAGTCGGTGAAGGATGCGCGTTCGGGTGAGTAGCGGTGCGCGGCGCAGTAGTGGACGTCAGCGGTGAGCCACACTGTGTTCTTTACGCCGTGTTTCTTGAAGGCGCTGAGCACGCCGGCGATCTCCAGCTCGCGGCCCAGGGGCGCCCCGTTGTCGCGGTTGGACAGGCTTTCCTGGTTTACGGCGCCGTCAGGGACGATGATGCCCAGCGGCAGGTCGGCCGCGATGACTTTCCATGTTGCCTTGGATTTGCGGACCTCCTTGATCAGCCAGTCCACCTGCTCCTGGCCCAGGATGTTGGTGGTGTAGGGTTCCTTGCCGTCGGTGTTGGGGGACTTGAAGGTGCGCATGTCCAGGCAGAAGATGTCCAGCTGCGGGCCGCGCGAAATCCTGCGGTAGATGCGCGCGGGCTGGTATTGGCCGGCGTCGACCTTCCCGGGACGCCAGAGTGCAGCGGCGTCGGCGATCGGCATGTTCTCCTGCCATGCCTGGCGGCCCCTGGCGGCGAGGGTGTTGACGTTCCGTTCTGTGTAGCGGGCATCGTCCAGGATTTGTCCGGGGTACCAGTTGTTGTGGGTTTCGTGGTCGTCCCATTGCGCGATGACCGGGACGTCGGCGAACATGGCGCGCATGTTGGCGTCCATTGAGTTGTAGCGGTGCCGGCCCCGGAATTCCTTGAGGGTTTCGGCTACTTTGGACACTTCTTCAGTGACGATGTTCCGCCACACCTGGCCGTCCTTTTCGGTGACGGTGGCTGTGATGGGACCGTCGGCGTAGATGGTGTCGCCGGAGTGGATGAAGAAGTCCGGTTTGGTGGCGTGCATGGCTTTGTAGCCGCGCATGCCGCCGAGGTCTTCGTTGATGCCCCAGCCTTGGCCGGCGGTATCGCCGGTCCATACGAACGTTTGGGGGTACGACGACGGGCCGCCGCCTCCGCGGGCTGCTTCAGCACCGCCGTCGTTCTTTCCGTTCGTTGCTCCGGGTGCCGTGCTGAACGTACCGCGTACCGCTTCGCCGGGCCCGTTCTCGTCTTCGAAAGTGAGTTCCACCGCGAACCGCGTACCCGCGGGAAGGCCGGTGGCTTGGATTTTGGCGGTGAAGTCGCTGGCGTCAGTGGCCAGCGGGCCCCTCAGGGTGCGGGTGAAACCGTAGCGTCCGCGAAGTATTTCTCCTGCGCTGTCCACTGCCTTGAGGGTGGCTGTCATTCGGCCGGGGCCGGAGGCACGGGACCAGAGGACGGCGGAGTCGGTGGTGACGTCGCCGGTGGCAATGCCGGTGGGGAGCGTGAGCCTTTTGCGGACCAGGGGGATGGCGGCGTAGGCCGGAGTGGTTCCGCTGGCGATGCCCGCGAGCGTGAGGCCTGCAAGGGAGGTCTTGACCAGGGTGCGGCGTGTGAAGTCAGTCATGGTCCCACTGTGGCCAGTCCCAGTGAACGGCAGGTGAGTTGGAAGTGGACCTTGACTGAAAACACCCGCTCCGCATATTCTGAACGAACGGTCGGTAATTTATTAGGAGCAACCATGGCATCGCAGAATCTGCAGTCAGTGCCCGCTGAGCTGTCCCCGGAAGAGCAGGAGCGGGAGGCAGCCGGACAGGCGTATTTTGATCGCATCATTTCGGAGGACTCGCGCATCGAGCCGCGCGACTGGATGCCTGCGGCTTACCGCAAGACCCTGCTGCGCCAGATCTCGCAGCACGCACACTCGGAAATCATCGGCATGCAGCCCGAAGCCAACTGGATCACGCGCGCGCCGAGCCTGAAGCGCAAGTCCATCCTCATGGCCAAAGTCCAGGACGAGGCGGGCCACGGCCTGTACCTTTACTCCGCCGCTGAGACCCTGGGCCAGTCCCGGGACCAGATGATGGAAGACCTGATTGCCGGCAAGGCCCGCTACTCCTCCATCTTCAACTACCCCACGATTTCCTGGGCCGACATGGGAGCCATCGGCTGGCTTGTCGATGGTGCCGCCATCTGCAACCAGGTGCCCCTCTGCCGCGCCTCGTACGGTCCTTACGGTCGCGCAATGGTGCGCATCTGCAAGGAAGAATCATTCCACCAGCGCCAAGGGTTCGAGATCCTGCTTGAACTCTCCAACGGCACGCCTGCGCAGAAGCAGATGGCCCAGGACGCAGTGAACCGCTGGTACGCACCGTCGCTGATGATGTTCGGCCCGCCGGATGAGGATTCCCCCAACTCCAAGCAGTCAATGGCCTGGAACATCAAGCGCTTCAGCAATGACGAGCTGCGCAGCCGGTTCGTCGGCATGATGGTGGAACAGGTCCGGGTACTCGGCCTGACGCTGCCTGACAAGGACATCCGTTTCAACGAAGAAACCAAGAAGTGGGAACACGGACCCCTGGACTGGAACGAGTTCAAGGAAGTCCTGGCCGGCCGCGGTCCCTGCAACTCGCAGCGCATCGAGCGCCGCCGCGAGGCACACGAAAACGGTGCCTGGGTTCGCGAAGCCGCTGTGGCGTACGCCCGCAAGCAAGCACAGAAAGAGAGCGCAGCATAATGGCTCCCCACGGAAACCCCGAAGCACCTGGCAGCGCCGCCAGCGACATTAACCGCGAGGCTCCCAAGGTCGCGGCCACCACCGAGCAGCACCAGGAATCGCCGTGGTCTCTCTGGGAGGTCTTTGTGCGTTCCAGCCGTGGCCTGTCCCACGTCCACGCCGGCTCCTTGCACGCCCCGGACGCGGCCATGGCCCTCCGGAACGCGCGTGATCTCTACACCCGCCGCAACGAGGGCGTTTCCATCTGGGTTGTCCCGGCCGAGGCGATTTCCTCCAGCGATCCCGACTCCAAGGGTTCCTTCTTCGAGTCCCCGCAGGGCAAGGACTACCGCCACGCAACGTACTACACCAAGAGCGAAGGCGTGAAGCACCTGTGAGCACTCCAGAGACCACTGACTTCGTCATCGAGGGACACGGCGACATTTCCGTTGGCGTCCACGGAGCCGGCGCATCAGGTGACGGTTCGGCCAGCGCCACCCGCATTACCCCGGGCAACGCACTTCGCCCCGAGGACATCGCCCTGGAGATCAGCCGCGGGAAGGTCAAGCCCAGCGAGGACGTCGCCCAGTACGCCCTCCGGATCGGCGACGACGGCCTGATCCTCGCCCAGCGTTTGGGGCACTGGATTTCCCGCGCCCCCGAGCTCGAGGAAGACATCGCACTGGGCAACATCGCCCTGGACCAGTTGGGGCACGCTCGTTCGTTCCTGACCTACGCTGGTGCTGCCTGGGGCAAGTCCGAGGACGACCTCGCCTACTTCCGCCGCGAGCACGAGTTCCGCTCGGCGCACCTCTTCGAGCAGCCCAACGGCGACTTCGCGGTCACCATCGCCCGCCAGTTCATCGTGAGCTACTACCAGTTTGAGCTCTACTCGGCGCTCGCCGCATCGACCGATCCCACCCTTGCTGCCATCTCCGCAAAGGCCGTCAAGGAAGTGGATTACCACCGCGACCACAGCGCCCAGTGGGTGCTGCGCCTGGCCGGTGGCACGGACGAGTCCCGGAAACGCATCATCCAGGGCTTCAAGCTGGTGTGGCCGTACGTGGACGAGATTTTCGAGGACGACGAGCTCACCACCCGTCTCGCCGAGGCAGGCGTTGCTGTCCAGCCGTCCAGCCTCCGGGCAGAATTCGACCGCCTGACCGGCGAAATCATGGCCGAAGCTGAGCTTGAGATCCCCGGCGTTCCGCAGTCCCTGGGCGGCGGCCGCCGCGGCAAGCACTCCGAATTCCTGGGCTACATCCTTGCCGAGATGCAGGTCCTGGCCCGTGAACACCCCGGCGCGAGCTGGTGACCACAATGTCAACGATGGAAAAGACTGAAGAGCAGCGGGCGTGGGACATCGCGTCCACGGTCTGCGATCCGGAAATCCCGGTCCTCACCATCGAGGACCTGGGAATCCTTCGCGGCGTTCAGGTCACCCCGACAGGTGCGACGGAAACGCACGACGGCGGCCCGGCGGGTACCGCCGTCGAGGTCACCATCACGCCCACGTACTCGGGCTGCCCCGCCATGGACGCCATTGGTGACGACCTGCGGAAGGCTTTCGAACGGGAGGGCTACGCCAGCGTCCACGTGAACCTGGTGTTGTCCCCGGCGTGGACCACGGACTGGATGACCGAGTCCGGCAAAGCCAAGCTGGAGGAATACGGGATCGCCCCGCCCAGCGGCATGGCTGCTGCTGGCGGCCACTCCGGTCCAGTGCGCCTGAGCCTGGCGGTCAAGTGCCCGCAGTGCAACTCGTTGAACACCAAGGAACTCACCCGTTTTGGTTCCACGTCCTGCAAGGCGCTTTTCGTCTGCCAGGACTGCAAGGAGCCGTTCGACTACTTCAAAGTCCTCTAAGGAAGCAGCCATGACCACCGAAACACAGACGGCCAGCCGCCGTCGTGCGTCTTTCCACAACCTGACCGTCGCGGAAGTCCGGCGCCTCACGGACGATGCCATTGAGGTCACGTTCGGTGTACCCGCTGAGCTGGCGGGCCAGTATGACTACCTTCCCGGCCAGTACGTCGCCCTGCGAACCACGCTGCCCGATGAAACCGGTGAGCCGCATGAGGTCCGCCGCAGCTACTCGATCTGCGCAGAGCCGCGCAGTTTCGAGGACGGCAGCAGCGAGATCCGGGTAGCCATCAAGAAGGACCTGGGTGGCATCTTCTCCACGTGGGCCAATGCCGAGCTGAAGGCCGGAGACGTCCTGGATGTCATGAGCCCGCAGGGTGCCTTCATTTCACGCCACGGGAAGGACGGTGCGGCCGTCCAGCACAACGTCATGAACTCCATGAACCACCCGGAGGAACTGGCGGGGGAGCCGGGGAACTTCGTGGCGATCGCCGCGGGCTCGGGCATTACCCCGGTGATCGCGATTGCACGCACGCTGCTGGCCGCCAACCCGGAGACAACGTTCGATCTTGTCTACGCCAACAAGGCCGCCATGGACGTCATGTTCCTGGAAGAGCTGGCGGACCTGAAGGACAAGTACCCGTCGCGCCTGGCACTGCATCACGTCCTGTCGCGCGAGCAGCGCATCGCGCCGCTGATGACCGGCCGAATCGATTCCGAGAAGCTGCAGGCCCTCCTTTCGTCCGCGATCCGCTCCGAAGATGTTGACGAGTGGTTCCTGTGCGGGCCGTTCGAACTGGTCCAGCTGTGCCGTGACACACTGGCCGCCCGCGGCGTCGAGCCGGAGCACATCCGCTTTGAGCTGTTCACCACCGGCCGTCCGGATCGCCCCGAAGGCAACGCCGGCCGACCGGTGATAGCCGACGAATCACAGGACACGTACAAGATCACCTTCAAGCTCGATGGCCTGACCGGAGACGTCGCCAGCCCCACGCACGCCCGCGAGTCCATCCTCAACGCTGCCCTGCGTGTCCGCCCGGACGTTCCGTTCGCGTGTGCAGGCGGCGTGTGCGGTACGTGCCGCGCCAAGGTGGTCTCCGGTTCCGTGACCATGGATGAGAATTACGCCCTTGAACAGGACGAGTTGGACAAGGGCTACGTCCTGACTTGCCAGTCCCACCCCACCAGCGAAGAAGTTACCGTCGACTTCGACGTCTAAGGAGTCCCCATGATCGAGCTCTCCATTGCCAACGGCATCGCCGAAATTGTCCTCAACATCCCGGAAAAGCTGAACTCGCTCAACGAGGACGCGCTTGCCGAACTGGATAAGGCGTACGACGAGGCCGCTGCCGCCGCCGCACGCGGTGAGGTGCGGGCGCTGCTGCTCCGTGGTGAGGGCCGGGCCTTCTGTGCCGGTCGCGACATCGCCGCAGTGACACCCGAATCCGATGATGCGCAAGCGTACCTCGGCGGGTTGGTGGAGCCGCTGCTGAAGAAAATGGCTGCGTTCCCTGCTCCCACCTTCGCCGCAGCCCATGGGGCGTGTTTGGGTGTCGGGCTGGGGCTGCTCTTGGCCACCGACGTCGTATATGTGGCGGAGAACGCGAAGTTCGGTTCACCCTTTGCCAAGCTTGGCGCCACCCTGGATTCCGGTGGGCACTGGTACTTCACGGAGCGTTTGGGCATGCACCGCACGCTGGACCTCATCTACACGGCTGACCTCATTTCAGGTGCCGAAGCCGTTGCCCAGGGAATGTTCAGCCGGGCGATGCCCGCCGATGTCCTGCTTGAGGAGACGCGGGCAATTGTCTCCCGGGTGGCCTCGGGCGCGACACAGGCCTTCAACGCCTCCAAGGAACTCGTGGCCCACATCCGCGACCAACGCCTGGGCCTCTGGGCGTCCATGGCGGAGGAAAACACCGAGCAGGCCCGTCTCTGCAAGACCGACGACTACGCCGAGGGTTTCAAGGCGTTCCAGGAGAAGCGGGCACCGGTTTTCAAGGGGTAGTGCCGCGGAATAAAGCTGTCGCACGGTCCGGTTGCGTCATAAAATTGGTCATCGCGGTAGTGCCTTGAACGGAGGCGTCCATGCTCCAGATGATTATGTGCAAACTCAACTTCCGCCACGTTTGGCACGTCGAGTCGGCGGAGGACGGGAGCGGACGCTACAGGCGTTGCACCCGATGCGGGAAGTTCGACCGGGATTGGGATGGCAGCGGCTTCATGCACTGATGCCCCGCCCTTTACCGGCGGAGCTGCAGATATCCTTGGTTAATGAGTGACATCGCGCATTCCACCATTGCCTTCGAAGGCCATTTCGCCCGCGACTTCCCGGAGCTGGCCATTCCGTGGCGGGCTGAGGAAGCCCCGGATCCTCAGCTGTTGGCGCTTAACGGGCCACTCGCCGTCGAGCTTGGTTTTGATCCGGACTTCCTGCGGAGCCCGGAGGGCGTGCGGCTGCTGCTCGGCAACGCCGTCCCGGAGGACGCGACGCCGGTGGCCCAGGGCTACTCTGGGCACCAGTTCGGCTTTTACTCCCCGCGGCTGGGAGACGGACGTGCCCTGCTGCTGGGCGAGGTGGTGGGCGCCGACGGGGCGCTTCGCGACGTCCACCTGAAGGGTTCGGGCCGGACGCCTTTCGCCCGCAACGGCGACGGCCGGGCGGTCATCGGACCCATGCTCCGCGAGTTCATCGTGAGCGAGTCGATGCATGCGCTGGGCATTCCCACCACCCGTTCCCTTGCCGTCGTCGCTACGGGCCGCCCGGTCCAGCGTGAGACGGTATTGCCCGGCGCGGTCCTGACCCGGGTGGCCAGCAGCCATCTGCGGGTGGGAAGTTTCCAGTACGCCCGGGCTTCCGATGACATGGAGTTGCTGCGGCGGCTCGCTGACCATGCGAGCGAACGGCACCACCCGGCGTCATCCGAGGAGGACAACCGTTATCTTGGCCTCCTGAAAAACGTCATCTCCGTGCAAGCGGAATTGGTGGCCCAGTGGATGCTCGTGGGGTTCGTGCACGGGGTCATGAACACTGACAACATGACGATTTCGGGCGAAACCATTGACTACGGACCGTGTGCCTTCATGGATGGTTTCGATCCCGTGGCCGTGTACAGCTCCATTGATGAGATGGGCCGGTACGCCTACCGGAACCAGCCCGTGGTTGCGGAGTGGAACCTTGCACGTTTCGCCGAAGCAATTGCGCCGCTGATCCACGAGGACCAGGACCAAGCGGTAGCGATGGCCGTTGAGGCGCTGGGTGGTTTCCGTCAGCAGTACAGCGCTGCCTGGTTCAGCGGGATGAAGGCCAAACTGGGGCTGCCTGAAAAGATTGACGACGGCGTTTCCTCGCCTTTGGTGGACGACGTGCTGAACCTGGTCCAGGAGGCGCGCGCGGATTACACGTCGTTATTCCGCAGCCTGGGCAAGGCGGCCCGGGGGCAGGCGGAGCCAGCCAGGGGCATGGTGCTGGACTTGCCCGCCTTTGACGCGTGGCTGGAGCGTTGGCGGGCCCTTGCGCCTGATGCGGATGCCATGGACGCGGTGAACCCTGTCTACATTCCCCGCAACCACGTGGTGGAGGAGGCACTCGCGGCCGCAACAGCGGGAGACATCGGACCGACGGAGGACTTGCTCGAGGCTTTGGCTTCTCCGTATGAGGAACGTCCCGGCCTGGAAAAATACGCCGCTCCCGCGCCTGACAGTTTCGGGCCGTACCGGACTTTCTGCGGAACGTAGGGGGAAGCGGCGCAGACCCGCTCGCTTCCCCTCACCTGGCAGGGTTTGCCTGCTAGCCCCAGATGGCTTTGACCACCATGCCCGGGCCTGCCGCCAAGTGGCTGCCGGTGTGCCCGTCATCCAGGATGCACATGTCTTCCGAGCCTGGGGGGCCCGTCGAGACCAAGCACTCTGTGGCCCTGAAACTCAGGAGGTCTACGGGAAGGTTGTCGCCGATGCGAAGTTCACTCATGATGCCCTTTTCGTTGTCCGGGCGCGGTGTGAGGCTCCGCCCGGTAGCTGGAAATATGGATTTCCCTTGTCGCCGGACTTCATCAGCGAATAACTCCATACTGCCTTGGTCTACCGGGTTCCTCCAAGTGGGCCTTGTGAACCCCTAGTTGATTTTTGTGTCCCGAACGATGGCAATGAGTTCAGCCCGAAGGCTTTCGGAGTCCAGATCGATGCCTTCGAGTACGGTGTTTTCCTGCCCGTGGGACTTGTTCAGCAAGTCCAGTCCCAACTCGGTGATGGACACGAGTTGGCCGCGCCGGTCGAAACGGTTTACCTCGCGATGGATTAAACCCCGGGATTCCAGCCTGGTCAGCAGCGGACCCATGGTTTGGGCTTGCACACGGATGCTTTCGGCCAGCTTGCCCGGTGAGATGGGCCCAGAAGCCGCCAAGGCATCAAGCGTGAGTACCGTTGGATATGTCAGTCCCAAGGGGCGGAGCCGCTCGTTCCACCCAAGTTCCACGAGCCGCGCTGCGGTGGACAGCAACCGGCTTGTTGGCCAATAGTCCATGTCAGGCATTCGGGCCCCCAGCCTCATAAGAATAGTCAGCTTCCTTACTAAGACTACATCCCATGGGCTGGATGATGGATTGTGGGGTCAGGAGAGCTCGAATCCGGAGTGTCCCGTAGTGCGCTCAGCGCTGTGCACATGCAGGGCATGCCGCATCGCCTGGCGGTTTTCTTCGGCCGATTCAAGCTGGCCGGCGACGCGGTAGAGATCGGCGGCCCACTGGAATTCGTCGGCAGCGGAGCGGAAGCGGGCTTCATCAAAGAGCCTCCGACCGATGTGGTGGCGGACGTAGGCTTCCTCTTCCGGTGTCCGCGCTGTCCGGAGTGCCTTCTCATGGAGCACCGCGGCGTCGTGCCAGCGGTACTGGCGCTGCTTCACCTGGGCGAGGATCAGGAGGAGTTCCCGGCGGTCGGGTGAATCGGGGAGAAGCTTGAAGCCCTCGTCCAGGGCCTCGGTGTCCCGTCGGAGCAACGCCAGGTATCGAATGCGCTCCACTGGTGGACACTCGCCTGCCAGGGCCTCGTTCAGGGCGTCGCGGTTGATCACCACGTCGCGGAACGTCGCAGGGTCAGTTCGCCAAAGACTTGCAGTATCTTCCACCGTGATGCCCCCCATAGGACTGTAACGGAGCCAGCTCAGTTGCGGCCTGGGTCATCGGGCCGCAGAAGACTCCATAATCTCACGAACGGTCATGCCCGCAAGTTCCGGATCAGTGAAGTTGGCCGTCCGGGGGAGTGCTCCGCCATGTGTGGAACGGGACCGTCAGCCCGTCCCGCGTCGGTGAGCAGGCGAATGGTCCGGCCAGGGCAGTCAGTATCGGCTCCAGCGGCACAACCCGCACCAGTTGGAGTTCCCCGCCGTCAGCCGCGGCCCGGATGGTAAGGGCATCGCCCCCGCGGCTGACACGTACGCGGATACGGCCCCCGTTCCACTCGGGAACGGGTGCCAAGGACCAGTCTGAGACGCGGTCGGTGACAACCGCGCCCAGCTGTGCGGCGCCGTCGGCGTATTCCACGCCGGCCTTGATCCAGTGTTCCGGGCTGATCCGCACGAAGATGCCCGCTTGGTCGAACTGCTGGGAAAACGCGGCCGTGAATTCGACCTCCATGGCACTGTCCTGCGGAAAGGGTGCCAGGAGGGCGTGTTCGGTGTCGTGGATGAAGCCATAGGACGTGATGCGCCAGGCGTCGCTGCCCTCAGCGGCGGTTACCAGGAGGTCGCCTTCCAGTTCGACGACGGCGGCCGGCTGGTTGGTCCATTCGCCGCGGCTCCATGGAATGTCGGTCATCAGTGGTCTCCTCGTTACTGGTTTCGCGCAGCAACCGGCGGGCCCCGGCACCAAAGCCAGGGCCCGCCGTCGTACGTCTATTTATGGGTGACCGGGCAGGCTCTGGCAAGCGATGCCGTCGCCATCGCCGTCCAAGCGGGCGATATCACCGTAGTGCGGGTAGTAGTAGTTGAACCAGTCCTGGGCCTGGCGCCACGTGCTGAAGTCCTTGCAGTTCTTGGTGTCACCCGGGTTGGCCGGCTTTGGCGGCGTCACCACCGGCGGCGGGGGTGTCACCGGGGGCTTCGGCGCGGGCGGCGGCGTCACGACGGGCGGCGGGGGAGGCGAGCAGTTGCTGCCCGTGATCCCGCCATTGCCACCGTTGACGAAGCGGTACATGAACGCGGCCATCGCATCACGCGCCACTGGCTGGACCGGGTTGAAGGCGCGGCAGCCGTAGCCGATGTCCCAACCGGTGGAGATGCCCTGGGCAGCCAGCCACGTGATCTGCTTGTAGAACTGGCTGCTGACGGGGACATCCTGGAAAGGCGACGTTCCCGGTGCCGTGAAGGCTGGGTTGCCTCCATAGCGGTAGAGGAATGCGGCCATGGCGTCGCGGTTGATGGGGCTGAGCGGACGGAAGGTCTTGGTGCCGTTGGCTTCGGTCCAACCGGTGGAGATGCCGCTGGCGGCCAGCCAGGTGATTTCCTTGTAGAACTGGCTCGACGGCGTGATGTCACTGAAAGGCGACGTCGCCGGGGGAGTGAAAGCGGGCTTCTTGGCCAGGCGGTAGAGGAAGGCGGCCATGGCGTCACGGTTGACGGCGTTCAGCGGCCGGTACGTCCGGGTGCCGTTGGCTTCCACCCAGCCGGTTGAGATGCCCTGTGTCGCCAGCCAGGAGATCTCCACGTTGAACTGTGTGGAGGAGTTGACGTCGCTGAAGGTGATCGGTTGCGTGGGGGCCGTGTCAATGGCAATTGCCGGTACGGTGACCTGCGTGGTTCCGCACGAGCCCTGCAACGTGTTCGAGACCGCCGCGGATTCGGCCGCGTCCATGGTCAGCTGCCAGCGGTACTTCACCAGCACCCAGTCCGTGGCGTACCTGCAGGCAGTTCCGGCCAGCGGCGGCATCCATTCTGCAGGATCGCGGTCGCTCTTGGACTGGTTCACGTTGTCGGTCACGGCTTCCAGGCCGACGTCCAGTGTGAGGTCGTTGGCATAGTCACGGCGCTGTTCGGCCGTCCAGGCGCTTGCTCCGGAACCCCACGCTTCGGCGAGTGGGACCAGATGGTCTATGTCGACGTCGGACGCGTTGGTCCACGTCGCCCCGTCGTACCAGGAGTTCCATTGGCCAGTGGCCACGGTGCAGTTACCGGGATTGAACGTCACCGGCGTCAGCGACTCCTGCTGAAGCACCTCTGACCGGGTGTCGCAGCCGTCGTTGTCAGCGTCCACCCAATGCTGGAAAAGGTCGCGGTTGTACCCGGTGTTTGTTTCCTGGGTTACCGTCAATGAAGAGAAAAGAGTTGCGACGCTTGCCGTGTCTGAGGCGGTCGCGGTTTGCGGCAAAAAGACAGCCGCCGACGCGGTCAGCGATAGGATCGCCAACCACGAAAGAGCCTTAGGCATCTGGGTTCCCCATATTCGATTAGTGCGCTCTGAGCAGCGCATACATCATGGGATCGTACCGGCGTGGGCCAGCTAATCAGGAACCTTGCAGTGGTGTGACGCGGGGGTGTGTCCTCCTGATGGCCGGCGTACGCTGAGCCCATGAAGTCCCAGGTCAGGACACTGGCTTTGAGCACGGGGATCAGCGTGCCGTGTTTCGTTCAGGGCCGCCTTGATGAAACTCACGACGACGGCGGCGCACCGTTGCTTTTATTGCATGCCTGGGGCGAATCCTGGCGCAGTTTTGATCGGCTAATTGCCTCGCTTCCGGATTTACTGCTGGTAGCCCCCGACTTGCGGGGGCACGGCGGTGCTGACAAGCCTTTGGGCGGTTATTCGTTGGACGAGGTGGCACATGATGCTGTGGCGGTCCTCGATGCACTGGGCATTGGACGGGCGCACCTAGTTGGGTCCTCCAGTGGGGGATACGTGGCACAGCAACTGGCCGTGATGTACCCGGATCGGGTTTCGTCGATGGTGTTGGTTGGTTCCCCGTTGAGCCTTCACAGTAAGCCGGCCTTCGCTGACGAAGTAGAGGCTTTGACTGATCCCGTACCGGAATCCTGGGTTCGGGAATCGCTGTCCTGGTACCGACTGCTGCACACTGTGCCGTCTGCTTACATCGAGGATCGGGTCCAGGATGGCCTGACCATGCCGGCGGCCGTGTGGAAGGCGTCGCTGCGCGGGCTGTATCAGGCCGTTCCGCCGACGGAAACGGGCCATATTTCGGCGCGCACCCTCATTCTGTGGGGCGCCCACGATCACCTGGTGCCGCGGCACCATCAGGAGACCTTAGCCGCCCGGATCCCTGGCTCCCTGCTTAAGATCTACGAGGAGACCGGGCATTTGGTGTTGTGGGAATGCCCGGAGCGGGTGGCGGGGGATGTTCGGGGGTTTCTCTAAGTCCTTGGATTCCGGGGTGCAGTGAAAAAGCAAACCCCACGAACGGAAGACCGTTCGTGGGGTTTGGCTGGTTTGAAGGCTGTTTGTTAGTTGCCCTTTTCGAGGGCGTGCGCAGTGACGTAAGCCCCCAACTGGTCCTTGGAGAGCGCTCCCGCAATATCCGTAATAGCAGTGGTATCCGCTACGACAATGGACTGCCCATCAGCGGAAGTACCTGTGCCGAGCGTGGGTAGCGTGAACATGACGGTGTCATTCGCCCGCAGGTCCTTCATGCCCAGAGCAAGACTGCCGATTGCGGCGGCGTCGAAGCCCTTATCGACGCTGATGAAGGGTGACACAGCGCTGACCATGCTGTTCACGGTCACAGGGTTAGTGAGCGTTTCACGGGCGATGGTCTTGCTGATGATGGCTTTCATGTACGCCTGCTGGTTGCGCACACGCTGGTAGTCGCCATCACTGAAGGACTTTCGCTCCCGGACGAAGGCGAGTGCTTCGTCGCCGTTCAGCGTCTGCTTGCCAGCTTGGTAGAAATGGCCCTTCATGGGTCCCGATGCCGGTGCGAACGGGATCTTGACGTCGACTTCCACGCCACCAACAGCATCGGTCAGACCCTTGAATCCTTCGAAGTCCACCATTGCTACGTGGTCGATCCGCTGCTGGAACAAAGACTCAACCGTCTGAACCATGAGCGGCACGCCGCCCAGGGCGAGGGCAGCATTGATTTTCGATTCGCCGTGACCCGGAATATCGACCCAGAGGTCACGCATGAGGGAAACCGCGTAGACGTTCTTACGATCGGCGGGAATGTGGACCAGCATGAGCGTGTCAGCCCGCTGGTCGGTAGCCGTCTGCGTATCAACATCCAACTCGGCAGTGCCGCGGGTATCGCTACCCATGACCAGCACGTTCATCGCCGCGGTGCCGTTGACAGGCTCAGCCTTCTGAGGACGCGTGGATTCTTCCGGGAAAGCGGAGTCGATTTTTGTGGTTCCGGAGTTGAACGTTTGCGCCAGGTTGAAGATGTAGGCGCCGCCAATCAGCCCAGCCACCAGGACCGCTGCCGCGAAACCGAGGAGCACGTTCCGGGCGGTTTTCTTCCCGCTCTTCTGACGTCGGGGACGGGACTCTGCAGAGGGAGTTTCAGTATCTGTCGGGAGCGTCATGTGTTCCTTGGTGTCGGCATCAGCAGAGTCGATTCTATCAAGGGTGTGATTGGGGTTGGCTCAGGGACTTCGCAGTATGGTCTGTTGCCTTACGAATTAGGGGAGCAGGGAATGGAATTCCGTAGCTTTGGAACCCCAGCTATTCGTCACGTTTACCGAGAAGGCTTTGCCTTTTCCAATGACGACTTTGCCAAAGTTGACCGTGATCATATCCAGCTTGGGGTTCATACCGTGTTTCATGCCGTACGAAGGGTCGAAGCTGTCTGCTTTAGCCGACTTCTCGATCGCTTCTCCGTCTTTATTCGACCAGTTCAATGTGGCCGTACTTCCCTCAAGGTTGAAGCCGACAATCTCAACCTGGTCAGTCCCAGCCTGGAACGTCACGTCTGTGATTATTGGGGTGTTTAGTCCCGTTTCTACCTGTTTTTTAAGAGTTGTTCCGGTTCCTTTGCAGGTGTAATACGAATCCCACATAAAGGAGATGACCTTACGGGCGGTAGCAACTTGTTGTAGCTGCCGATCGATCCGCTCTTTTGTAGTCTGTCCGCGGAGGCTGTCCCCACAGGGATTTTGCTTAGTTGCGGGCGCCATGCCCTCCAAATTTGCCCAAAGGACAGCACCTGTGCCCTTAATTCCCGCTGCTGCGGCTGTGAAGTAGTCCTTGTTGGGTGCGAGATATTTACTGTTCCAGGTCCCTTGGCCAACGATCGTGGCCGCGTAAGGGTCAACTGCGGAAGCTCCCTCACTGGGGGAGAAAGCGCCGCCCTTGCCCGTGCCCATTCCATCCTGAATGGCGATGTTGAGCTGGACGCCGGCCGCTGTTTCGGCTATCCGGCGGATTCCCCTACGTGCATCATCTACGCTGATTCCTGATTTATCCACACGCGCGTCAATGTATGGGCTGACAATCGCCTGACGGGTCGGAAGGATGCGATGAATGGCATCGTTTTGGCTCGTGTAGAGAGCAAACACGGAATCGAATGTTGCACTGTCCGTGAGGGGCATCTCGGTGTGGTGGTAGAAGCCGGCCAAGCCCGGCAAATCATTTGCATCAGCTTGGTACTTCAGGAACCGGTCTGTGAAGAGGTCGAAAGTTGCCTTGTAGGAGAAATCGGGTAGATAAGTCAAATCCGTTCGCTTCGCTGGGGCGGGCAGGCCAGCGAAGAACTTCATTCCGAGTTTCGTCGCTGCCCCCGCAAGGGATTTGGAAGGGTCTGTAGAGGATGCAGGACTTCCGCCCGCTATCACGATGTTGTATTTGTTATCGGTTGATGTGCACGTTTTTCCCGCGTTCGGGAGGACGAGGACCGTGTACGTCTGTCCGTTGTTGGTGACCTGTCTGTCGCCAGGACACTGCAGCGCTTCAGGACCCCACTTGCTTGCGTCGAGGAATGTGAAATAGCGCTCAACGGTTCTGGGCCCAGCGGCGACTCGGGCGCAACTCTTCCCGTCAACGAGGCAATCAGCAGGAAGGCCGTCGGCTGTCGCCGGCTGCAGAGTGGATCCAAAAGTTATGACCGTGTCGCCGCCGAAAGCCTTGATGTCCTGCAGCTTCCCAAAGTTTGTCGCGTCACGGGAACTGGCCGAGATGAAATAGCCGCTTATGGGGAAGCCTGGCTCCACTGCGCCTGGTCCTGGGATATCCGCCGTTTCCGGAGGTGCAGTGTCGGGCTGCTCTGTAGTGAAAACTCCCACCACGCCAGCTCCCACGAGCAGAGCCGTGAGTGCAAGGAGTACAGATACTAAACGGATGGACGTGCGACGTTCTCTGTTGCTGTCTTTTGACTTCCGGGGTCTCATGTTTTCCTTGGTATCGGCGTCCGCAGACACGACTCTAACAAGGGCAGCTGAGGTTGAACCGCTGGGCGGCCCCTCCGTGCTGGGCTACGCGTCCAGCAGGTGACTTCGCGACCGCGGAGCTAGTCCATACGATAAACTAATTCGGGTCGCCCTCCGATGGTGGCCGTACGCGCGCTGTCATGACGTTAGACAGATGAGCATGAGCCGGGGGTGCGGAAGCATCCTTATGAACACAAAACGGGGGAAAGATGGGAAAGGCAATCAGACGCGTTCAAGCCGCAAGTGCCGTCCTGATGCTGGCCATTCTTGGGTTTTTCGGAGCCCAGCCTGCCGTGGCCACGGAGACGAGCCCGGGTCCTGGCACTGAACAGCCCGGGGAAACCCCAAATCCCGATCCTAATCCGATCGATCCCCTCCCAGTCGACCCCGTCCCCGGAAACCCCGTCCCAGTCGACCCACCCGTGATCCCGACGGACCCAAGTCCTGCCCCGACTGATCCGACGCCGGCCCCAGTGCCGCCGCCTGTCGTCCAGCCAGTCGCACCAGTTGCCCCGCCGGTTGTGATCCCGGCTGTACCTCCTGTGGCTTCGTCTGCATCCCCGGAGCCTACGACAACAGCTCCCTCGCCACAGGAGAATCCGGCCATCGTTGAACCAGTACTCCCCATCGAGCCGGAGACGTCAGTGTCACCGGAGCCGACGCCGACGCCTACCCCTGTAGCGACCAAGACGGCTGCCCCGCCCGTAGTGAGCGCCGACCTTGCCGGTCCTTTGAAAGTAGCGCTGGCTCCAGTAGCTGAGAACAATCCCCTTGTTCAGGGAGCCACCGTTTTGGTGCTGCTTCTGCTGGGCGCCGCGTACTTCCGTGCTCTGCGATCCAAGGGTGTTCGTAAGCCCCGCCTCAGTGGCAAATAAACCATGAGTAACTCCCTACCCGGGGATAGTGCTGAGCAAGACCAGGTTGACGCGCCCCTGCGCCTCATGCTCCTCACCCATTCCTATTGGCCCGAACACAGTCCGCCGCAGCGTCGGTGGGGCGCACTGACCCGCGAGTTCCGCAGTGCGGGTTGGCACGTCGACGTCGTTGCGCCCGTTGCGCACTACCCCAACGGCCGCCGTGACTTGCCCCGGCGGCAGGCAGGTTTTGCACTTAGTCACCAGAAGGGACCGCACGGGGAGACCATCCGTCGGGTTCCCTACCTCCGCCACATTGGTACCTCTTCCGTAGCGCGGCTCGTCGATCAGGTTTTCTCGGCCGTGCTGTCAGTTCCTGTGGGGCTCTCGGGCAAGAAGCCCCACGCTGTCCTCGCCACGGCGCCGAGCCTTCCCACCCTTGCTGCTGGCCTAGTCCTGTCCAAGTTGCGCAGGGTTCCCTTCATTGTGGAAATGCGCGATGCCTGGCCGGACTTGGCACGTGATGCCCGCATCGTCCAGGGCAGCGTGAAAAGCGTCGTGGAGCACGTGGTGGAGTTCGTCCAGCGCAAGGCCGATCTGGTGGTGACGGTCACCGAAGGATTCGCGGACACGCTCCGCGCCAGGGGAGTCAGAAACGTCATCACCGTCAGTAACGGACTGGACCTGGGCGCCATGCCGTTCCTTGATCCGCCGCCCCTGGAACGTGATGGCTTCCACGCCCTCTATCTGGGGAACCACGGCAAGAGCCAGCGGCTGGATGTGCTGATCAGGGCAGCCGCTTTGCTGGGCGAGGGCTTCCACCTGACCTTGGTTGGTAGCGGAACCAGCAGGCCGCAACTGGTGAAACTGGCCCGCGAACTGGATGCTCCGGTGACGTTCTACCCGTCCCTCCACGGACCGGCCGTCATGGACAAATATCGTGAAGCCGATACCTGCATCGTTTCCCTCCGGGATGACTGGAAGTCGTTTGAAACCACGGTGCCGTCAAAAACCTACGAAGTTTTGGCCATCGGCCGGCACGTCACAGCCATTGTCCGTGGTGAGGCTGAGCGCATCATCCTGGATGCGAAAGGCGGCGACGTGGTGACCTCCAATGCCAGGGCCGTGGCTGAACTGTGGCGGGAACTGTCGAAGGACCGCGCCAGGCTCTCGGCCGGCAAGAGTGGCAGGGAATGGGTGGAAAATCACGCTGAGTACTCCAAGCTTGCGCGGAATTACATGGGTCACATTGCAGAGCTGGTTGGCCAGGGCTCCAGCGCACGCAGCCAGGAGCGTGTGGCATGAGGCCCCTTCTGAGAAATATGGTCTTGGCCTTCGGCACGGTCTCGGAGCACCGTTCAGAGGCGCCGTTTGTGCTGGCCCTTCAGGTCCTGCGGCGTCTTCCTTCGAAGATCGTACGGCCGTTGGCGCGTGCCTTCTCGGGCGCACTCCCTGATTCCACGAGTCCGCTTCTGATGATGGCCAGCCATGCTGCCGGTGACGGGGAGGCCTTGCAGCGACGGTTCCGTAACGCACGCGCCGATGTGAAGTCCTCAGAGCACGCCCGCAAAGCTGGCGAGGTGGCTCTCGCAGCAGAGCAGTTGGACTGGGCGGATGCCTTCCTGGATCTCGCAGGCTCCAGCCCACAAGCAGCAGCAACCACGGCGCGCCGGCGCTGGTATGCCGGCGACATGAGTGGGGCCGTCCGCGCCCTCGATGGCCAGCCCGGAAACATGGCGAAGCAGCAGCGTCGTCTTTCTGCTGAACTCAACGTCTTTGAGGGGTGGCGACCATCGTTGGACAAGGCTGTCACGCAGCCCGCTCCGAAGCGCGTACTCCATCTCCTGACGAACTCCTTGCCCCACACCGGGAGCGGGTATGCGCGAAGGACCCATTCGATCCTAACCGCTCAGCAGGCCGCGGGCTGGGACACCTTGGCCGTTACCCGCATCGGCTACCCGGTCCAGATTGGCGTGCTCACTGCCAAGGACACTGACGTGGTGGACGGCGTGACCTACCAACGACTGCTGCCCGGCAAGCTGGCCAAGACCATGGATGGACGGTTGCAGCAGCAAGCGGAAGGACTGCTGGCCGTTGCCCGCGACTTCCAACCCAGCGTCATACACACCACCACACACTTCGTTAACGGTCTTGTAGCCCGTGAGGTTGCTCACTCGATCGGCGTTCCGTGGGTCTACGAAGTCCGCGGCCAGCTCGCAGACACGTGGGCATCAACCCGTGGACCGGAAGCGCGAAACAGCGAACGGTATGGGTTGTTTATGGAGCGTGAGGCCGAAACCATGCGGAGTGCTGACCTGGTGGTGACACTGGGGGAGGCCATGAAAAAGAACATCGTGGCTGCTGGAGTCCCCGCAGAGAAGGTGCTGATCAGTCCGAACGCGGTGGGTGGTGACTATCTCAACGAGCCCATGTCCCACCAGGATGCCCGCAGTGTTCTCGGTCTGGACACCGGACTGCTGTATATAGGCACAGTGACGAGTTTGGTTGATTACGAAGGCATAGATGATCTGGTCACAGCATTTGCGTTGCTCGCGCCGCGACTGCCAAGGTTAAGGCTGCTTGTGGTGGGGGACGGAACTGCTGCTCCGGCACTTCGAAACCAGATGCAGCGGCTGGGGCTCGCGGAAAGGGGGGTCTTCACTGGACGGGTTTCTTCAGGGCAAGCCCGCCTCTACCACCAGGCCTTGGACGTTTTTGTAGTGCCCCGCAAGGATTTGTCCGTTACCCGTTCCGTCACACCCTTGAAGCCCGTGGAAGCACTGGCCTGCGCGCGGCCGGTTGTCGCCAGCAACCTGGACGCGCTGCGCGAGATAGTGCACGACGGCGTCAACGGCCGGGTTGCCGAACCGTCAGACCCAGCGGGGCTGGCTGAGGTGTTGTTGGAACTGTTGGAGGATGAAGGTTTGCGCATGCGTCTTGGAGCTACGGGGAGGCAGTGCGTTTTGGCGACGCGGACGTGGAGCGCCAACGCCCAAGCGTACGCGAAGGCTTATGATGCCGCGGTTTCAAATCACTTGAGGAAGGCCAGCTGATGTCGGCTAAGAAGGCTGTCTTGCCAGAGCCCGCAATGGTTCAACCACTGGCGGTGGACATGCGACGCCTGACCCGCGTTGGCGCGCGGCCGGGGTTCCTGGATTACCTGGTTCAGCTTTGGGACTTCAGGGAGTTCATCTTCTACGACGCACGCGCCCGGGTTCAGAGTGGGACCCGCCGCGACCGCCTGGGCAGCGCATGGTTGCTGCTGAACCCCATATTCAATGGGCTGACGTACTACTTGATGTTCGGTCTCCTGCTCCAGACTGGTCATGGCATCGAGAACTATGTTGGATATCTGGTGATCGGCATCTTCATTTTCCAGGGAACGTCGGGTGCCATCACGAGCGGCGCCAGGTCCATCCACAGCAACAAGGCCGTGGTCCAGGCGTTCAACTTCCCTCGGGCAACACTGCCCATCGGGGTGAACATCCGGGAGATGATGTCCAACGTTCCGCTGATCCTTGCGATGCTTTTGATCATCACGCTAGTACCTCCGGTGGAGAAGATCACGTGGTTGTGGTTGCTTATCGTTCCAGCTCTACTCCTGCAGTCAGTTTTTAATCTGGGAGTAGGGCTGATACTTGCGCGCGTGATCTCTCGGGCCCACGATGCAACGCACCTGATACCGTTTTTCATGCGGGCATGGATGTATGGCTCCGCTATCTTCTATTCCTACGATCGGTTCGTTACGCACCCGGGACTACTTGCTCTATTGAAGTTGAACCCGCTGTTCAATGTGATCGACATTGTCCGTAATTGTGTCCTATACGCTCAGCCACCAACCTGGCAGTCGTGGGCAACTCTGGGTGTCTGGGCCCTCGGAACCCTTCTCGTGGGCATGCTCTTCTTCTGGCAGGGGGAGGAATCCTATGGTCGTGGCTGAGCAGGTTTTGGACGTAGAAGGTCATCCGTGTGTGGTTGTCGACCGCGCGGGGATGGAGTACCAGGTTATGACCTCTGATGCCGAGGCCATCGCGCGGGAGCGTAGCGAAACGAGTTTCATACGACGCCTGACCAGACGACCCAACACGGTTACGGTAAGGGCCTTGCATGAGCTTTCTTTTGTTGTCGAGCGCGGCGAGTCCATCGGCATTATCGGCCGAAATGGTTCCGGCAAGAGCACGCTGATGAAACTTATAAGTGGACAAGTTAGACCGACGTCAGGAGCCATTTTCGCGTCCAGCACTCCGATTATGTTGGGAGTGAACGCGGCTCTCGTGGGCGATCTTTCCGGTCATCAGAACGTAGTGCTGGGATGTCTTGCCATGGGCATGAGCCGTCGTGAAGTAGCTGCCAAGTTTACGAGCATCGTCGAACTCTCCGGGCTAAGAGACTCGATCCATCTACCCATGAAGTCTTATTCATCCGGTATGGGTTCAAGGCTTCGCTTCGCAATCGCCGCCAGCATTGACCCCGAGATCCTCCTGGTGGACGAGGCTCTGAACACGGGTGACGCGCAGTTCAGTGACCGCAGCAAGAAGCGGATGGATCAATTACGTGAGCAAGCTGGTTGTGTGTTTATTGTCAGCCACTCCTTGGACACCATCACCAACATGTGCAGCCGAGTCATCTGGCTGGACAAAGGTCACATGATTATGGATGGGGATCCCGAAGAAACGGTGAAGTCTTATCAAGACTTCACCGGAAACCTCGCGAAAGGAAACGGCATCACGGCCGCCAGGATTCGAGACGAGGCAAGAGCCAATTTACAAATGACCGAAGTATTGGCCAGAAGCAAGATGCGTAGGAGCCGGGCATGATCTACACGGTGGAAGATTTGCGGAAGGCCGCTTGGCACTTCCGTGCCGGTGGTATTCGGCAGGTGCAAACGTGGCACAACCGCCAGCGCGCGCTCAACGTCGGCAAGGCAGCAGCCAAGAACGTCGCTGCGCGATCGGCCGCGGCCAAGACAGGCAAGCAGCAACTGACTTTCCCAGCTTTTGAGTACCCATCGGTTCCGTCCCGAAGGGATGACCTGACGGTGGCAGTTATCCTGGACAATTTCTCGGCCAAGGCTTTTGCTTATGAATGGAACCTGGTCTTCCTGACGAAGGACCGCTGGCTGCAGCAGTTGCAGGAGCATCGCATCGACTTCCTCTTCGTTGAGTCAGCGTGGGAAGGTAACGGCGGTTCCTGGAAGTACCAGTTGACCGGGACCAGTGGTCCTAAGCCCGACTTCCTGAACCTGATGCGCTGGTGCCGGGAGAATGGTGTGCCGACTGTCTTTTGGAACAAAGAAGATCCTCCGCACTTCCACGATTTCCTGCCGGCGGCCCGTGAGTTCGATGTGGTCTTCACGTCCGACGAAAACAAGCTTCCGGACTACAGGCAGGCGCTCGGACACAACCGCGTGGACGTGCTGCCGTTCGCTGCTCAGCCGGCGATTCATAATCCCGTTCGCCCAAGGGAGGGCCGCCACTCGCGTGACGTGGCCTTCGCAGGAATGTATTTCGCGCACAAGTATCCCGAGCGGCGCGACCAGATGCGGTTGCTGCTCGATGGCGCCATGGCAGGCTCAGACAGGGTGAAGCACGGCCTGGAAATTTTTTCACGCCAGCTCGGTGGGAATTCGGACTACCAGTTCCCTGAGCCGTACGCATCCCGCGTTGTTGGTTCCTTGTCCTACGATCAGATGCTGACCGCGTACAAGGCCTACAAAGTCTTCCTCAACGTAAACTCCGTGGTGGACTCACCCAGCATGTGTGCCCGCCGTATTTTCGAGATCACAGCATCCGGGACCCCGGTGGTAACCATGCCAAGCCCGGCATTGCCCCGGTTCTTCCCCGATGGTGAGATTCACAGCGTGGAAACCAAAGAGGATGCCGAGTACATTATTCGGGCCCTGATGAGGAGCCCCGAACTCAACGACCGTTCTGTCCACCTCGCCCAGCGCCGGATTTGGGGAGAGCATACTTATGCCCACCGAGCCGAAAAGGTTGTCGGGATGGCGTTGCCCCACCGGATTCGCCCGGTGCAACTCGAGTCGGTCAGTGCACTGGTATCCACCATTCGTCCCCACCAGCTCGAACATATCTTCAGGACCATCGGATCCCAGCAGGGTGTCCAGGTCGAATTGGTGCTCCTGACGCACGGCTTCAAACCAAGCTGGTGGAAGATCTGGCGCTTGCGCCGCAAATACGGTGTCCGCCAAGTGACGCTTCTTCATGAGCCACGGACTGTCAGCTTGGGGGCATGCCTCAATCTATGCGTCGCAGCTGCGACTGGCGACGTTCTCACGAAGATGGACGATGACGACTACTACGGTCCGCACTACCTGCGGGACCAGGTGAACGCCCTGATGTTCTCGGGTGCCGACGTTGTAGGAAAACTAGCGCACTTCATGTACATCGAGAGCCGGAACGCCACGGTGCTGAGGTTTAACCACATGGAGCACCGCTTCAGCCACATGGTCATCGGCGCGACAATTATGGCCAAAAAAGCAACTTTCGTACGTTTTCCCTTTGAGGAACTCGGGCGAGGCGAGGACACCGCGTTTATGAGCGCGGTCAGCGGCGCTGGCGGCAAGATCTATGCGTCCGACAGGTACAACTACTACGTACAGCGCTCGGCTTCAGGGCATACCTGGACCGCCACGGACGACCAATTGCTTGCATCCGGAGACATTCAGTTCTGGGGCAATCCGACTGAACACATCACTGTTTAGCTAACCAATTAAAAATCGGGGAACATGTTGAATACTATTAATCGCGTAGCCGTCATCGGCCTGGGATACATCGGCCTGCCAACTGCGGCCATTCTGGCTACCAACGGCATCGAAGTCATCGGTGTCGATGTAAATGAGCGCACAGTTGGGGCAGTAAATGCCGGCCAGGTGCCGTTTGTAGAGCCGGACCTTGGCGTCCATGTTTCCGGCGCTGTGAGCCAGGGGCACCTGAAGGCTTCGACCTCCACACCTCGGGCTGAGGCCTACATAGTGGCGGTCCCTACACCCTTCAAGTCTGATCGTTCCGCTGATCTGAGCTACATTGAGGCAGCAGCCCGGGGCATAGCTCCCCAGCTCCAAGGCGGTGAACTCCTGATTCTTGAATCCACCTCGCCTCCTGGTGCCACCGAGCACATGGCCAACTACATCCTGAACCTCCGCCCCGACCTGAGCCTTGACGGTTCCGATTCACGCCCGGCGATCCTTGTCGCCCACTGCCCGGAGCGGGTCCTCCCCGGACGCGTCATGATTGAGCTGGTCACCAACGACAGGATTGTTGGCGGCATGACCGCCGAGGCGGCCGAGACCGCAAAGAATCTCTACGCTGTTTTCTGCCAAGGCGAGATCCTGACAACAGACGCCGTTACGGCGGAGATGGCCAAACTGGTGGAAAACTCGTACCGGGATGTCAACATTGCATTCGCAAATGAGCTTTCCATTATCAGTGACAAGCTCGGCATCGACGTGTGGGAACTCATTCGCTTGGCGAACCACCACCCACGCGTGAACATCCTGCAGCCTGGTCCGGGCGTTGGCGGTCACTGCATTGCTGTTGACCCGTGGTTCATCGTGGCGGCAGCACCCGACGAGTCCCGATTGATCCGCACAGCACGCGAGGTCAATGACTCGAAGCCTGAATGGGTCATTGAGCAAGCGAAGTCAGCTCTTGCCGGGCTGCCTGATTCTGCCGAGCTGTCGGTGCTTGGACTGGCGTTCAAGGCAAACATTGACGATCTTCGGGAGTCTCCGGCAATCGAAATCGCAGGGCACCTGGCAGATGCTTTGCCGGACCGCCGACTCAATGTTGCCGAGCCCCACATCGAGGCGTTGCCCGGCAAGCTGGCGAACCGTCGAAACGTAGAGTTCCTGTCCGTTGAAGAGTCGATTGAGCGCTCCGAAGTTGTGCTGGTGCTCGTCGACCACGACGCAGTCAAGGAAGTTGGCGCTGAGGCGTTGGTCGGCAAGGTATTGATCGATACGCGGGGAACGTTCGATGTATGTGCCCGAGAGGTTTTGGGTAGCCGCGAGGGATGAAAACGGTTGAGATCGTTGCAAATGGAACCACGTACCAGCTGAATCTCCCAGAGGCTGATCGCGACTACATCCAAAAGACGATTGCCTCAACGCATCGTCCCTACGAGGAGTCGATGTTGATCGACATCGCGGATGTTGTAGCTCCCGGGGACCTCGTCTTGGACATTGGCGCCAACTGTGGAAACCACACGCTCTACTTAAGTTGCGTGGCGGGTGTCGACGTGCATGCTTTTGAACCGGACGGCGAGCTGTGCGACGTCATTCGTTCGAGTGCGCTGCTGAACGGTGTCGATGACCTGGTCACGGTTCACGAAGTCGGAGTCGGTGACGCTGGCGGCTTCGCTCGGCTGGTTCAGACGTCGGAAAACAATCGGGGAGCTCAACGGCTCGAACGCGTTTCATCGGAAGATGGCGAAACGACAATCATTCGATTGGATGATTTGGAGTTCTCTAAACCTGTCCGGGTGATCAAGATCGATGTTGAAGGAATGGAGATGGAGGTTCTCAAAGGGGCAAAGAATCTCGTCGAACGATATCGGCCTGATATCTATTTGGAATGCCAAACGCGGCAGGATTTCGAGCGAATTCATCGGTGGCTGACAAAGTTCGATTATCGCTACTTGTCGACATTCAATGCAACACCCACGCATCGATTCGTCCCGAATTCGTCTTCGCACGCACCAGATCGCTTTGAGCAGATCGTTAAACAGCAAGTTGCAGCCACTTACTACGACCAACAACTCATATCGAGTCTACGGAAGAATCTTACCGAGGCAAATTTAAAATATCGTGGGGCAACGGCTCAACTAGCCCCCCTCAATGAACAGTTGCGCCTTCTAACATCTGCCAATGAACAAGCGTCCGAACGGGTCAGTGGGCTTGAGCTCGAGCTCTCAGGGTCGATTGCTCAAAGACAGGATGCCGAAACTTCTCTCGCTCACAAAGAACTCGAGCTTGCCTCCATCCGATCGCAGTTGGATGTTCTAGCTCTGCGTGAAAGAGAATTAGTGGCCAGTTCTGATTATCTATCAAATCAGTATCAAGAGGCCCTGGAAACGATTCGTCACGAACGGTCTTTCATCGAGAAAACCGACAGGCAAATTGTGCAAGCAAATGCGCGAATCACTTCCTTGGAATCGGAAATCGATCAATTGGAACGGCAGCACGAACATGAAGCGCAGACGTGGCAAGAGGAGCTGCAACAACAAAAGGTCTTGACAAGCAAGATTCTTCGCATGTCCAAGATGCGAACTGCGATAGCGAAGTCTGCAGTGGCTCGGGAGGAAGTCGCCACTAATGACCTGAGGGAACTAACCAGCCGTCTCGCGGACGTGCAAGCGGCACTCGAGAGTGCTAATCGTGATCTAAATGAGGCCACCAAACGTCTCGTTAAAGAAAAGGGAATGGTATCCCGGCTCGAGCGAGCCATTGATGAGTCGAAGAGCGAAACTGCCGCGACGCTGCACTCTCTCCGACAAGAAAACAGCAGTCTCCGAGCATCGTTGGACGATGCCCAGAAGAAATTGATAGATGCAGATAAAGGATCTGCAGGCCTACAAGCAGAAGCCGATCGAACAAGGGCTCGAGTGAGTAGTGCCGAGGCAGAAGTTGAACGACTCCAAAGTGAACTTGCGGCGGCGAGGCAGAAGATTGAAGATGTCCGAACGAGCGTCACTTTCCGTTTGGGAAAGATCATTCGAGAGTCTGCCGGATCTCCGAAGGCCGTTGCATTGCTTCCCGTAAGACTGGGTCGATTGGCAGGTGAACACCGGGCTCGCCAGTCCTCAAAGGCTATTTTGGGTGAAGTAGTTCCGGAGGGGGAGACTGAGAACGCCGTGTTGAGCGGATCACCGGTGGTAGTGAACAGGTCTGCGGAAATCCGAGCCTCCCGACGCTTGCAGACCGGCTACGCTTCAGCAGCCCTTCAGCTGACCAAGACCTCACAAAGTAGCACGACACGTATTGCCGCAATCATGGACGAATTCACTGTGCAGTCTTTTGCACCTGAGTGTGAGCTACTTGAACTGAGTCTGGAGAATTACGCTGAAGAATTGGTATCCTTCGCGCCCGAGCTGGTTTTCCTGGAGTCAGCATGGCGAGGCAAAGGTGACTCGTGGGGAAATAAAGTCGCCCAGGCGTCATACGAAGTCCGAGAGATCATTTCATGGGCGAAATCTAATAGCGTACCGGTGATTTTGTGGAATAAAGAGGATCCTGTTCATTACTCGACGTTCCTGAACACTGCAAACTTAGTAGACCACATTTTCACCACCGATATTGATTGTGTCCAACGATATAAAGAGGATCTGGGACACGACCGCGTTCACTTTCTGCCGTTTGCCTGCCAACCCACGCTCCATAATCCCTTGGAGATTTATGATCGCAATAAAGGTATGGCGTTTGCCGGCGCTTACTATAGACGATATCCTGATCGCACACGTGATTTAGAGTCTTTTATCGATGAAATTCCAAACTCTTTTACCTTGGAAATATTCGATCGAAATTTTGGAAAGTCTGACGTTCAGTATCAATTTCCAAATGACTACAATAGGTATATCGTTGGAACCTTGACGAGCTCTGAGATCGACCTAGCTTACAAAGGTTACGATTACGCCATCAACCTCAACTCAGTCAAAGAATCGCAGTCCATGTTCGCTCGACGAGTGTACGAACTTCTAGCGTCAAATACGACTGTGGTGAGCAACTACTCTCGAGGGCTCCAGCTCCTATTTGGCGAGATACCTGTGGTGTCCGACAGTGGTCGCGTTGTCGTGAAGACACTCACTTCAACTACTGACGTTTGGGCTGGTCGGCGGCGAAGGCTAGCCGGCCTGCGAAAAGTAATGCGGGAACACACGTACAGTCACCGACTCCAATATGTTCTAAATCGGACCGGAGTCTGTCAGGCAATTATTAGCCAGCCAAAGGTTGTGGTGTTCGGCCTTGTCTCGTCTAGTGAAGATGTAGCTCGCCTTCAGGTATCCATGAAATCACAGTTTGGTGTTGACATTTCGCCGCGCCTTTACACGGAAGTGGACGACTGGTTGGAGCCCGATGGATTGATCGACGGTCTACACGTAAGCGATCTCGAAAGTATCGCAGGCGACAGCCTTGCGGATCTCGTCCCAGACGGTTCATTTGCCGCCTTTATGGTGCCTGAAGACTACTACGGTCAAAATTACTTACTCGATTTAGCGCTGGCTTCTCGTTATTCATCTGCATCAGTTGCAGGAAAACCTTGCATTTTCAGGGCTAAGGGCTCGGCCGTCAACATAGCGGAAACCGGCCCGATCTATAGTGCCGTTGAGAAGCTCCCTGTGAGGTGCAGCTTAGTTTTGAAGCCCGAGACCGTCACGTCCCCAGTGTCGTCGCTATTGCGTTCAGCCCGTGGAGCATCCTTCCTGGAGCCAGCGATGTTAGCGACTGAGGTGTTTGATTACTGTAAGAACGGTGCTGCGCTACCTCGAGAGGCGCTCGATTCGGTATCAAGCGGGCGGATAGACAGCGGTCTGGGTCTCGATGAGATGGTTGCGGCGGGCGATCGTATCCACGCGGCGGACGTCGTAGTTGATGCGGAGGGAACGCTCAGCGGCGCTGGAATGGCCGAACTCTTCGTTACCCGGGCGCGTCCCGGCGTACAGACAGAAGTTCGAGATGATGCATGGCACTTTGATTCAGATTTAGCCGATGGCGCCCATGACTATATTTATGCGCTCGATCTGATCAGTCTGGACTCGATTGCTATTGACGGACGCCTTGAGTTTCACGTTGAGGCCAATGCAGGCTTGAATCTTCAAGTTGCAATAATTTACTATGACGGTTCTAGTGCCAAGATTGAGGGACACGTAAGGGCGGTCAATCAGAACCACACGATGAGCATTCCGGAGAATGCTGTCAGTGTAAAGCTGGGTGTCCGTATATTTGCTTCTGGTCAGGGTGCGATTCGGCGAATCCTCTGGAAACACAAAAATGTCACTCCAGCGTTCATTGCTTCACGAGCGGATAATTTGGTTATAACCAACAGGTATCCTTCATACGGCGATCTCTATAAAAATGGTTTTGTTCATAGTCGTGTTCGTCGATACATTGATTCTGGCGTTCCTACTGAAGTCTTCGTCCTCGATGACGGCGTACGTTTGCGTTTTCGAGAGTTCGAAGGCGTAACTGTGATCTCTGGTCCAGCGGAGGCGCTAGCTCAGTTTCTTCGAACTGGTAAACATCGCGCGATTTCACTTCATTTTGTCAACGATTCAATGTGGGATCTAGTTAGGGATCTTCCTGGACGCCCGCGAATTGCAATCTGGGCTCACGGTGCAGATATTCAGAAGTGGTCGAGGCGCAAGTTTCTATACAAGACTGAGCAGGAAGTTGCAAAAGCTAAAGAGCTTAGTGAGGCTCGTCTTTCGTTATGGCGAAGAATTTTCCGGGAAGCCAGCATTGATGTGTCTGTTGTTTTTGTTTCAAAATGGTTGGCGGAAACGGCTGTGTCAGACCTGGGGTTGGACGAGTCGCGCCTCCGCTATTGTGTAATACACAACCCGATTGATACCTTGCGATTCGAATACAGAAAGAAGTCCCCAAGCCAACGCTTCAAAATACTGTCCATCAGGCCATATGCGTCATCTGTATATGCAAATGACCTCACTGTCGATGCGATTCTGTTGCTTTCGAAGACCGAGCAATTTGCCAAGATGGAGTTTAGGCTGATTGGAGATGGTCCACTATTCGATGAGATAACCCGCCCATTACTTGGC
The DNA here is from genome assembly GCF_024608385.1 of Paenarthrobacter sp. UW852. Classification (NCBI taxonomy): domain Bacteria; kingdom Bacillati; phylum Actinomycetota; class Actinomycetes; order Micrococcales; family Micrococcaceae; genus Paenarthrobacter; species Paenarthrobacter sp. UW852. The sequence goes on from NZ_JAMSGY010000015.1 coordinate 52,649, forward strand.
TTCGCTAATGTATTTTTGGACAAGAGGTTCTTGGCGCAGGATGAAATTGCTGAGATACATAAGGACTATGGCGTTTTTCTTTGTCCGTCGCGGATGGATTCTCAGGGTGTCTCACGGGATGAGGCTATGTCGTCCGGACTGGTACCTGTGACGACTCGGATTGCCGCGATACCCGAGTTCGCGGACGAAGCGTGTGGTGAGCTCGTTGAGCCGGAGAATGCTGCAGATCTTGCAGACGCTCTCTTGCGTCTGGCTGCCTCAGGAAGGATTTTCCGTCGCAAGTCGAAGGCAGCCGCCAAACGGGTGCGTTCGCAGGTCGCCGCTTCAAGGGTTGTCCCTCAGGAGCTCGAGGTTCTCGGGTATTAGTTACCCTACAGAGTGCCCGAGGCTGACATATGCCGACGGCACTCTGTATGTTGTGTGAATCTCCAACCTGACTTGGCTCACGTGCCGGCGATTTTGGACAGGTCCGCTGGCTGACCTGCGGTTATGTTTTTAGATCCGGCACTTTTCACGCACTAAGGCTTTGGCCTAAGGTCGCCGATGTGGTGTTTATTCGGCGGGCGCGGACGGCTTCGGGGGCGACTGCGGTGTAGCTCGCGGAGTACGCGCATGGCCGTCAGCGGATCGTGGAGCATGTCGGCTCGGCTCCCAGACAGGGGCCGAGCTCGGCGTTCTGCTGGAGCGTACCCGTGAGCTGCTTGAAGATCCGGCCCAAGGCATTCTGGACCTCGGCATCGAGCCGACGCCACAGGTGCAAAGCTTCGTCAAACCTGCCGCCGAACCAATGCTGTTCGCAGAGTCCGAGACGGTAGAACCAGTCGGCCGTGACAGCTCCGGGCGGGTGGTCGGGACTGTTTGGCGCCTTGGCCGGGGTATTCACTGCATTGGGATTCGACCGGCTCGACGACGAGGTCTTCCGCGACCTCGTTGTCGCCCGGGTCGTGGAACCAACTTCGTTGCTGGATGCCGGTAGAGTCCTTCGAGACCTGGGCCGGGCCCCTGCCAGCTACGCACCATGAAACGCAGCCTCGGCCGGGCTGCAGCGGGCAAGTACCGCAACTGGATCGCGACCTGGTGCTTTGAGAATGCCAGCACCGCCGGGGATATCTCTTTGGTCCTTTACGACGTCCCCACCCTGTATTTCGAGGCTGAGAAGGAAGACGAACTGCGGAAGGTCGGATATTCCAAGGAACGCCGGGTAGATCCGCAGATCGTGGTGGGTCTGTTCGTGGACCGGAGTGGTTTTCCGCTGGAGATCGGCTGCTTTGAAGGCAACAAGGCGGAGACCGCCACGATCGTTTCGATCGATCATCAAGCAATTCCAAGCCCGCACGGGCTGGCGGACATGGTCCTCGTCGCGGGCGCCGGCATACTCTCCGCAGGCAGCCCGCGCGATCTGGACGAGGCGAACCTGCGGTTCATCGTCGGATCCCGGATGACCAAGGCCTCCAACGATCTGGCTTCGCATTTCCGTTGGCACGGCGACACGTTCACCGACGGTCAGCTAATCGATACCATCACCTCCCAGGACCGGCCACAGGAACGTGACTACCCCGATCTGCGTGCCAAACCTGTCTGGGACGAAGAGCAGCACCCAGGATCGTGGCGGGCAGTGTGGGCCTATTCCTGTAAACGTGCGGTCCATGACAACACAACCCTCACGGCGCAGGACAACCGGTCCCGGGAGGTAATCGAGGGCCGGAAAGTGTCCCGGACACCACGCTTCACCAAGACCACGGGTGGGAAACCGAGGCTGGATGAAGTCTCACTGACAAGGGCACGGCAACTGGCAGGGCTGAAAGGCTACGTCACCAACATTCCCGCGGATCTCATGCCCGTATCCGAGATCATAGGCTCCTACCACGACCTCTGGCACGTCGAGCAATACTTCCGCATGAGCAAACCGGACCTGCGCGCCCGGCACGGGTTCGTCCACCCCCGCGACGCGATCGAAGCCCACCTGATCATCGTGTTCACCGCCCTGGCCGTATCCCGGGAAGTGCAGAACAGAACCGGGCTGGCGGTGCGCAATGCGGTCAGGCAACTCCGAACCCTGCGCTCAGCGACCATCGCCATCAATGGCACCACGCAGACATTCGCGCCCGCCATAACCACGGAGCAGGAAGCCATCCTCGAAGCGCTCCGAAGCTCAAACACACGGACTAACCAAATGAGCCAAGTCAGGTCAGATGAGTCAGAAGATTCACACCGCGAGTGTGAGGCGTACTCAGACCCTGGCGGCCCCTTCAACTTCTAGAAGCCCCTTAAGCGCTGACTCCAGGGAATGAATTTTTGCATCTCCCGTTCCTACGGGCATAACACAGAACTTGTCACGTTCCGACATGACGTTATCGATGGTAAGCCGTCGCCCCGACTGCTGCACCATGCGGATGCCGGCTTCAAAGCAGTTCTGATCTATCCACCACTGTTTTGAACCTTCGTGCGCCATACTTTCGGCGGCAGAAGCCATGAAGCCCGCGACGGCCTTTGAGGACTCCGTCGTGTTGAAGATGGCGAAGCCACCTGTGTACTTCTCCCAAGGCGCTACCCCCCCTCCTAGGATGCGTGAGCAAACGTCCGTCTGGGCGTGGGCTTCAATAAGGCTGCTTAGAGGACCTGTGATTACCGTATCCAAGTCAAGGACGACGACGGGAACATTCAGAGCACTAAGTATGGGATAAACAGTTGAAAAGCGGACCAATGACGCAACAGGACCAATGTTCTCGCTCACCCGCATTCGCAGCGGATTGAGGATGATGCTTCTGGCTCCCCATTGATCCAAAAGTTTTTGAATTTCCACGCTATTGTCAGTTATGACGGAAAGAAACATGGTGGCCTCAGACCCACATGTTGCCGAGAAAGATTTCACGAGATACTCGGCATACTTGCGGAAATAGACTTCATCGCAAGAGGCGCTCACGACGTACTTTGTTCCCGGAGAAAGCTTTGGAACTTCTGTCAGTTCGAGCCCCAGAAGGCGGACGGGTGAGGGGGACGGAGAGAGTGAATCGGGGGTGGATGTCACGACTGTGGATACTGGAATAGCAATGTAGGGTTCGAATCCGCTCGACTTGTTGCTACGGAAACCTTCAATCAGCTCACAATACCTGTTGAAGTCCCCGGATTCATAGGCGCAGAGAGACTGAAAGATTCGGCCTACGTTTGCTATATCAGGATCTGATGTCGTTTCAATGAGAGAGTCGATGAGTTCAGCTGCCTGCGCCGGTTTGTTGTTGAAGAGCAGTCCCCTGCAAACGTAGATGAACGACTCAAGTGTTTCCTTCCTCGCCATGCCAGCGAGTGCGCAGTCGAGAATCTCCTGGTTGAAGGAATTTGTCCAAAGTTTTATGAGGCTGCAGAGCCTGCGGTATGGCCAGTCTGCAGAGGCGTTCAGACGCGCCGCAGCGTATAGATCATTCTTGGCGGAAAGATACAGAGTAGTTTCCTCGGCGTCTCGAATGAATTTAATCTGACCAATGCTAGCAACTGCCGAGTCCACGAGTTCCTGATAGGAACGCCTATCTTGGATGGGCTCGGCCGCAAAGTCTGTCTTTTGGGCTTCCTTGACCGTCTGTGAGAGAGCTGATCTCACGATCTCAATACCCCTGGACGTCGGGAGGGGTTTATGTCCTATTTCCTCCGAAACAATGTGAATCTCGGTGTCGTAAATGGACTCAACCTCGGTCTTGAGCGTGCTCAACTCATTCAGAAAATGCATCTGCTCCTGAAATCCCGTGTCAGCTCGGTTGGTCACAATTTTCAGTTTTGGAAGTACGCGACGTTCTTGGAATCTATCGAGAACGTTGACTCGTTCCGGGTGCTGCTTATAGAACTCTTCAAGGTCTTGATTGATTACGTGTCGCTCAAGTGCGCGGATGGCACCGCGTATCGGATATTTTCGCATGTCCAACTGGGGAACCTCGGCTACAGCGAATGAGCCTGCTAATTCTGCACCAAGCATGAGCGCACCAAACCCGCCCATAGAAGAGCCGTAAATTACGACGTCTTCATTTTTCAAACCAAGTTTGTCTAGGATTTTTTTGACATATACAGCCATTGCGTCGATAACGTCCTCGCTATCAGACATAAACCATGCAGCGCGGACCTGCGATGACGAATAAAGTGCTGGGTCGCTAAGTGCCAAGATGTGACAGTCGGGAAAGTGGGCAAACCATGACCATCGGTGGAAGACGGGATTCTGCTGTGGTGCTGCGCTTGGCTGAGCGGAGGGAAGCAGGCAAATCAGTTTAGTCGCATTCGGTCTAAAGTACGCGAACGAGTCTATGTTCAGCCCGGCCGCAGTCTTAGCTGATATTTGATACTGCCTATTGTGTTCAAAATTGCCGTTCGCAATCGCAGTCAGAGCAATTGGTGTTGGATCGAGTTCGCGTGTCAAATCATTCCCGCTTCGTTTATATGGCTATGCCTGGCGCCTCATGTTGGGGGGCGGCTTAGTATTGTTGTGACGCGAGCGAACGTGCGAAACCAAACTGCAGCGCAGGTTTGCTCGATAGTCCTATTTTCAGGGCTCTAATGATGTGAACCTTACCTGCTGAGCAACGGCGTGACGTTGAATTCGTCAGCGCGCTTACCTGTTCCAAGAAGTTGGGCCACCGCCGCCACAGTCCTTGCCGCTGCCTTGCCGTCGCCGTAAGGGTTGACGGCGTTGGCCATGGCATCAAAGGCGTCTTGCTGGTTCAGGAGGCGGTCCACTTCCTTGACGATGGTTTCCTCGTCGGTTCCGATCAAGGAGACAGTGCCGGCGTCTACAGCTTCGGGACGCTCAGTGTTGTCGCGCATCACCAGCACGGGCTTGCCCAGACTGGGAGCCTCTTCCTGAACTCCACCCGAATCGGTGAGGACGATGTGGGCGAGGGAGAGGAGGCGGGTGAATTCGCCGTATGCGAGCGGTTCCGTGACAACCACATTGGTCTTGCCCTCAAGTGCGGGCAGGACGGCTTCGCGTACCACCGGGTTCTTGTGGGCCGGCAGCACGATGACCAGGTCGGGTTCGGCCTCTGCGATACGCGCCAGGGCACGTCCGACTCCGCGCATTGCATCGCCCTGGTTTTCACGGCGGTGCGTGGTGACAAGGAGGATGCGGCGTCCGCTGGCCGCAAGTTCTTCCAATTGCGGGTCGCTGAACGGCAGCTGCTTGTCGACAGTGGTGAGCAGCGCATCGATGACCGAGTTACCGGTCACCACGATGTCACCTTCGGCGACGCCTTCTGCCAACAGGTTCGCCTTGCTGGTGCTGGTCGGAGCAAGGTGAAGGCTGGCGATCTGGCTAGTGATTTTGCGGTTCGCCTCTTCAGGGAAGGGGGAGAAGAGATCCCCGCTGCGGAGGCCTGCTTCGACGTGGACCACCGGAATGCCGTGGTAGAAGGCAGCAATGGCACCAGCCGTCGACGTTGTGGTGTCACCCTGGACGATCACGGCGTCAGGCTTGCTCTCCGAGAAGAGCTTGTCCAGTCCGTCGATGGTCCTGGTCATGATCGCCGAGAGGGACTGGCGTTGCTGGAGAATGTTCAGATCGTGGTCGGGCTCGATGCCGAAGAGTTCGTTGACCTGGTCCAGCATCTCGCGGTGCTGGCCGGTGACGGTCACGATGCAGTCGAAATCCGGTGATTCCTGGAAGGCACTGACGATTGGAGCCATTTTGATGGCTTCCGGACGGGTGCCGAAGATTGGCATGACGCTGGGCATGGATTTCCCCCGGGAGTGGCGTTGAGTGACTCCCCGATGCTATCGCACCTCGTATCTAGCCCTTCAATTTGTGTGGTGACGGGCCAGAACTCTATTGTCCGAAAATTAGAAGGAGGGCCAACGCGGGAACGATGATGGAGACCGACATCACAATTAAGAGCGCTACCGAACGCTTTCGGCGGAGAGCGGCGTCGGCGGTTTCCGGGATCCCTTGGACCATGTTCCCATCGGGAGTTGGTGACTTGACCGCTGGCTTGCTTTGGGCCAACGGCTGTGCCGGCGATTTCGGGGGATCCGCAAGGAATGAGGTTTGGTACCCGCCCATCTGACCGATTGGAATCTCGGCCCTGAAGCGGCGTTTGTGGAGATGCCGAGGGGCCGGCATCAATGCCGCCGGCCGGCGGACCGGGTCCGTCACTTTTTACTCCTCAGCTGCGTCCGGGTGAACTATGGCACGTCCAATTCTTGCATTTCGGGGGCGGCCCGCAACATTTGGGGCCGTCCAGAGCACAGTTGCCGGAGCCCGCCCGGTGTTTAGGAGCCGCCAAGGGAGCGCTCCGCAACACACGAAGGGACGGTCCCAATCTTCGGGACCGTCCCTCGCTGCTTCAGCTAGCCGCGGTCCGAGTAGAGCGCGTCGTTCTTTTGACCGTAGCCGTTCTTGACATCTATGAAGTAGTTCTTGCCGGACTTCAAGGACGTACTGCCTAGCTTCGCTGTGACGGACTCCAGCAGCGGATTGATGCCCAACTCCTCGCCATAAGTTGGGTTGTAGTTGGTGGCCGTCACTGTCTTGTCAAATGCCGTCCCTGAGTCGTCGACCCACTTGACTTGGACAGTCCCTCCGCTCAGATTTTGTCCAGTGACCAGCACATCACCGTTGCCGTTGAAAATTGAATCGGTGATGATCGGCGTTGCGCTGCCCGACTTAAGCCGGTCGATCATAGGGAGGCCAGTCCCAGCGCAGGTGAAGTACGGATCCCACATGAAGGAAATGACCTTTACTGGCGAGTTTCCGAATTGCTGCAACTGCTCGTCCAGGCGGGCTTTGGTCGATTGGCCTCTCGTGCTGCCACTATCGCAAGGATTCTGCGACGTTGCCGGCGCCATGCCCTCCAAATTTGCCCAGAGATCTGCACCCGTTCCTTCGATTCCTTCGGCCATCGCCCAGAAGTAGTCGCGTGTTGGCGCTAAGTACTTGCTTCCCCAGGAGCCACTGCCGACGATCGATGCTGCGTACTGGTCAACATTGTTACCGCTTTCGCTTCCAAAGAAGGAGCCGCCCTTGCCTGTGCCCATGCCGTCCTGAACGGCGATGGAAAGGTGGACGTCGCCCGCGGTTTCAGCGATGTTGGCAATAGCATTCCGCGCCTGATCAACCGTTACGTGCCCGCCGAAGTCGGAGCGCGAATCTATGTAGGGACTAACAACGGCCGACCGGCTTGGCTGATACTGGGCGATTCTGGCGTTCTGCATGCGGTAGAGCGTAAGGACAGAGTCCCATACAGCCCCATCACTGAGTGGCATTTCGGTGTGATGGTAGAAGCCAGCAAGCCCGGGGACGTTATTGACCTTGCCTTGGTAGATCAAGAACCGGGCAGTGAAAACCGACAGGGTGGCAAGATACGAAAGGTCCGGGAGATACGTCGTGGAGGTACTCATGACTGGAGCCGGGAGGCCGGCGTAGTACTTCATTCCCAAGCTGGTGGCGGCCTTTCCCAATGACACGGACATTGAGGAAGAGGTTCCGCCATTAATCACGACTATGTCGTAGCTTCCACTCGGAGAGTTACAGCCGCTTCCTTCAGAAGGCAGGACCATGACTGTGTAGATCGTGGTACCACTTGTGACCGTTCTGTCGCGTGCACATAAGATGGCAGGGGACCCCCATGAGTTTCCATCGGAGTACGTGAAGTACCGCTTCACCTTGACTCCGGACGCGGCAGCCGTCGCGCAGTTGACCCCTGAGATGGTGCATCCAGCGGGGATCGTAGACAGCGTGGCTGGCTTCAGTCGCGAGCCGAACGTAATTACGGTGTCTCCACCGACGGATTTGATGTCGGACAGCTTCTGCAAATTTGCAGAGTCACTGGTGCTGCCGTAGATGAAGTAGCCACTGATGGGGAAGACCGGTGCGGGGGCCGCACTGGCTGCTGGTCCGTGAATGAAACCGACGATAAGGATAAAGGCGGCAAGGATTCCGGCAAAGGAACGCCGGGCGTTCGATGTGACTTTGGAGGACGAGGTGGAGGGCGGAAGCCTGAATTTTTCCACGGTGGATCCTTGGGCTCGTAGGGTGAGACCTTGGACCTATGGCAAAAGAATGACCTGCATCTTCGGTAAAACTCAAGGGTTTGACCAGAACCTTCAAGTATCCAAAAAGAGTTTCAGAGGTCTGGAAATTTTTGACACATGTTGGGAAAGATTTCGCTTGGCTTTACGGGAAGTGTCATGAGGTTGGCGGCTCGAATAGTTAGCGACCAGAACACTCCGGCTGCATCCACACGTCAATCAGGCCGCCCGTTTCGACCACGAACCGGTCCAGCCAGGCGCCCGCGGAAAGATCGGGACGGGACCCCACCATCTGTATCTCCGCAGGCGTGCATTGCTCGATCAATGTGCCCGCGCGCATGAGATGGTATTCGGACGTCACCACCGTCACGGACTTCCAGCCGTGCTCCGCAATTAATGAGCGAAGGGCTTCCGCTTCGCCCCTTGTGTTGAGAGGAGACGGGCGGAAGCACACCAAATCCGGATCACCGGACTCCTCATCACAAAGCGCATCGCCCTCCACGTTCCCAGCGAGTCCCGTCGTTGACACCACAAGGACGGGTATATCCAGGCCCTTTTGAAGCTTTTCCGCTACAGGCAGCCTCTCTTTGCTCATCCCACCCAGGACAACAATCGCGTCCGTGCGGTGGGGCTTCGCCTGGGGAGGATCGTAGAAGAACTGGAAGGCGGCAATCAGCCAGAGGAGTGCCGCCAAAAAGCAGGCCGCCACGAAAATGCCAATGACACGCGTGGCGGGGGCGGTTTTGAGGGGCACGGGGACAGTCTAAGGTCAGGAAATGAGCGCTTCCTCCCAGCTGAGGACCACGGCATCGGTTACCTCGTATCAACATCCTCAAAAACAAGGAAAGTCTGCGTATCCAGTACGCCATCCATGGACTGCAACTGGTCGAAGATCACACGCCGGAGGTGGATGTTGTCCGTTGCCCGGACGAGCAGGATGACGTCGAAGTCTCCACCTACCAGGGCAATGTGGTGAACTTCCGGAATGGCGCGGAGCTCTTCCTTGAGTTCGCGCCATGAGTGTTGCTGGACCTTGAGCGTCACATAGGCGGAGGAGCGCAACCCGGCCTTGATGGGATCCACCAGGGCAGTGAACTTTGTGAGAACCCCTTCGCCAGTGAGCCGTGCGATGCGCGAGTAGGCGTGGGCCCGGCTGATGTGCACGTTCTCAGCCACCTGCGTGATGGACATGCGGCCGTCCGTGGTGAGTTCGCGGATGATGTCCCGGTCCACCGCATCCAACGGCACTGCCGCCTGCTCTGCCTCGGTCTCGCTCATGGCACTCCAAATCGTCTACAGCACAGGCTCGTTACCCAGCTCACAATTACATTTCGTCTCTCAGAATAGCCACTTTGAGCAAGCTCTTCCATGATTTTGGCAAAAGCTGGATACGAAACTTCACTCGGGAACATACTGGAAGCACATAGTGGCTAGAGAAGGACGGACCAATGACGATCCACGCAGACCACTCTGCGCCGGAAACGGCTGTAGAGGACCACGCTGCCGACGTTCGGACAAAATTCGGCATCAGCGTTGAGGACTACATGCTCCCCGCCCGGCACCAGATCCAGATGGTGAACCCTGACGGCACCCTCCGTTCCCATGACGAGCAAGGCACCGAACCCGGCCACGAGTACCCCACACCCAGCGACGCTGAACTGATGGCCGCCTACGAGCAACTCGTCGTCGGACGTCGCGTCAACGATCAGAACTCCGCGCTCGTCCGGCAGGGCCGTATGGCCGTTTACCCCTCAAGCCACGGGCAGGAAGCCTGCCAGGTAGCGGCAGCCATGTGCCTCAGCGAAGGTGACTGGTTGTTCCCGACCTACCGGGACGCCGTCGCCGTCATGACCCGCGGGGTGGATCCTGTTGAGGTTATGACCATCTTCCGTGGCGACTGGCACGGCGGGTACCACCCCAAAGAGCACAAAGTGGGTATCCAGTGCACGCCGCTGACCACGCAACTGCTGCACGCTGTCGGCGTCGCGCATGCCGCCAAGCTACGCGGTGAAGACACCGTGGTGATGGCCATGTGTGGCGATGGCGCCACCAGCGAAGGCGATTTCCACGAGGCCCTGAACTTCGCCGCAGTCTTCCACTTGCCCGTCATCTTCTTCGTGCAGAACAACAAATACGCGATCTCCGTGCCGCTCAGCCACCAGTCTGTGGCACCGTCGTTGGCCCACAAGGCCGTGGGTTACGGCATGGCAGGTGAGCGCGTTGACGGCAACGACCTCGTCGCGCTGCTCGCTGTCATGGACCGCGCAGTGAAGCTGGCCCGTGAAGGCTCCGGCCCGCTGCTGATCGAGGCGCACACCTACCGCATGCAAGCGCACACCAACGCCGACGATGCCACTCGGTATCGCCCTGACAGCGAGGTCGCCGAATGGCAGGCGAAGGATCCGCTGACCCGCATGAAGTCGTACCTTACGGATAAAGGACTGCTGGATGATGCCGCGAATGAGAAAATCGCCGAGCACGCCGAAGCAGTAGCCACCCAGCTCAGGGAAGGCCTGGGGGAGGATGTCCCGGTCCAGCCGCTGGACCTCTTCAAGTACGTCTTCTCCAAGCCCACCCCACAGCTGAAGGAGCAGTCCGAACTGCTCGCCGGCGAACTCGCCCGTGAGGAGAGCGCAAAATGACCATCACCACCTCCGTAAACGGCAACGTCAGTGCGGCCACGGCCAGCGCCGCTGCTTCAGCAGCCGCAACTGCCGAAGCGACGGGCCCGCAGAGCCTCACCATGGCCAAGGCCCTGAACACAGCTATGGCAGACGCCATGCGCTCGGACCCTTCCGTTCTGGTTTTCGGCGAGGACGTAGGAATGCTCGGCGGAGTCTTCCGCATCACGGACGGGCTCATGGCGGAGTTCGGTGAGCAGCGCTGCTTCGACACCCCGCTCGCCGAGTCGGGAATTGTTGGCATGGCTGTGGGAATGGCCATCAACGGAATGCGTCCCGTCATCGAGATGCAGTTCGACGCCTTCGCCTACCCCGCGTTCGAGCAGATCGTCAGCCACGTGGCCAAAATGCACAACCGCACCAAGGGCAAGCTCAAGATGCCCATGGTCATCCGTGTGCCTTATGCCGGCGGCATCGGGGGAGTGGAGCACCACTGCGACTCCTCCGAGTCCTACTACGCCCACACAGCCGGCCTCAAGGTCTACACGCCGGCCACCGTGGCTGACGGCTACCGCATGCTCCGCGAAGCCATCGATTCCGATGACCCGGTCATGTTCATGGAACCCAAGAAGCTCTACTGGTCCAAGGACCAGGTAGACCTGGGTGCGTTGCGCGCAGAGCACGACGCCGGTACCTCCACCGAGGGCCGCGCGGCTATTGCCCGTCCCGGCACGGACGCGACGCTCATTGCCTATGGACCGTCCGTCCCCACCGCGCTAGCAGCTGCCGCCGCGGCCGCCGAAGAAGGCCGCTCGCTCGAGGTGATCGACGTACGGACCCTGGTTCCTTTCGATGACGAGACCGTCTGCGCGTCCGTACGGAAGACGGGACGCGCCGTCGTCATCGCTGAAGCGCATGGCTTTGCATCTGTCTCTTCGGAGATCGTGGCCCGCGTCCAGGAACGCGCGTTCCATTACCTGGCCGCACCGATCCTCCGCGTGACCGGCTTCGATGTTCCGTTCCCGTCTCCCAAGCTGGAGCATTACTACCTGCCGAGTGTCGACCGCATCCTCGACGCCGTCGACGACCTTCAATGGGAGGACTAACCATGAGTTCAGATATGCAGGTATTCCGTTTGCCGGACTTGGGAGAGGGCCTTACGGAGGCTGAACTCGTGAACTGGCTCGTCGCCGTCGGAGACGAAATCAAGGTGGATCAGCCCATTGCCGAGGTTGAGACTGCCAAGTCCATGGTTGAGGTGCCCTCGCCGTATGCGGGCACCGTCGCCGAACTTCACGGAGAGGCCGGCCAGACGCTCGACGTCGGCAAGCCGTTGATCTCGATTGCTCGCGCCGGTGCCGCTCAAGCTGCGCCGGAAGCTCCATCAGGCACCGACGGTGCCGTCTCCACTGGTGTTGCGACATCGCCCGAGGTTGAGGCGGCCGCCGAGACGTACAGGACCGAGGAGAGGGCCGGCTCCGGCAATGTGCTGATTGGATACGGCACGGCTGGTGGGGCTACCGGAGGCCGCACCCGTCCGCGGAAGGCGGGCGTCGCCGTGGTCGACAGTGTGGTTGAACCAGTTGTTCTGCCGACGCTTGAACCGTCTATTTCCGGGACACGCATCCCCGGCAAGCTCAGCGCAGTCATCTCGCCGCTGGTACGGAAGATGGCGCGCGACCACGGCGTCTCACTCGACGCCATCGAAGGTTCAGGTGCCAGCGGACTGATTATGCGAAGGGACGTCGAAGCCGCCATTTCGGCGCCGGCAGCTCCGTCCACTCCGGCCGCGCCTGCTTCGCCAGTTACCGTTGGTGCCGGTGCCGCGGAGGGTTCTGTCGATGGCCGGACCGGCCTCGGTGTTTCGGCCAGGACTCCCGTTCGTGGCGTTCGGAAGGCCGTCGCCGCCAACATGACCCGCAGCCGCTCAGAGATTCCTGAGGCCACCGTGTGGGTGGATGTCGACGCAACCGCGCTGCTGGAGATGCGGGCCGAACTGAAGAAGCGTGCGCCGCATGACACCCCCGGCCTGCTGGCTTTCATTGCCCGTTTTGTCACGGCTGGGTTAAAAAGGTATCCGGCGCTGAACACGCGCTTTGAGACCGCCGCCGACGGGTCCCAGGAGATCGTTGGTTTTGAAGGAATCAACCTTGGCTTCGCAGCACAGACGGACCGCGGCCTGGTAGTTCCATCGGTGCGTAATGCGCATGAGTTGAGTGCCCGTGAACTCGACGCAGAGATCCGTCGCCTCACCGCCGTCGCGCGTGAAGGAAAGGCCACGCCCACTGAACTCGGCTCCGGTACCTTCACGCTGAATAACTACGGCGTCTTCGGGGTTGACGGCTCTGCTGCGATTATCAACTACCCCGAAGTTGCAATGCTCGGGGTGGGTCGCATCATCGACAAGCCGTGGGTGGTCAATGGCGAGCTGGCTGTCCGCAAGGTCACCGAGCTGACCCTGGCCTTCGATCACCGGGTTTGCGACGGGGAAACGGCCGCCGGCTTCCTTCGGTATGTGGCAGATGCCATTGAGAACCCTGGTGGGGCTCTCGCGGATATGTAGCTGCGCAGGCACGATACGACAACAACCTGATCCACGGATCAGGTTGTTGTCGCTTAAATAAATCAAATGACTTGTCATAAACGTGCATTTGGCAAAGCGCAAGTCAAGTGTCTGCTTAGAATCTCCCTGGGGGATCAGCTGGTGATCTCCAGCTGTCTGCGATCGGCCGACTCAGGGCTGGTCGCAATGTCCTTAGGATGCCCAGAAGAATGCATAAGAATTACCGCGCCCAAACGCTGACCGAGCCTGGAAGTCCCGGACGAGGATTCCAATCGCTCAAGTTGCTGGTGTCAGTATTCTTGTCCGTTGCCTTGCTTCTCTCTCTCGGCGCCCGGGCCAGCTTCGCCGGCACG
>NZ_JAMSGY010000016.1:0-15636 GCF_024608385.1 Paenarthrobacter sp. UW852
CGACAACCGGAGTCCCCTGGTTCATCCCCCCACCCCACATCGACCCCACACAAACACCACGACGCAACCACCACCACACACCACTCAGAACCTGAGGCTGGTGGGGCCGGCGACCAGCCAGGCAAACCCTTTGGGCCACCTTCAGGTCGAGCGCAGTTAACGCAACAAGCGCCCGACTGTCGGGGAGCCCCAAAGAGGACTTCCCGACGTCGGGCGCTGGAGGTGGTTTGCCAGGTGCAGCGTCAGCGTGAGGTCGGCCAGCCTGTGTACGACTCCGCGAGGTACGCCTTGGCGTGCTCCGAGGTCACCACGGAGTGGAGTTCGCCAAGCTGGCGGGCGCGGTCGAACTCGCCGGCGCCGGGCACGGTGTGCAGCATGGATGTCATCCAGTAGGAGAAGTGCTGCGCCTTCCATACCCGCTCCAACGCCCGGTCACTGTAGGAGTCCAGCAGCGTGGTTGAGCCGTTGGAGTAGAACGAGTCGAGACCTTCAAAGAGCACCTTGACGTCGTGGATGGCCAGGTTGAGGCCCTTGGCACCCGTCGGCGGCACGGTGTGGGCCGCATCGCCGGCAAGGAACAGGTTTCCGTGACGCATGGGGGTATGGACGAAGCTGCGGAAGGGCAGGACCATCTTTTCGAGGACCGGTCCCTCCTCGAGCTCGAAGCCGTTGCCGTTGACGCGCTTGCGGAACTCGGACCAGATGCGTTCGTCGTCCCAGTCGGCAACGTTCTCTTTGGGGTCGCACTGGAAGTACATGCGCTGAACGGTCTCGGTGCGCTGGCTGATCAGGGCGAAACCGTTGTTCGAGTTCGCGTAGATCAGCTCGTCTGAGCTGCGTGGGGCTTCGGCAAGGATGCCGAACCACGCAAACGGATATTCGTGGAAGTACCACTTGCGGTTCGCTTCAGGAATCTGGAAGCGGCAGTGGCTGCGGGATCCGTCGGCGCCAACGAGGAAGTCGGCCTGAATCTCGAATTCCTGCCCGTCGGCATTGGTGAGCCAGACCTTCGGCTTGCCTTCGAGGTCGTGCACAGTGGTGTCCGTGACGCTGTAGTGGACGGCGCCGCCGTCGGCTTCGCGTCGGGCGGCCAGGTCCATGAAAACGTCCGTCTGCGGGTAGAGCCACACGGATTCGCCGACCAGTTCCTTGAAGTTGATGCGGTGGCTTTCACCGTTGAAGCGCAGTTCGATGCCGTCGTGCCGGTCGCCTTCGCGGAGCACTCGGTCCGACACCCCCGCGTCGACCAGCAGGTTCACCGTGCCGTGCTCCAGGATGCCGGCCCGTACGGTTTCCTGGATGTCCTTGCGGCTGCGGATTTCCACCACCACGGACTCGATGCCCTGCTTGGCCAGAAGGTGGGAGAGCATGAGGCCCGCGGGGCCGGCCCCCATAATGGCCACTTGGGTCTTGATGGGCGTGCGTGCCATGGTTGTTCCTCGCTTCGTTGCGGATCCCGGCGCTTCGGCCAGGGCTGTATTGGTCTGGCATCAGTCTGTCCCCATCGGCGTGATGATCGTTACAGCAATTCCGTTCAACGGAAGCCGACAGCTAGGCGAGCTGGCGTCCGATTCCGCGGGCCGCAGTCTGAAGGGCCGGAACCAACGCTTGGAGCCGCATCTCGGCAAGGGGCACTACGACCCCCAACGCGGCAACCGTCTTCCGCTTACCGTTCATCACCGGAACGGCGATCCCCCAAGTGTCCGGATCCACCACCCCAGCCAGTTGCGCGTACCCCTGTTGAGCGGCTTCTGCCAGGAGATGGCGCACGACGTCGGCGCTCACTTTCCCGGCCGGGTCGTGGAACTGTCGGAGGTACTCGGCCTGCAGCTCCCGCGACTGGTGGGACATCAGGGCCAGGCCAGCTGAGGAAATGTGTACGGGCATGCGACCTGCGATTTGTGCGCGGTTGGCCACCGATCCGCGACGGGAGAGCCGTTCAACAAAAAGCGCCTCCCAGCCATCGAGCACAGCCAGATTCACGTTCTGGTGGAGGACCTGCTGAATGTCCTCCATGAACGGCATTGCCGCCTGGCGGAGGGCCAGCGTGGGTGAATTTCGATTGACGAGTTCCCAGAGCCGCAAGCCCAGGCGGACGGTTCCGCCCGCCCCCAGGTCGAGGAGCCCGTGGTGGGAAAGCTGACGGATCAGCCGGTGGGCAGATGACAAAGGGAGCTCAGCCCGGTCGGCCAATTCCGTCAGCTGAAGAGTGGTGACACCCTCAGGGAATGCCTCGATGACCCGCACGACCCGGTCCACCACGGAATCGCCGGATGCGGAGTTAGCCACGATGCCATCCTCATTTGGAGCGCCCTTGAGAAAAAGCACGGATGTGCCTTCCATTCAATGGTAGAACGTGTGCCAGGCAACACGCGACGGTGATACAACTCTCATACCCGAAGGCCGCGCCGCTGGCCCGGGGAACATCACCAAGACGCACTGCCCAGACGTACCGAGGACGCTATGCCAACGATGCCATCTGCCCACCGATCTCAATGGCCTGTGTGGCTGTGCTGGCTAGCCATGGTGCTGGACGGCTTCGACCTGGTGGTCCTGGGAACCGTCATACCCACACTCATCAAGACCGGGGAGCTGGGATTCGATGCAGTCGGAGCCACCTTCGCCGCCACCATCTCCTTGGTGGGCGTAGGACTTGGCGCACTGTTCATTGCACCCCTCTCCGACACGTTCGGCCGCCGCAAGCTGCTGATCGCGTGCGTTGCCGGTTTCTCGATCTTCACCATTGGGGTCGCGTTCGCACCGAACGTTGCAGTGTTCTCGGTGTTGCGCCTTCTCGCCGGGCTGGGACTGGGCGCATGCCTTCCCGCAGCCTTGGCCTACATGAACGACTACGCGCCAGCGGGTTCAGCAGGAAAGTCCACCACCCGGACCATGACTGGCTACCACGTTGGTGCCGTCGCCACCGCTTTGCTGGCAATCCTGATCGTTCCGAACTGGCGGCTCATGTTCATCATCGGCGGCGCTGCCGGGCTGGTTCTCCTGCCGTTCCTTTGGGCCAAGCTGCCCGAGTCACTGCGCGAAGCCGCCCCCGGTGCGTCCAGCCAGCCCACCAAGGCGCCTGCCGCCGTCGTGCCTTCCGCTGAAAGCAGCCAAGCCGCGCCCAAGACCGGTTTCCGCGACCTGTTGCAAAAGCCGTACCCCCTGGTTGCGGTTGGCATCGGCATCGCGTCGTTCATGGGCTTGTTGTTGGTTTACGGGCTGAACACCTGGCTTCCGCAGCTGATGGCTGCCGCCGGGTACCCGGTCAGCACCGGCCTGACGCTGCTGCTGGTCCTTAATCTGGGCGCTGTCGCAGGCCTGTTCCTGGCCGGATTCCTCGCCGACAAGCACGGTACCAAGAAGATTGTTTTGCTGTGGTTTGGACTGTCCGCGGTGCTCCTGGCGATCCTCAGCGTCAAGATCCCGAACGAATTCCTGCTCAATGCCGCCGTCTTCGTAACCGGCATTTTCGTTTTCAGCTCCCAGGTCCTCGTTTATGCGTGGGTCAGCCAGTTGTTCCCGCCACGGCTCAGGGGAACTGCGCTGGGCTTCGCCGCCGGCGTCGGCAGGCTCGGCGCAATCGTCGGCCCGGCAGTGACGGGAACATTGGTTGCCGCCAACATCGCCTACCCTGCTGGCTTCTACGTCTTCGCGATCGCCGGCCTGCTGGCCGTTGCCGCCTTGGTCCTGGTGCCCCGCGAAGTCAAAACCGCCGTCGCAAACGTGCTCGCCGGACGCTAACCCCGCGACGGCGTGCGGGGAGCCAAGGGGTCCCGGCAGCATGGAGAGATAGGTCGAGAGAAAACGGAGCGCCGGCCGGGAGTCGTCCAACTCCTCGGCCAGCGCCTGCGTCTTGCACCGATCCAGGGCAGGAGCACCCCGTCCCTCACTTACCGCTGGCCGCCTGCGGCACCGCGGCGCCCTTCGGCGTCGTCTTGTTGCCGTCCTTGGTCCAGATGGAGGCGAGCATACCGATGACCAGGATCGCCGGTGCGCCGTACATCAGGATGTTCCGGACCATCGGTTCGCGGAGTGCACGGATTGCGTTGCCGACGTACGGGATGGTTGCGACCTGCTTGTCCACGGTCTTGCCCTGCAAGGTGGCGATCCAGGGGTCGATGCCGTTGTTGGCGTCGCCCTTGGTCTGCACAGCTACGCCGCCATCGGCCGTAGCGGTGATTTCGGTGATGCGGTGGGTTTCCACCCGCTGATCTTCGACCGGGATGTGGTAGGTGATGATGTCGCCCACCTTGACGTCCGCGATAGGAGTCGGAACCGTCACGACGACGTCGCCCGGGTTGATCAGCGGTGCCATGGACCCGGTCAGCATGGTGGAAGTCTGGTACCCCAGGACCCGCGGGCCGATGGCTAGGAACAGGAAAACCAGCGCCGCCAGGACCAGCATGCCAACGCCGACGGACTTAACAGCCAGGCTTGTGATCCGGCGGAACGTGCTCCGTTCACCGGCGGGGACGGTTGTGGCCGCTGCGGGCTGCTTCACAGCGGCGGTCTTTGGGGATGGTGCAGGCTTTGAAGCGGCGGAACGCCGGCCGCGAAGGGCGGGGGTGGTGATGGTGCTCAGTGCGCTCATTGTCCTGGCGTTCCTTCCGGGAGGGGTTGTTGTTCTGCTTCTAGTCTGCAGGGCGTGGCTCAGGCTTACTGCGGAAATTCCTCAAGTCTGGCTCAGGAAAAACCCGGCGGGCCTGATCAGGCAGGGGGGTGGCCGATCAGGCCCGGCGGAGTCTGGTGCGGCCCCCTTCCGACCCCCTCTCGGGGCCTTCGTGGGGCCTTCGCGGGGCCTTCTCGGGACCTTCGCGGGGCCGTGGTGATTACTTGGTGGTTTGCGTGCGCTGGGTGCCGGTGAAGGAGAACCCGACGGTGGAGGTGGCGCCCTGGAAGGTGTTGTCCGCGGTGGCGGGCAAAGCGGTGGTGACTTTGAGGTTGTCGGTCTTGGTGCTCGTCAGGGACGTCAGGTTGTTCAGGACACTGTTCGCGGCGATGACCGGGCCTGAGGCCAGGACGGTGGTCTTGGTGCCGGCGCAGGTGTAGGGAGCGGTGGCGCCGGTCCAGGCAACGGAGCAGTTTTCGATGGTCAGCTGCAGGCCGTTGGTGGTGTCGGTGGTGAGCAGGGATCCGGTGGCACCGGCGGAGGTGGTGAGGGTGACGTTGTTCAGGTCGGAGTTGCCGGTGTTGGCCAGGGAGACGAGCTTTTCGACTTTGTCCCCGGGCAGCAGGCCCGCGACGGGGACGTTGAGGGTGTTGTTGGCGCCGGTGCCCAGGGCGATGGTGACGGTTCCTGCGGTGACGGCCTGTGAGGCGGAGGTCGAGGAGGTGAACGCGCCGTAGGTTCCCATGCCGGCGACGGCGGCTGCGGTGCCGACCAGTGCGACGGAAGCGAGGATCTTGCCGGAGGTGGTCTTGAGGCTGATGGCCATGGGAATCAGTGTCCTTTCGGTAGGCCACCGTGAGACCGGCCGGCCGTTCTTCGTTCCAGCCTCTCTGGCTGACAAGAACTACTGTGCAGGGCCACCCTCAAGAACCAATCCTGCAAACCCGCAACAGTCCCTCAGGAAAACCTCAAGACTTTTTACAGTTTCTAAGGTTCCTTATGAAACACTGCTTGATGCATATGGACCGGCGATGAAAGGGCAAGTCAATGCCGATGTGGTTACAGGCCCTGCTGTGGGGGACGCTGGCAGGCGGGGCGTTGGTTCTTGGCGCTGGTGTGGCGTGGATGTGGAAAGTGCCCGCCAAGGTGGTTTCCACTGTCATGGCCTTCGGCGCCGGGGTCCTGATTTCCGCACTCGCCTTCGAACTGGTGGACGAGGCCGTGAACGGCGGAGGGTTGCTCCCCACGGTCCTCGGCTTCCTTCTGGGGGCACTGATCTTTGTTGGGTCCAACGTTCTCCTGGCCCGGGCGGGGGCGAAGCACAGGAAGCGCTCCAGTGAGCCCCAACCCACCGAGAAGGATTCCCCGGGCAGCGGTACGGCCATCGCCGTGGGCGCGCTCATCGACGGCATCCCCGAATCCGTGGTCCTTGGCGTGGGGCTGTTGGCCGGTGGCGCCGTCAGTCCGGCGATGCTTGCCGCCGTCTTCATCTCCAATGTCCCCGAAGGCCTGTCCAGCACGGCCGGCATGAAGAAGTCCGGCCGCAGCCCCGCTTACGTGTTTGGAACCTGGGTTGGCATCGCAGTCTTCAGCGGACTTGCGGCCCTAGTGGGGTACGCCGCCCTTGAGGACGCGCCTGAATCGGTAATCGCCTTCATTACAGCCATTGCGGCCGGCGGCATCCTGGCGATGCTGGCAGACACGATGATTCCCGAGGCGTTCGAGGAGCACCACAACATGACCGGCCTGACGGCCGCCGTCGGATTCCTTAGCGCCTTCACGATCCACCACATCGGAGGCTGACCTCCGGACGCAACCCGGCCGCCTCCCGGCCTCAGGCAGGCAGCAGTCCAAGCAACGGTACGGCTACCGCCGTCGATACCGCCATGGCTGCAGTGTTGCCAACGACAGGGTGGAAGTCCGCGGGGAGCTTTGCGGAGAAAACCCGGGCCAGCGGCGGGGCCAGTACAGCGCCCAGGATCGCCCCGCCCACAACGCCAAAAAAGGAACCACCGGTGGCGAGGACGGCCGCCGGGGCGACGGACACCACGGACGCATACGTCGCAGCCCAACCGCCATCCAGGTACCAGCCCCGCCAAAGGACCACGCCGATGGCGGAGGTAAGTGCTTGCGCAAAGAGGATGTGCGGAAGCAGGCCGGACCCGTAGGACGGCAACCCAGGATTAAGGACATACGCCACCACAGCCCCGGAAAGCATGCCGACGCTGGCGAACCCCTTGGCGATGAAGTGCGTCTCCGTGAAGTCCCTGATGACCCGTCGCGCAGCCCACAGGGCTTCCCCGAGGAGCGACTGGTTAAAGCCCGACGCCGGCAGGTTCCGTTCCGCGCCGAGGTCCGGCTCGCGCTCGCGCAGGACAAGCCAGGGCAACCGTCGTGCGACCAGGAAAGAGAGAATGGACCCCCCGGACATCGCCAGGACGTTTGCCACCACGGGCGGCAGGCCAAGGGGGTTGGCGAGGATGGGGATGAATATCAACGCCAAGGGCGTGACGGTGGCCGCACCGAGCACGGCGCCCGTGAGGCACGTTTGCCACCCGGCCCCGTAGAGGATCACCACGGCCGGAGCCACGCAAACGAAAGGCACGAACGTTGGCTGCCACCCGTCGTCGAGCAACCATCCGAACGCCACGTTGGACAGCAGCAAACTCAGCGAAGCCGACGCAAGAATCCAGGGACCCAGGCTCTCCCGCCGCCCGACGCGGCCCTGTCGGCGGCCGACCCACCGGGCCAACCCCGCTCCTGCCAACAGCCCCAGGGCTGCGAGGTCGGACTTGTAGAAGAGCGGCTCCGTCATGTCCCCCAGGAACCACCTTGCAGCAGCCACCGGGGAATCCGCGGCCGCTTGGGCCCAGCCGGAGTAACCGGGGCCAACATACGGGGATTGCTGCCCCAAGCCATACAGGACCACAGCGACGATGCCCATGATGCCGGCGACTCCGAAGGCGCCCAACGCTGTCCCGAGGGTGCTTGGTTTGGGGCTCTGTCCCGGCGGATTTTTGATGGCGGCGGCTGAAGAGTACATCGTTGGCCCTTAGCGTGCGGTGGGTGGTGACGTCGAGCAGCGTAGCGGAGGGTCCGGGGCCACACCCAGCCGGGGCCCGGCTGGGGAATATATGACCGGCCGCGGTCAGAAAAACGCCGTGCGTGGACGCTCAAAAGGAGGCGCTGAAAAGTGGCTTTCTAAGAGGGCAATCAAAAGGGCCCCTCAAACTCAAGGGCCCCCTCAAAGGGCCCCTTAAAACCAGAGAGCCCCGGCGCCTGCGTCGTGAAACGCGGCGTCGGGGCCTCCCTTGCTGTCAGTCGCTTACGCCTTCTTGCGCGTGAGCAGGCCCCAGATGGCCAGGACGATCAGTGCGCCCACGATGGCCAGCAACCAGGTGGACAGCGACCAGAACTCGTTGATGCCAACGTTGAAGAGCGCGCTGCCGATCCATCCACCCAGGATGGCGCCAACGATGCCCAGGAGCAGAGTAGCGATCCAGCCGCCACCCTGACGGCCCGGCATGATGGCCTTGGCAATGGCGCCGGCGATCAGACCCAGAATAATCCAACCAATGATTCCCATTATTTATCTCTCTTTCGTGATGAGGCCCCAGTTCGGCATGAGAGCGCACGCCGCTATCGACCTGATTGTTGGCTACCAGCCGAGCCGTCGGAGCATACCGACAACGTGGCTGGCAGACGGTCTACCCGCCGGGTCGGGGTCTGTCATGGCATGAAGCACCATGGACCAGCGCCGCCGGACCGTTCCGGGAATTCGTGGTTCGCCCAGGGTCCTCGCAACCATGGACTCAAGGGGAGGGCCGGGAAAGGCTTTTGTTCCGGTGAGGCACTCGAGGGCAACCAGGCCCAACGAATAAATGTCACTGGCAGCAGTTGAGGTGCCCCCACAGACTTCTTCCGGACTCAGATAGTGCGGCGTCCCGGAGGAGGAGCTCGGCGCAGGGTGCCGTCCGTTGAGTGCGATGCCAAAATCGGTCAGCTTGGCCACTCCTACGCCGCCTGGGTCGCCGGCGAAATCCACCAGGATATTGCCGGGCTTGATGTCGTTGTGGACAATCCCGCGCCTGTGCAGGAACGTCAAGGCCCTGGCGATCCCGGTCATCCACTCAACGGTCTGATGCGGTGAGGCTGGCCCTTCCTCAAGAAGGGTCCGCAAGTCCTGGCCCTGGACCAGTTCCATCACCAGGTAGTTGTGGGCGCCTTGGACTTCGTCGCCCTCGGTGCTTCCGGAGGACACCACCCTGGCGATGTTCTTATGGCGCAAAGGACCATGGATGTCCAGTTCGCGTCGAAAAGGAGCGTCCTTGGCTGTGGTCCTGAAGATCTTGACGGCCACAGTGGTGCCTGACTCCAGGTCCCGGGCTTCCTTGACGTAGGCCTCGGACCCTCCGCCCAGCTGCTTGCCCAGCCGATATCGTCCTCCAAGGACCACATCGGAAGGGGCGGCCCCGCGATCAGCGCGGTCGGCCGCCGTCTCCATGAGCGTCATTGGAGCAGTGATTCAATCTCGGCAGCAGGCACACCTGCCACCTCGGCGAGGGCGACGGGGTCCACTCCTGCATCGACTGCCCTCTTGAAGGCGAGCGCCAGGGTGTTCTGGGAGATTGCCAGCTCATGTTGCAGGCTCTGGCGCCGAAGGGCGGCGATCCAGACGCCGCTCACCGGATCTATGGCGTCGATGTCCATCCGGAAGCCGCAACCGCAGGCCCACTCGGGGCAGATCGGTTCGACGGAAACCCACTGCATGGCATCGTGGGCCGGGCCAGCGGAAATCGCCATGCGTGAACCGCAATGTACGGGGCCTGCCGGGATGACCTGGTCCACGATGACGTCAACGTCATCGTGGACGACGGGGGTGGAACTCGGTTCACGCAGCACGATTGTCATCGCTTGCCCACACATTCCCTAGTAAGTAGCTTGGCTATCTAGTTATATGTGTACTTATCAATAATGTCCAACTCAGCTTCAGGAGGAGACGCTGTCGATCGCCTTGCGCATACGCCGAAGGAACTCAACCACCACCGCGGAGTCTTTGCTGCTCAGCGTTTCGGCGGCCTCCATCATGCGCGAATGCATGTCGCCCAAGGTACTGCGGACCTCCTGTTCCGACCCCGGTGTCGGGCGGAGAATGAGGGCTCGACGATCAGTCGGGTGGGGCTCTCGGGTAACGTAGCCGGACCTCACCAGGCGGTCCACCAACGACGTCATGGAGGCCGAGGTCACCCCAAGCCGTACCGCCAACTCCTTGGGGCCCACCTCCCGGCCGGCACGCTCGGCTTCAAGCAGGTACCGCAACGCCATGAGGTCGGTCTCCCCCATGCCCATCGAGGCGCGCGTTCGCCGCCGCATGTCAGCTTCGGCCGTCCGGTAGTCCCTGAGTGCGTTCAGGACGTCCACGGCGCCCATCTGCTTACGGCTCTCCAGCCCGTACCAATATCCCTTGCGTTCATCCTTGTCGCTCACACCAGTCCTTTGGTAGACATGTATCTTGATTGTCTAACCAATTGATACTAGTCCATGAAGCGAAGATCCCGGACTACCGTTCGCTGAACGAGACTTGGCGCACCCGTACACGGCGCCACACTGCCGGGGCCACCACGACTGCAACACCGACGGCGGCACCTATGACGGTCTCGATGATCCGGTCCCGGAGGAGCAGACTCGGGTCCACCGGCGCGGCGAGGAGCGTGGCAATCAGGGCAAGCGGGGTGACGAAGAGCTGTGCGATGAAATACTGGCGGGCAATGAACATCTCGGCACCGAACTGGCACGCCGCTATGACCAGGACCATGGCCCACGGCGCCGGATTGAGCCACAGGATGCCTGCCAGGAGCACCAGGCCAAGCACCGTTCCCGCGATCCTTTGGATGCCCCGGCTCACCCGATGCCGGGTGGAATGGCCCACCAGCGGCACCACGGCTGCCACCATGGCCCAGTACGTGTGGCCAAAGCCAAGCTGTTGGCCCACCAGCGTCGCCAAGGTCCCCGCGAGCCCGGCCGCTACCAGGTATCCACCTCCTTCAAGCCAGATGGCCCGCAGTTCGGCAGGCGTGTGCCGGATGCGCGGCGGTTTCTTCCATGGCGTCCGGTGGCTTTTGACCACCCGGGACGACATCCCTACCAACAGGCAGAAAACCGTGGTCAGGATTGCCACCAGCATTGCCTCCCACAGAGGCGGTTGCGTGGGTATCGAAGCGATCGCGGCAAAAGCAAAAATGTGAAAGAGGGAGCCGCCGGGGCGGAGTCGCCAGGCAGCTACCACTACGGAGCAGGTGCCGGCCACGATGGTGGTCGCAACGATCAGGAGCCAGGAATACGAGCTGGCGTCCAGGCCCCACGCATGCTCCCCACGGGCCAACAACGTGGCGCAAAGGATGATGAAAAGCATGAAGCCGCCAGCCCGGAGTTGGCTGCGGAAACGGACGCTGTGCGGTTCATTGCGCCCATAGATTCCGGTGAAGGCCCCAAACGACGCAAACACGGCCAGATCCAGCCGCCCCAGCAGCGTCAAAACGATCAGCGGCACGAACACCCCTACGGCGCAGCGTAGGGCGGGATGGTGGTCCTTGTTCCCCGGACCCATCGTGAACATTTCCGCTACAGCCTTCAAAGGGCGGCTCGCCTTTCGTCGCAGGATCAAACGTACGACGGCGGCACTGGCGTCCGCTTCAAGGTTACGCTCCGAGCGCTGGGCTACCCGGGGATCAGGCACAGATAGTGCCCCTCATCACGCTGAGGGGCACTATCTGTGACGTACTGCGTTGGATCGATGGAGGGATCAGAAACGGGAGGGTGTGCCGCTGACTCCGCCGGGGACAACCGGGTTCGTTGCGATGTCCGTGATGTTCGTTGCCGGGGTGTAGACGGGGACGGCGTTCGCGAGTCCCGTGGTTCCACTACCGCTCGCTGTGCCCAGCGTGATGACGATGGTGCCGTTACCATCCCAAGCCACGGTGGACATGTTGCCGCCCTGGCCGTTTCCGGAGAAGGTCAGGTCCTTTGTGGTGTAGCTTGCGCCGAGGTAGACACTTCCCAGATTGACGGTGCAGGCGGTGCTGGTCACGGTGAGGTTGCTGTCCGCGTCAACCTTTACCGTAACGACTCCATTGCCGGTCAAAGTCGCCGGTGCGTTGGCCCAGGTGTTGCACATCGAGCTTCCACTGAGACGCTCAGAGAACGTCAGTGTCACCTTGTCACCCTTGTCCACGGTCCCCGCAGTCCCACCGTTGGTCAACAGCACTCCCGTGACCGTGGGAGACGAAACGTCCTTGGTTGATGTCGCCGTGCCCGCCGGTCCCGTATTGCCCGCCGCGTCAGTTGCCTTGGCGGAGAAGGTGATGGTGCCCGGGTTGTAAGCACTGAGGTTCAACGGCGCAGCGTTCCAGTGACCGGCCCCGGAGGTAGTGATGTTTTGGGTGACCGGTAACGCCCCGCCGCCACTGACGGTGAGGACCACTGTTGAATTGGCTTCCGCGGTGCCACCGACAGGAACGTTGGTGACGTTGCCCTGATGTACGTAGGTCGGAGCCGTCACCACGGGAGCAAGGGGCGGTGTGGTATCGGTGACCGGGGTGGTACCAACGCTTCGCGTGCTTTCAGTGCCCTGCCAGAGGGAGAGCATTGGCGTCACAGAGTAGTACCAGGTCCCCGCAGGAACATTGCTTTCAGTGCAACTTAGTCCTGCGACGCTGGAGCCGCAGCCACCGGTCGCTGGCACCTTGGTTCCCCCGGTTGCTGTTCCATAGCGGGCGATGCTGTAGCCGCCCACGGGCCGGCCTGCCGCCGTCGTACTGGCCGCCCAAGTGACGGTGACGTTGGCGCCTGAAACTGCGGTGGTGGGCTTGGCTCCTTGGGCTACGGCGTCGGCTACCGATGCGCCGGAACCAGTGCCTACGGAACCCCAGAATGCACTGGCTGCCGGGCCGCCCCATGAGACGAGGAGGATTCCCGCCATCACCAGGGCAAGGCGGTTCCACTTGCCGAAGGCAGTGACAGGGACTGTGCGTTTCCGGTTCACTTTCGTACCTCCAACGTGACGGGAACGCCGAATTGGGCTCCTTGGCAGGCCGACATGGAGGTGACGTCCATCTTTGCGGCGCCTTGCAGCGTGAGCAGGATTGAGCTGCTCGCGGGAATAGTGACCGTCGGCGTCAGCGGTGCCGCGGGTGGCGTGAAGGTAACGCCGGTGGTGGTGCAGCCGGAGTGGCTGGAATCGGCGGTCACGGGGCCGTTGCCGGAGACTCCGTAGATGGTCACCGGGTGAGGGTTGGGGTTGCTGGCCCTCAGGATGACGTCGGCCGTTCCACCGGGCACCAAGCTGGTTTGCAGGGTATCGCCCGCGACGAGGGCGCTCACCGTAACGGTCTGCATGGTGCCGTTGGTTGCTGCGCCGGATCCAGCCCCGGTAGTCGCCCAGTAGGCGTAGGCGGAGCCGGCACCGCCCAGGAGGCAAAGCGCTACGGTGGCCGCTGCCGTTCTTGCAAGGCGCCCCGTGCTGGGGGTGTGGGGGATTCGGACTGTCGTCTTCATGTCAGTTCGCCTGTCCCGTGCCTGTGTAGGTGAGCTGGAGGGTCGCGCCTTTGCAACCGTCCTGCAGTTTGTTGGTATCGAGCATCTTGATCTGGGGCCACTTCGCCTGGGCCACTCCAAGGCCTGACAAGGAGCGGGTGCCCGGTTCCACGGTCAATGGGTACGCCCCCGAGTACTGGGTGACTTGGTAGTCCGCCGCTGTGCACGGCAAGTTCGCCGCCACTGCTGCAGATGTCCGGACTACCTGGCTGATTTCCATCGACAGGTTCGTCACCGCGATGCTCTTGTTCTGCGGGTTGGAGATCTGGAGGTCCACAGCGCGGGAAATGCCCGGGGCCAGAAGCCCGTTCACCGTCCCCGTCACCCCGAAAGTGCGTTTGACTTCCAGGACCTGCAACTGGCCCGGCGCCGCGTTCGACACCGTTGCTCCGCTGGTTCCCTTGACAGTGAAATCCGCCTTGTTCGCCGGAGTGGTAGTCGCGGTGGATACGGTCAGGGTCGTCTGGGCAGTGCTCCCTGACGTGAGGTTAACCGACGACGGCGCGGCGCTGGCTGCCGTTCCAGCCGGCAGTCCGGTCACGGTGAACGTCACCGGACCAGTGAAGCCCCCCGTTGAGGTGGCGGACACCGTGAAGGTTGCGGACTGTCCTTGGTCCACGGTGCGGCTTGAGGGGGACAGCGTGACAGTGATCCCCTTGACGCTGGCTGCGGCGTTGCCCTGCCCGTTGCTCGCTGCCAGGGCCGCAACGGGTACCACGGCCACCACCAGTGCAAGCAGCAGGGCACGGAGTGGGATTCCTGCTCGCTGGAACGGTGCGGTGCGCTCTGGCCGGTGGTCCATGGAGGCTCTTTTCGGACGATTGCTTGGGGCGTTGGAGGCGTGGTGCAAAGGTGAGCCGGGGGCCGTCGTGTGAAACGTGGCCCCCGGCTCGTGACGGCCTAGAGGCTGCCGACGTTGACCGTGACGATCGCGGACTTGCAGGCGTCCTGGTTGACGGCGACGTCCTTGAACTTCAGGACACCGCTGCCTACGGAAGTTCCGGTGGCGCCTGCGGCCACGGGACTGTTCGTGGTCACTGCCGTGACCTCAAACCAGTCGGGAAGGCAGGCAGTTACGTTGGTGGTCACATTCGCGCTGAGGGCACCCACCACGGTGCTGGACGTCGTCGAGTTGTCCGCGGTGTAGGAAACCGGGACGGAGTTGCCCGGAGCGAGTCCGCCTGCGAAGGTCGCGTGAAGGGTGACGGTACCGCCACCGGCCGAGTTGGTTGCCGCGCCGCTGCCCGAACCTGTGGTGGTCCAGTAGGCGTAGGCAGCTCCGCCACCCACCGCCACCAACGCGACGCCTGCGACTGCGGCGGTGACCCGGCTCTTCTTGGAAAGTTTGCGCATGATGTAGCTCCTTGGTTGATCGGTTTCGGGAGCCGCTGGGCAACCCCCACCATCCGGCCGAGGGTGGCGGATGAAGCGATGTCACCCATGCTTCATGCCGCACACGTCCCGCGGCTACGATCCGGTGTACGCCTCTTTTTCATCCGAACATCGGCCCCGGAATACCCACACGAGCCATGCAGGTACTCAGTTTTCAGTGGTGGTCTACTTGCTGTCCCTCGCGCGATCGCTGGCAGGGCAAGGGACAGGTACCTGCTTCCGGGGGCCGCTGTCCACAGTGCGGACAGGTGCCCTGACCCCTCTTTGGGAAGCCGCTTAAGCGTGGGTGCGCAAACATTGTGTCTGTCTTGAGCAAAAACTGCGCTGGTGTTCGAACCTTTTTCTTCGCTGGCGCGACACTACTCCCCCTATGTCACGGCCTTAAATAGCCACGACGGGTGCCGGCAAGGGAGCGCGTCCAAGGGGGTTAGCTGTGGGCTGCGAGGATGGTGGAGGCTTCCTGGCGGGTGGTGCCGGAGGACTCGATGTGGGCCAGTGCGGCCGGGATTTCCCAGCCCTTCTTCCGCATCGCGGTGGCCCAGAGACGCCCGGCCCGGTAGGACGAACGGACCAGCGGGCCGGACATGACGCCGAGGAAGCCGATCTCCTCGGCCTCGTGCTGCAGGTCCACGAACTCCTGCGGCTTGACCCACCGGTCCACCGGAAGGTGCCGTTCGGAAGGACGCAGGTACTGGGTGATCGTGATCAGGTCGCACCCGGCGGCGTGCAGGTCACGCAGGGCCTCGGAAATCTCCTCACGGGTCTCGCCCATGCCCAGGATCAGGTTGGACTTGGTCACCATGCCCAGATCCCGGCCCTGCGTGATGACATCCAGGGACCGCTCATACCGGAACGCCGGCCGGATCCGCTTGAAAATCCTCGGCACCGTCTCGACGTTGTGCGCGAACACCTCGGGCTTGGAATCGCAGATCGCCGCGATGTGCTCGGGCTTGCCGGAGAAGTCCGGGATCAGCAACTCCACCCCGGTGCCCGGGTTCAGTTCGTGGATCTTCCGCACCGTTTCGGCGTACAACCACACACCC
>NZ_JAMSGY010000017.1:0-5667 GCF_024608385.1 Paenarthrobacter sp. UW852
GCGGTGTCCTACTCTCCCACACCCTCCCGGGTGCAGTACCATCGGCGCTGTGGGTCTTAGCTTCCGGGTTCGGAATGGGACCGGGCGTTTCCCCCACGCTATGACCGCCGTAACCTTGTTACCCGTCCCAACCCCGTGTGTGGGGGTGGGTGGGAAGACTGTGGTTACAACTGTGGTGCTTGGTTGTTATTTAGTTGTTGGTTCCCGGGGTTGTTGGTTGGGAACCACATAGTGGACGCGTGCAGTGTGTTGTGTGGTGTAAGTTGTTGGCCTATTAGTACCGGTCAGCTTCACGAGTCTTTAGTCCTCGCTTCCACATCCGGCCTATCAACCCAGTGGTCTGGCTGGGGGCCTCTCACACATATGTGTATGGAAATCTCATCTTGAAGCGAGCTTCCCGCTTAGATGCTTTCAGCGGTTATCCCATCCGAACGTAGCTAATCAGCGATGCACTTGGCAGTACAACTGACACACCAGAGGTTCGTCCGTCCCGGTCCTCTCGTACTAAGGACAGCCCTTCTCAAATTTCCTGCGCGCGCAGCGGATAGGGACCGAACTGTCTCACGACGTTCTAAACCCAGCTCGCGTACCGCTTTAATGGGCGAACAGCCCAACCCTTGGGACCTACTCCAGCCCCAGGATGCGACGAGCCGACATCGAGGTGCCAAACCATGCCGTCGATATGGACTCTTGGGCAAGATCAGCCTGTTATCCCCGAGGTACCTTTTATCCGTTGAGCGACGGCCATTCCACAATGTACCGCCGGATCACTAGTCCCGACTTTCGTCCCTGCTTGAGATGTCTCTCTCACAGTCAAGCTCCCTTGTGCACTTACACTCGACACCTGATTGCCAACCAGGCTGAGGGAACCTTTGGGCGCCTCCGTTACTTTTTAGGAGGCAACCGCCCCAGTTAAACTACCCATCAGGCACTGTCCCTGACCCGGATCACGGGCCGAAGTTAGATGTCCAAAGTGACCAGAGTGGTATTTCAACGATGACTCCACCCGAACTGGCGTCCGGGTTTCAACGTCTCCCACCTATCCTACACAAGCCACTCCGAACACCAATACCAAACTATAGTAAAGGTCTCGGGGTCTTTCCGTCCTGCTGCGCGTAACGAGCATCTTTACTCGTACTGCAATTTCGCCGAGTTTATGGTTGAGACAGCGGGGAAGTCGTTACTCCATTCGTGCAGGTCGGAACTTACCCGACAAGGAATTTCGCTACCTTAGGATGGTTATAGTTACCACCGCCGTTTACTGGGGCTTAAATTCTCAGCTTCGCCACAAGTGGCTAACCGGTCCTCTTAACCTTCCAGCACCGGGCAGGAGTCAGTCCGTATACATCGTCTTGCGACTTCGCACGGACCTGTGTTTTTAGTAAACAGTCGCTTCCCCCTGGTCTCTGCGGCCCACACCCGCTCACGGAGAGCAAGTCTCCATCACGGGGCAGGCCCCCCTTCTCCCGAAGTTACGGGGGCATTTTGCCGAGTTCCTTAACCATAATTCTCTCGATCGCCTTGGTATTCTCTACCTGATCACCTGTGTCGGTTTGGGGTACGGGCGGCTAAAACCTCGCGTCGATGCTTTTCTTGGCAGCATAGGATCACCGGATCCCCCCTTACGGGAGTCCCATCAGATCTCAGGATCGTGCTCGAAACACACAGGAACGGATTTGCCTATCCCTGACCCTACATCCTTAGACCGGGGCAACCATCGCCCGGCCCGGCTACCTTCCTGCGTCACACCTGTTAATACGCTTACCTCCCGGGATCAGGTCCCGCGCTCGGCCAAAACCCGGCACACCACAAGGGTGTACGGGCAGGCTCCGGGCGGTTAGTATCCCCCGCTTGGCATGGGCGGTTTTTCGCCGGTACGGGAATATCAACCCGTTGTCCATCGACTACGCCTGTCGGCCTCGCCTTAGGTCCCGACTTACCCAGGGCAGATTAGCTTGACCCTGGAACCCTTGATCATTCGGCGGACGGGTTTCTCACCCGTCTTTCGCTACTCATGCCTGCATTCTCACTCGTGTAGGCTCCACCGCTGGTTTCCACCGCGACTTCACTGCCCACACGACGCTCCCCTACCACTCCACACCCCTGAACCACGAAGGCTAGGGTACTGTGTGAAATCCACAACTTCGGCGGTGTACTTGAGCCCCGCTACATTGTCGGCGCGGAATCACTTGACCAGTGAGCTATTACGCACTCTTTCAAGGATGGCTGCTTCTAAGCCAACCTCCTGGTTGTCTTCGCAACTCCACATCCTTTCCCACTTAGCACACGCTTAGGGGCCTTAGTTGGTGGTCTGGGCTGTTTCCCTCTCGACTATGAAGCTTATCCCCCACAGTCTCACTGCTGCGCTCTGACTTACCGGCATTCGGAGTTTGGCTGACGTCAGTAACCTTGTAGGGCCCATCGGCCATCCAGTAGCTCTACCTCCGGCAAGAAACACGCAACGCTGCACCTAAATGCATTTCGGGGAGAACCAGCTATCACGGAGTTTGATTGGCCTTTCACCCCTACCCACAGCTCATCCCCTCCATTTTCAACTGAAGTGGGTTCGGTCCTCCACGACGTCTTACCGTCGCTTCAACCTGGCCATGGGTAGATCACTCCGCTTCGGGTCTAGATCACGCCACTACACTCGCCCTGTTCAGACTCGCTTTCGCTACGGCTACCCCACACGGGTTAACCTCGCGACGTAACACTAACTCGCAGGCTCATTCTTCAAAAGGCACGCCGTCACAACTACAAGGCTGCTCCGACGGATTGTAAGCACACGGTTTCAGGTACTGTTTCACTCCCCTCCCGGGGTACTTTTCACCTTTCCCTCACGGTACTGGTCCGCTATCGGTCATTAGGAAGTATTTAGGCTTATCAGGTGGTCCTGACAGATTCGCACGGGATTTCTCGGGCCCCGTGCTACTTGGGATACTCTCCAGGCGGCACAAAACATTACGGTTACGGGGCTCACACCCTCTCTGGCCGGCCTTTCAAGACCGTTCACCTATGCCTGCACATCACACCTCACCGGTCCGGCAGAACCAGCACGGAAAGTCCCACAACCCCGCCCATGCAACGCCCGCCGGCTATCACACATGGAACGGTTTAGCCTGATCCGCGTTCGCTCGCCACTACTAACGGAATCACTCTTGTTTTCTCTTCCTGCGGGTACTGAGATGTTTCACTTCCCCGCGTTCCCCCCACGCACCCTATGTGTTCAGATGCGGGTCACACAATCACCATGACAGCGTTGTGCGGGGTTTCCCCATTCGGACATCCTGGGATCAACGCTCGGTTATCAACTCCCCCAGGCTTATCGCAGATTCCTACGTCCTTCTTCGGCTCCTAATGCCAAGGCATCCACCGTGTGCCCTTAAAAACTTGACCACACACAAACCGACAAACCCCACAGGGGCCCGCCGGTCTACGATGCATCATTCATATCGAGAGAACCATGACCACAAGGGCCAGGTTCATTCATAAGAAATTGCTGTATAGAAACACACACGTATGCGTGTGTCCCTAGATGCTCGCGTCCACTATGTAGTTCTCAAACAACAACCCCATCAACCAGACCCCCACCACCACAACCCCAAAAACAAAGAGGCCGCACACGCGGAAGGAAGAACCGGAAGCAGGAACAAAAGAAACACCAGAAGTGCCCCCATGCATTGCTGCAAAAAGGTCCTGTTGCCTCAGGACCCAACAGTGCGCCAAACACAACCCACACAGACCACACCCCGGACGCGTTCCCAACAACCCCCCAAAAGGGAGTCACCGTACTAACACCAGGACACAACCGAACAGGCCATGCCAAAAAATGATTCGTTGATATTCCACCCATGAGCACCCACCGCAGAACAGACGCCTGCGCAATGGGCAACACTGACAACCACCACGAACCGCATACACAGAACACGGACAGTTGTTAGCAGCTCCTTAGAAAGGAGGTGATCCAGCCGCACCTTCCGGTACGGCTACCTTGTTACGACTTAGTCCCAATCGCCGGTCCCACCTTCGACGGCTCCCCCCACAAGGGTTAGGCCACCGGCTTCGGGTGTTACCAACTTTCGTGACTTGACGGGCGGTGTGTACAAGGCCCGGGAACGTATTCACCGCAGCGTTGCTGATCTGCGATTACTAGCGACTCCGACTTCATGGGGTCGAGTTGCAGACCCCAATCCGAACTGAGACCGGCTTTTTGGGATTAGCTCCACCTCACAGTATCGCAACCCTTTGTACCGGCCATTGTAGCATGCGTGAAGCCCAAGACATAAGGGGCATGATGATTTGACGTCGTCCCCACCTTCCTCCGAGTTGACCCCGGCAGTCTCCTATGAGTCCCCGGCCGAACCGCTGGCAACATAGAACGAGGGTTGCGCTCGTTGCGGGACTTAACCCAACATCTCACGACACGAGCTGACGACAACCATGCACCACCTGTAAACCGACCGCAAGCGGGGCACCTGTTTCCAGGTATTACCGGTTCATGTCAAGCCTTGGTAAGGTTCTTCGCGTTGCATCGAATTAATCCGCATGCTCCGCCGCTTGTGCGGGCCCCCGTCAATTCCTTTGAGTTTTAGCCTTGCGGCCGTACTCCCCAGGCGGGGCACTTAATGCGTTAGCTACGGCGCGGAAAACGTGGAATGTCCCCCACACCTAGTGCCCAACGTTTACGGCATGGACTACCAGGGTATCTAATCCTGTTCGCTCCCCATGCTTTCGCTCCTCAGCGTCAGTTACAGCCCAGAGACCTGCCTTCGCCATCGGTGTTCCTCCTGATATCTGCGCATTTCACCGCTACACCAGGAATTCCAGTCTCCCCTACTGCACTCTAGTCTGCCCGTACCCACTGCAGAACCGGAGTTGAGCCCCGGTCTTTCACAGCAGACGCGACAAACCGCCTACGAGCTCTTTACGCCCAATAATTCCGGATAACGCTTGCGCCCTACGTATTACCGCGGCTGCTGGCACGTAGTTAGCCGGCGCTTCTTCTGCAGGTACCGTCACTTTCGCTTCTTCCCTACTGAAAGAGGTTTACAACCCGAAGGCCGTCATCCCTCACGCGGCGTCGCTGCATCAGGCTTGCGCCCATTGTGCAATATTCCCCACTGCTGCCTCCCGTAGGAGTCTGGGCCGTGTCTCAGTCCCAGTGTGGCCGGTCACCCTCTCAGGCCGGCTACCCGTCGTCGCCTTGGTAGGCCATTACCCCACCAACAAGCTGATAGGCCGCGAGTCCATCCAAAACCACAAAAGCTTTCCACCACCACCACATGCGTGGAATGGTCGTATCCGGTATTAGACCCAGTTTCCCAGGCTTATCCCAGAGTCAAGGGCAGGTTACTCACGTGTTACTCACCCGTTCGCCACTAATCCCCCAGCAAGCTGGGATCATCGTTCGACTTGCATGTGTTAAGCACGCCGCCAGCGTTCATCCTGAGCCAGGATCAAACTCTCCGTTGAAAACAAAAAAAATCAAACAGACACAACCACACCCACCGGAAATAACGGTAGAACGCGGCTGCACAAAATTCGAAACCAGCTGAAAACCAGACCACCACACACGGGGGTGCGCAATGATCCAGCCATAATTTCAACCAATCAATAAAACAATCGGTATCAACAAACTTGGCACACTATTGAGTTCTCAAACAACAG
>NZ_JAMSGY010000018.1:0-2642 GCF_024608385.1 Paenarthrobacter sp. UW852
TGTTAGCGGCCATGAAAAACTGCCCATAGGCGGCCACGAAAGTGCCCCCTGACGGCCAGTAAAACTGCCCGATGGTGGCCATGAGATCTGCCCACTTCCTTGCTGAACCGACCGCGCCTTAAGCGGTGGGAGCCTCTCCCTGGGGTTTGATGACGGTGTCTAAGCGCACCAAGCGAACCAGGAAGAGGCCCTGTATGAAGTCTGACGGAGAAATCATGGAAATTCTTGCTGCCTACGATCTGACCGGATCGTTGCGCGCCACCGCGGAGCTCACGGGCTGCTCGCACCACACTGTTGCCAAACACGTGAGCGCCCGGGATGCCGGCAGGCCGATCGGGGAACCGATGGCCCGGGGCCGGGTCACTGACGCTTTCCTGCCCAAGATCGAAGAATGGGTGGAAGCCTCCAAGGGCCGGATTCGTGCCGACAAGGCCCACGAGAAGCTCCTCGCTCTGGGCT
The DNA here is from genome assembly GCF_024608385.1 of Paenarthrobacter sp. UW852. NCBI lineage: Bacteria > Bacillati > Actinomycetota > Actinomycetes > Micrococcales > Micrococcaceae > Paenarthrobacter > Paenarthrobacter sp. UW852. The sequence goes on from NZ_JAMSGY010000018.1 coordinate 460, forward strand.
ATGCGGGTTCGGAGCGCTCCACCCGCCGGGCGATCGCGCAGGTCAAGGCCGCGTGGCGGCTGGGCCATACCCGCGTGCACAGGCCGTGGATCACAGAACCTGGGATGTGGTTGCAGTACGACTTCGGCGACGGGCCCCGGATCGGCGGGGTGAAGACCATCCTGTTCGTGGCGTGGCTGGCGTTCTCACGCTTCCGCATCGTGATCCCGCTCAAGGACAGGACGGCGCCGAGCGTGTTCGCGGCCCTGGACCGGTGCTTCCGGATCCTCGGCGGGGCGCCGACGTATGTCCTGACGGACAACGAGAAGACCGTGACCACCTCCCATGTTGCCGGGGTCCCGGTGCGGAACCAGCAGACCTTGGACTTCGCCCGGCACTACGGGGTGACCGTGCTGACCTGCCAGCCTGCGGACCCGGCCACCAAAGGCGGGGTGGAAGCGTCCGTGAAACTCGCCAAGGCTGACCTCGTGCCCAAAGACACCAACCTCCGCGATGACTACCGCACCTTCGCCGAGCTCGAGGCCGCCTGCACGGCGTTCATGGACGAAGTCAATCACCGTGAGCACCGGACGACGCGGAGGAAACCCGCGGCCATGCTCGCCGAGGAAGCCCCGCGGCTGCACCGGATCCCGGACACCGCCCACACGGTCGCGTTTGGCCTGGCCCGCAGCGTTCCGGAGAACACCCCAATGGTCACCTTCGAAAACGCCCAGTACTCCGTCCCGGCCCACCTGCTCGGAGCCCGGGTGTTCGTCCGCACCCACGGCACCGGGCCCGGCGAGCAGGTCATCATCGTCCACCACGGCACGACCGGGCCCGTCGAAGTCGCCCGCCACGAACGGGCACGACCCGGCAGCCCCGCCATCAACGACGAACACTTCCCCGGAACCCGGGCGAAGCTCCCCGGCGACTACGAGGTGAGGGCCCGCAGCGCGGACGAAGCCGCGTTCCTGGCCATCGGCGAAGGCGCCCGAACATGGCTCGTCGAGGCCGCCGCGGCCGGGACCGCAAGGATGAACGTGAAAATGGCAGAAGCCGTCACGCTGGCCAAAATCGCCGGCACCGATCAGGTTGATCGCGCCCTGGGCGACGCCGCTCTGCATGGCCGGTTCGCGCACCAGGACCTCGCCTCGATCCTGAACGCCAACATCCGCCGCACTACCACCCACGCCGCCAACGAAGCCACCTCCCTCACGCAAGGAACAGGGGCGTGGGCCGCGATCGGCAACCCCGCAACCAACACCACGCCGGAGGAGGCCCGATGAGCCCCGTCACCACGACCAATACCGCGGCTCCGCCGCTGCCGGCGGACCTGGAAGCCCTGATGCGGTCCCTGAAAATGCCCCACGCCCGTGCGCTGGCCCCGGACCTGATCGCGACGGCCCGCGCCCAGCGGTGGGAACCGGCTGAGGTCATCAAGGCCCTCTTCACGGAGGAAGCCGCCGGCCGGGCCCGGTCCATGCTCGCTTCCCGCCGCAAAGCGGCAGGGTTCCCGACCGGGAAGACCTTCGAGGCGTGGGACCCGGCAGCGTCCTCCATCCCGGCCCCGACCCAGCAGGCGCTGCGGACTCTGGAATGGATCACCCGGCGGGAAAACCTCGTCGTCTGCGGGCCCTCGGGGACGGGGAAGACGTTCTTCCTCGAAGCCCTCGGCCAGCAGGCCGTCGAAGCCGGCATGCGGGTCGCCTGGTTCAGGCTCGAGGACCTCGGCGTCCTCATCCGCGCCCACCGAACCGATGACAGTGTCACCCGGGCCGTCGCCCGGATCCTCCGAGCCGAGCTCGTGGTCATTGACGACATTGGCCTGCTGCCCGTGGCCACCGACGCCGCCGAAGGCCTCTACCGGGTCGTGGACGCAGCCTACGAAAAACGGTCCGTCGCGATCAGCTCCAACCTCCACCCCGCCGGGTTCGACGAGCTCATGCCCAAAACCCTCGCCACCGCCACCGTTGACCGACTGCTGCACCACGCCCACGTCTGCCAGACCAGTGGCGATTCCGTCCGCCTCACCCAAGCCCTCGCCGGAAAAGGAGTCACCCGCTTGAACTGACCAACCCAACGATGGCCAATCCCGCCGAAACCAATCAGTGGGCAGATCTATTGGCCATAACCGGGCAGTTTTACTGGCCACCAGCGGGCACTTTTAGTGGCCGTCCGTGGGCAGAAACAACTGGCCATTGACA
>NZ_JAMSGY010000019.1:0-1953 GCF_024608385.1 Paenarthrobacter sp. UW852
CCTTATACAGAAGCCGCCATGACGCCGGCTCTCAGTGGTGGGAGGATGGGACCCATGGAACTGCACATCACAGGCGATGCCGCCGCCGACCAACTTCTCAGCGATGACGCCTTTGCGCTGCTGACTGGCATGTTGCTTGATCAACAGGTGACCATGGAATCGGCCTTCGCCGGTCCGGAGAAGATCCGCACACGCCTTGGATCCTTGAAGCCCGAAACGATTGCCGAGTACGACCCCGCTGGCTTCGTTGAAGTCTTCAAAGAAAAGCCGGCCGTCCACAGGTTTCCCGGTTCCATGGCGGGCAGGGTCCAGGCTCTGGCGGAAACCGTCCACCACGAATGGAACGGAGACGCTGCGTCAATCTGGACAAGCGGCTCCCCCGACGGCGCTGAGGTACTCCGCCGCCTGAAGGCCCTGCCCGGGTTCGGCGAACAAAAGGCGAAGATCTTCCTGGCCCTCCTTGGCAAGCAGTGCGGGCTTCAAGCCGAGGGGTGGCGGGAGGCCGCTGGCCACTACGGCGAGCAGGGCTCGTACCTTTCCGTCGCCGACATCGTGGATCCAGAGTCCTTGGTCAAGGTGCGCGCCAGCAAACAGGCCGCCAAAGCAGCAGCCAAAGCTGCAAAGGCGCCCAGCGCGTAAGACCACCCCTCACAGCAGCCAGACAGAGGAGGGCTCCCACCATTGGTGGGAGCCCTCCTTCATCTCATCGCCAGAACTCGCCAAGCCTCCCCGCCAGGGCCGTGCCCTGGTCGTAGCCAGCTTGGGCAGCGGCAGGACGCAAGGAAATATCCATCGCGTTCGTACCAAACAGGTGCTCGGCATCAGGGCGAGGGAAAATGGTCTCCACCCTGCTGCCGCCTGCACGTAGAGCTTCAACCTGCGTCACCAGGTGCATGCCCCACTCCACGGGCTGAAGGGACCGGCCGCCGAAAGGTGACAGCACCAGTACCCGCCCATAGCCGGCTGCCAGGTCGGCATTCTCGGCGTTCGACCGATAGCCGCCGTCGAGGTACCAATTGTCCCCGATCCTGTATGGCCTGGAGCTGGAACAGCTGGCAGCAACGGCATCCACCAGCTCGACACCGCTTCCGCGATCGAAAACGGCAGGTTCACCGGTTTCGGCATCGACGGCCGTGATCAGTACCTGCCGGTCCGGCCAACGTTGATCCGGGAGCCGGGACGCAACGACAGCGCGCCATTTTGATTGCCAGGAATCGTCCGTCGCTGCATCCGACTCCATGGCGGCCGCCCCCATTCGACGGCGCATTTCGGCCGCATCATTGGAGGAGGAGATGATGTGGTTCATCCTGGCTAAGTGGCTCGATACAGCCAACGGGCGGCCGCGGTCAGATCCGGCCGCGCCCGGCCGCCGCTGGGCTTCAGGCACGGGGGCGACGGCGGCCGCGAACAGTTCCGCTGGGGACGATGCGGCCAACTGGGCCGCTGCCGTTGATCCAGCCGACGTTCCGACAGTAAGATCCGGGGTGGTCACATCAACCCCGGACCCGTAGAAGCCGGCTATCACGCCGATGAGCCACGCGTTGCCGGTGGACCCCCCGCCTCCGAGGACCAGCGCACTATGGGAACTACGCACCGTTGAAGAAGATGTTGTGTTCACGGGAGTCGCCTTTCGCGAATTGCGGATCAAGGCACTCCCGGAGGCGACTAATTCAGTCGCCCGATCGTGGACAACAAGGGAGCGCCCACTATGGATACTGCGTTCATGGGTCTCACCTCCTGTCGACGAATCACGATCACTTGAAAAATAGCACGCCCCCGAGCCACACGCCATGGAACGTTAACGACAAAAGGCCCCCACTTGCGTGGAGGCCCAGGAAGTTGCCGGTGTGAGCGTCGATCGCTGCCGGCACACCCGCACTGTTGTGTCTCTTAAATGTGGGAGACCCCCCGACCCGTGGTGGGTTGGGGGGTCTCGACCTTAACGGTTGTCCG
>NZ_JAMSGY010000002.1:0-651995 GCF_024608385.1 Paenarthrobacter sp. UW852
TGACAACCGGCGTCCCCTGGTTCATCCCCCCACCCCACATCGACCCCACACAAACACCACGACGCAACCACCACCACACACCACTCAGAACCTGATGGATCCACTCAAAACAGAGGGATTCCGTTCAAAACAGAGGGATCCGGTGTGCGGGGGGGCAGCCGAGGACAGGTACTTCCGCGCGCCGAGCCACATGCCTTGGGTCGTACCGGCCTTCCTAGGACTCCCAGGACCTGCCTGAGGGGCTGTGTTCTGCCGTGATGCCACCTACGCTGAAGACCGGACCCCTACCGAACAAAGCAGATTTAGCCACTAAGAAGGAGCAGACCATGAAGATTGCCGTCACGGGCGGAAGCGGAAAGCTGGGCAGGAGCGTGGTCCGGCGGCTGACGCAGGATGGTCACGAAGTCCTTAATATGGACAGAGTTGGCGCTCGTGGCCGCGGCTATGTCAACGTAGACCTCCGCGATTATGGACAGGTCGTTGACGTCATCATGGGCTTGGACGATCAACACAGCGGCTTGGACGCAATCGTCCACTTGGCCGCTATCCCGGCACCCGGTTTGGCACCGGACGCCGCGATATTCGAGAACAACATGGTCTCGACGTACAACGTCTTCCAAGCCGCTCGGAGAGCTGGAATCAAGAAGGTGGTCTACGCCTCAAGCGAGACGGTACTTGGCCTGCCCTTTGACGTCGACCCACCCTACATTCCGGTCGATGAAGAGTATGCGGCGCGCCCCGAAAGCACGTACTCCTTGGTCAAGCACCTCGAGGAGCAAATGGCCATCCAGCTCACCCGCTGGGACCCCGACTTGAGCATTACGGCCCTGCGCTTTTCCAACGTCATGGACCCGGAAGACTACGAGGCGTTCCCGTCTTTCGACTCCGATGCAACTCTGCGTAAATGGAACCTCTGGGGATACATCGATGCCCGGGATGGTGCCCTTGCCGTGGTCCGGGCCCTGGAACATGCGCAACCGGGTTTTGAGACCTTCATCATCGCCGCCTCAGATACCGTGATGAGCCGGAGCAGCGCTGAGCTTGCGGCGGAGGTCTTTCCCGGCGTCGAGGTTGTGAAGGAACTTGGCGAGCACGAGACGATGCTCTCCATCGACAAGGCCCGCAGACTGTTGGGATTCGAACCCGTGCACAGTTGGCGCGACGTGCACTCAAACCGGACCACACCCACCGAGGACTGAGACGTCCCAGGACCGGACGCGCGACGGCCCACCCCTTGGCTGCAGTTTCCTGCAAGCACTCGTCAAGGGATGGGCCGGCGCAGCTTCAGGGGCTTCAGATCATGGTCATGACCATGGCCGGGTCGGACAGGATGGCACCGAGATCGGCAAGGAACCGTGAACCCTGTTCACCATCCACCAGGCGATGGTCGAAGGAGAGGCTGAGCGACATGACTTGGCGGACCGCAAGTTCGTCGTTCACAACCCACGGAGCCTTCCGCACAGCGCCGAGGGCGAGGATGGCGGCCTCACCTGGATTCAGAATGGGTGTTCCGGCATCGATCCCGAACACACCTATGTTGGTGATGGAAATAGTCCCTCCGGAGAGGTCCGACGGAGACGTCTTGCCGGCACGCGCGGTGTCCGTCAATTCAGTCAGCGCGGTGGAGAGCTCACGAAGTGTCAACCGGTCTGCGTCCTTGATGTTCGGGACAGTCAGGCCGCGGGGTGTCGCGGCGGCGATCCCCAAGTTCACGTAGTTGAACTGCACAATCTCCTGGCTGGCCTCATCCCAGCGCGAGTTCAGCGTGGGATTGTTCCGGAGCGCCACAAGCACGGCCTTGGCAGCGATGGTCAGCGGCGTCAGCTTGTAGCCCTCGAACGCTCTGTTGCCCTTGAGCCGTGCCAGCAGGTCCATGGTCGCAGTGACATCAACCGTGAGGAACTCGGACACATGCGGCGCGGTGAAGGCACTTTGCACCATCGCAGCAGCAGTGAACTTGCGAACCCCCTTGATGGGAATCCGGGTTTCCCGCTCGCCCTGTGCTGCGTGCGCGGGGATTGCTGCATTTCCGGCGATCTCCTGGGGCCTTCCAACAGCGCTGGTGACGTCACCGGTGAAGTCCTGGACATCGTCCCGGGTAATGAGTCCGCCCGGCCCCGTCCCGCGAACCACCGACAGGTCCACTCCGAGGTCCCGTGCAAGCTTGCGGACAGGAGGAGTGGAGCGCGGACGTTCGCCAACCCCAGTCGCGGGGGCGGCTGGTGCTGGCGACGCCGTGGGGCTGGCTTGGGCCAGGCCGCGGGCCCGCCGGGTGGGGCGGCCCGTGTGTTCGACGACGGCTCCGTAACCCACCAGGTTCGGCTCGCGTTTCGCCGGGCGCGCCTCAGTGCCGGCAGGTTCCGTTGCGGCGCCACTGCCGCTGGTAGCGCCGCCACCGTTGGAGGACCCGGCGTCGTCCACCTCGAAAGACACGATTGGCTTGCCGACTTCCACTACGGTGCCGGGCTGCTCGTGCAGCGCCGCGACCGTTCCAGCGAAAGGCGAAGGCAACTCCACCACAGCTTTGGCGGTTTCTACCTCGGCGATGACCTGGTTGAGCGTGACCGTATCCCCCACGGCCACCTTCCAGCTCAGGATTTCCGATTCGGTCAGGCCTTCGCCCAAGTCCGGCAGCTTGAATTCCTTGATCATGGTGGCGGTCATCCTTCCAGTCCGCTCAGGGAGTTGGGGCGGCCCAGGGCCCGGTCTACACCGTCGAGGATCCTGTCAAGGTCGGGCAAGTGGTGCATTTCGAGCTTTGAGTACGGGTACGGAACGTCAAAACCGGTGATCCTCACCGGGGCTGACTCCAGGTAATGGAAGCAGCGCTCGGTGATGCTCGCAGCAATCTCTGCGCCGAGACCACCGGACTGGCCGGCTTCATGCGTGATGACCAGGCGACCCGTCTTGCGCACCGATGCTTCCACTACGGGATAGTCCACGGGAGCGAGGGAACGGAGGTCAATGACTTCCACGGAAATACCGTCGTCCGCGGCAGCCATGGCGGCGTCCTTGGCCGTCTTGACCAGGGGCCCGTATGCCACCAGGGTCACGTCCGATCCCGCGTTCACTACGGCTGCCTTGTCCAGGGGAAGCGCAGTGGAAAGGTCGATGGCCTCGTCCACATCACCCTTGTCGTGGTAGCGCCGCTTGGGCTCGAAGTAAAGGACGGGATCGTCCGAAGCGATGGCCTGCTGGATCATCGTGTAGGCGTCCTGCGGGTTGGACACTGCCACCACGCGCAGCCCGGAGGTGTGGGTGAAGTACGCTTCGGGTGATTCGGAGTGATGCTCCGGGGAGCCGATGCCGCCACCGAAGGGAACGCGGATGGTGATGGGCATTTTCACCCGCCCCTGGGTGCGGTAATGCATCTTTGCAACCTGGCTGACGATCTGGTCGAACGCGGGGTAGATGAAGCCGTCGAACTGGATTTCGCACACCGGGCGGTAGCCGCGGTAGGCCAAGCCAACCGCGGTGCCGATAATGCCGGACTCGGCAAGTGGGGAATCGATGACCCGGTGCTTTCCGAAGTCCTTCTGGAGCCCGTCGGTGACGCGAAAGACGCCACCAAGTGAGCCTATGTCCTCACCCATGAGGACCACTTTGGGGTCGTTTTCGAGGGACTTCCGGAGGCCGGCGTTGATGGCACGGGCAAAAGTGAGCTTGGACATCAGAGTGCACCTTCCTCGACGGACTCGTTGAAACTGTTCAGGTACCGCGAGTAGTGGTCTTTCTGGCGTTCTATCCAGGGATTGGGAGTGCTGTAGACGTGGTTGAAGACGTCCAGTGGCTGCGGATCGGCCATGCCGATGCAGCTGGAGCGAAGTTCCGCAGCTACAGCGTCAGCCTTCGCCTTGACGCGGGCCTCCACGTCCTCGGTCAGCAGGCCCTTGGCTTCAAGGAGCTTTCGCAACCTGAGGATGGGGTCCTTGGCGGCCCAGTCCTCCAGCTCGATGGGGTCGCGATAGCGTGTAGGGTCATCGGCCGTGGTGTGCGGCCCCATACGGTACGTCACTGCCTCGATGAAGGTGGGGCCGCCGCCCGAACGCGCCCGGTCCAAAGCGACGCGTGTTGCGGCCATGACAGCGAGGACGTCGTTGCCGTCGACCCGGATGCTCGGGATTCCGAACCCCGTGGGCCTGTCAGCCAACTGAACGTGCGACTGGAGCCGGACCGGCTCTGAAATGGCCCAGTGGTTGTTCTGGCAGAAGAACACCACGGGGGCTTGGTAGCTGGCAGCGAAGACCATGGCTTCGTTGACGTCGCCTTCGCTGGTGGCACCATCGCCGAAGTAGGCAAGGACGGCCGTGTTGGCCCCGTCCAGTTGGACTCCCATGGCGTAACCAGTGGCGTGCAGGCTCTGCGAACCGATGATGATCTGGGGTGTCGCCAGGTTGATGCGCTGGGGGTCCCACCCGTAGGAGGCGTTGCCCCGCCATACCCTGGCGATTTCGGAGAGGTGGGCTCCGCGCACGTAGGCCACACCGCTTTCGCGGTAGCTGGGAAAAACGAAGTCGTCGTCGCGCAACGATCGGCTCGAACCTATCTGGGACGCTTCCTGCCCGAGGAGCGGGGGCCACAGTGCGAGCTCGCCCTGCCGCTGGAGCGCGGTTGCCTCGGCATCTATGCGGCGGATGACTGTCATGTCCTCATACAAGGAGCACAAAGCCTCATCGCCAACGTCCTTGACCCAGACATCGAATTCCGGATGGCTGATCCGCTCGCCGTCCGGAGAAACCAGCTGGAGCAGATCGCCGCCAGTCCTCAGGGGATTTTGTGCACTTTGTCCTGGGCCTGGAGTGTCGTTGTGCACTCCCTTGCCCGCCTGATCCGTCAACACAGGTGATCGCAACCTTCCGGCTCGTTTTTGTCGGCGCTGGCTGGACTTGTGGTCCTGCCGCAGACCGGCCCTCCGGCACCTTCGCCGGAGTTAATTGTGACCCTACTCACAAGTTACAAGGGGTACAACTACCCTCGCAGAAATTGAGCAATGTGCTCTGTTTGGGCTTTCCTCGCCGTGCTAATCTTGCGCATTATGCACCCTTTGGATGGCACTGATACCCGGCTCCTTTCCGCCATGGCGAAAGATCCCCGCGGGACCGTGGTGGCCCTGGCACAGAAGTTGGGGCTGTCCCGGAACACGGTTCAGGCGCGCATGGCCCAGCTTGAGAAGAAGCATGCGTTTCTCTCCTTCGAGAGGCGCATCAATCCGGTGGCGCTCGGCTATCCATTGACGGCGTTCATCACCGTCCATGTGCAACAGCAGAAGCTCGCGTCACTTGCCCAGGACCTGGCCGACATCCCGGAAATCCTTGAAGGCTTCGGCCTGACGGGATCAGCAGACCTCCTGCTTCGGGTCGTCGCCTTGGACGCGGAAGACCTCTACCGCATCAACGGCAAGATCCTTGGTTGCGACGGAGTGGACCGGACAGATACTGCGCTGGCGATGCGAGAGATGATCCCCTACCGCGTTCAACCATTACTGGGGCGCCGTTCCGAGTCCTGACGGGCGGGTTGGCTGTACACCAAGTGCCGGATGCGCTTTGATTCAAGTGGACGAACCGGGGGCCGTCCAGAGGTCCCCGGTCAGGTGGTGGCGTTGAAGAGGCTGCCGAAAGGGGCACTACCGTGAGCAACCCGCAAGAACCGAACCCGAACCAGCCTGGCCCCGCGCAGCCGCCGGTTCCCCCGAACCCGGGCTACCCACCGCAGACCGGCGCTTCGCCGCAGTGGCAGCAGCCGCCGTCGTCCGCCCAGCCGCCAGGCAGCGTCCCACCGTACGCAGCACCCGGCCAACAGTATGGCCAAAACCCTTACCCACCCTACGCAGCACCCGGCCAGAACCATGGCCCGGTCCCGCCCGGTCAGTACCCCGGCCAATACCCCGGCGGCCCATACGGCCAGTTGCCGCCCAAAAAGAGCCGAAAGGTCCTGTGGATCGTCCTTGGCATCGTCGCCGGCGTCATCGTCCTGGCCGTTGCTGGCATCCTGGTTCTCGTCAACCTTGTGGGCGACTCTACGTCCAAGGCACGGTCCCTCGCGGACGAGTTCACCACGCTCGTGGTGTCCGGCCAAACGGAGCAGGCCTACGACAACTACCTCAGCCAACCGCTGAAGGACGAGCTGGACAAGCAATCCTTCATTGACGGAATTGAGGGCCTGCGGCTGGACAGTTCCTGCAAGCCGGTCTACAACTCCGTTAACGTGAAATCCAACAACGGCAACAACACCGCCGACCTCGCTGGCAAGCTGCAATGCGACGGGAAGACCATCGACCTCCAGTACGTCTTCGAGGGCACCAAAGACCTCAAAATGAGCAGTATCCGGCTACGCCCCTAAACTGCCCAAAGTTTTTTCCCCCGCCACCCATCCGACACTGCGCATGGTCCGAATCACTGCTTGAGAACCCCACTTGGGATTCAGCAGGACGGCCGGAGTTCTCCGGCCATCATCGGAAGGTTCGGACCAATGCGTACTTCGCCCAATCGCTTGATCGCCACCATCTTCGGAGCCGTCTACCTCCTGGTAGGCGTGCTCGGATTCTTTGTCACCTCGGGAATCGGCTTCTTCGCCACCGAGGGTGCCAACCTGATCATCTTCGCCGTGAACCCGCTTCACAACATCATCCACCTGGCCATCGGTGCCGCCCTGCTTTACTCAGGCATGAACAGTGTCACCCTGTCCAAGACGGTCAACACCACGGTTGGTGGGGTCTACCTGCTGGTAGGTATCGTCGGGCTCTTCCTCGTCGGCAGCTCACTGAACATCATCGCCCTCAACGGCGCTGACAACGTGCTGCACCTCGCGAGCGCCGTGGTCCTGCTCGGCGTTGCCCTCTCGCAGGACAAGGCCGTCGTAGCCTCCGCCCGCGCCTAAGCACAGCGCCACGTCACCCACGGGCTGATGACCGAACAGTTGATCACCGACTCCGGAGAGCGAGGAGCTACGACCATGGAGAACAAAAACCACCCCACGCTAAGCGCAGCGACGTTGTTGTTCGTTTATTTCGCCGCCATGGCAGCGGGAATGGTCGAGCTGTCCGTGGCCGCCGGCTATATCGCCGGAGCTGGAGCCACGGCACCGGGACTCATGGTCCCTGGTGTCGTGACTCTCTTGGCCGGCCTTGCCTTCCTGGCGTGGTCGCTGTGGGGACTGCACCGCAACTCCCTGGTCTTCGCCCGCTATGCGCTTCCGGCCTTGGCCGCAGCCGGTGTAGCGCACCTCGCCGTCGTGGCGAGCGGAATCAGTATCCAGCGCTCGTTGGATGTGAGCCACTTTGCCGCCCTCGGCCTGACCCTGATGGCGCTCGCTGGAGCGGGCTGGCTGAGGCGGCAGCGCAAGACCAACGACGGCGGCACCCACGGCCAGCCAAGGACCGGGCGGCTTCTGGCAGCCGCGTTCGGAGCCGCCGTCGTTGTTGCAACAGTTGCAACTCCGGGACTGGCGGCGTCGATGGCGGGACAGCACGCCGTGCCACACGGAGAGCACAGCCAGGGCTCCAATCCCGCCCTGGAGCAGGGTCACCACCACTAGGTCGTGACCGGACCGGCGCACCATCGACACTGCCCACTGTTGATGGTGCGCTTGGTTCGTGGATCATGGAGCCATGGATCCCATCGAGGCGCTCGACGAAATTTCCTTTTGGCTCGAACGCAGCCAAGCACCCACCTTCAAGGTCCAGGCCTTCCGTAAAGCGGCCGACGCCGTCCGGCAGCTGGCGCCCGACGACCTCGCAAAGCTGGTCGGTGCCGGCAGGATCACCAGCCTCAAGGGCGTCGGCAACCGGAGCGCGGAAGTCATAACCCAGGCGCTGGAGGACAGGGTGCCGGAGTATTTGGCCGACCTGCGGGAGCGTGGCACCGAAGCCCTGGCCGCCGGCGGCGAAACACTTCGGGCCGCGTTGCGCGGCGATCTTCACAGTCACAGCAACTGGTCCGACGGCGGATCTCCCATCGAAGCCATGGTGGCGGCAGCACGCACTCTCGGCCGCGAATACCTGGCACTCACGGACCACTCCCCCAACCTCACCATTGCCAACGGCCTGAGCATCGAACGTCTCGAGGACCAGTTGGGCCTGGTGGAAGACATCAATGCCTCACAGGACGGATTCCGCTTACTCAAGGGCATTGAGGTGGACATCCTGGAGGACGGAACCCTGGACCAGGCACCGCACATGCTGGACCGGCTGGACGTGGTGGTGGCAAGCGTCCATTCAAAGCTTCGCTCAGACAAGAAGACCATGACCGAAAGGATGCTTGGCGGCATCAGCGACCCGCACACCAATGTGCTGGGCCACTGCACGGGACGGCTCGTCCAGGGATCCCGCGGCACCCGGCCTGAGTCCGAGTTCGATGCCGCCAAGGTATTCAGCGAGTGTGCAGAGTGGGGCGTCGCAGTGGAGATCAATTCCCGCCCCGAACGGCAGGACCCGCCGGACAACCTCATCAAAATGGCCCTCGACGCCGGATGCCTGTTCAGCATCGACAGCGACGCGCACGCTCCCGGCCAGCTCGACTTCCTGCAGTATGGGGCCGCGCGAGCGGAAGCCCTGGGTGTACCGAAGGAACGGATCGTCACCACATGGCCGTTGGAACAACTGACTGAATGGCTCAGCCTCAAGAAGTGACCCAGCACGAAAGGGCCCCTCCTGTGACGCCAGGAGGGGCCCCTTTCATGGTTACAGCGGGAATGGACTTAGTGGTCCACCGCCTTCTCGGCTCCGATTCCGGTCAGCGAGCGCACCTCCATCTCTGCCTGCTTGGCCGGGTCTTCGCGCCGCTTGTCCAAGACCGTTCCGAGCCAGCCCAGGAAGAAGGCCAACGGGATGGAAACGATGCCCGGGTTGCTGAGCGGGAAGATCGCGAAGTTGGCGCCCTGGATCATGGATGTCTTGGCACCAGAGACTACGGGCGAAAACGCGATGAGCAGGATCGCCGCGGCGAGCCCGCCATACATGCTCCATACCGCGCCTTGGGTGGTGAACTTCTTCCAGAACAGCGAGTAGACAATGGTGGGGAGGTTGGCCGATGCCGCGACCGCGAAGGCCAGTGCCACCAGGAAGGCCACGTTCTGCCCGTTGGCGAAGATGCCACCGAGGATGGCGAGGACGCCGATCACCACAACTGTGCGCCGGGCAACCTTCACCTCTGCAGTAGCGTCGGCTTTGCCCTTGGAGATGACGTTCGCGTAGATGTCGTGGGCGAAGGACGCAGCTGCGGTGATGGTCAGGCCGGCCACCACTGCCAGGATCGTGGCGAACGCGACAGCTGAGATGAAGCCCAGAAGCAGCGGACCGCCCAGGTGGAAGGCCAGCAGCGGTGCTGCGGAGTTGACGCCGCCGGGTGCCGACTTGATGGTTTCCGCGCCCACCAGGGCTGCTGCTCCGTAACCCAGCACCAGGGTGAAGAGGTAGAACAGGCCGATCAGCCAGATGGCCCACACCACGGACTTGCGGGCTTCTTTTGCGGTGGGAACCGTGTAGAAACGCATGAGGACGTGCGGCAGGGCTGCTGTTCCGAGGACCAAAGCCAGCCCCAATGACATGAAGTCCAACTTGGACGTTTCGGTCTTGCCGTACTGCAGGCCGGGGTTGAGGACGGCCGGGTTGTTGGCGGCCTCTGCGGCCGATCCCAGCAGGCTGGAGAGGTTGAATCCGTAGATCGCCAGCACCATGGCTGTCATGACTGCGGCGCCGGCGATCAGCAGGATCGCCTTGATGATCTGCACCCAGGTGGTGCCCTTCATGCCGCCGATGAGCACATACATGATCATCAACGCGCCGACGACGATAATCACCAGCGCTTGCCCGCCCCAGTCGCTGATCCCCAGCAGGAGCGATATCAGGCTGCCCGCGCCGGCCATTTGGGCCAGGAGGTAGAAGAAGCAGACCGCGAGGGTGGATAGCGCAGCCGCGATCCGGACAGGACGTTGACGCAACCGGAAGGAAAGGACATCTGCCATGGTGAACTTGCCCGTGTTTCGGAGCAGTTCGGCCACCAGCAGCAGGGCCACGAGCCAAGCGACCAGGAAGCCGATGGAGTACAGGAAGCCGTCGTACCCGTTGATGGCGATTGCGCCGGTGATGCCAAGGAACGACGCCGCCGACAGGTAGTCGCCTGCGATGGCCGTTCCGTTTTGCGAGCCCGTGAACGAGCGGCCCGCAGCGTAGTAGTCGGCGGCCGTCTTGTTGTTCCGGCTCGCCCGGAACACGATGACCATGGTGACCGCGACGAACAAGGCAAAGATTCCCATGTTCAACAGCGTGGTGTCCTTCAGGGCAGCGACCTCGACTGCCGGGACCATGGTGGCGTTCACTTGGCCTCCCCTTGGATCATGTTTCCATCCTTATCGAAGTGGTGGCCTTCGATCCCGGTGCGGATCTCCGCAGCGATCGGGTCGAGCTTCCTGTTGGAGTAGCTCACGTACCAGGCCGTGATGCCGAACGTGGTGACGAACTGGAGCAGCCCCAGGATCAGGCCGACGTTGATGTTGCCCCAGACCTTTGTGGACATGAACTCGACGGCGTAGGCGGCCAGCAGGACATACGCGAAGTACCACAGCAGGAATATGACGGCCATGGGGAAGACAAAGCTGCGATGCCGCTTGCGCAGTGTCCTGAACTGTTCCGTTTGTTGGACTTCCTGGAAGTCCACGGACGCCGCAGCGTCGTGGGGGTGGGCCTCATTACCCATTGGTTCCTCCTGGTTGTGATGTGCCCACATCAGCTCCACCCTCGGCGCTGATGTGACTGCAATCACTATCGAATGCGGCGTGTGGTCTATTCCAGTGGTGAGCCCTGCGGCGTCGCTCAACGGTCGCGCCGCTGCGCCGAACGGCAGGATGCTGGCAAATTCATTGACTACGCTGGCTGTATGCCCGACTCTCCGCTTTTCAGCCTCGCTGCCATCGCAGTGATCGTGCTGGCCGTCGCCGTCGTCGTGGGTGTTGGCTTGAAGGTGATCCGATCGTTCCGCGACCTTGGCACCGACGCCGAGCGTGCCACGTACAACACGCTGCATGCCGCATCGAGGGCCGGGCAGCACCTTCGGGGCGGCCTCCAACCCGCCGGGGCAGCCAAGGCCAGCAAGCAATTGCGGGTACTGCTGGGTTGCGATGCCCTGGCCATCACGGATACTGACTCCGTCCTTGCCTGGGACGGTGCCGGGGAAGAGCTCCGGCCGTCGCTGATGCGCCTCGCGGCTGACGTGCTGAGCACGGGCAGAACGGTGGTGGTCCCCCACGCACGCGATGCCGGCATCGAAAAACCGGGGCAGGACTTCAGCGCTGTCATTGCGCCTATCCGGGCAGGGTCCAGGGTGGTCGGAGCGGTGGCCGCCCTGGCACCCGCCGCAGGAGCAGGGCTGGTCCGCGCCACGAGCGAAGTGGCTGATTGGATTGCCGCCCAACTGGAACTCGCGGAACTCGAAGCGTCCCGGACCCTCCTTATGGAAGCAGAGGTCAGGGCGTTGAGGGCACAGATCAGCCCGCACTTCATCTACAACTCACTGAACGCCATTGCCTCGTTCATCAATACCGATCCCGCCAGGGCCAGGGAGTTGGTGGTGGAGTTCGCCGACTTCACCCGGTATTCGTTCCGGCGGCACGGCGATTTCACCACGGTAGCGGAGGAACTGCGCTGCATCGACCGCTACTTGCTCCTGGAAAGGGCCCGGTTCGGCGAGCGGGTCCAGGTCAGCCTGCGGATTGCGCCGGAGGTACTGAGCACGGTCATCCCGTTCCTCAGCCTGCAACCCCTGGTGGAAAATGCAGTGCGGCATGGCTTGGAAGCAAAGGAGGGCCCAGGCCACATCACCATCTGCGCCAATGACTCCGGAGCATTCGCCGAAGTTACCATCGAGGACGACGGCGTTGGCATGGACCCCGAACACCTCAGGTCGGTACTGGCCGGGCACGCGGATGGCGATCACGTGGGTTTGCGCAACGTGGACGCCCGGCTTCGGCAGGTTTACGGGGACGAGCACGGCCTGGTGATCGAGACAGCACCCGGCGAAGGGACCCTGATCACCCTGCGTGTGCCCAAGTCGCAACCCGGGCACGACGCCTGAACCACGGACTAATCTAGAAGGATGATCAACGTGCTCGTCGCCGACGACGAACTACCCGCCGTCGAAGAACTCGCCTTCCTCCTGGGACGGGACGAGCGGATTGGGGTTATCCACCGGGCGTCATCGGGGGCCGAGGCCCTGAAGGCTCTTGAAACGGAACTCGTTGACGCAGTTTTCCTCGACATCCATATGCCCGCCTTGTCGGGCCTGGACATCGCGCGGGCCATTTCGCGCACCAGTAACCCGCCCGCCGTCGTGTTCGTCACCGCGGACGAGGATTGTGCCCTTGAGGCCTTCGACCTGGCCGCCGTCGACTACCTGCTGAAGCCGTTGCGGGCCGAAAGGCTGACCCGATCCGTGGACCGGATCAGCGAGCTCATCAAGGACGGCACACCGGCGCCGGAAATGATCACGGTGGATCTTGGCAGCACCACACGCATGATCCGGCGCGACGACGTTACCTACGTCCAGGCCCAAGGCGACTACGCCCGGCTGCACACCACCGAGGCAAGCTACCTCATCCGGGTGCCCCTGAGCGACCTGGAGCAGAAATGGGCGGAAGCCGGCTTCATCCGCATCCATCGTTCGTACCTCATCGCCCTCAGCCACGTACAGCACTTGAGGCTTTCGGCCACCGGCCCCAGTGTGGCTGTGTCCGGCGCGGAGCTGCCCATCAGCCGGCGCCACCTTCCCGCTGTCAGGGACAAACTGCACTCCACACGTATCCGGCCGCAAGGATGACCAGGGTCCGCGTTACGGCGCCGCGGCAGTCCGCTCCCCTGGCTCCCGGCCGGGTGACGAGTCCCCGTGAAATAGCGGAGGACTCCGACTCCGGCCGCCTGTTTGTCCGCTCGCTGATCCGCTCGCAGCTGCGCCTCGCGTTGGTGGTGGCCTGTGGGTTCCTGGTCATCCTGGCCGTGTTCGCATTGATCCTCGTGTACGGTCCGGGCGTGGCTGAAACCCGGATTGCGGGAGTTCCCCTGGATTGGCTGGCCCTCGGAGTGGGCGTCTACCCGGTGATTGGACTCAGTGCGTGGCTCTATAACCGCGCCGCGGCCCGGAACGAGGCCCGCTACCGGGACCTTGTGGAGGACAAGTGAACCCCGTTGTCAGCCTCGTCGCATTCCTCGCCGTTTCCCTCACGACGGCGGTCATCGGCTTCTACGGTTTACGCATCTCCCGGACGACAGGCGACTTCTACGTCGCCTCGCGCACTGTCCCACCATGGTGGAACGCGTCGGCGATCGGGGGCGAGTATCTCTCCGCGGCAAGCTTTTTGGGAGTCGCCGGACTGATCCTGCTCTCAGGCACCGACGCACTGTGGTTCCCCGTGGGGTACACGGCCGGCTACCTGATGCTGTTGCTCTTCGTGGCCGCTCCCCTACGGCGCTCCGGCGCTTACACCATTCCGGACTTCACCCAGGCCCGCCTGGATTCGGCGCTGGTCCGGCGCGTGACGAGCCTGGTGGTGGTTGCCGTCGGGTGGTTGTACATCGTCCCGCAACTCCACGGGGCTGCCCTCACCATCAGGATCACCACGGGCCTGCCGTCGTGGGTTGGTTCGACGGCGGTGGTTGTGGTGGTGTGCCTAACGGTGGTGGCAGGCGGGATGCGCTCCATCACCTTTGTCCAGGCGTTCCAGTATTGGCTGAAGCTGACGGCCCTGGCCGTGCCGGTCGTGTTCGTCCTCTTGGTGCTGGCCGGTAATGGGTCGGCTCCACAAGCACCTCTCACAGTCAACCCGACCAGCCAGGCTGCCGCAGGCGCCTACCAACACATCTCCCTGCTGGTCGCCCTGCTCTTCGGGACCCTCGGGTTACCGCACGTGCTGGTCAGGTTCTATACCAACCCGGACGGCCAGTCAGCGCGGCGGACCACGTTGATCGTGCTGGGACTACTCTCCGTTTTCTATCTGTTCCCTACGCTGTCCGGCGCACTCGGGCGAATGTTCGCGCCCGAGCTGGCACAGTCCGGGCAAGCTGACGCCCTGGTCCTGCTGCTCCCAGGCAGGCTGATCGGTGGAACGGCGGGTGATGTCCTCTCGGCCCTGGTCGTCGCAGGAGCCTTCGCCGCCTTCCTGTCCACGACGTCGGGCCTGGTGGTTTCCTTGTCCGGCGTCATCAGCCAGGACCTCTTCGGTGGAAGCGTCAAAGGGTTCCGGCTCGCGGCAGTACTCGCCGCCGTCGTGCCTTTGGGTTTTGCCTTCACGACCGACAGCCTTGCCCTGGCCGGAAGCGTTGGCCTGGTGTTTGCCTTCACGGCCTCCACCATTTGTCCGGTGCTTTTGCTGGGAATCTGGTGGCGTGGCCTCACCGATGCCGGGGCTATCGCGGGCATGCTGACCGGCGCGCTGCTCTGCGGCGGCGCCATGGTGGCCGGCACGTTGATGGGCGGTGGAAGCGCTCCGGCCTGGCTGGCCCAACCGGCAGCATGGACTGTCCCGGCGGCCTTCGCCGTGACCGTGGCTGTGTCCGTCATGACCAAGGGCCGTGTTCCGTCCTCGGTAGACCGCATCATGTCACGGCTGCACGTGCCCGAACGCCCGGTCGTGACTGAGCGGTAAGGCGGCATCACCCTGTTGTTCGAGGATCGTTCAAGGTGGACAATGACGCCATGTCCGAGGAACCACGGCCGGTCAGCTACGATCCACCGGCTACAGCGACCGAGTTTCCGCCCGCTGTCCGGGCGCAGTTGTTGGCCACCGAGCATTGGAGCCTGCTCGCTTCCAGGAGCACCACCCAAGGCGAGGTCCTCACCCGCATCAGCATGTTCCTCACCTTCACCTCAGCCAGCCTGCTCAGCGTGGCGCTGGTGGGAAACGCCACCCAGTTTTCGGATGCGTTCAGGGCCTTTGCGCTGACCATACTCAGCATCGACGTAGTGGTTGGACTGCTCACGCACGTACGCGTGATGAGCGTGGGCATGGAAGACCTGATGTACGTCATCGCCATGAATCGGCTCCGCGCCGCTTACGTGGACCTGGATCCCGGCGTTGCGCCGTACCTCATGGCCAGCTTTCACGACGACGAAGAAGGGGCCAAGCGGACCTATTACTTCTTCGGTGGCCGCCGCGACTTCAACCAGGTAGCGGGGAGCAGCATGGTGTTCATGGGGACGGTCAACTCCGCCCTCATCGCACTGCTGCTGGGGTCCGCGATGCTGGTCGGTGGCCTCCCGATGGCCCTGTCCGTGAGCATTGCCGTGTTGGTTGCGCTGGCCTTTTTCATGACCTCACTGGCCAGGGGACATCGCAGGTACCTTGAGGTCTGGAAAAACAACCCGCCGGTCTCGCGATCTCCCGAAAAAAGGGCCTAGTCGATCGCAGCCATGAGTTCCACGACACGCGCCAGGAACGCGTCCACCTGCGCTTCTTCATAACCTTCGTCGCCCTTGGCTGCACGGAAGACCGCCCGGCGGACAGTGTCCACGCTGAGGGTCTGGTCGTGCTCGAGGTAACCGATGAGTTCCGCGCACAGGGCGTCGACGTCCTGGATGTTGTAGCTGCGGGCCCGCTTTTTGGCCGGGCGGCGGAACCGCTCGCCGTCAGGCCGGTGCAGCCTGCCCCGGAGGATGCCGGAGAGCTTGCCGATCTGGCGGAGCCACGCTTCCTCGCCCTGCTGGTTGATGAGGTCGTCACGCTCGCGGCGAGCGAAAGCGTCCTCCAGGCGATCCAGCGCGGCGTCGACGCTGTGCGCGTCGTATCCGCCCTTGACGGGGTCGAAAGCCACATCACGGACGTCGCCACTGGCTATCTGGTCAGCAGCTCCTACGGGACTCTCGAACGACTTCTTGGCGCGCTGGAGGAACTCATCCACCTGCTTGGCGTTGTAGCCGTACTTGCTGCGCTCCACACGGTCGAACGTGGCGGGAATCTGGCGCCGAATATCCACTGACACTACTTTTCCTTCATTAATTTGTCAGACGCCGCTCAGCAGCGCGAACAGAACATAGGCTACAGGGGCCGCGAACACGATGGAGTCCAAACGGTCCATGACGCCGCCGTGGCCGGGCAGGATGCTGCTCATATCCTTGACGCCAAGCTCGCGCTTGACCATGGACTCGGCGAGGTCTCCGGCGGTGGCTGCGGCCACCATGCCAAGAGCAAGGATGAGCCCCACCCACCACGGCCTGTCAAGAATGAAGATGCAGGCCAGGACACCGATCACCATGGCCCCACCAACCGATCCGGCGAAACCCTCCCAGGATTTCTTGGGGCTGATTTTCGGGGCCATGGGGTGCTTCCCGAAGGAAGCCCCCACTATGTAACCGAACGTGTCGTTGGAAACGACCAACAGCAACATCGAGGCGATCTGCCACGCGCCGTCCGGGATGCCGTTGGGCCAGAAACCCACCGGAGTTGCCCCGCCGGTTGCGTGCAACGGCAGCGCAGCAAAGCTGATCAGGAACGGAATCCAGGCGAGGGTGAAAACTCCGGCGAACACGCTGCGCGGCGCCCCTGCTGCGCTTTCGATGGAACGCCACAGCAGGACGGCCACGGAGCTCGCCGTCATGGTGAACAGCAGCCCTTCAAGGCCACCGAAATAAGCAGAGACCGGCATCACCAGGCTGCCGACCATCACTGGGATGATCGGCATCCGGGTGCCCTGTGCTTCGAGTGCCCGGAAAACTTCCCAGACACCCAGGACCGCAAACGCCGTGGTCAGGAGGACGAATCCGAGCGGAAGGAACAGCAGGCCGCCCAGAACGGCCAACAGCATGGCAAGCCCGACGCCGATGGCCGCCGGAAGGTTTCGCCCTGCCTTTGGAGTGGGGTTCGCCCGCACACGCCTGGCGCGTTTGGGAGTGTCGCGTGTCGGGACCCGCTCAGCGGGCGCCGGCTCTGCCTGGTTCATCAGACCTCGAGCAGCTCGGCTTCCTTGCGCTTGAGCAGTTCGTCAATGCTGTCGACGTGCTGCTTGGTCAGGGCGTCGAGCTCTTTCTCAGCGCGGGCACCCTCGTCTTCACCGGCTTCGCCATCCTTGACGAGCTTATCCAGGCTGTCCTTCGCCTTGCGGCGGATGCTGCGGATGGAGACCTTGGCGTCCTCACCCTTGCCCTTGACGATCTTCACGTACTCCTTGCGGCGCTCCTTGGTGAGCTCCGGGATGGTCACACGGATGACATTGCCGTCGTTGGAGGGGTTGGCGCCCACCTCCGAGTCGCTCAGTGCCTTTTCGATGTCACGCAGTGCGGTCTTGTCGTAGGGCGTGATGAGGATGGTGCGGGCGTCGGGCACACCGAAGGAAGCCAACTGCTGGAGCGGAGTGGGTGTGCCGTAGTACTCGACGATCACCTTGTTGTACAGACCGGGGTTGGCCCGGCCGGTGCGGATCGTGGCGAAATCGTCCTTGGCTACCTCAACCGCCTTGTCCATCTTCTCGCCGGCTTCGAGCAAGGTCTCTTCGATCACGGGTTTCTCCTCAGAAAGTAGTTGCTGCCCAACGTCAGGCGGCAATGCACGGTAAAGAAATGCATAGTAAAGATCCGCCACGTGGGGCGGACGGTCCTAGAAATATCCTAGCCCTTGCTACGGAGTAACCAGGGTTCCCAGCGTTTCGCCGAGGATGGCCCGGGTAACGTTGCCTTCGCCTTCCATGCCGAAGACCACCATGGAGAGCTGGTTGTCCTTGCACATGGTCATGGCCGTCTGGTCCATGACACGGATGTCGCGGCGCAGGGCATCGTCATAGCTGAGGACGTCGAGCTTCTCTGCTGAGGGGTCCTTCTTGGGATCTGCGGTGTAGACGCCGTCCACGCCGCTCTTGGCCATGAGGACCACATCAGCGTGAACCTCAAGGGCACGCTGGGCAGCGACAGTGTCGGTGGAGAAGTACGGCAGGCCTGCTCCGGCACCGAAGATGACCACACGGCCTTTTTCCATGTGTCGGATGGCCCGGCGCGGGATGTAGGCCTCCGCTACCTGGCCCATGGTGATGGCGCTCTGTACGCGGGTCTCCACGCCGGCCTGTTCCAGGAAGTCCTGGAGGGCGAGGCAGTTCATGACCGTGCCCAGCATGCCCATGTAGTCGGCGCGGGAACGGTCCATGCCGCTCTGGGACAGTTCGGCGCCCCGGAAGAAGTTGCCACCGCCCACGACGATCGCAACTTCGACGTCGGATACGGCTGCCGCGATCTGCTTGGCGATAGCCCGGACGGTTTCAGGATCGACGCCGAGCTTGCCTCCGCCGATGACCTCGCCGGAAAGCTTCAGAAGTACACGTCGGCGGGTCTTCTCGGGCTGGATTGCAGTGTTGACGGTTTCCATGGTGCCTTCCCGTTGGTGGACTCTGGCTAGATTATCGTGCTGTGGGTCCGCGCAGGTACTACCCGGACGGGTGCATGAAAAAGGGGCGGCCACCGAAGTGACCACCCCTTTTCATGAATTACTAGTTTCCTACGCGGAAACGGGTTACTGCGGTTGCCTTGACGCCGGCTTCTTCGAGGACCTGTGCAACGGTCTTCTTGGAATCCTTAGCGAAAGCCTGGTCAACCAGAACCTCACCCTTGTAGAAGCCCGTCACGCGGCCTTCAACGATCTTCGAAAGAGCAGCTTCGGGCTTGCCTTCAGCCTTCGCGGTCTCTTCGGCGATACGACGCTCGGACTCGACCAGTTCGGCCGGGACGTCTTCGCGGGTCAGGTAGTTCGGAGCCATGGCTGCAACGTGGACAGCGATGTCGTGTGCTGCGGTTGCAGCGGCTTCGCCTTCACCGTCAACAGCGAACAGGACGCCGACCTGGGCCGGGAGGTCCTTGGAGGTCTTGTGCAGGTAGGCGTCAACCGTGGTTCCCTCAACGCGAGAGATGCGGCGGACAACAACCTTTTCGCCGAGGACAGCGCCCTCTTCGACGACAACCTCGGACAACGGCTTGCCGTCGACCTCGGTGGCCAGCAGGGTTTCGAGGTCGGCTGCGCCGGACTCGACTGCAACGTTGAGGACCTTGTCGGCCAGCTGGATGAACTTGTCAGACTTGGCAACGAAGTCGGTCTCGCAGTTGACCTCGATCATTACGCCAACGCCACCGTTGACCTTGGCAGCAACCAGGCCTTCAGCGGTGGAGCGGCCTTCGCGCTTGGTAGCGCCCTTGAGGCCCTTGATGCGGATGATCTCGATGGCCTTTTCGGCGTCACCGTTGGCTTCGTCAAGAGCCTTCTTGACGTCCATCATGCCGGCGCCGGTGCGCTCGCGCAGGGCCTTGATGTCAGCAGCAGTGTAGTTCGCCATGTGAACCCCTCTGTCTAGAAATTTGTGTGTTTACGGACTGACAGGACGGCAGCCCACCGCGTGAGCTGCCATCCTGTCAGTTGCCCCCGAGGCTGTTTCCAACATCAGGGAAGGTCCAGATTTACTTGGCTGCTTCGGCTTCGCCGTCTGCAGCTTCCGTTGCTGCGGGAGCCTCGGCTGCCGGAGCTTCTTCAGCGGGAGCCTCTGCTGCTGCGGCTTCTTCGGCCTTGCTGCCTTCGAGGAGCTCGCGCTCCCACTCGGCCAGCGGCTCTTCCGGAGCTTCGGTGGTGCCCGTTGCGCGCTGGTTACGGGCGATGAGGCCCTCAGCTACGGCATCGGCAACAACGCGGGTGAGCAGGTTGACGGAGCGGATGGCGTCGTCGTTACCCGGGATCGGGAAGTCGACTTCGTCGGGATCGCAGTTGGTGTCCAGGATGGCAACAACGGGGATGTTCAGCTTCTTGGCTTCATCAACAGCAAGGTGTTCCTTCTTGGTGTCAACAACCCACAGGACCGAGGGAGCCTTGGTCAGGTTGCGGATACCGCCGAGGTTGGACTCGAGCTTGGTGAGTTCACGCTTGAGGAGCAGGAGCTCCTTCTTGGTGTAGGCCGAGCCTGCGACGTCGTCGAAGTTGATCTCTTCGAGTTCCTTCATGCGCTGGATACGCTTGGCGACGGTCTGGAAGTTGGTGAGCATACCGCCCAACCAACGCTGGTTGACGTACGGCTGGCCAACACGGGTAGCCTGCTCGGCAATTGCTTCCTGAGCCTGCTTCTTGGTGCCGACGAACAGGACGGTGCCACCGTGGGCGACAGTAGCCTTGACGAACTCGTAGGCGCGGTCGATGTAGGACAGCGACTGCTGGAGGTCAATGATGTAGATGCCGTTGCGCTCCGTGAAGATGAAGCGCTTCATCTTCGGGTTCCAACGACGGGTCTGGTGTCCAAAGTGGACGCCGCTGTCAAGCAGCTGGCGCATGGTTACGACGGGCATGCCGACGCTCCTTCCGGCAGGTCATTCATGAGAGAGCCCATGGGGCTGCTCTTACCCTGCCAATAGTTGACGGTTGTTTAGCCTGTGGCCCGGACGGGCCTGGCTCCTGGCATCCATTGCACTTCTCATCCGACTCAAGCCGACAGGCTTCAGCGGACCGCAAGAGGCACAATCCTCCACAGACTAAAGCCGAACGGCTTCGCTGGTGGTGGGCTGGATACGCGTAGTCAGCCTGGGACCCCCACATATCTGAATGAGACATGCTCCTGAACAAGCTCGAGGGCACAGCAAACTGCTCCACCAAGTGTACTACAGGGACCCCGCAACTTTGACCGCGGATCACATCGCTTGTCCACATAGGCCACCCCGGGGATCGACCCGCCCACGTCGCCACGGAAGGCTTGATCCATGACCCTTTTGAAGCTCGCACTGTCCGCAATCCTGGCTATCGCCCTTTCGGGCGGAACCAGCGCCGCCACACCCACGGTCAAGGGACAGTGGAGTTGGCCACTCTCCCCCAAGCCGTCCGTCCTGCGGACGTTCGACCCGCCTGACAAACCATGGATGAGCGGGCACCGTGGCGTTGATTTGGGCCCAGCGCCCGACGGCGGCAACGTCACCGCGCCGGCGGACGGCGTGGTGACCTTTGCCGGCACCGTGGTCGACAGGCCCGTCCTGACGATCGATCACGGGCACGGATTGCGGAGCAGCTTCGAGCCACTGACCAGCGGACTGAAACCTGGCGATGCCGTGCGCAAGGGGCAGGCCCTTGGCGCCGTTGAGCCGGGCCATTGCGGCAGCGTCACTTGCCTGCACTGGGGAGTGCGGCGCGGCGAGGACTACGTCAATCCGCTGGACTTCGTGCAGGACATGCGGCCATCCGTCCTGCTGCCACTGGAATGAGCCCCCGCCGCATCGTCGGGGTCGCTAGACGATGGCCGATACTCCGGTGATTGCCCTGCCGGTCACCAGGGTGTTGATTTCGTGAGTGCCCTCGTAGGAGTAGATGGCCTCGGCGTCAGAGAAGATCTTGGCCATGCCGTAGTCAGTGACGATGCCGTTGCCGCCCAGGATGCTCCGCCCCAAAGCAACGCTTTCGCGCATGCGTGCGGTGGCGAAGGCCTTCGCCAAAGCGGATTGTTCATCCTTGGCTACCCCGGCGTCCTCAAGCTGCGCCAGGCGAACCATCATGCCCATGGAGGCCACGGTGTTGCCGAGAATTTGGACCAGTTGATTCTGCACCAGCTGGAACGCAGCCAACGGGCGTCCGAACTGCTGGCGCTCCACGGCGTAGCTCCGCGCGACGTCGAAAGCTGCCATCTGGAGTCCGACTGCCTGCCACGCGACCGCCAACCGGGTGACCTTCAGGACCTTGTTGGTGTCGCGGAAGCTGTTGCCGTTGGCCAGCTTGAAGAAATCCGGAACCACTACGTTGTCCAGGGTGATATCCGCATTCTGCACAGTGCGGAGGGAGATTTTGTTCTCGATCTTGCTGGCTGAGTAGCCGGGCAGGGTGGTGTCCACCAGGAAAGCCTTGACTTGGTTGTCTGCCACATCCTTGGCGTAGATGACCACCCAATCAGAGAATGTGGCGTTGCCAATCCAGCGCTTGGCACCGTTGAGGATCCAGTGATCACCGTCGCGCCGGGCGGTGGTGCGGGTGCCACCGGCCACATCCGAACCACCCAGGGGCTCAGTCAGCCCGAAGGCGCCGATCTTCTTCAGGGAGTAGATATCCGGCAGCCAAGCGTCTTTCTGCTCCTGCGAGGCCAGGGCCTCGATGGAACCGGTGAAGAGCCCGTCGTGGACACCCATGAACGTGGCAATGGAGGCGTCGGCACGAGTCACTTCTGCATGGAGCATGCCGGCAAACAGGTTGGAGTAGCCCTGGCGTCGAACCGGGCTCACCAAGTCGAGCTCACCAAGCTTAGGAATCAGGTCCATGGGGAATTCACCGCGGTTCCAGCAGTCAACCGCGATGGGCTTGACCTCGCGGGCCAGGAAATCGCGGACCTCAGCGAGACGGTCCTGCTCCTTGCCGGTCAGCATCTGCTCAAAGGCGTAGAAGTCACCATCGGCATACGGAAGGGTGGTGGCGTCGAATGCAGCGTTGGACATGTGCGCTCCTTCAAGGTGGTCACCTGCGACCACGTCTGGATTCCGGCGAGGCCATGGGCTCCAGAGCCAGGCTGGGCGGCCATGTTACCGGCGGGTAATAAGTTACTGATCAGTAACTTACCCCACGGACCTGGATATCTGCAACGGCCGCCAGTCACGCCAACGCCAAGGAGGGCGTTAAAAAAGCCGTGGCCCACAATCCAGGATTGTGGGCCACGGCTTCAATGCAAATGTAGGGCTACTCGGACTTGAACCGAGGACCTTAGGATTATGAGTCCCGCGCTCTAACCAGCTGAGCTATAGCCCCGTGAAACCCGGAGAGCCCGTCAATAAACGGCCGTTCCGGGCAAAGCACTCCAGCAATTCTAATAGGTGCCAGGGTGTGCTTTGGTCACACCACCATGTCCTCGTACGAAGCACCCCGGTAGAGGTCTTCGAAGGTCTGGAGGGTGCCGTTGATGCTGTGGGGCTCCACCATCTCGCGGCTGAGCTTGCCCATGGCCTTCAGTTGGTCCTCGGGCAGTTGCAGGAGCTTGGTGATCTTGGCTGCGAGTTCACCGCTGTCGTTGGGCGTGAACAGGTACCCGTTTTCGCCGTCGCGGACCAGGTGCGGCAGCGCCATGGCGTTGGCCAGCAGCACAGGCGTGGATGCGGACATTGCCTCGAGCGTCACCAGCGACTGGAGTTCCGCCGTTCCCGGCATGCAGAAGATGTCGGCCTTGATGTAGGCCTCGCGCAGGTCTTCGTCGCTGGCAAGCCCAAGGAACTTCACCCTGTCCCCCAGCCCAAGCCTGGCCACCTGCGCTTCGAGCGCCGGACGGACCTCACCGCCGCCGACGATCTCCAAGTGCACATTGAGCTCACGGGGCGTCTTTGCTACGGCGTCAATCAGTACATCAACGTGCTTTTCCTCAGCCAGTCGACCCGCGAAAAGGACCGTGGGGTAGCTGTTCGGTTCAATCGATTCGCCCGGCTGGAGTTCGTAGGCGGCCGAGTCAATGCCGTTGGACAGCGGCAGGACCTTGCGCAGGAAGGCGTGCTGGTGCATGGCCTTGGCAGCAAGCGGCGTGGGCGTGGTGACGACATCGGCCTGGCCCATGACCTTGCCCATGTCCTTCCAGGAAATGCGGCCGACGATGTCCTTGAACCACTGCGGGAACGGCAGGAAAGGGTTCAGGTTTTCGGGCATGAAGTGGTTGGTTGCCACGATGCGGATGCCACGCTTCACGGCCTCGTACAGGACGTGCTCGCCAATCATGTAGTGGCTTTGGATGTGGACCACGTCCGGCTGCACCTTATCGAACAGCAGGCTGATTTCCTTCTTGATTTCCCACGGGAAGCAGATGCGGAAGTACTCGTGGGTGAAGACGCCGTGGGAGCGAAGCCGGTGCACCGTTGCCTCATCACGGAACTCCGTGAAGCTCTTGCCCTTATCCTGCCGGCAGGCCAACACGTGTACGTTGTGTCCTCGTGCCGTCATTCCCTTGGCCAGGCGGTAGCCGAATTGGGCGGCGCCGTTGACGTGCGGTGGATACGTGTCTGCCGCAATCAAGATGGTGAGGGGTTTGCTGGTGTCGGGAATGGTCACGTGGAGAACTCCTGATGGTCACGGTGCGGACAGCTTTGCTTGTGGCAATGCTGCGGTGTCGCCGGGTTGCCGCCCGCAAAAGCGGTGGCGCAAGGGTAAGACGTTGCCCTAAGCCTTCCGGTTGCCAGCGGCCTTCGCGTCCTTCTTGCGTTTGGTGACTTCCGGATGGTGCCTGCTCAGGGCAATAACCCCAACGATAGCAAGCGTTGCCGCTGCAGCCATGGCTATCGCCATTACGGCGTGCACATCGGGACGAAGCTCACCAAGGATCACAATGCCAATGGCGATGCCCACCATGGGGTCAATGACAGTCAGCCCTGCGATCACCAGGTCCGGCGGTCCTCCGGAGTATGCGCTTTGGACGAACCATGAGCCCAGGCCACCGGCCGCAGCGATAGCGATCAGCGTGTACCACTGGACGTTCAGCAGGAAGAGTCCGTTCGGATCCAGCAGGTGCTTGCCGATGATGCGGGTCAGCACGGCCACGAACCCGAAGAGCACACCGGCGCCCAGGATGTAGACGAAGGCGTTCATACGGTGCCTGAACAGCACGGCGAGCGTTCCGAAGATGCCCACAGCCAGGGCAAGCAGCAGGACGATGGTGAGCTCGTCCTCGGAGTTCACGTGATGGTTTTCCTGGGTGACGTTAACCGCAAGCAACACGAAGAGGGCGGAACCGGTGACGCATGCGCTGATGGCAACCACCGTGGCCCGGTTGATGGAGAGGCCCTGGTCTTTCGCATTGACCACCGTGGTAATGACCAGCGCGATGGCACCGATCGGCTGGACCACCGTCAGCGGCGCGGATACCAGCGCTATCGCATTCATCACCATGCCCAAGGCAAGGAACAGCAGGCCCAGAATCCAGCGCGGGTTTCGCAGGAGCCTCAGGAAGCCGTTGGAACTAAGGGCCAAGCCGCCAGTATCGGCCTTGACCGCGCTGCCCTGCCTCTGGGCACCAATGGCCAGGAAGAATGCGCCGAGTACCGCCAGGAAAACGGCAAGCCACACCATCAGCCGTGTCCGCCGTCGTTGGTTTTCAGTTCTTTACCCTTATGCAAGATGGCCCAAAAGTAGTTGTAAGCAGCAATCCAGTGACCTGCCAGTCCGAGGCCCAGGAAAGTCCACGCCCCCACGAGGTAGACCTCCGTGTACGGGACAGGCAGCTTGGACAGGACCAGCAGCGGCGTTCCAACCAACAACAGTGCCGTTCGGATCTTCCCGATGATGCTGACTGGCAAGTCGGGGTGGCTGCGGAAATAGATCAGCGACACAGTAGCCAATATCGCGTCGGGAATCAGCAACGCCGCGAGGTACCACCACTGCACGACGCCCGCGATTACCAAAGTCAAAGCGACGGCCAGGAGCGCGGCCCGGTCCGCCATGGGATCGAGGATCCTGCCCAGCTTTGACGTTTGGTCGAAGCGCCGGGCAATGTAGCCGTCCACCCAGTCCGTGCTGCCCATGATCACCAGCACGAGGACAGCGAAGCCGTATTCCTGTTCGGAGAGGACAAGCCACACGAACAGGGGCACACCCATGAAACGCAGGACAGTGACGATGTTGGGGACGGTGAGGATGGAATCGTGGTCGACCTGGGGTCGATCCGGGTGCGAGCCAGCACCGATCAATTTCATCCTGTCCCCCTTTCCTCATGTCCAGTGTTCAGCGCTGCCGGCTGCTGCTATTTCTGCCGCAACTTCCGCAGTGCAACGACGAACACCACGGCAGCCGCTGCGAACGCTGCGAGGTCCTTCCAGCGTGCGGCGAACCGTTCGCCCAGGCTCTCCGGTACTGAGGCGTTGATGTCCGCGAACTTGGCAGCAGCGAATTCCCTGCCCTCCTGGAATTTGCCGTTGGCACTTTCCAGCAAGGCTTGAGCCTGCTTCTTGACGTCCAACTGCTCGCCCAGCTCGTCGCGTACACCCGTCAGGTGCTGACGGCGCTTGTTCAGGCGGGAACGAAGTTCGGCCTCCGTGGGAGCCTTGACGGCGTCGGCTTCCTTGGCAGCTTCCTTGGCCGCCTTTTCTGCCTTGGCCTTCTGCGCGGCGGCTTCCTTCTCGGCCTTGGCAGCCTTTGCTGCCGGGGAGTTCGGGTCCAGGATGGACTCGTCGAAATCCGAGCCCTCCTTGGCGATACCGAGATCATGCTTGATGCCGCGGATGGTGTCTTCAGGCACCAACGGCATGGCCTTCTTGAACTTGGCGATGCCGATCAAGGATGCAATGGCAATGACCACCAGGAAGAACGCAGCGACGATCAGGGCGGCGAGCCAACCGGGCATGATGGTGGCCAGGCCCAGAATCGCAGCGACCACCAGCGCGATCACCAACAGGGCCAGGAAAACCAGCGCCACACCAAAGAAGGCACCTGCGACGCCGACCTGCGTGGCCTTGCGCTTGAGTTCCACCTTGGCCAAGGCAATTTCGTCGTTTATTTGCCGTGGGGCCAACCGCGCAACGAGCTTGAGGGTCTTCGGCAAAGTACGAATCGCTGGTCCTTGACTGGTCCGGCCGGTGTGACGTCCACTCATGGGTTCCGCCTAACTGCTTCCTCTGGGCATCGTGAGGGCGAACGCGGCCGGATAAGGATCGCCGCGCGCACCTGTCCACAAAACTATCATTCAGGTTCCTGCTCAACTTTCGGAGCACGCTACGGCGCGCCTGGGATAGGCCCAATAAATATGATCTTGGCCATAGGATTGATGATCGTGACCCCTCCAACAGCTCCGGGCGATTCTCTGAGCCGACGCGAAAAACTCGTCTACATTCTCCTGCTGGGTGCCCTGACCGCCTTGGGCCCTTTTACGATCGATCTCTATCTCCCGGCTTTCCCCGCCCTCGAAAAGAGCTTTGACGTCTCAGCAGCTGCCATCCAGCTCACCCTGACCGGAACCACTGTGGGTTTTGGCCTTGGCCAGTTGGTGGTGGGCCCTTTCAGCGACAAGGTGGGACGCCGCCTGCCGCTGATCCTGGCAACGGCCGTCCATATTGGTTCATCCCTGGGTGCTGCCTTGTCGACGGACATCGGGATGCTGTCACTGTTCCGCGTCCTGATGGGTATAGGTGCCGCCGGCGGTGGCGTCGTGGCCATGGCCATGGTCCGCGACCTTTTCCACGGCTATTCAATGGTGAAGATGTTTTCGCGGATGTCCCTGGTCAACGGATTGGCCCCCATCCTCGCGCCCGTTATCGGCTCCCAGCTGTTGTTGGCATTTCCGTGGCCGGGGATTTTCTATTTCCTGGCGTGTTACGGCCTCCTGGTGATCCTGGCATCGATCTTCTTCATCCGTGAGACTCTCCCGGCAGAGCAGCGGGGTAAGTCCAGCACCACCGTGGTCCAGCGCTACAAATCGGTCCTGGGCGACAGGATCTTCGTGGGCATGGTGATGGTGGGAAGCCTGAACTTCGGTGGCCTCTTTGCGTACCTTTCGGCCTCCACGTTCCTGTTCCAGGATGTCTACGGCTTTTCCCCGCAGGAGTATGGCCTGCTGTTTGGCATCAACTCCTTGGGCATCGTTGCAGGTGTCCAGATCAGCTCGCGCCTCATTCGACGGGTGGCTCCGCAGTGGATTGTGGCCGGAGCAACCCTCTTCATGGTGTTGATGGCCGGCGTGATCATCGTCCTTGACCTGTCCCACGTCGGTCTGTGGGGCATCCTGATACCGCTGTGGTTCTATATCTGCGCAACTGGCTTCATGTTCCCCTGCGTCCAGGTGCTCTCCTTGGCCAACCACGGCGCACGGGCCGGAACGGCAGCTTCGCTCCTGGGGGCCTCCCAGTTCATGATGGCGGGAATTGTCCCACCCATTGTCGGCTGGCTCGGTGTGGGCTCCGCTGTGCCCATGGGATCGGTGATGGCGGTGTGCCTCAGCGGATCCACTGCCGCCCTGTGGCTTGTGGTCCGTCCCCGCACGGTCCCCTCCATTCACTAACAACAAGCCATCCACTAACAACAAGCCATCCACTGGCAATGAGACCGTAGGCTGTGAGCATGACCAAGAAACCGCACCGTAACGGCCGTGGCCTTTTCCTCGGCGCGATGCTTGGCGCAGTCGCTGGTGCGTTCCTCGGGCGCGCCGCCGGTAGCCCGCTGTTCGGGGCGATCCTCGGGGCAGTCATCGGCGCTGCCGTGCTGTACCGCGTCAACCCGGGCCCGTGGAAGCGTGACTAAGCCCGATAACCACCAGCCGCGACGCCCCGCCCTCTCCCCCTGCGCCTTCGCGCAAGGCAGAATGGTGGCGAACCGGGCTTAACCGGTGCCTGACCGGTGAAGGGGACACTACATGAGCACGGCTGGGGCATTCAGGGGTAGCCTTCGCGGCGTGACCGCTGTGCGCAGGTTGCCACTGACGTTGGCTCTCGCAGCCTTGCCCTGGCTTGTGGGTATCGCTACTGGGAGCCTGCTCAACGGGCCCAGTGTTGACCTCCTGAATCAGGTGGGTCTCGGATTGGCCGTGGAGCCCGGTCCCTGGTGGTCCGTGTTTACGTCCGGGTTCTTTGCCTCATCCCTGCTTGATTACGTTGCCTGCACAGCCGCGATCCTGCTGGGCGTAGGAATCGCCGAGCGCGTCATGGGACCGTGGCTCGCCCTTGCAGCGTTCGTTGCGGGTTCGGCCCTCAGCGCTTTGGTGCTGGTGGGGCTGGTGACCTTCGGTACCGACTCCAGCGACCAGTGGCTGAGCTTCCTCGGCGGTGAATACGCGGTTGGCGCCTATGGCGGGGCTGCCGCTGCCTTGGGATGTTCGACGGCGGCCCTGGGCTCCCTGTGGCGTCGGCGGCTGCGGACGTGGTTGCTGGCCGCCACGTTGATGTTCGCGCTTTTTGTTGGCGTCGCCCAGACCCTCCAGGCCCTTGCGGGTGCCGTGATTGGCGTTCTGGCCGGCTGGGCCATCCAGTCCCTGGTGCTCCGCCGGAGGGAAGGATCGTTTCATTCGTCCAGCCTTCGGGAAACGAGGTTCCTGGTCGGCACTGTGGTGGGGGTATTCGCCGTCGGGCCTTTACTGACGCAACTGACCGGTACCTGGGAGGTCGGGCCGCTCTCAGTGGTCGCAGAAGTCATGCTTCAGGCAAGCCCGGACGCGGACGAAGTCCAGGAAGCCTGCGGGAACGATCCGAACTGTGTGACCCTCCAGGGAATCGTGGGGGTCCGAAGCTTCGGCGCAGCCATCCTGACGGTGATCCCGGTCCTGCTTCTGCTGGTCTGCGCTGAAGGGCTCAGGCGTGGCCGTCGGCTCGCCTACCGACTGACGTTGGTCATCCAGGCGTACCTGGCCGCTGTCACCGTCCTGTCGATTCTTCAATACGTGACCGATCCCGATGTCACGCTGGGCGATGAGGACTTCGGCTACCTGCTGCTGTACGCAGTACCGGCAGTTCTGGCCCCGGTCATCGTCCTGACGCTGCTCGTGGGAAACCGGCACAAGTTCCGGGTGGAGTCCAGCGATGCCGGATACCGCACCCTGGGGCGGACCTCGCTGGCCCTGGCGGTCGCCGCCGTCGTGCTGTACGTGGTTTTTTGGTTCCTGGAGGGCAACGCTGGCCGTTCCACCCTGCTGGACCTGGCCGGGCAACTGACCCATATCCTGGTTCCGTTTCCCGTGCCCTTCGTTGTTGACTTGCCCCAGGGACTGCTGAGCACCGTACTTTACGGCTTGGGCGGAGTCATCATTTGGCTGTGCATCCTGGTGCTGGTCCTGAACAACTTCCGGCGGTTCCGGGACATAGCCACTGATCCTTCCGCGGACCTGGGCCATGCCCGTGAGCTGTTGCATGCCGGTGGCGGGACCCTGTCGTGGATGACCCTGTGGGACAACAACCAGTACTGGTTCACTCCTGATCGGCGCGCAGGAGTGGCCTATCAGGTCCATAACGGGGTCGCCCTGACGGTAGCCGGTCCGATCGGAGCCCCGGAACATCATGTGGAGGCAGCCGCGGGATTCCTGGGCCATTGCTCCAGGCTGGGGCTGATCCCCTGCTTCTACTCGGCAACGGATGAACTGGATGCAGCGCTTTTGCCGCAGGGCTTCAAAAAACTGGACGTGGCGGAGGAGACGCTGCTCAACGTGCAGGCCATGACCTTCAAAGGCAAAGAGTGGCAGAACGTCCGCACGGCACTGAACCGTGCGGACAAGCTGTCCATCAAGGATTACTGGTACCACTACCGCGACATGCCTCCCGGGATCAGGGCACAACTGGCAGAGATCTCCGAGGAGTGGGTCGCCGACAAAGCCCTCCCCGAGATGGGGTTCACCCTTGGCGGCCTGAACGAACTCAAGGATCCGGAGGTCCTTTGTTGCGTGGCGGTGGACGACGACGGACTGGTCCATGGAGTGACCAGCTGGCTGCCTGTCTTCAGCAACGGCTCCATCTCCGGGTGGACCCTGGACTTCATGCGGCGCCGCACCACGGGGTTCAAGGGCGTCATGGAGTTCCTCATCGCCTCTGCAGTTACCCATTTCAAGGAGAACGTCCCCAGCATTTCGCTGTCCGGGTCGCCCCTCGCCAACAGCGGCGCGGGCACGGACGACGGCGACCACAGCGCGCTGGACCGGGTCCTGGCGCTGCTGGGAAATGCACTGGAACCCATGTACGGCTTCAAGTCGTTGGCCGCTTTCAAGTCCAGGTTCCAGCCCGACCACCGGACTTTGTATATGTACTACCCGGACACGCTGGCTCTGCCAGCCATCGGCATCGCCGTCGGCTCGGCTTACCTCCCGGGACTTTCCCCCACCCAAAGCGCGGGTCTTCTCCGCCAAATGGTGGCAAGGGAGCCAGTAGCATGACGTTGAGGCGGGCAGCACGAACATGAATACCATCCTGAAGATCGACATCAGCGGTCCTGTCGTGATGACAACGGCTGCACTGATCGGCTTTGCCTTTTTCCTGGTACTTTTCCTCAAGCCATCGGCCCGGTGGGCCCTCACTGCCGTGCTCGCTGTCGCCGTCGCCGTCCTGGTGGGCTGGTTGACGGTCTGGATCGTGGAAGACGTCATGGATGTTTTCCACGTTGGACTCACGCCACGGGTATGGTTCTGGGCCCTGGCTTGCTTCGGCGGGCTGGGTCTGGCCGCCGTGAGCTTCCGTCATAGCCGGCCCTGGCGCAAGGCGGTGGCAGCTGTATCCATCCCCGTGTTCGCCTTGGTGGCGGCGCTCGGCATCAATACCGAGTTCGGCCTGAACAAGACGTTGGGTTCGGCGCTGGGTATTTCCACCGAAGGCGCGATCCACCTGAGCAAACCCGACCCGGACGCCTCCAATCCGGCCGGTCCCCTGTGGCAAAACTGGAAACCGCCGGCAGACATGCCCGCCCAGGGCAAAGTCGGCACTGAGGTCATCCCCGCCACGGCGTCGGGGTTCAACGCACGTCCGGCGGGGATCTACCTGCCTCCTGCAGCTTTGACAAAGAATCCGCCCAAGCTGCCCCTGTTTGTCCTGATGATGGGCCAACCGGGGCTCCCTGATCCGCAATACGTCGCTGCGGCCTTGGAAGAGTTCGCGGCACAGAACAACGGCCTGGCTCCGATCGCCATCGTTGCCGACCAAATCGGCCCGGATCAGGATGACACGCTCTGCCTGGATACCGCCAAGTACGGGAACGTGCAGAAGTACATCAACGAGGACGTCGTCAATTGGGCCAAGGCCAACCTGAACATCCTTACCGACCGCGACCATTGGACCATTGCCGGGTACTCCAACGGAGGCCAGTGCGCGATCTCGTTCGCACTCAAGTACCCCGGCATGTGGGGCAACGTCGTGGACATTTCGGGCGAAGAGTTTCCCGGGGCTGAGGACCCTGCCGGCAACCTGGCTGAGATCTTCGGCGGTAACCAGGCCGACTATGAGGCACAGAAGCCCATCAACATCATGAACGGCAAGAAATTTCCGGATACGACAGCCGTCTTCACGGCCGGCTCCGATGACCTGAACTATGTGGCGGCGGCCAAGGCCGTCTCCGCTGCGGCCCAGGCTTCCGGGATGTCTGTCACCTACTACGAGGTGCCTAATGGCGGACACGTGGGAATAGCCCTGAACGAGGGCCTCGCCAAGGGCTTCGAAGTCCTCTATCCCCGACTCGGGCTGTCCCGTTAGCCCTTTTCCGGGCACCTCCCGGACGATAAAATTGAGATGTGCCACATTGGCAAGAACTGCAGCCGCTTCCGGCACCATGGCAGCGGCGGGATGACCGCATCCTGCCCCTGTGGTGGGATCGGCTGTGTTCAGTGACCAGTCCGCAGTCGGCAGCCCTTTACGCTGCGGGACTCTTCACGGACGATCGCCGGAGACCCATTGCCCAGTGGTACAACCCGGAAACCGACGCCGCGTTGCTCGTTGCCCCTGAAACCTCGCCTGAGTGGCCTGTCCAAAGGTTCGGCATCTTCTATGCGCCTTCTGGAGGGGGCTTCACCCGCGTCTATTCCGCTCCACACGAATGGCATCCCCGCGAACCCAGGACCCCGCCCACCGAGCAGGAATCTTTTGTGGCGGCCGTGACTGAAGCTGCCCGCTTCCTGCAGGTGGAAATGGATTTCGTCTGAAAAAAGGCGGACCCCGCACCAGCTTTAAGCCGGCACGGGGTCCTGATGCTCCTCCGACTGGACTTGAACCAGTAACCCTTCGATTAACAGTCGAATGCTCTGCCAATTGAGCTACGGAGGAATGAAGCGCCTATGACTTTAGCAAAGGTTTTACCCAATGCGAAATCGGCGCAAGGTACCCACCCGGGGTATAAAAAATACCCCCGTACCGGCTGGCCGGAACGGGGGTATTGCGCGCTCCTCCGACTGGACTTGAACCAGTAACCCTTCGATTAACAGTCGAATGCTCTGCCAATTGAGCTACGGAGGAATGAAGCGGTTACTAGCTTAACAGGGCCCCGCTGGAAAACGAAATCGAGCCCTCAGCCGTCCGCCCGGAGCGCCCTGCGCTCCATCTCCAGCTGCATCAGCTCCCGGTTCAGGCGCTGGAACTCCTCGGGGTTGGACGCGGCATCGAGCCGCTGGAGCTGGCCCATCTTGTCCGCTTTGATCCGGGTGATCTGGAGTTCAAAGAGCCGCGCCAGGATGTCCCGGCAATACCGCTGCATGGCCTCCGGAGTGCTGGCCGGCAACGGTGTTACTGCAAGTTCCGAGACCAACGACCGCAGCGGCTCGGGAACTTCCTGGCGGATCTGCTCCACCCACGCCACAGGATCCCCTGCGTGCGCCAGGCCCGTGGCCCTGATGGCCGCATGGACCGCACCATACGCAGGGGTGGAGAAGTGCGAGGCCTCGAAACGTTCCCACGCTCCGCCGCCCAATACCGCGGGATCCTGGAGGACGACCTCCAAAGCCTGGCGCTCCATGCCGGCAACGGGGTCCCGCGGGTCGGGACGCTGGAAAACAGGACCGGACGACGGCGGGGCTGCCGCCGTCGTCGGCTGTTCGTTGCCGCCTGGCGCGCCACTGACAGGTCCACCGCGCTTGATGGCGGCACCAACGTACCGGCTGACCTCCTCGATGGGCATCCCGAGCCAGCCCGCAAGTTCGCGGGTGTAGCCGGGCCTCGTGGCCGAGTCGCGGATCTGCGCGACCACCGGAGCAGCCTCCCGCAGTGCTGCCACGCGGCCCTCCACGGTGTCGAGGTTGTGCCGGCGCAGGGATGCCTTGATGGCGAATTCGAACAGTGGCTTGCGGCTGAGGATCAAATCCCTGACAGCGGCGTCGCCTTTGAGCTGGCGGAGGTCGCAGGGGTCGGCGCCGCTGGGTTCAACGGCAACGTAAGTTTGTGCCTGGAACCGCTGGTCCTCTTCGAAGGCCCGCAGGGCCGCTTTTTGGCCGGCCGCGTCGCCGTCGAAGGTGAACACCACTTCTCCACCGGTCCCGTCGTCGGAAATCAGGCGACGTGCGATCTTGATGTGCTCGGTACCGAAAGCAGTACCGCAGGTGGCCACCGCCGTCGCTACTCCCGACAGGTGGCAGGCCATGACGTCCGTGTAGCCTTCCACCACCACCAGTTGCCGTTCCTTGGCGACATTCTTCTTCGCGATGTCGATGCCGTACAGGACCTGGGACTTCTTGTAGAGCGCGGTTTCGGGGGTGTTCAGGTACTTGGGGCCCTGGTCGTCTTCATAGAGCTTGCGCGCACCAAAGCCGATGGTGTCCCCCGCGATATCGCGGATTGGCCAGATCAGCCGCCCGCGGAAGCGGTCATAGATACCGCGGTTGCCCTCGGAAAACATGCCGGTGAGTTTCAGCTCCGCGTCGGTGAAGCCCCGACCACGCAAATGTTTCAGCAGCGCGTCCCAACCCTGAGGGGCGTACCCGACGCCAAAGTGCTCAGCAGCGGCGCGGTCAAAGCCGCGACCGTCCAGGAAATTGCGGCCCTCGGCCGCCCCGGGCGTCAACAGTTGGGCACGGAAGAACTCGTCAGCGATCTTGTGGGCATCCAGCAACCGTTGCCGCTTGCCGACTTCCTCGCGGTTGGGCCCTGTTCCGCCGTCTTCGTAGCGCAGCTCGTACCCGATCCTGGCAGCCAGTTTCTCAACGGCTTCATGGAACGAGCTGTGGTCCATCTTCTGGATGAAGGAGATGGCGTCGCCGTCCTCGCCGCAGCCGAAGCAGTGGTACCGGCCCACTTGCGGTCGGACGGTAAAGGAGGGCGAACGTTCGTCGTGGAAGGGGCACAGTCCCTTGAAACTGCCCAGCCCGGCGCCCTTCAAGGTGACGTAACCGTCAACGACTTCCTTGATATCCGTACGCTGGCGTACTTCGTCGATATCTTCACGTTTGATCAGGCCAGCCACGTCACCATCCTAGTCGCTCGGCCGTGGGCTCCCGGCTTCACCAGAGTGACGGCAGGCTGCCCACCAGGCGCTCGTACATGGCCAAGGCAGAGGCATCGGTCAGTGAGGCCACCTGGTCGATCACCACACGAAGCCGGGCGCCGTCGTCGACGGCGTCACGCCAGTCGGACGCGAACATCGGCTCCAGGTGCCGGTCGCCTGTCGCGTTCAGGACGCCCACCAGCGCGTGGAGGACCTCGCGTTGACGCTCGTACACCGGCTGGCGGTGGTCCGTGGAAATCACGAAAGTGGTGGCCAGGCCCTTGAGGACAGCGATCTCCGCCACCGTTTCATCCGGGACCATGAGTTCGGCGTCGTACCGGGTCAGGTTGGCGGGCCCGAAATGTCCGCGGGTTGTCTCCATGGCGCTCTGGCAGAACCGGCCAATCAGCTGGCTGGTCATGTCCTTCAGCGCCGCCATCGACTTCCGGCTGCCGTCGGCTTCACGGACCCACACCTTGGTGGCTTCGAGCCGGGCCAGGGCAGCGTCGATCTCCGCGGGATCGTGGTGCGGCAGGTACCACTGCTTGGTGTAGCCCACCACCCGTGCACGGTGGTCGGGGTTCTCCATCCACTTCAACTGGAAGTGGCCGGCAACGATCGCGTCCTCCACGTCGTGGACCGAGTAGGAGATGTCATCCGCGAGGTCCATGACCTGCGCTTCGATGCAGGAACGGTTTCCGGGCGCGCCCTCACGGAGCCATTCGAACACAGGAAGGTCGTCCTCGTAGGCACCAAACTTACTGGTGCGGTGCCCGTGGATGACGGGGGCGTCCACGGCTGACCACGGGTATTTGGACGCCGCGTCCAGGCTTGCGCGGGTGAGGTTCAGGCCCGCTGGGCGGCCGTCCTCGGCCAGCACCTTGGGTTCCAAGCGGGTCAGTAACCGCAGGGTCTGCGCATTGCCTTCGAACCCACCGATGGTGTGCGCCACTTCGTTGAGCGCAGACTCGCCGTTGTGGCCAAAGGGCGGGTGGCCGAGGTCGTGGCTGAGGCAGGCGGTGTCCACGACGTCGGGGTCGCACCCCAGGGAGCGCCCAAGTTCACGGCCTACCTGGGCCACTTCGAGGCTGTGGGTCAGCCTCGTGCGCACAAAGTCGTCGGTGTCAGGAGCCACGACCTGGGTCTTGGCGCCGAGCCTGCGCAGGGCCGAGGAATGCAGGACCCTGGCCCGGTCCCGTTCGAAGTCCGAGCGGTAATTGCTCTTGCGGGGTTCTTCGACCCAACGCGCGGAATCGGCGTCGACGTAGCCGGGAATTGCCTGCACGTAATCGTGTGCGGTTCCGTTATGGCCAATCATCGCTTCGGTTCCCATGGGTATCTGCCTCCTTCAAGCGCCTGTTGTGGTGCTTCTTGAGCCAGTCTTACACGTGTGAGGCTAGCCGCCCGACACGTCCAGCTCCGCGGCCGAGATATCGGCGCTCTGTTCCGCGTTCAGCTGACGGCTTTCCAGCCAATCCTTGGGGAGGGCAGGCTTCTTGGGCGAGCCCGCCCGGCCTCGGGGGCCCTCGGAATCGACGCCAGGATAAGGCGAGTCCATGTCCAGTTCGTCGAGGTATCCGCGGAGGACTTCAAGGGTGGGGACGGTGGCGAGTTTGGTGCGCAGTTCGCTGCCCACCACATATCCCTTGAAGTACCAGGCCATGTGCTTGCGGATCTCGCGCAGGGCTTTGTATTCGTCGTTGCCGAACGTCTCAACCATCAGTTCCGCGTGCCGGTAGACACCCTCGGCAACTTCACGCAGTCCAGGGCGGTGCCGCTCTTCGCTGCCTTCAAAGGCTGCCTGCAGATCGCCGAAGAGCCAGGGCCGGCCCTGGCAACCACGGCCCACCACTACGCCGTCCACACCGGTTTCCCGAACCATGCGCACTGCGTCTTCCGCTGACCAGATGTCGCCATTGCCCAGGACCGGGATGTCGGGAAGTGCTTCGCGGAGCCGGGCGATGGCTGACCAATCGGCCTGTCCGGAGTAGAACTGGGCGGCGGTGCGCCCGTGCAGGGCAACGGCAGCCACGCCGGAATCGCGGGCGATGCGGCCGGCGTCGAGGTACGTCAGGTGGTCATCATCGATGCCCTTGCGCATCTTGATGGTGAGCGGAATATCTCCCTTTGACGCTTCCCGGACCGCCGTCTGGACGATGGACGTGAAGAGATCAATTTTCCAGGGCAGGGCGGAACCGCCGCCTCGCCGGGTGACCTTGGGAACCGGGCAGCCAAAATTGAGGTCGATGTGGTCGGCGCGGTCTTCCTCTACCAGCATCCGAACTGCCGCGCCCACTGTCACAGGATCCACCCCGTACAGCTGCACGGAGCGGACCTTCTCGTCATCATCGTGGGAAATGATGCGCAACGATTCCGGTGTCCGTTCCACCAGGGCACGGGAGGTCACCATCTCTGCCACATACAGGCCGCCGCCGTATTCACGGCAGAGCCTGCGGAAGGCTGAGTTGGTGATCCCGGCCATCGGGGCAAGGATCACCGGGGTGTCCACGGTGATCCCGCCGAGCTTCAAAGGCGGGAGCTCGAGCTTCGGTGCGGGGGGCGTTGCTACTACAGTCACCCATCCATTGTTGCAAACGCGGGCAAATCGGGGAGTCAGGCCCTTAGAGAAGCCACCCGTTCTCATGGGCCAACCGCACGGCTTCGGCCCGCGTCCGCCCACCGGTCTTGGCCATGGCCGCCGAGAGATAGTTTCGGACCGTGCCTTCGGAAAGCATCGCGGCCTTGGAAATATCGGCCACCGTACCGCCGTCGGACGCCGCCTTCAGCACCTCCGCCTCGCGTTCGGTCAACGGACTGTCTCCCGACATCAACGACTCGGCTGCAAGCGAAGGGTCCACCACCCGCAGCCCTTGGTGCACCCGCCGAACCGCCTCGGCCAGCTGACGCGCCGGGGTGTCCTTGACCACGAACCCGGATGCTCCGGCCTGCATGGCCCTCCTGAGATATCCCGGCCTTCCGAACGTCGTGACCATCAGGACGTGGCACGACGGCGCCGCACGGCGAACGGCGGCCGCTGCGGAAATACCGTCCAGGCCCGGCATTTCGACATCCAGCATGGCCACGTCAGCCGCATGCTCCACCACGGCCGCAACCACACCGGTCCCATCCCCCAGCTCAGCCACTACTTCGATGTCCGCTTCAAGGCCCAACAAGGCAGCGAGGGCACCCCGGACCAAGGCTTGGTCGTCCGCGATCACCAATCGAATGCTCATACGTCAACTGCCAATCTGAACCCTCCCAGGTCGCTCGCACCAATACTTACCGTTCCGCCGGCCGTGGCGGCACGCTCCCGGATCCCTGCCAACCCGCTGCCGGGGACGCCCGGCCCCGGCCCCACGCCGTCGTCCTCCACCAGGACGGTCGACGCCGTCAACCGGACCCGGCACTGAACGGCGCCTGAATGCCGCACAACGTTCGTGACGCCTTCCCGCAGCACCCAGCCGAACAGTTCCCGATACTTGGCCGGCACCTGCTCCACTGTCCGGGGAAGGTCGGCGTGGATGCCGGCCGATTCCAAGGCGGTCCTCGCCGCCGCAAGTTCGGCAAGGACGTTGACCCCGCGGTATCCGGCCACCGTGGCCCGGACGTCGGCGAGCGCACCACGGGCAAGCTCCTGGACTTCACTGATCTCCCCTGCTGCCCTGTCCTTTGCCGGGCCGCCGGCGATGGCTTCCATCAATCGGCCTGCCAACTCCGCTTTGACGGCAATGACGGTGAGGGAATGTCCCAGGATGTCGTGCATGTCCCGGGCTACTCGGCTGCGTTCGGCCGCCACAGCGGCGTCTGCGAGTTCCGTTTGGGCGGCCCGCAGCGCTGTTGTCTGGCG
Organism: Paenarthrobacter sp. UW852; assembly: GCF_024608385.1. Taxonomy (NCBI): domain Bacteria; kingdom Bacillati; phylum Actinomycetota; class Actinomycetes; order Micrococcales; family Micrococcaceae; genus Paenarthrobacter; species Paenarthrobacter sp. UW852. The sequence continues at coordinate 38,639 of NZ_JAMSGY010000002.1, forward strand.
GATCAGGCGCGCGAAAGAGGACATCATGAAGCCGAGGGACAGGATCAGCGCCGGCTGGAAGAATGCCTGCTCCGGGCTGCCCTCTGCCAGTTCGGAGGCCAGGGAAATACCGGACAGTGCCATGATCAAGGCGAAGTCAACGCGGGGCGGCAGCGTGGTCATTCCAATGGCGCACGCAAGGAAGGGCCATGTCCACAGTGCTTCCTTGCCCACCAGCAGGATGACGAGTCCGTTCAGGGCCAGGAGGATCGTGACGCAGGCCAAACCCGTCCGGGCGTTCCTTCCCCGGCTGATCATGGGCAGGAGGGCGTAAGCCGCGAAGAAAGCCACCAACGACGCCGAGGCGAGAACCTTCCAGCTCACGGGCTCGTCCACGGACCATACGAGGTTCCAGGTGGGCCAGGCCCACAACACGATGGAGAACGCAGCGCCGATGAACCATTTTCGGGGACCTGGACCGCGGAGTGTTTCCCACAAGGACGGGCTGCTCATGGATCCCACCTTAGTCACGGCCCAGCGGCTCAGACACGGTTGGTGTCGCGACGGAAGGCCATGGCTGCCCCGCCCACGAATATCGCCAGCCAGACCAAGACGTTCACGATCCACAGGGCATCGAACTCCCCGGTGATAGGGCTTCGTGCCAGCTGTCCGATCCCGTAGGCCGGGGTGAATTTGGCGATGGCACCAAAGGTATCGCCCATGATCTCAATCGGCATGAAGAGCCCTCCGAGCATGGCCAGGATGGCCAGGGCCGGGCCCAGGATCTGCATGACGTTCTGGCTTGGCATGAGGTAACCCACGAAGAGACCGAGTGCGGCGAATACCAAGGAACCCACCCAGGCCACCAGGCCGGCGGTCAGCCATGTCTGGGCGTCCATGGTCACCCCGGCGAGGGCACCGATCACGAACTGGGCGATCACTGCAACCAAGGAGAGGGTCAGCGCGGCCGCGGCCTTGACGGCTATGTACGCACCGGGCAACAGGGGTGTGAGGCGCAACTGCCTGCTCCAGCCCTGGGCACGTTCCACGGCCACCTGGCTGCCCGCACCCGTGGCTGCTGTCATGGCCGCATAGACGGTGAGGCTGATCAGGATGTACTGCCCGTAGCTGTGTCCATTGGGCAGTTGCTGGTTCTTATTGGACAAGCCGAAGATGAAAAAGAAGATCGCCGGCATGAGCACCGTGAACATGATGGTCCGCCGGTTGCGGAGCATGCGTTTAATCTCAATCCAAAGGAATGTGGCGTTGACGCCGCCCGCGGAGGGCTTGCGGTCCTGAATTGCTGTTCCCTGGCTCATATCCGGTCCCCTTCCATGGCCGTGGGGGCCGTGGCCGGCCCGGCCTCGTCTGCGGTGAGGGCAACGAAGGCTTCCTCAAGGTTGTTCGCGACGACCTCAAGGTCATGGGCGCCGGTATTGGTGAGCAGGAAACGGACCACGGAATCCGAGTCGGCAGAGCGGACGGTGACCCGGCCGCCGTCGAACTCAACCTGATCGGCCGCAGGCAGGCCTGCCAGCAGGACTCGGTCATCGGCGGGAAGTGACGCCCGGACGGTTCTTCCGGAAGCCAGGTTCTTGATCTGGGCTGCGGTGCCGTCGGCAACCACTTTCCCTTGGCGCACCAGCACGATCCGGTCAGCGTAGGCGTCTGCTTCTTCGAGGTAGTGGGTAGCAAAAATGACTGTTCGCCCCCTCGAAGCGTCGGCGCGGATGGCTGACCAGAAGTCGCGGCGTCCGGCGACGTCCATTCCGGTGGTTGGCTCATCCAGGATCAGAAGCCCGGGGTCCGAGACCAGCGCCATGGCGAAACGTAGCCGTTGCTGTTGGCCGCCGGAGCACTTTTCAACCCGGCGATCGGCGATGTCCAGAATTCCTGCGCGGGTCAGGACCTCGTCCACGGGCCGGGCAGAATCGAACATGGCCGCCGTTAGCTGCACTGTTTCCCTGACGCTGATGTCCCGCAGCAGGCCTCCGGTCTGCATGACGGCCGCTACTTGCCCACGGGCTATGGCTCCCCGGGGCGCGTGCCCGAAGATGGACACCTCACCGGCGTCCGGAGCGCTGAGGCCCAGGATCATGTCGATGGTGGTGGTCTTGCCGGCACCGTTCGGGCCCAGGAAAGCCACCACTTCGCCTTGCTCCACGGTCAGGTCCAGGCCGCGCACCGCCTGGACCTTGCCAAAACTCTTATGCAGTCCGGCGGCGCGAACGGCCGGCACTCCCGGTGTTGTCATTGCTCTCCCTGGAATAGGTCTTGTACACCCATTCAAGCCGGGGAACCTTCCGCGCACCCGTAGCGGGTGTCATCGGTTCGGCATGACAAATGTCATCCGGTCAATCGCTGCTTCGGCGCTCCGCTTCGCGCTGCGCCCGACGACTCCCTGGCCGGGCGGTCCTGGCCACGGCAGCCGGTTCGGGGGTGGCGCCTTGCCGGACACCGGCGTCGTTCGTTTCGTCCTGCCCGGAACCGACGACGACGGCGGCCGCGGCCAGCGCGCCGGTATCCTCAAGGCCGTCGGCACTTACGGCCGGTCCCCCGGCAGCGGCAAGGCGCTTCATGCCGGTGGCTTTGACCACCAGGACACCGATGAGGGTAGTGACCGGAATCGCGAGGACCAGCCCGATGGAGCCCACCAGGGTGCGGATGACTTCCTCGGACAATTCCGCGCTGGTGAGAGCCTCTGCCAGTGGGCGGTCGTACAGCATCACAATGATCAGAATGGGAAGTGCCGCACCGGCGTAGGCAAACGCGATGGTGTAGACCGTCGAGGCGATGTGGTCCCGCCCAATCCTCATGGCAGAAGTAAACAACTTCCGGGCGCTGGTGTTGGGTGCGAGCTCGTACAGCTCCCACACCGCCGACGATTGGGTGATGGTGACGTCGTTGAGGACGCCCAGGCCGGAAATGATGAGGCCGCAGAGGATGATTCCGGAAATGGAAATCTGGGGTGACATGTTGACCAGCGTGGAAGCATCGTGGTTGCCCACGCCGGCCAGGTTGGCCGCGTCAGTGGCCCACGCCGCCAGGAGCGCCGTGATCGCCAGCCCGAAAATGGTTCCCAGCAAGGCCGTGGACGTCCTTGCCGAGAACCCATGGGCAAAGTACAGAACCCCGATCATGATCACAGTGGATCCCACCAACGCCAACAAGAGCGGCGGCTTGCCCTCCACCAGACCGGGCAGGATGAAGCTGACCAGGACAAAGTAGGCTCCCACCAGGCCCAGGAGCGCACGGAAACCGCGCCAACGGGCCACCGCGATCACCACCACGGCATACAGCACAGCCAGGGCCGCTATGGGGATGTTGCGCACGAAGTCGACGAAAACGTAGGACGGCGCGCCACTGCCCGCCGTGTTGCCTTGCACGCCCGAAAGATTCAGGTACCGGATGGAGTCACCAACGTCCACGCCGTGGGACATCGCGACATCGGGGTTGATGACCACCTTGACCGCCTCGCCGCCCTTGTCCGGCACAGTGAAGGCAAAGGTGCACTGGGAGCCGCCGGCCTGGTTCTGGCCTGTGGTGGGCTGACCCGTTGTGGGCTGGCCCGTGTCTGACTGCCCCGTCTGGGTACAGCTTTCCACCACGACGCTTTGTATCTTGCCGGTGTCGAACGTGACCCCCGGGGCCGCCTGGTAGGGACTTGAAAAGTTGATCCCTTCCCGGCTGCCTGAGGGCCACATAAGCACCATCGCCACAAGGGTGAGCACGCCCAAGGGAACCAGGACTGCCGCCAGCAGCAAGTTGGCCCTTTTACGGGAAGCGACCGCCTGCGGGGTTGGTTCCGAACCCTCAGGATGACCGTGGGAGTGACTGTGGCCCATCAGCTGCAAAACCTCATGGGCTTAAGCCTACGTGGATCCGGTGGACTCCCGGCTCAGCGTGGCGGGATGTTCTGGTTGACGCGGAAGAGGTTGTCGGGGTCGTACTTGGCTTTGACCGATACCAACTTCTCCCAGTTGGGTCCGTAGTTGTCCGCGACCCGGTTCTGGTCCTCCGAGTCCATGAAGTTGATGTATCCACCAGCCTCCGAGTGCGGTGCCAATGCGGCCGCGTACGCCCGGGCCCAGGCGATGTTGGCTTCGTTATCTGCAGGATCGGGCCACTGGGCCGCAATGACCGGAGAGAACTTCATGTCCCGGTGGGCGAAGGCAGTATCCTCTACGGCTACCCGGGACACAGCGCCATCAATGGGATAGACGTGGACGGCGGTGTTCATGCTGGTCACGGTGGCCCCAAATTGGGCGTGGGCAGCGATGGCCCCGTCGTTGAGTTCGCGCAGGAAGTTGGCCTTCCAATAGCCCTGCATGCCCTTTGGGTTGAGTCCGTCGAAGGCGACGTTCAGCGCCGGGTACGGCATGGGTCCCACCATGGATCCCGCCACTGGGGCGGCCTCCAGGAATGGCTGCCAGCGTGCATCCCCTTCAGCGGGGTCTCCCGTCCACATTCCCACCACCACGCACACTGCCTTGCCGTGCCACTCCTCGGGGAGGAAAGGCACAGGCGGCCCCTGATGGAAGCCCAGGAATGCCCCGAGCTCTTCGGGTGCGGAAGCTATGTAGTCACGGTAGAACCTGGCTACTGCGGGAATGTTCTCCGCGCCGTAAATGATGATGCCCGCATGGACCATATCCACCGGATGGAGTGCGAACTCAAGGGATGTCACCACCCCGAAGTTGCCTCCGCCGCCCCGGATCGCCCAGAACAGGTCTTCATTCTGTTCCTCGCTGGCGATCAGGAACTTGCCGTCTGCCGTCACGACATCTGCCGAGACAAGGTTGTCGCATGAGAGCCCGTACTTCCTGGCGAGGTACCCGATCCCGCCGCCCAAGGTCAGGCCCGCCACACCCGTGGATCCAACGATTCCACCGGTGGTCGCAAGCCCGAAAGCGTGCGTGGCGTGGTTGAAGTCGGCCCAGGTCGTACCGCCTTCGGCCCGGGCCCGGGAATTTTGGGGATCCACCCGAACCCCGGTGCGATTAACGAAGTCCAACACCAGGGCGTCGTCCCACGTCCCGAAACCAGGAGCGCTGTGCCCGCCGCCCCTGATGGCCAGCGGCATGGAGTTCTCGCGGGCAAAGTTCACACCGGCGATGACGTCGGAGACCTGCGCTACACGGATGACCCCGGCAGGACGTTTGTCCACCATCGCGTTGAAAACGGCGCGTGCCGCGTCGTAGTCAGGATCTTCAGGAGTGACGAGTTGCCCACGCAACTGTTCCCGCAGCCCGTCGAGGGCGATCTTGTTCATAGTGCATACCATCGATTCAGACGTGAGACCGGACTTTCCACACGCCTCTCCCCCCGGATGTGACGGCGTGGGGGCTTACGTCGATAGACCTACTCCTGAGCCTCGGCCGCGTCAAGAACCTCTGATAAGGACCAGAAAACAACGAATCCTGCCTGACCCTGGAAACAGGGCCAGACAGGATTCGCAGTGCTCCAAAGTCGTACGTGGATTTCGGTCAGTCGCTCACGATCAACGTATCTGCACCACGAACGTGGGCTCTTCCGGACTCGAACAGTGGTCCCAGGACCGAGCGCAACGCCGTCATCGATTCGTCGACTTCCAGCAGCACAGGGTGCTGGTAGGCGATCAGAGCCAGGAGGTCACGCACTGCCGCTTCCGCGTCCCCATCGGAAAGACTGGGATCGTGTCCCAGGAAGACATCCGATGGTTCATCCGAGTTGCCCTGGGCGTAGCTGATGGCAAACGCCTGGATTTTGCCCTTGCGGCTCGCCGGAACGCCCTGGCCAAAAGCACTGGCTTTCGGCGCCCGCAGGACGATCGCACCATGGGCGCCCGTGAGGTCATGCAAGAACAAGCGCTGGACCGTCGCGATGCTAAGCTCCCCCGGGCTGTCCCAGTGGTGGACGTGAGAGTAGTACTTACCCACCACGTCGCTGAGCTCCACCGAACCTGTTGCCAGGTCCTCCACGCGCTCCGACGCCGCTTCCTCGGAACCATCCCCGAAACGGGGCAGCTTCAGCGGCTCGGGTTCCACCACAACCAGTTGCGAACGCTGGATGGGGGCAAGTCCCGCTGCAGCGGCAAATGCCGCGCCGGCAGTATCCGGTTCCACTTTGCTGCGTAGCTTGGAAACGCCCGACGGCGAGTCCCCGGCTTCTCGGCGCAGCATCGCCAGGAGGGTGGAACCAACGCCGCTGCGCCGATGGTCCTTGGCAACCTCGATGTACGCCCAAAGGCGTTCCGGGTGCAGCGAAGCTTCATGGACGACGCCGGCGGCAACGGGAATGCGCCCACCGTCCACGACGTCTTCGGCCACGATGCAACGCCGCCATGGCTGGTTGCTGGACGGGGCCAGGGCCGCACGGAACTGCTCAGCGGGCAGGGTCTCCGGACCACCCCAGATCTCCAGGAGGGCGAGGTCGTCGCCCTCCTTCCATTCGCGGTACTCCAAAGCCACGGTCAGGCGCCGATCAGGCGTGCGGCCAGGTAGCCCTCAACCTTGTCCAGGGACACACGTTCCTGGCTCATGGTGTCGCGCTCGCGGATGGTGACGGCCTGGTCTTCGAGGGTGTCGAAGTCCACGGTGATGCAGAACGGGGTACCGATTTCGTCCTGGCGACGGTAACGGCGGCCGATGGCGCCAGCGTCGTCGAAGTCGATGTTCCAGTTCTGGCGCAGCTGCGCGCCCAGGGCCTTGGCCTTCGGGGAAAGGTCCTCGTTGCGGCTCAGTGGCAGGACGGCGGCCTTGACCGGCGCGAGGCGGGGGTCGAGCTTCAGCACGGTGCGCACGTCCACGCCGCCCTTGGCGTTGGGGGCCTCGTCCTCGGTGTAGGCATCGATCAGGAAGGCCATGAAGGAACGGGTCAAACCAGCGGCCGGCTCAATGACGTACGGGGTGTACCGCTCATTGGTGGCCTGGTTGAAGTAGCTCAGGTCCGTGCCGGAAGCCTTGGCGTGGGTGGAGAGGTCAAAGTCGGTGCGGTTGGCGATGCCCTCAAGCTCGCCCCATTCCGAGCCCTGGAAACCGAAGCGGTATTCAATGTCCGTGGTGCCCTTGGAGTAGTGGCTGAGCTTCTCCAGCGGGTGCTCGAAGAAACGCAGGTTCTCCTCACGGATGCCCAGGTTGGTGTACCAGGACATGCGCTCCTTCATCCAGTACTGGTGCCATTCTTCATCCGTGCCTGGCTCGACGAAGAATTCCATTTCCATCTGCTCGAACTCGCGGGTACGGAAAATGAAGTTGCCCGGGGTGATCTCGTTGCGGAAGGACTTGCCGATCTGGCCGATGCCGAACGGCGGCTTCTTCCGGGAAGTGGTCAGCACGTTGTTGAAGTTCACGAAAATACCCTGCGCGGTCTCCGGACGCAGGTAGTGCATGCCTTCCTCGCTGGCCACCGGGCCCAGGAAGGTCTTCAGCAGGCCGGAGAATTCCTGGGGTTCGGTCCACTGGCCGCGGGTGCCGCAGTTGGCGCAGACGATGTCCGCGAGGCCGTTCTCGGCGGGGCGGCCCTTCTTTTCCTCGAACTCTTCAAGGAGGTGGTCGGCGCGGTAGCGCTTGTGGCAGGACAGGCATTCCACCAGCGGATCCGAAAAGACCTCCACGTGGCCGGAGGCTTCCCATACCTGGCGGGGCAGGATGACCGAGGAGTCCAGGCCCACTACGTCTTCACGGCCGCGGACCATGCTCTGCCACCACTGGCGCTTGATGTTTTCCTTCAGCTCCGCACCCAAGGGGCCGTAATCCCACGCGGAACGGGAGCCACCATAGATTTCACCGGCCTGGAAGACAAAGCCCCTCCGCTTGGAGAGGGAAATGACCTGGTCAAGGACGGATTTTGCTGCCATGGGTAACTCCATTTGTTCTACAGGGCCGCTGGGTGCGGTCCGCGGTGGTTAGCCCCGGATTCCGGACGTGGTTGTCCGGCGGGGAGGTTGGGGAAATTGCTGTCTCCTACCCTACCGGCCTTTGGCCGCACCCCTTCGTGCGAAAGCTCCCCTGGGCCAGGGCAGGGTGGCCACGATGATCGCGGCAAGCGTCAGCACGGTTCCCAACACCGTGGGCAAGGCGACCACCGCGCCGGGACTGGGGATCACGACGTCGAGCACCAGAGAGCCCACCAGCTGGCCCGCAATCATGCCCAGCCCGGTGATCAGTACCCCGAGGCTGCGGACCAGCAGCGCTGCCAGGCCAATGAAAAGGCAGCCCATGGGACCACCGAGGTAGTACCACCACTCCGACGGAAGCGGATTTCCAGGACCGGCGACTGCCAGTTTGATGAGCCAGGCGATCCAAAGAATCGCGGAGCCCGCGATGAAGTTGACCAACGTGGCGGCGACGGGCGTCCCGTAGTGGACGGTTGCGGTTCCGTTCATGGCCTGCTGGAAGCTCATCAGGAAACCGGCGGCCAGCGGAAGCAGCACGGGCAACAGCAGCGGGGCAACATCCGCGTCAGCCCCGAACCGCGGCGAAACAGCCCACGCGACGGCGGCAACGGTCAGGACACTGCCCAGGACACGGACGCCGGTAATGGCGCGTTTCCCGCCGGGCCCGATGCCCATGCGGTCCACGAGCAGTCCGCTGAGGGTCTGCCCCGTCACTGCGGCGACAGTAAACAGTGCCACGCCGAGCAGTGCCACCGTGAAGGATTGGGCAAAAACGAACAGCGCACCGATAGCGCCTGCCATCACGTAAAAACGGGGAAAGCTGCGGTTCCGGATCGCTGGGACGATGCGCTGAAGACCGGCCCTGCCTTTGGGGGTCGCCAACGAAATCGCGCTGATGAGAATCAGGCCTGTGGTGAAGCTCACCACGGCAGCTGCTATGCCGTCGTTCAGTGTGGCGCCAAGGGCACCATTGATCCTTCCTTGGAGCGGAATGACCAAGCCCGTTGCTACTGCAATCGGGAGCCCAAGGGCCAGCGGGAAGGCGGAACGGGAGGAAGGCTGCGGCACTGTCACCACACTACTTCAGGCATCATTGCTGTATGAGCAACCCGGAAATCGAAGAAATCCCCATCCGCGACGACATGATCCGCCTAGGCCAGCTGCTGAAGCTCGCCAACCTGGTGGAGGACGGCGTTGAGGCAGCGGAGCTCATCAAGAACGGCCTGGTCAAGGTCAACGGCGAGATCGACGAACGCCGCGGCCGCCAACTCCACCCCGGCGATACTGTGACGGTCAACGGTCAGACCGTGAAGATCACCGCTGCCTGACCTCGGAGCTCAATCGGTGAGCACTTTGTGGGTGAGGAACTCCCCCACATGCCCGATCTCCTGCTGGTTGATGCCGTGCCACATCCCGGTGTAGAGGACCTTGGTGAGGTCCACGTGCTTGCGCACCCAGCCCATGGTGTATTCGATCTTGTCCGGGGTGATGACGGGATCCTGCTGGTCACGACCCCAGAACATCGGCAGGGTACCGTCCAGTTCGTCGTCACGGAATGCCGGGTCAGCGCCGGCGTCGATCACGAAACCGGAAAGCCCGACGACGGCAGCAAAGTCCGCGGGCCGGTACCGGAGCATGGTGGTGGCCATGGCCATGCCCATGGAGAACCCAAGGAGCGTCACCGAGGAGTGGTTGGCCTTGACTGAGTCAAGCCACTCCAGGGCGTACTCGGCAGCGAGCTTGACTGCGTCGATGGAGTAGTCAATGGAGGCCGTGAGCGGGAACCAGGTGTAGCCGGGTCCCGTCGGCATGGGTGCTCGCAGGGCAGCCACCACAAATCCGTCCGGGAGCATCCCGGCAAGGCTGAAGAGGTCTTCCTCGTTGGAGCCGTAGCCATGCAGCAGGACCAGCAAAGGCTTTCCGGCACGTTCGGCTTCGTCGTGGGACCACAGGACAACGGGTGCGGGGAATGCGGGAGCTTCTGTCATGGGTCTATTCTTGCAGTTGCCCACAGGTAACAACTTACGGTCGCGTAGGGTCGCAGACACGAGGCAGGATATGAGCGTGAGTGACAATAATCCTTTGCTGAAGCCGGGAGTCCCGGTACAAAAACACCCCTGGAGCCGGTATGTGGCCCTGGGTGATTCCTTCACCGAGGGCATCGGCGATCCCGAGCCCCGCAACCCCGGAGGCTACCGCGGCTGGGCCGACCGTGTGGCCGAAGAGCTGGGCCGTGGGCACGACGACTTCGCCTACGCCAACCTCGCCATCAGGGGCCGTCTGCTGCAGCAGATCGTCGACGAACAAGTGGGCCCCTGCCTTGAGCTCCAGCCCGATCTCGTCTCGATCTCCGCTGGCGGCAACGACCTCATCCGGCCGGGCGGCGACCCCGACCTGCTGGCCGAAAAGCTTGACGCCGCCGTGGCTCAGCTCGGTTCAGGCGGTGCCACGGTGGTCCTCTTCAACGGCCCCGACACTGCCTCGTCTGTCTTGGGGCGCATCCGCGGAAAGGTGGCCATCTACAACGAGAACCTCCGGACAGTGGCCGCACGGCACGACGCCATCATCGCGGACATGTGGTCCCTTCGGCAGTTGTCGGATTCCCAGATGTGGGACGTTGACCGGCTGCACTTTTCTCCTTTGGGACACCACACCATCGCCATGATGGTCCTGGATGCCCTTAACGTCGAGCACACCCTTGAGCCTTTGATGCCCAAGTCCCTTCCGCCGCGGACGTGGCGGGAAGCCCGCTCTTCGGACCTCGTCTGGGCGCGCGAGTACTTTGTCCCCTGGGTCCTGCGGCGGCTTCGTCACCAGTCCTCTGGCGACGGAATTACGCCAAAGCGCCCGACGCCGGGTCCCGTCTTCGGCGCCGACGGCACCTTGCTGCCGCGCAACTAACGTGCGGCTCGCGTCCGGGGAGGACCCCAATGTCGGATGATGGTTCTCCCCTGACGGGAAAGGTCCGGCAGTTGCGAATGAGGCGCCAGCAGCTGCGTGCTCCCCACGCCGGTTCGCCGGCCGAAGCCCTCCGCAACCTGCTGGCGGTCCAGTCACAGGAATTTCCTTACGCGCGGTGGACACTCGCCCAAAGGTGCCAACCCCACGCCGGGGTTACCGCAGCCGATGTCGAGCAGGCGGTGGCGGACGGCACCGTCCTGCGCACCCACATCCTCCGTCCCACCTGGCATTTTGTTCACCGGGACGATCTCGGCTGGCTGATGGGGTTGTCCGCCGACAGGCTCCATCAGGGAAACAAAGGCATGTACCGGCAAACCGGCCTGGACCAGGAAGCCGCAGCCCGAAGCGGACACGTCCTGGCGCGTGCCGTGGAGGGCGGGGCGCACAAGACCCGGGAAGAGCTCGCCTCGATCCTCGGCGCGGCCGGTTTGCCCAGCAAGGGTTTGGCGTTCATTTACCAACTCATGCACGCGGAAATCAGCCGGATACTGGTCAGCGGCAACCCCGTCCGATCCTCAGGTGGTGCGCTGAAACAGACATACGCCCTGTTCGACGAACGGGTCACGGGCACCGCGGGTGGGCCGCTGACGGGCACGGACCGTGAACAGGCCCTCGGGCGGCTGGCCCTGCGGTACTTCGCCAGCCGTGGACCTGCCACAGTCAAGGACTGCGCGGCCTGGTCCGGGCTCACCATGAAGGACGTGAACCTGGGGCTGACCGTTGCCCGTGAGCTCTCCCCCGGAACGCTCGGGGCGGCCTCTTTCGATGGGTTGGAATTTCACCTCGCCTCCGAAGACGTCGAAGGGCTTTCCGGGCCGCCCCAAGAGACGGCACTCCCCCGCGTTGACCTCATCCAGTGCTATGACGAGTACGTGATGGGGTACTCCCAGTCCCGGCACTTTCTCGGCGGAAAGGCACCGTACTTCCCCGAGGACAACAGCCCGCTGCACGTTGTCCTGGTGGACGGGCGCCTGGCAGGGTGGTGGCGGCACGCATTCACCAACGGCGTCTGCGAACTCGACATCAGGATGAACCGGCCCACGACTCCGGATGAAGACATCGCACTGGACGCCGAGGTGGCCCGCTATGGAAGTTTCCTGGGCCTCCCGACCAAAAGGGCATGAGACGTCAAGGCTAAGCTGGGAAGTCACTGCTTTAGGACTGGGAAAAGAAGGCCTGGTGGAGTTGCGCGGAAAGTTGACCGATTTCGGTCAGGAAGCCGTCGTGGCCAATCGGGGCTTCGATGACGTGGACCGGTACGTTCCCGGGAAGCGCGGCCGCCAATTCCCGCGATTGTGCGGGGAAGTAAAGCCTGTCACTGTCCACCGCCGCAACGAAGAACTGCGCAGTGGTCCGGGACAGTGCGTCTTGGAGTGAGCCACGCCCCCTGGTCACGTCGTGGGACATCAGGGCTTCTGTGATGGCAACGTAGCTGTTCGCGTCAAAGCGGCGGACAAGCTTGTTCCCTTGGTGGTCCAGGTAGCTCTCCACCTGGTATCGGCCCCGCTCCGCGAGGACGGCGGCAGCAAGCGGCGTTTCCTGGGGCTGCGGCTGACGTCCAAACCGGTAATCCAGTTCCAGGGCCGAGCGGTAGGTGATGTGCGCAATCCGGCGTGCCAACGCCAGGCCCTCTTCGGGGGCTGGGCCGCCGTAGTAGTCGCCGTTGTTGAAGTTCGGGTCCTGCCGGATGGCAAGGGTCTGGGCCTGCGCGAACGCAATCTGCTCGGCCGTGCTGTAGGCGCCGACCGAGATCACAGCGCACCGTTCAACCCGTTCGGGAAATGTCACGGCCCATTCCAGGGCCCTGGCACCTCCCATGGATCCGCCCAGTACGGCATGCCAGGCCTTGATCCCCAAGGTGTCCGCGAGTCGCGCTTCAGCCACCGTGCTGTCGCGCAGCGTGATCAGGGGGAACCGGGATCCCCAGGGCTGGCCGTCCGGCGCTTCGGTGGACGGGCCCGTGCTTCCGTAACAGCCGCCCACGATGTTGATGGAGACCACGAAGTACTTGGTGGTATCGATGGTGGCGCCAGGTCCGACGAGTTGTTCCCACCATCCTTCCTCGTCGGTTGCTCCGCGAGCCACATGCGTGCTGCCCGTGAGCGCATGCTCGATGAGCACGGCGTTGGAGGCATCCGCATTGAGCCGGCCCCACGTTTCATAGGCCAGGACAACGTCCGGAAGGAAACCACCGGCCTCGAGTTCGAGCGAACCGATGCTGGCGTACTTAACCGTGCCGTCCGCTTCTTCGGCTGTGGGTATGGCTGTTGCAGTGATGGTCATTCCTTTGACACCTATTCCTCGCGCTTGCCCGTCGCCTTGCGCGCGAACGGGCCAGGTCTTCACCCGGGGCACCCCACCGCGGAGGAGGGTTGCCGGCCAGCAAGCCGGGGCTACATGCTGGCACTCGTGACCTATAGAAAGAGTGTAGGAAAAACAGGGCAGCTCTGGCGAAGAATGTGACAACACTGTGACGGTTTCGGGTCACATCGTTCGCGAATGGGCGCTGTGGAGCGCCGCCCTTCGAATATTCGACGGCGCGGGGCGGCGCTGCACAGAAGGTGTTCGTTACTGGATCAGGCGGGCCACTAAGCTCCCTTGGCCGCCCTGAAGCCTGCTTCGAGGTCGGCGATGATGTCGTCCACGTGCTCGATGCCAACAGACAGGCGCACCAGGCCTGGTTTGACGCCGGCGATCTCCTGCTGCTCTGCGGTCAACTGGCTGTGCGTGGTGGAGGCCGGGTGGATGACCAGCGAACGCACATCACCGATGTTTGCCACGTGTGAGTGAAGCTCCAGCCCGTCCACGAAGCGCTTGCCGGCTTCGACGCCGCCCTTGATGTTGAACGCGACGATGGCGCCGGTGCCGTTGGGGCCATACTTCTTGCCGCGCTGGTACCACGGGCTGGACGGCAGACCCGCGTAGGCGACCGATTCGACGTCGTCGTGCGCTTCAAGCCATTCCGCCACTTTGGTGGCGTTGGCGACGTGGCGTTCCACGCGAAGGCTCAAGGTTTCCAGCCCCTGGGCGATCAGGAAGGCATTGAAAGGCGCGACGGCGGAGCCCAGGTCCCGGAGCAACTGGACGCGGGCCTTGAGGATGTAGGAGAGGTTTGCGCCGAGCGCCCCGTCCTTGCCGAGGTCGCGGGCATAGACCAGGCCGTTGTAGCTGGGATCGGGGGTGTTGAAGCCCGGGAACCGCTCGGGGTCCTTGCCGAAGTCGAAGTTCCCCGAATCCACGATCACGCCGGCAATTGCCGAGCCGTGTCCGCCGAGGTACTTGGTGGCGGAGTGCACCACGATGTCGGCGCCCCATTCGATGGGACGGATCAGGTAGGGAGTGGACAGGGTGTTGTCGACAATGAGAGGCACCCCGGCCTGGTGCGCGACCCCTGCGATACCTTCGATGTCCAGGACGTCCTGGCGCGGATTGGACACCACTTCGCCGAAGAAGAGTTTGGTGTTCGGCTGCACGGCGTCACGCCACTGGTCCAGGTTGTCCGGGTCTGCGACGAAGGTAACCGAAATACCGAACTTCTTCAGGGTATGCGCGAGCAGGTTGTAGGTCCCGCCGTAGAGGCTGGGGCTGGCCACAACGTGGTCACCTGCCTCGGCGATGTTCAGGATGGCGAAGGTCTCCGCCGCTTGTCCGGAGCTGAGCAGGAGCGCGCCGAGGCCCCCTTCAAGGCTGGCGATCCGCTGTTCAACGGCATCCTGGGTGGGGTTTCCGATGCGGGTGTAGATCGGCGCGAGCTCAGCCAGTGCGAAGCGGTTGGCTGCGCTTTCGGCGCTGGGGAACACGAAGGACGTGGTCTGGTAGATCGGCAGCGAACGAGCACCGGTGGCGGCGTCGGGCTCTTGACCTGCATGGATCTGGCGGGTTTCGAAAGACCATCCTTGGGACATGGAGTTCTCCTGTTCGTGGCACATGGTTTCAACGGAATTGATGGAGTGGTGTGAACTGGGGCCAGTCTAGGAATACCCTGCGGGCCTTGGACAGCTTTGTGACGCCGGTGGAATGATTCGGTCCCCCGGCGTACGTTTGTGACACTGTTGCACCCTTGTGCAATAACATCCCATGTTGGTAAGGCTTGGCTTAGCTGAGACGCCGATCACAAAGTGCCAAGATGATGCCATGCGCATGGATCACGTCTCTTACGCCTGTGAACGAGATGGCCTTTTGGCCACTACCGAACGAATTTCCGCGGCATTGGGAGTGGACGCAGTCCGGGGCGGAGTGCACCCGCGCTTCGGAACCCGGAACATGATCATTCCCCTCGCGGATAACAAGTACCTGGAAGTCGTGGAGGTCCTGGACCACCCGGCTTCCGACAAGGCCCCCTTTGGCCAGGCAGTGCGTGCACGCTCGGCTGCCGGTGGCGGCTGGATGGGCTGGTGCGTCGCCGTTGACGACCTCGCCCCCTTCGAGGAGCGCCTCGGCCGCGCCGCCGTACCCGGTAACCGCAAGTTCCCTGACGGCCGCGAGCTGGTGTGGCAGCAGATCGGCATCCTTGGCCTGATTGCCGATCCCCAGGTCCCTTACCTCCTCAAGTGGGAGGGCGACCCCACCCTGCATCCTTCAAAGGTCTACGAAAGTGACGTGAAGATGTCCAGCCTCACCATTGCGGGCTCGGCGGAACGTGTGACCGAGTGGTTGGGCGAACCCGTGGAAAAGCCGCTGGAGGACGTAGCCGTCCAGTGGATCGCACCGCGGGGTACTCCGGGCATCATGGCTGTGACCTTCGAAACAGCCTCCGGGGCCGTTACCATCTGACCGTTCCACAAAAGCTTCGGCCGCCATCAGCGGGTGCCAATGACGTCACCCACCGATGGCGGCCGGATATTTTTAACGGCCGCCTACCCCAGCCCCACTGCCTTCCCGAAGAGGCTGAACCCAACGAACGCTACAATGTCCAGCAACGCGTGGGCGATGACCAAGGGCATCACCCGCTTGGTCTTCGTGTAGATCCAGGCGAAGAGCAGGCCCATCACGACGTTGCCAATGAAGGGCCCAAAGCCCTGGTAAAGGTGGTAACTCCCGCGCAGGACTGCGCTGACAGCGATGGCCACCGGCGTGCTCCACCCGAATTTACCGAAGCGGTCCATCAGGTAACCGACCACGATCACTTCCTCCACGATCCCGTGCCGGATCGCGGACAGGATCAGCACAGGCACCGTCCACCAGTACGCGTCCAGGCCACTTGGCACAATCGCCGTGGTGATGCCCAGTGCCCTTCCTGCCGCGTAAAGGCCCAACGAAGGAATACCGATGGCTGCTGCCAGTCCCAGGCCGTGGAGCAGGTCCTTGCCGGGCCGGGCGAAATTGAACCCCAGCCGGGCGAACGCTGATCCGTTGTCGCCATTCCGGTTTGCCTGGACATGCGTGGACAGGAAGTAGAACACCAGAGCCACAGGCACCAAGGCAAACACGATGTCCAGCAACTGGTACGTGAGGTCGAAGTATTCGCGGGTGCTTTGGGACCTGTTCAAGGTCGAGGTCGCATCCGCCAACGGCGCCCGGGTCATCTTGTCCAGCAGCTGCACCACCGAATAGACGGCCGACTGCCCCAGGGAAAGACCAAGCACAATCAGCACTTCGGCGCGCAGCCGGCGTTGGGAGGCAAGGAACATGTACCTATCTTGCCTGCAGTTCCTGCCACTTTGCCGGGAACCGCCGCCCTATGCTTGGTGGGATGGGTGCCCCTGGGAGAATTTTCATGATTCGGCACGGCCAGTCCGCCGCGAATGCCGACACGTCCATCTACAACCGTGTGCCGGACTATCGGATCCCCCTGACGGACCAAGGTCTGGAGGAGGCACGGATCGCCGGTGAGGACCTTCGCCGGAAGCTCGACGGCGAGCAGGTCTGCGTCTACGTTTCACCGTACCTGCGCGCCTATCAGACTCTTGAAGCCATGAACCTTGGCCCGCTGGTGGAGCGGGTGGTCGAGGAGCCCCGGCTGCGCGAACAGGACTGGGCCAACTTCCAGATAGCCGGAGACATCGAGGACCAAAAAGAGCTCCGCAACCTCTACGGCCATTTCTTCTATCGCTTCCGCGAGGGCGAGTCAGGCTCGGACGTGTACGACCGCGTGTCCTCGTTCATGGAAACGCTGTACCGCCATTGGCAGAAGCCCACCTATGCACCGAACACGCTGCTCGTGACGCACGGCCTGACAATGCGCCTGTTTTGCATGCGCTGGTTCCACTGGACGGTGGAGTACTTCGAGTCGCTGAACAACCCGGAGAACGCCGAGTTACGCACGCTGATCAAGAACGACGACGACCAGTACAGTTTGGACCTGCCGTTCACCCAGTGGGTGCCCAGGGACGTGGACGACTCTGTGCTGCACGCGCCAAGGATGCGGTTCTAGCAGCAGACCCTAGCCGGCAGGGGCAACGATGACCTCGGTGCCCTTGGCCTCAAACGCAGCTTTGTCCTCGGCGCTGATGCCCGAGTCGGTGATGAGGTGCCGGAAGTCGTAGCCGGACATGGCCGCGAAAGAGCGCCGGCCCACTTTGGAGGAGTCGGCCACGACGTAGGACTCCGTGGCCCGGCGTGCCATCACTGTGTTGACCATGGCTTCGCCTTCATCGGTGATGGTAGGGCCGAGGTCCGGATCCACGCCGTTGACGCCGATGAAGGCGATGTCCAACGCCACCTTTTGCATGATGACATCCGTGTAGGGGCCCACGAGTTCGTAGGAACGGGGATTCAGGATCCCGCCGGTCACCATGATCTTGATGTTGGGCCGGACTGCCAGTTGGGAGGCGATGTTGATGGCGTTGGTCACGACGGTCAACGTAGGCCTGTTTGACGGCGCGTTCAGGTCCTCGCGGGTGGAGAGAAGCTGGGCCAGGGCCGTGTTGGTGGTTCCACCGCTGAGGCCGATCACGGCTCCGGGGCGGATCAACGACGACGCGGCCAACGCGATTTCCTGCTTGGCTTCGGCATGATCGTCCCGGTTGTACCGCCCGGGGAGGTCGTAGGCAACGGACCCGGTGGTGGCGCCTCCCCTGGTTCGGCTGAGCAGCCGCTGCTTGGCGAGGCTGTCGAGATCCCGCCGGGCCGTTGCAGGCGACACGCCCAAACGCGTCACGATGTCCTCGACTTCCACATGGCCGGACTCGGCCAGGAGATCGAGGATGGCGGTCAGCCGATCGGTGCGGGTCATGACGAGCCTTTCGCGGGTTCCTTGCTATTTCGCTTTGGCGAACAGCGTCAGCATACGTGCGGACTCCAGCACCAGGGCATCCCGGCCGGCCTTGATGTACTTCCGGGAATCCACCACTGCAGGGTTGGCATCGAGGTACTCACGGACGGCGCGGGTAAAGAACCCGTTCAAATGTGTGGATACGTTGATTTTAGTCATACCCGCGGCGATAGCAGCTACGAGCACCTCGTCTGTGACGCCGGAGGAGCCATGGAGGACCAATGGCTTGCCTACCGCTGACTTCAACCGGGAGATCAGGTGCAGGTCCAAGGCGGCGCTGCGTTCGGTCATGGCATGGGACGAGCCGACAGCCACTGCCAGGGCATCCACACCAGTAGCTTCAACGAATGCATGGGCTTCTGCAGGGTCGGTCCGGACGCCTGGCGCGTGGGCTCCGTCCTTGCCCCCGACTTTCCCGAGCTCGGCCTCAACGTAGACGCCCTTTGCGTGGGCGTATGTGGCAACGCGCTGGGTAACTTCGACATTCCACTCATACGGAAGGTGCGCGCCGTCGTACATCACCGAACCGAAGCCAAGATCGACCGCGGCGAGCGCGAGGTCCTCGGACTCGGCATGGTCCAGGTGGAGGGCGACGGGAACGGCAGCAGAACGGGCGATTGCAAGGGCCGCTGTCGCGATGGGTTCCAGGCCGCCGTGATACTTCGCGCAGTTTTCGGAAATCTGCAGGATGAGCGGGACCCCCGCCGCCTCCGCGCCGGCGACCAGGCCCTCGGCTGTCTCGATGTGGATGATGTTGAATGCGCCTTGGCCCGTGCCGCTGGCTGCGGCTGAGTCCATCAGCTCCCGTGTGTTGACCAGGGTCACTGGGTCTCCTTCCATGTCACGATCAGTTGGTCTTGAAGTTCCTGGTAGCGCGGCGAGATTTCGCCCGCTGCGGGCATGAGAACCGCCGCGGCGGACCAGGCTGTGGCCCGGCGAAGGATTTCGCGTGGTTCAGTGACGCCTTCGGCGAGTGCGACGGCGGCCGCCGCCACACCGGCGTCGCCCGCCCCTGTGGGGTTGCCGCTGAGCGCCTCAGGCAAGCGGGCGCTCCAGTAACCGCCCGGGGCCGCATGGTCGAAGGCGAGCATGCCGTCCGCGCCGGCGCTGACCAGCACCGTGCGGGCACCCATGGCAATCAGCGACAGGGCAGCCGCTTCAAGGCTGGACTCGCCGGTCGCCTCGGCAAGTTCGTGGTGATTCGGTTTCAGGATGTCGGCACCGGCTTTGGCGGCAGCGATGATCCCGGGACCGGAGGTGTCGATGATGGCCGGTATACCGGCGTCGTGGGCCAACCGCACCAACTCCGGGTAGAAATCAGCAGGCGCGCCCGGCGGCAGGCTGCCCGAGCCGACCAGCACCGAGGCGGGAAGGTTTCGGTTGCCACTCACGGCTTCCACCACCGCAATCCGGAGCGAGCGCCAATCGTCGGGCAGCAGCGCTTGGCCCTCCTCATTGAAGATCGAGGTTTCCCCGGCGACGGTGTCCACCAGTGCGATGCTTCGCCGCGTCTCGGCGGCAACTCCCACAAGAGTGTGCGGAACCCCGCTGGTCCAGAGTTCAGCGGCGAGGGTTTGCCCCGCCGCGCCACCGGTCGGGGCGATCGCGAGGACCGGATATCCGAGCTGGTGGGTCACGCGGGCCACGTTGATGCCTTTGCCTCCTGCCCTGCTCAAGGGGGTCGGGACGCGATGGCTGGCCCCCTCGGTGATGCCCTGCACGGTGTAGGTCATGTCGATGGCCGGGTTGGGCGTGACGGTTATGATGCGGTTCACGGTGGCGCGGTTCACTGTTTGCCTCCCAAGAGAGCCCTGGCGTTCAGGGCCGCACCCAACAGGCCGGCGTCCTGTCCCAATTGGGCTCGGATCAGTTGTGGACGTCGCTGGAAATCGAGGATGTGGTCCACACGGGCGCGGAGGGGCTCCAGCAGCTCCTCGCCCGCTTCGGCGAGCCCACCGCCGATCACGACGGCCTCGGTTCCGATGATGTTGACGCATTGGCAGATGGTGAAGGCAAGGGCGTCCACGGCGTCGGCCCAGATACGGGCCGCCAGCTGGTCGCCGTCGTTTGCGCGGAGCAGCACACCGCGTGCTCCGTTCACCCTGTTTCCCGAGGCGCGGTGGTAGCGCTTGGCGATGGCTCCGGCCGAGCCGACGGCTTCGAGGATCGTAGAACCCGCGGTCCCGGGGGAAGCATCAGGGTCCGGGACCTGGGCGTGGCCCAGCTCCCCTGCGAACCCGCCCGCTGTCACCGGCTTGCCGCCAGAGAAGACAGCGGCGGCGATGCCGGTTCCCACCACCATCACCACAACGTCGTTGAACTCCCTGGACCCACCCAGGCTGTGTTCCACGGCAGCGGCGGATCGAACATCGTGATCGAAAGCGACGGGGATGCCCAGCCGCTTCTCGGCTTCGGCAGTGAAGGGGAAGTCGCGCCAGCCAAGGTTGGCGGAGTAGACACCAACACCGGCCGCCGAGTCGACAATGCCTGGAACAATGATTCCGGCTGCCCGGGCGGGTGATCCCGGGAACTCGGCAGCCAACTCGGCAGCAAGCTCAGCGAGCCGGTCCAGCACCGCCTCGCCCGGCCGGGAGGAGTCCAGTGGCGTAAGGACCCGGCGCATGCCAAGGACTTCACCCCGCGCATCCACCAAACCAGCTTTGATGTCGGTCCCGCCAACGTCGAAGGACAGGACAGGTGATTCCGCGGCTCCGAGAACCATGCCGGTTGCCTAGGCTGATGCGTCGAGAATGACGGAGCGTGTCAGGTTGCGGGGCAGATCAGGATTGAGTCCGCGGACGCGTGCGCGTTCCAGGGTGACCTTATGTACCCGGGCCAATTCGGCCAGGGGGTGCTTGTCTGTGTGGACGTACAGGGCACCGGTTACTGCCATGTCATTGTCGAGGCCCTCGGGCTGGGCACCGAACAACCAGGTGACACGACCGGGGGCAGCGATGGAGATGGGGCCGTGGCGATACTCCATGGCGGGGTACGACTCGGTCCAGCCTTGGACTGCCTCGCGCATTTTCAAGCCGGCCTCGTGGGCCAGGCCGACTGTCCAGCCAGTGCCAAGGAAGGTGAACTGCTCCGCGTCCAACAGTTCCTGGGAGACAGGAGCGCTGACGGCGTCACGGGCGTCCTCGATGGCCCGCTGCACGTCGATCCCGAGGCTGCTGAGCAGGTAGACCAAAGCCGTGGTGGCGAACCGGGTCTGGACCACGGATCGCTCATCGGCGTATTGCAGGCCAATCACAGTGTCCGCCAGGTCAATGATCGGAGACGTTGTGTCACCAATGATCGCAACGGTGGGGACGATCCCCTTCAAATCGGCCAGGATCTCAAGTACCTCAGTGGTGGTGCCGGAGCGCGTAATGGCCACAACGGCGTCGTACTGGCGATCGGCGCTGTTGTGGTTCAGGAAAGCCTCGGAGGCAGCGAACGCATCGGTCACGCCCTTGCCGGCAGATTCGCGGGCAGCCGCGTAGCTCTGGGCCATGAACCAGGATGTTCCACAGCCGATGACGGCGATGCGCTGGCCGTCGGCGGGGAGCAGTTGCTCCGATCCCGCCTGTTCAACGGCCCGCTGCCAAACTTCGGGCTGGGAAACCAGCTCTTCCTCCATGAAGGCGCCCAGTGTGTTCTCGCTCATCGTGTTCCCGTTCCCACTCAAGTTAATGACGTTTTCTGATCTATAGAAACACTAAACGATCATTTTCGATCTCACAAGGATCATCCGTGGGAGAAGACTGCTCATGAACCGCGCATTGGTGCGACCCGTGCCGGTCATGGGGAATCATGTGTCTTCGTGTGCATTTTAGTTAACTGCTTGTTAACTCTTGTCAACTTCTGTCCGATGCAGCAGTCTTGGTTGAGTCCGCAAGAACATGACTGTTAATAGCTTGGAAAAATCAAGAAGGAGCATCATGCCCCGCTTGTCATCCCCCGGACGGCTCGCCTCGCTCAGCTTGGCGTGCGTCGTCGCCTCATCATCGCTGGGCCTCATGGCCCTCCCACCCGCAGCGGCCTCCGCCGCCACCCAACCCTCCGAAACCATCAGCGCGTCCGACACCGCCACCATCACCTCCGGACAACTAGGGGTGGACGTGGCCACCACCTTTCCGCAAGTCCTTGGCTACACCGACACAGCCACCAAGGCCCGCCTGGACGGAACCACCGCACGGCTTGCCACCATCACCATCAACGGCACGGAGTACAGCGTCAGCGGCACATCGACTGTCTCGGGCAAAGATGCAAGGGACTACGTCCTCACCGTGCCCGGGTTCGGCAATACCGTGATCAAAGCCCGGCTGTCCGTGAAGAAGAACGTGGTCTCGTTCAACGTCACGGAGATCAAGGACACGGCGGAGCACCAAGTAAAAACACTGCAACTCCCCCGGCTGAACCTGGTGGCCGTCAGCTCCACGCAGCCAGGCGCCCAGGTGTCCACGGCAAACCTCTCCGTGGACCGGAGCGTCACCGGCGATGAGTTCACACCCATCACCGCCTCGACCCCTCTTGATACTGCAGCCAAGAGCTCCGCATATGCGCTGGCCAACACCGCATCCTTGGGCGCCGCCGTTGAATCCAACGCCCTCTACGACACATCGTCCGGGCCGGGCGCCAAAGACCGCGGACGCTTTTGGCGCCAGGCAGTGAGCGACGGCGCCGGCGGGGTTTCCATGGGCTTGGCGAGTGGCCAATGGCTCTACCGGGCCGAAGGCTCCGACAGTACCGAGGAACTGCCGTGGACCCGGGTGGCGATCACAGCCGACGCCAACGCGGACGGTGGCGTGGACTGGCAGGACGCGGCCATCGCCATGAGATCCATCCAAGTCAGTCCCAACAAAGGCGAACAGACCCCGGACAACGTGATCACCCACATCCCCTTCAACTTCGCCTCCCAGGCAACCCACCCGTTCCTCCGCACCCTTGACGACGTCAAACGCATCTCCCTGGCAACAGACGGCCTGGGGCAGGTGGCGATGCTCAAGGGCTACACCAGCGAGGGCCACGACTCGGCCAACACGGACTACGGCAACAACTTCAACACCCGGGCCGGTGGGCTTGAGGACCTCAACAAGCTGGTCAAGGAAGGCAAGGACTGGAACGCCAGCTTCGGTGTCCACATCAATGCCACGGAAATCTACCCCGAAGCTAAATCCTTCAGCGAAGACCTCCTGAGGGCGGACAAGGGCCTCGGCTGGAACTGGCTGGACCAGTCCTACTACATCAACCAGCGCCAGGACATCAACTCCGGCAAGCTCGCCCAACGCATCAAAGAACTGCGCGACGCCACCGACAAAAACCTGGACTTCGTCTACGTGGACGTCTACTACGAGTTCGGTTGGCTCGCCGAACGGCTGCAGCAGGAACTCGTCAAGAATGGCTTCCGGGTGGGCTCCGAATGGGCGGACCACCTGTCCAGGAACAACACGTGGTCGCACTGGGCCAACGACGAGAAATACGGCGGCTCCACCAACAAGGGCATCAATTCCCAAATCCTGCGCTTCATCAACAACACCCAATCAGACGTGTGGAACCCGGACCCCAAGCTCGGTGTGAGCCACATTGTGGAGTTCGAAGGGTGGACCGGGCAGAACGACTTCAATGCGTTCAGCGAGAACGTGTGGACGGCCAACCTGCCGGCCAAATTCCTGCAGCATCACCAGATCACCAAGTGGACGCCCGACCGCATCGATCTTGCCGATGGCGTGGCCGTGACTGGAAACACCGCTGCCGAGCGCACCATCACCGTTGGCGGCGCATCGGTCCTCCAGGGTGGAACGTACCTTCTGCCGTGGGCTTCCAAGGAGGACGGCAAGGCAGACAAGCTTTACCACTACAACCCCGCAGGCGGAGCCAGCACGTGGACCCTGACCAAGGAGTTCGCCAAGTCCCGCACGCTTGAGCTGTTCAAACTGACCGACAACGGCCGCGTCAAGGTTGCCGATGTCCCGGTGGTCAACGGCCAGGTCAGCGTCACGGCCGATGCCAAGCAGCCCTACGTCCTCACCGCCAAGGACAACGCACTTCCCAAGAAGGCGGACTTTGGTGAAGGCACATCCTTCAACGACCCCGGTTTCAACGGCGCAGACCTCTCCCCGTGGAACCTCACCGGCACCGTCACGCAGGTCCGCGACGAAAAGGGCCGCCGCTTCGCCGCGTTGGGGGCAACGCCGTCGTCGATCAGCCAGGAAGTGAAGCTGGACGCCGGAACCCAATCCGTGAGCGCCTGGGTGGAAATTGAACCCGGCAAAACCCGCCCCACGACGCTCTCAGTCACTGTTGGAGGGATAACGGAAAAGACCACCATCGATTCCTCCAACGCCGAGAACTTCGTGGCCGGCGACGAGAAACACGGGACCTCGTTCCAGCGCATCCGCGTGCTGGTGGACGTTCCCCACAACAACACCAAAGCCACAGTCGCCGTCACAGCCGCCGACGGCGATGCCACAGTGCGCGTCGACGACTTCCGGGCGGTGAAAACCACCCGGGTGGCCACAACAGGGGTGCTCAGCGAGGACTTCGAAAACGTGGACCAAGGCTGGGGACCGTTCGTCAAGGGCGACGCCGGCGGCTCCACGGACCCGCGAACCCACATCACCGAGCGCCACGAACCCTTCACCCAAAAGGGCTGGAACACCAACGTGATCGACGAAGTACTGGGCGGAAACTGGTCACTGATCGCCCATGACGAAAACCTTGGCCCGGACGGTGGACCGGGCCTGGTGTACCGCACCACCGAGGCAACCATGCCGTTCCAGGCCGGCCACAAGTACAAGGTGTCGTTCGATTACCAGAACTCCAAGGCCGGGCAATACGCCTGGGTCGCAGGCTACGACTCGCAAGCCGGCCCGGCAGTGACGGGCAGCCAGGCGATCGACGCCGCCACCTCCATTACCCGGTTCGAGCAGACCCTGGACACCGGCTTCTGCGGGGACTACTTCGTCGGTTTGCAGCGAACGGGCAGCTCCAACGGTTCGGACTTCAGCCTGGACAACCTCCTGGTGGAAGACCTCGGAGCCTCCGAATCGGTCCCGGCCTGCGCGCAACTCTCAGCGGCCCTTCAAGGCGACGTGATCCAGCAGGGCAAGGCCCAGGACTTCGTCACCACCTTCACCTCGGATGAACCGGCCCCCATCAACGGGCTGGATATCTCCCTTGCGCTGCCCGACGGGTGGACGGCAACCCCGGCCACTCCCGCCACGGCTGCAACCCTGCCCGCCGGAGGTACGTTGACCACCACGTGGAAGATCACCGCACCGGCTTCGGCGGACGGCGACTACCCCATCACCGCGAGCGCCAAGTATTCAACCACCACAGAGCCGGCAGGGACCCGTGCCCTCAGCATCACCACCACGGTGCGGACTTTACCTAAACCTCCCCAGGCCACGGTGTACGCCAGCGACCATCCTTGGGTCAGCGCCACCAACGGTTGGGGACCCGTGGAGAAGGACCAGTCCAACGGCGGGACCGGGGCCGGCGACGGGACGCCGCTCACCCTGAACGGCACCGTTTATGCCAAGGGCCTCGGTGCCCACGCCAACGGTAATATCCGGTACTACCTTGGCGGATACTGCACTGCCTTCACGGCGATCGTGGGCATCGACGATGCGCAAGCGACGCGGGGCAGCGTGAAGTTCTCCGTGGTGGCTGACGGCACCACCAAGGTCACTACCCCGGTGCTGGGAGCCACAAGTGCTCCCCTGCCGCTCACCGTGGACGTCACCGGCGCCCAGTACGTGGAACTGGTGGCCAACGACGCCGGTGATTCCAACGGCAACGACCACGCGGACTGGGCAGACGCAAAGTTCACGTGTTCCTCCACCGCACAGGAGCCCCCGGCACCCGTGTTGTCGGGCACCGTGTTCGCCTCCGACCTGCCCTGGACCGGCAGCACCAACGGTTGGGGACCTGCGGAACGGGACCGGGCGAATGGTGAGCAGAACGCTGGCGACGGGCCAGCGCTGCGGCTCGACGGCGTTGTGTACTCCAAGGGAATCGGCGTCCATGCCGACTCGAAGATCAGCATCGCCACGGAAGCCAAGTGCAACGCTTTCACCGCCGTGGTGGGAGTCGACGACGCCAAGCTGAACAAGGGCCTGCACGGCTCAGTGGTGTTCATCGTGAAGGGCGACGGGCGGGAGCTTCTGCGCACCCCCGTCCTCAGCGCCGACTCGGCAGCACTGCCCCTCAACGTGGACATCACAGGTGTTAGCACTATCGAGTTGATCGCCGACAAGAACGGCGACGACGCAGGCGATGACTGGGGCGACTGGGCCGACGCGAAGTTCAGCTGCGCATAGTCAGACGGCGCGTACGCCCGCCCGCCACACCGAGTGCGTCAGCGGGATACCGGGGCGATAGGCCAGGTGCGTGGCCGACGGCGCCTTGAGCATGTGCAGGTCAGCACGATGGCCGACGGCGAGCGAACCCACCGCCCGTTCGCCGTCGGCGTCGTTCCCTGACTCCCTGCCCAGCGCCAAGGCGCCGCCATACGTTGCCGCGCGGACGGCTTCATGGACGCTCAGGTGCATCTGGAGCACGGCCGTGGTGACGCAGAACGCCATGGAACTGGTGTAGGAGGTGCCGGGATTGCAGTTGGCCGCCAGCGCGATCTGCACGCCGGCATCGATCAGCCCGCGGCCGGGTGCCAGTGGTTGGCGGGTGGACAGGTCGCAGGCGGGGAGGCAGGTTGCCACCGTCCCCTTCGTCCCCTGACCCGTCGCCGGATCCCAGCCGGCCCATGTTTCCGCGAGCGCTTTCACGTCCTTGTCCGAAAGGTAGTTAACGTGGTCGACGCTCGCAGCCGCGAACTCGACAGCCAGGGCAACGCCGGGGCCCTCGCCCAGCTGGTTGCCGTGCACCCGGAGGCCCAGGCCGGCATCGCGGGCGGCAGTCAGGACGCGGCGGGACTGGTCCTCCGTGAAGGCACCCCGCTCGCAGAAAACGTCGGCCCACCGGACGTACGGCAGGACGGCGTCGAGCATGGGACCGCAGACCAGGTCCGTGTACTCCTCCGGGTCGGACCCTTTCGGGACCAGGTGCGCGCCGAGATAGGTGACTTCATCGACTTCCGCAGCAGCGATTCGGGCGCTGCGGGCCTCGTTTTCCACGTCCAGCCCGTAACCGGTCTTGCTTTCCAGGTAGGTGGTGCCTTGGGAGACTGCCTCGGCCACGCGGTCCCGCACAAGGCGGGTCAGTTCGTCGTCGCTGGCTGATCGTGTGGCGCCGGTGGTGACGGCAATTCCGCCCGCGCTGTAGCTTTCGCCGGCCATGCGGGCCTCGAACTCGGCAGTGCGGTCACCTGCGAAGACCAGGTGCGAGTGCGAATCCACCCAGCCGGGCAGGACGGCGCGGCCCTCGGCGTCGATCATTTCGTCAGCCGACGGGGCATCCGTGCTGGACCCCAGCCATGCGATGCGCTCACCTTCGATGACGATTGCCGCATCCTTGAGGACCCGGTGCTCCAAGTCCTGGGTCATCAGCTCGCCGATGTTGGTGATGAGTGTGCTGCCGCTGTTCGTGTTTCCGCTCATGACCCTATTGTTCAGCGCCGGATGGACCAGCGTACTGCCGCGAGTTGCTCCGCTGTCCGGGATTCCGGACTGTCGGCTTCAACGTCCCCCAGGATGAGTGCTGCGGCCAGCTCCGCTATGGCGGACGATGTCTGGAAACCGTAGCCGCCCTGTCCGGCGAGCCAGAAGAAGCCAGGCGCTTCGGCGTCGAATCCCACCACCGGGATCCCGTCCGCGGCTTCGGTCCTCAGCCCCGTCCAGGCGCGGTCCACGGACCGGATTCCCATCGACGTCACGGCGTTGAGCCTGGTGATCAAAGCCTCCACGTCACCAGGGTACGGCTTGGCATCTTCGGCACCGCTCGGCACCGTTTCCGACGGCGAAATCAGGACCTGCCGGCCCTCGGCCCGGAAATAGAAGGAATCGTCCGCGGCGCAAACCATGGGCGTTTCCGGCGTCAGCGGATGGTCGACGTTGACGATCGCCGCCGTCCGGCGATACGGCTGAAGCCCCAGCTTCTCCACACCGCTGATGACGGCCAGCTCGTCCGCCCAGGCACCGGCCGCATTAACCACGACGCCGGACTGGAACCCCTCGGTTCCTGCCCCCACCTGCCAGCCACTGCCCAGCCGCTGTGCCGAATGCACCTTGGCCCCGGTGATGATGTCCACTCCGGCAGCTTCGGCCGTACGGCGGTGTTCCTCGAGAAGGAGCGGGGCGTTGCAGCCGAACGACCCATTATCCAGGCCCGCGGCCGTGAAGGAATCAGGGTTAAGGGCCGGGCACAGCTGCATGGCCTGATCGTGGGAAATAGGGTGCATGTTGCCGCTGGCTTCCGCCCGTACGGTCTCCTCGTCCCCCACCAGCATGAAGCCCCGGGGCGTGAGGATCGGCTCCGCTGACTGCGCATCCCTCTCCCCCAGCATCTCCAGTGTTCGGACGGTCAGGTCCTGCACCACGGCCGGACCATAGCTGGGGATGAGTTGCCTTGCGGAACGCGAAGACGTGTGAAAAGCCAAGGACTGTTCGGCCTCAACCAATGCAACCGTGCATTTGCCTGCCAGTGCCGCGGCCAGGGAAAGCCCCCCGATGCCGCCGCCAACGATTACCACGTCATAATTCGAAGCCATGGCTCCATCCTGTCAGAACAGATCCTCCCTCACATCCCACCCACAAAACCCAAACCCTCACTCACACCCCACCCACAAAACCCAAACCCTCACTCAATTTACTGAAGGACGTGAGCGAGGGTTGGGCCCAAACGGGCGGAACGTGAGAGAGCGTTGGGCCCAAACGGGCGGGACGTGAGAGAGCGTCGGGCTTAGGCGACCGCGGCGCGACTCTTGACGAACGCCTGGACGCACGCTTCGACGTCGTCCGCGCTGTGGGCAGCCGAAAGCTGAACGCGGATCCGGGCGGCGCCCCTGGGCACGACGGGGAAGCTGAAAGCGGTGACGAAAACGCCGTGCTGGAGCATCTGGTCCGCCACCCGTGCCGCCATGACGGCGTCGCCGAACATGACCGGGATGATGGCGTGTTCGCCGTCGAGCAGTTCGAAGCCTTCCTCGCTCATGCGGCGGCGGAACAGGGCAGCGTTCTCGAAGAGGCGGGTGCGCAGTTCGCCGGATTCCTGGACCAGTTCGATCGCCTTGATGGTCGCGGCAACAATGGCCGGGGCAAGGGAGTTGGAGAACAGGTACGGGCGCGCCTTCTGGCGGAGCATGGCAACGATCTCGCCGCGGCCGGAAACGTAGCCGCCGGAGGCGCCGCCGAGGGCTTTGCCGAAGGTGCCCGTGTAAATGTCCACCCGGTCTGAAACGCCGGCGTGCTCGGGGGTGCCGGCACCGGTGGGTCCCATGAAGCCAACGGCGTGCGAGTCGTCCACCATGACCAGGGCGTCGTGCTTTTCGGCGAGGTCGCAAATGGCTTCGAGGGGTGCCAGGTAGCCGTCCATGGAGAAGACGCCGTCGGTGACGATGATCTTGCGTCGTGAACCGGAGGCCTCAACGAGCTTCGCTTCCAGGTCAGCCATGTCCTGGTTGGCGTAGCGGAAGCGCTTGGCCTTGCTCAGGCGGATGCCGTCAATGATGGAGGCATGGTTCAGGGAGTCGGAGATGATGGCGTCTTCCGGACCGAACAGCGACTCAAAAACACCCCCGTTGGCGTCGAAGCAGCTGGAGAACAGGATGGTGTCCTCGGTGCCCAGGAACGCCGAAACGCGGGCCTCCAGTTCCAGGTGGAGGTCCTGGGTACCGCAAATGAAACGCACGGAAGCCATGCCGAAGCCGCGCTCGTCCATGGCGGACTTGGCCGCGGCGATGATGTCCGGGTGGTCGGCCAGGCCCAGGTAGTTGTTCGCGCAGAAGTTCAGGACCTTGTTGGCGGGCTGGCCGAGTTGGCCGGCAGCGATGTGGCTGGCCTGCGGGGAGTCGATGTGGCGTTCGGTCTTGAAGAGTCCGGCGCTGCGGATCTCGTCGAGTTCGCCCTGCAGTTGGTCTTTGATGGCTGAGTACATGGGTGCTCCTAAGGGTGAGGGGAATTCGGTCCGGTTAGAGTTCGGTCCAGTCGAGGACCACTTTTCCGCCGGTACCGTTGCGGGCGATGTCGAAGCCCTTTTCCCAGTCGGATGCGGAGAGCTTGTCGGTGACCACTGCGGAGATACTGCGGTGGAGCACCGGGTTGGAGGAGAGCATGGCACTCATGGCGTACCAGGTCTCGAACATTTCACGGCCATAGATGCCCTTCAGGGTGAGCATGTGGGTGACAACCTTGCCCCAGTCGATGTCGATGGACTGGCTGGGCAGGCCCAGCATGGCGATGCGTCCGCCGTGGTTCATGTTGTCGATCATCTCAGGCAGTGCCGTGGGGTGTCCGGACATTTCCAGTCCAATGTCGAACCCTTCACGCATGCCCAGTTCCTGCTGCGCGTCGCGGACACGCATCTTGGACACGTCAACCGCGAGGTCCACGCCCATCTGCCGGGCCAGTTCCAGGCGGGGCGCGGAAACGTCGGTGATGGCAATCTTGCGGGCACCGGCGTGGCGGGCGACGGCGATGGCCATCAGTCCGATGGGTCCGGCACCGGTAATGAGCACATCTTCGCCGACCAGCGGGAAGCTCAATGCGGTGTGCACGGCGTTGCCGAAGGGGTCGAAGATGGCGCCGAGTTCCGGGGTAACGGATTCGTCGTGGTGGACCCAAACGTTGGTTTCCGGGATCACAACGTACTCTGCAAACGCGCCATCGCGCTGCACGCCGACGGAGACGGTGTGGATACACATCTGGCGGCGTCCGGCACGGCAGTTGCGGCAAATTCCGCAGACCACGTGGCCTTCACCGGAGACCCGGTCCCCTACCTTGACGTCGCGGACGTCCTCGCCGATTTCCACCACTTCACCGTAGAACTCGTGGCCCGCGATGAGGGGTGCCTCGATGATCCCCTGCGCCCAGGCGTCCCAGCTTTGGATGTGGAGGTCGGTGCCGCAGATGCCGGTGGTCATGACCCGGATCTTGACGTCGCCGGGGCCGGCTTCGGGCTCGGGACGGTCGACGAGTTCAAACCCTGCGTGGGGTCCGGATTTGTAGAGAGCCTTCATGGGATTCCTCACTGGCCTAGGGCTGCTTCGCTGCTGCTGAGTCCATTGAAGCTCCGCCAACGATTTAGCACAACTAGATTCTTCTCAATCAACGATTTAGGATTTGCTAATGGAAATTCATCAGCTGCAGATGCTTCGCGAACTTGGGGACCTCGGCAGCGTGAAGGCCGTGGCGGAGACCCTCATGGTCACCCCGTCCGCCGTGTCCCAACAGCTCGCGCTCCTGCAGAGGTCGGTGGATGTGCCCTTAACCCGCAAGGAGGGCAGGGCTTTGGTACTGACCGACGCCGGCCGCGTCCTCGCGGAAGCGGGTGCCGCCGTCGTCAACGCCATGGCAGATGCGCGGGCCGCGATCGGCGCCTACCACGACGCTCCGGACGCGCCTGTCAGCGTGAGCGCCTTCCACAGTGCCGGGCAAGCATTGTTCGCGCCCTTGGCCGCACTGCTGGCAGCAGAAAAAGCGTCCGACGGCGGGATGTCACCACGACTGCGGCTGTCCGACGAAGACGTGGCCCAGGAGGATTTCCCCGGGTTGGCCGCGCGGTACGACCTTGTCCTGGCGCACCGGATGGACAACAGCCCGCCCTGGCCCGAAGACAAGGTCGCGGTGATTCCATTGGCCGACGAGCCGTTGGACATCGCGCTCCCCGCGCATCACCCTTTGGCGGACCGGACCGAGTTGGAGCCCTCCGACGTCGTCGATGAAACCTGGGTGACCAGCCGCGATGGCTACTCCCCCGCGGATGTCTTGGCCGCCGTCGTGGCCGTGAGCGGGCGCCCCGCGGAGGTGCTGCACCGCATCAATGACTATTCCACCGTTGCGGCGCTGGTCTCGGCCGGTGGTGCAATTGGTTTGCTGCCCAGGTTTACGGCCCGACGCGTGCTGGACGCAGGCGTGGTGCTGCGCCCGCTGGCCGGAGTGAATTCCGTCCGCAAAATCGACATCCTCGCCCGGCCTGAGGCTCTCAAAAGAAAATCGGTCATGACGGTTTGCGAGTCACTTCAAACCGTCATAACCGAGCTCATCGAGCTGTCCAGTCCCCGCTAGCTCAGTCGCGGACCAGGGCGGGCTGGCCGGCGTCGAAATATTCCACCAGCTCGGCCGGGA
This sequence comes from Paenarthrobacter sp. UW852, assembly GCF_024608385.1. Lineage (NCBI taxonomy): Bacteria > Bacillati > Actinomycetota > Actinomycetes > Micrococcales > Micrococcaceae > Paenarthrobacter > Paenarthrobacter sp. UW852. The sequence continues at coordinate 70,890 of NZ_JAMSGY010000002.1, forward strand.
GTTCCGGCACTTCCTGTGCGGAGCCATCGCCACGCAGGGACTCGGCTGCCAGGATGCCCGCCACCACGGCTTGCCGCGCGGCGATCGGGCTGGTCTGGGTTTGGCCGCCATCGGAGGCAAACCGCAGGAATTCATCGATGAGGCGCGGATCCGCACCGCCGTGGCCGCCTTCGCCGTCCTGGATAGTGATGACTTCATCCGGCGCGGCATAGCCGGACGACCGGCTGGTCCACACGTTGATGGTCTCCCCCGGCCCGTCACCGAGGTTCTCGATCCGGCCCTTGGTGCCGATCACGGTGTAGTTCCGCCAGTAGTCGGGCGTGAAGTGGCACTGCTGGTAGGAGGCCAGGACGCCGTTGTCCAGCACCATGTTCATCATGGAAATGTCCTCGACGTCGATCACCTCCGCCAGGTCCTTCTGCTCCGTGGGCGGCCAGTTGTCCATGGAGAACCAGTCGCCCATGCGCTTTCCGGCGTTATCGCTTCGATTCGGCACGTCGCCGTAGACTGCGAGATCGCCGACGGCGGCAACCCGCTTGGTGTACCCGCCGGCCAGCCAGTGGATCACGTCAATGTCGTGGGCACCTTTTTGGAGCAACAGCGACGTGACGTTGGCCCGCTGCGCGTGCCAGTCCTTGAAGTAGTAGTCACCGCCGTGGCCCACGAAGTGCCGGCACCACACCGCCTTAACGTCACCGATCCTGCCGTCCTCGATGAGCTGGCGCATCTGGACCACCACCGGCATGTGGCGCATGTTGTGGCCGACGTAGAGCCGGGTACCGGTTTGGTAAGCAGTCTTCAGGATCAGGTCCGCGGCCTCCACGGTAATGTCCAGCGGCTTCTCGCAGAAGGTGGGGATGCCCGCCTTGAGCGTACGGACGGCGACGGCGGCGTGCTGGTTATCGGGGGTCAGGACCAGTACGGCGTCCAGGCCGCTGGCCAGCAGCTCCTCAAGATCATCCGTGATCCGCGCGGTGGGGATGCGTTCAGCAGCGTCTGCGCGGCCGCGTTCGCTGAGGTCGCAAACGATGGTGACTTCAGAGCCTTCGCCCGGCTTGTGGGCATGCTTCCAAAGCCCCGACCGCAGGCCAAAACCTACGATGCCGACCTTCAAATCCTTTTCCATGGTGTGAAATTTCCTTCTGCTGATTCATTAGTAAAGTCTGGTTGCGGCGCTGCGATGCGGCGCCGATTCACGCACGAACAAGTGCCAGGGGAAGTCCAGGACACCCGGCTCCTTTGCGGCACCTCCGGCAGAGTCTCCGGTCTGGCCGGTGGCACGTCGCAGGAGCAGCCGGGCCAGCTTGTCGAAAAAGTCCACTGGGCCAACAGTGCTCAGCGACGGCGACATCCGTTCACCTTCCACCGTGTTGCCGACGCCGATGATGTCTACATCGGTGCCCACGGCCAGCCCCAGGCGTTGGGCGGCGTTGATGGCGCTGACTGCGGCGAAATCCGTGGTGGCGTAGATAGCAGTAGGCCGGTCCGGCATGCTGAGTACCCGCGTTGCCGCAGCGTAGGCCCCGGCGCTGGTGCCATCGAACAAGCCCACGTAGTCTTCCCGTTCCGCAATTCCGGCGGCTGCGAGCGCTTCGGAGTAGGCCCTGTAGCGTGCCCCACCGGAGGTTCCCTGGGCCGTGGCCGGAGTCAGGCAAGCGATCTTCCGATGGCCGTGGAGCAGGTGCTCCACGGCCATGCGGCAGCCAGGCCCGGCAATGGAACGGATAACGTCGAACCCTTCAGCGTCCAACCCTTCGTCGAAGACCACCAGGGTGGTTCCGTGCTCGGCGAGCTTACGAAGTTCATCCCGCTGGCCCTTGCTGACAGCGTCCACGAACACGGCGTCGGCGTTATGCGTGCCCAGGACCTTCACCCAGTCCGCATCTCCGAGGATCATCGGTGTGATGCCCAGCGGGGCGGCCGCCTTCTGGACGGCCTCAATGACGGACAGGGACCAGGGATCGGACAGCATGGTAAGCGACAGGATCACGGTGTTGGTACGGCCGGTCCGGATGGCACGGGCTGCCTGATTGGGGCGGTAGCCGAGCCGCTCCGCAGCGGCCTTGACCTTTTCCGCCGTCGGATCCGAAACACCTGGTCCGCCATCACCGCGGCGACCCGAGAGGACATAGGAAACCGTGGCCGTGGAGACGCCCGCCAATTCGGCCACCATACGGATGGTGGGTCGGACTCCGGTGCTGCTTGTTTTTGCCATGGTTCCCCCTGCTGGTACGTGCTTGGTTTCTTCGTTGTTGGTCTGAGGCTAGCTCCTGAAGACCGGGGCGTTGGGGTCCAACGCGGCCTGGTACTCGTCGCGCATCTTGTCGCCGCCCTCGCTCTTCCAGCGCTTCACGGCGTCCTTGAGTTCGTCGATCTTGGCGCGGCCGGTGATGATGTCCACTACCTTGTCGCGCAGTTGCTTGGTGATCTTGGCGCCCACCTTGGCGTTGGTGTCCGAGTAGGAACCGTTGGTGGGGTTGCGCCACGCGAACTCGAGGAGCTTTTCCTCCTGCTTGCTGACGTAGCGTGTGTCGTCGTCGAAGCCCGGGTTGAAAATAACGTTTTCCGGACTGGCCATGATGTTCAACGCCGATACCAGGCCGGGGGCGTTGGTGGTGCCGGTTTCGGTGCGTGCCGGGGTGCCGGAGGCGTCGATGGTGTAGTCCTGGCCGAGCTCGCCGAAGTTCTTTTGCATGTATTCCACGGTGCCGAACGGCGCCGACAGGTAGTTGATCAGCCCGAGGAGCTCGCGGATCTTGCCCTCGTCCGCCTTCTTGAATGGCGTGAAACCGACTGTTCCGTACCCCATGTCGTAGACGGGCTTGACCTTGCCGTCGGCACTGAACGGGATCAGAATGTCGAACTGGGCGTCCTTGTTCAGCGAGCGGTAGCTGCGGATGTCGTGCGGACCCACCACCACCTGGGCCGCGACGCTCCCATTGGCTACGCGCGAACGGATGTCGGTGGCTTTGGAGTCCGGGTAGAAGACACCGGCGGCGAACATTTTGGCGGTGAACTCCACACCGGCCAGGTATTCGTCGGTTTCGTAGAGGTGCGTCAACGTGCGGTCCTTATTCACAGCCCAGCTGTTCGGGGCGCCGAACCACTCCGTGACCATGTGCAGGGCATTGATGTAGGCGGGCTCCAACGCGTACTTCTGCTCACCGGGACGCGTCAGTTCCTTGGCCTTGTCCAGGAACTCATCAGCGCTGCCGGCCTCAAAGCCCCCTACCTGCTCCCACACAGCATGATTGCCCACATAGACCTGGCCGAACGGGGTGCTCGGGATGGGAGCCCCCCAGATCTTGCCATTGACGACGGCGGTCTTCCAGGAATCGGGCTTGAGGGCCGCGAGGTTGGGGTACTCAAGGACGGCGTCGCCCGAGAGGTAGGGCGTCAGGTCCTGGAACTTGGCTTCCAGCATGGGGCCGACGTTGGGGATGCCCTGGTTCGGCGGAACCCACATCATGTCCGGGAGATCGTTGCTGGCAAGGACGGTGGCGAACTTCGCCGGGTAGCCGTCGCCAATGTCCTCTGCGATCTGCAGCTCCAGGTCGCCGCCGAGCTTGGCGTTGAGACGCTGCCAGAACGGGTTGTCCTTCAGCCCGGGGCTCATGGTGTCGAAGGTTTCGGTCAGCCCGGTCACTTTGCCTTTGAGGGGCGGAGTCTTCACGGACTGCACGGCGGTGGGCAGCTTGAAGTACCCGGCCTGGAGGCCCTTGGCATTGCCCGCAATATCGGGGGTGACCCCGGTAAATTCCTTGTACGTGGGCAGTTTGACCGAGGCTGAGGCGGCGGCGCCTCCGTTGCCTGCGGACCCGCCACCACCGCAGGCGGACAGGCCGACGGCGGTCACGGCCAGGCCTGCGAGGCCAAGGAAACCGCGGCGGCTGAATCCAGCCTGTGAGGTAGTGCTCGTCATGGCATAACCCTTTCTGGTTACTTGCTTCATGGTGTGTTGTGTCAGTTCTTTGGCGGGTCCGCGGATGCGGTCAGCCCTTCACTGCGCCGGTGATGACGCCCTTGGCGAAGTGCTTTTGGAGGAACGGGTAGACCATCAGGATGGGGACCAGGGCAACCACGACGACGGCCATCTGGATGGACTGCGGCGGAGGCGTAGTGGTGATTCCGAGTTGATCTGCGGCACCGCTGCCCTGGACTACGAAGTTGCGGAGCAGCAACTGGATGGGCCACTTGGAGTGGTCGTTGATGTAGAGCAGTGCATTGAAGAAGGAGTTCCAGAAACCAACCGCGTAGAACAGCCCGACGACGGCGATCACGGCTTTGGACAGCGGCATGACGATCCGCCACAGGATCTGCCAGTCGTTGGCGCCGTCGATCCTGGCGCTTTCAATCAGTTCCCCGGGGATGTTCATGAAGAAGGACCGCATGACCACAAAGTTGAAGGCACCGAAAATGCCGGGAAGGATCAGCGACCACAGCGAGTCCAGCAGCCCCAGCTGACGGATCATGAGGAAGGACGGAATCAGGCCCGGTGCAAAAAGCAGCGTGAACAGCACTGCCAGGATCACCGGCCGGCCGAAGAGGACAGTGCGGCTGGTGGCGTAGGCCATGGTGATGGTCACGAACAGCGCCAGGATGGTGCCTACTGCCGTGATCAGCATGCTCACGCCCAGCGACTGCAGGACCATGGGGCCTTTGAAGATGGTGGCATAGGCCTCGAACGTGGGTCGCTCCGGCCAGAGGACGAACCCGCCTGCCTTGACGAGCTGCTCCGTATCCGCAAGGGACGTCGAAACCACCAACAGGATGGGGGTCAGGATGGAGATACTGAAGACGATCAGGACGACTGCTTTGACCGTTTGGTAGAGCGCGGAAGGTTTTTCCTTCCACACCGGGCGTTTGGGGTTGTACGTCAGTTCCCGGGGTTTCCTGGTGAAAAGTGTTGTTGCCATGGGTTCTCCTTGTGCGGCTGCCGCGCGGGCCTGCGTGGCTCTCAGCGCGCTTGTTTTGCGAAGATTCCGTCTTCTCCGAAACGGTGGGCAAGTTTGTTGGCGCCGTAGATCAGCAGGGCGCTGACCACACCTTTGGCGAGCCCGGCTGCTGCGCCGGAGCTCCAACCGCCGCCCACTACGCCGGTGTAATAGGTGAAGGTGTCCAGCACTTCCGCAGCTCCGGCCCCTACTGCGTCACGCTGCAGGATGAACTGCTCAAAGCCGACGGACAGGATGTCGCCGATCCGAAGGATCAGCAGCAGAACGATCACCGGCCGGAGCCCGGGGAGGGTGATGTGCCACATCCGGCGCCAGCGCCCTGCACCATCTGCCGCGGCTGCTTCGTAGAGTGACGCGTCAATGCTGGCAAGGGCTGCCAGGAAGATGATCATGGCCCAGCCGGCGTCCTTCCAGATCATCTGGACCACCACCATGAGAGGGAAGGTCTCGGGGTTGGTCATGAACGGAATCGGGTCCATGCCCCAATCACGGAGCAGGTTGTTGACGAATCCCGCACCACCGAGCATTTGCTGGAAGAACGCAATTACCAGGACCCAGGACAGGAAGTGCGGCAGGTAGGCGATGCTCTGGAAGATCTTGCGGACCCGGGTGCTGATCAGCGAGTCGACAATCAGGGCAAGCACCAGGGGCACCGGGAACAGGAAGACCAGTTGCCAGGCTGCCAGGTACAGGGTGTTCCAGAAAGCGTGGAGGAAGTCCGGGTTTCCGAACAGTTCCACGAAGTTCTGCCAGCCAACCCACAGGCTGTCACCGATGCCCAAGTAGGGCTGGTAGTCCTGGAACGCGATGACGTTGCCGAGGATGGGAATGTAGAAGAAGAGCAGCAGGAAGGCCACGCCCGGCACCATCATGAGCAGCATCTGCTTGTCTCGACGCAGGCGTGACCGGAAGCTTTGCTGCGGGGCCTTGCCCTTCCGCTTCTTTGGGCCGGTTCCGGGTGGCTTGCTGCCCGCCCTGGCCGGGACTCGGCGAGCTTCGGGCAATGCCGGAGCCTGTTCCGTCGTCGAGTTCATGCTGTCTCCTCAAGTGCTGAGCCCAAATCATCAATGTGATTCAGGCCACGCTCGTTAACCGTTTAACAAACGCTAAGTGACGCTTTCCACTTTTGCAAGAACATGATTGAAACTGATCACAGAAATCACTTTCCATCACTTTGTTGGTGCAGGGTGGCGCTTCCGTGGCGGCGCTCCGCACCTGCACGCGCCATTCGCCCCGTAAGTGCTGGTGCGCAGGCCGCCAAGGGGTGCGTGCCAGGGGTGCACGGGGTGCGCTGGGCGGCAACGGGTGCGTGCCAGGGGTGTACGGGGTGCGCTGGGCGGCAAGTGGTGCGTGCCAGGGGTGCGGACAAGGGGTGCTAGGGGTGCACGGCGTGCGCTGGGCGCGGGTGAAACAGGGGCAACAGCGCGGGCGAGGCCTCCGGCACCGCTAAAGTACTAGCAGACCGAGTTCAGACAGAGAGTTCACATGGCAGATTGCTGCAGCCCAGGCGCAGGCGCCCGGACGCATACCCATCAGGGCAGATCCCTCGAGCAGGGCCGGTCCCTCCCCCTGCACACCATAGGTGTTCGAGCCATGGCGGGCGACGCCGTCGAAAAAGCTGCGGGCACCGCCGTCGAAAGTGCGGCGCCCTCAACCGGAGCATCCGAAGCAACCGAAACATCCGACGTCGACATTCCGGCCGGCACCTTCGCCATGGGTGATCCGTTCGGCGAAGGCTACGACGGAGACGGCGAAACTCCCGTGCACGAGGTACAGGTGTCGGCGTTCCGAATCAGCGCCACCACGGTAACCAATGAGCAATTTGCCGGCTTTGTCGACGCCACCGGGCACCGCACCGAGTCCGAGCTCTACGGGACCTCGGCGGTGTTTCACCTGGCCGTGAAAGCCCGGCCGGAGGACATCCTGAACCGGGTCAGCCCGGTCCCCTGGTGGCTCAATGTCCGCGGAGCTGACTGGGCGCACCCTGCGGGGCCGCTCTCGAACTGGACAGACATCCCCGACCACCCCGTGACCCACGTGTCCTACAACGATGCCCTGGCTTACTGTGCGTGGGCGTCCCGCAGGCTCCCCACGGAAGCCGAATGGGAATACGCCGCGCGCGGTGGCCTGGCCGGGCAACGCTACCCGTGGGGCAACGAACTCCACAACGGAACTCCGGGCCAGGACGCCCACAACTGCAATATCTGGCAAGGCAATTTCCCGGTCCGCAACGACCTCGACGACGGCTACCTCACCACCGCGCCGGTCCGTTCATACAGCCCCAACGGCTACGGGCTCTACCAAACCAGCGGAAACGTCTGGGAATGGTGCAGCGACTGGTTCCTGCCCAAGTACTACAGGACGTGCCAGGCTCAGGGCACGGTGGTGAACCCGCCAGGCCCGACGATCGGCAGCGGGCGGGTCATGCGCGGAGGCTCATACCTTTGCCACGATTCCTACTGCAACCGCTACCGGCTGTCCGCGCGCAGTTCCAACACGCCCGACTCAGCCAGCGCCAACCTGGGTTTCCGGACAGTGGCCCTCTGACTCAGGCGCAGGCCTCTGACTCAGGCGCAGGCCTCTGACTCAGGCGCGGCCGTGGGCCCGATGCCCGAGCTTCCCTTTGGGTCCTGCCGGAAGTTCGCCTGACACGATCCGCGTCGCGGTCACCGCAGTGCCGTCCTTGATCCCGCTGGCGTGCACGGTGTCACCGGCCTTCAGCTCAGCAACCGTGGCCGAGGGCATCGTGGGCTTGCCCTTTCCGTTCCGGAGCTGCGACAGGTCCGTCGGGATCTTGGTGATGCGGGTTTCGGCGTTGATGGCATACCGCTGGGTGAAGCCGTCTTCGCTCTTGACCGTGACCTCCGAGTCGCTCACCGATTCAATGGTTCCGGCCTGGGTGACCACGGTGCGGTAGCTGCCATCCTGTTGTTTCACGACGTGCTCGCCGTGGATAGCTTTTCCGCGTCCCTCCGCGGCCTTGGTGTCCGCTGAGGTGGTCGGGCTTGGTGAGGCGGTGGAGCTCGACGGCGAAGGGCTCGGTTGGGTGCCCGCCCACACTGCGGCGGTCCCACCTCCGGTCAACGCGACGGCGATCCCACCGGCAAGGAGGACCTTTCGAAATCCTGGTGTGATGGTGCCCATGCATCCATTGTGCGCGCGTCAGGACAAAAAAGTAGCCCGCCGTGGTGGCGTTCCGGATGGGAACGGGCACCACAGCGGGCTACTTGCGGTCAAGCCAGGGGATCAGCCCTCGACGCCGAGCTTCTGCAGGATCAGCTCGCGGACACGGCCGGCGTCGGCCTGGCCACGGGTGGCCTTCATGACGCCGCCAACGATCGCGCCGATGGCCTGGACCTTGCCGCCTCGGATCTTCTCCGCGACATCCGGCTGCGCGGCGAGTGCGGCATCGATGGCTTCCAGGAGGGGGCCGTCGTCGGACACCACGGCCAGGCCGCGCTTCTCGACGATCTCAGCCGGAGTTCCTTCGCCGGCGAGCACGCCGTCCAGGACCTGGGTGGCCATCTTGTTGTTGATCTTGCCGTCTTCAACCAGCTTGTTCAGCTCCACGATGACCTGTGGGGTGACACCCAGCTCGGAAGGCTCGACGTCGGCAACCTTGGCGCGGCCAACGATCTCGCCCATCCACCACTTGCGGGCAACGTCAGCAGACGCTCCTGCTGCGATGGTTTCCTCGATGGAATCCATGACGCCGGCGTTCACCACATCGCGGAACTCGAGATCCGAGTAGCCCCAGGCTTCCTTGAGGCGCTTACGGCGTTCCGCCGGGGGCTCCGGGAGGGTAGCGCGAAGCTCCTCCACCCACTCACGGGAAGCAACGACGGGAACCAGGTCCGGCTCCGGGAAGTAGCGGTAATCGTCGGCGTCGGACTTGGGGCGACCGGACGTCGTCGACCGCGTATCCTCGTGCCAGTGGCGTGTCTCCTGGATGACCGGCTCGCCGGATTCCAGGACGGCAGCATGGCGCTGGATCTCGTAACGGACGGCGTGCTCGACGGCGCGCAGCGAGTTCACGTTCTTGGTTTCCGAACGGATACCGAAGCGCTCCCGGCCGTGCGGCCGCAACGAAACGTTGGCATCGCAACGGACATTGCCGCGCTCCATCTTGGCATCGGAAACCCCAAGGTTCTTGACGATTTCGCGAACAGCCGCAACGTACGCCTTGGCCAGTTCCGGTGCGCGGCTTCCGGCGCCCTCGATCGGCTTGGTGACGATTTCCACCAGTGGCACACCCGAACGGTTGTAGTCCACCAATGAGTAGTCGGCACCCTGGATACGGCCGGCAGCGCCACCCATGTGGGTGAGCTTTCCGGCGTCTTCCTCCATGTGTGCGCGTTCGATCTCCACGCGGAACACCGTGCCGTCTTCCAGCTCGATGTCGAGGTAGCCGTCATACGCGATCGGCTCGTCGTACTGGGACGTCTGGAAGTTCTTGGGGGTGTCCGGGTAGAAATAGTTCTTCCGGGCAAAACGGCATGATTCGGCGATCTTGCAGTTCAGGGCAAGGCCGATCTTGATGGATGACTCCACCGCCGTCTTGTTCACCACGGGAAGGACACCGGGCATGCCGAGGTCTACTTCGTTGACGTTGGTGTTCGGCTCGTCACCGAAAACGTTCGGAGCGGAGGAGAACATCTTGGTCTTGGTGTTGAGCTCCACGTGGACCTCGAACCCCAGGACGGGATCGTACTTCTCCATGGCCTCTTCGAAGCTCAGGGTTGCGTCGACGGACATTAGTTGGAACCTCCGGCGGTAGTTGCGGCAGCGCCAAGTGCTGGTGCCTGCGCGAGCATCGGGCCGCCCCACTTCTCTTCAAGGATGGATTCAAGGACAGCACCGACGCGGTACAGGCGGGCATCCTCGCGGGCCGGAGCCAGCAGCTGGATGCCGACCGGCAGGCCGTCTTCGTCGGCCAGGCCGCCCGGCAACGACAACCCCGGAATGCCGGCAAGGTTGGCCGGAATCGTCGCGACGTCGTTCAAGTACATGGCCAGCGGATCATCGAGCTTCTCGCCGAGCTTGAACGCCGTGGTGGGCGCCGTCGGAGAAATCAGGACATCGGCCTGGGCGAAAGCGGCATCGAAGTCGCGTTGGATCAGGGTGCGGACCTTCTGGGCCGAGCCGTAGTAGGCGTCGTAGTATCCGGCACTCAGTGCGTACGTGCCCAGGATGATGCGGCGCTTGGCCTCGTCACCGAAACCTGCCGCGCGGGTGGCTGCCATGACACGCTCAATGGTCATCGGGCCGTCCTTGGGCAGGACGCGCAAGCCAAACCGCACGCCGTCGAATTTGGCCAGGTTGCTGGACACCTCGGACGGCATGATCAGGTAGTAGGCACCCAGTGCGTACTTCAGGTTGGGGCAGGAAACCTCAACGATTTCAGCTCCGGCATCCTTGAGGATCTGGAGGGACTCGTTGAAACGGTTCTCGACGCCGGCCTGGTAGCCCTCGCCGTGGAGTTCCTTCACAATGCCGATCTTCATCCCGGCTACGTTGCCCATGCGGGCGGCGGCCACCAGGTTGGTGAACGGGTCGGTCAGGGACGTGGAGTCGAAAGGATCGTGCCCGCCGATGACTTCCTGCAGCAAAGCGGAGTCCAGCACCGTACGGGAAACCGGGCCGATCTGGTCCAGCGACGACGCCATGGCAATGGCGCCGTAACGGGACACAGCGCCATACGTCGGCTTGACGCCCACGGTTCCGGTGACGGCGCCAGGCTGGCGGATGGAACCGCCCGTATCGGTGCCCAGTGCCAACGGGGCCTCAAAAGCGGCGACGGCGGCCGCGGAGCCACCGCCTGAACCACCAGGAATGCGGTCCAAATCCCAGGGGTTCCGGGTGGGACCGAATGCCGAGTGTTCCGTGGAAGAACCCATGGCGAATTCATCCAGGTTGGTCTTGCCCAGGATCGGCATCTTGGCTGCGCGCAGCTTCTTGACCACGGTTGCGTCGTACGGGCTGTGCCAGCCCTCAAGGATCTTCGAACCAGCTGTAGTCGGCTGGCCAATGGTGACAATGAGGTCCTTGACGGCGATGGGCACGCCGGCAAGGGCGTGCAGTTCCTCGGCGGCGGATCCCCCGGCGGCGCGGGCAGCGTCAACCTCGGCGGCTACGGCGAGCGCTTCTTCCGTGTTGACGTGCAGGAAGGCATGTACCTGGCCATCGACGTCGGCGATCCGGTCGAGGTGCGCCTGTGTCACCTCGACAGCGGATACGTCGCCGGAGGCCAGCTTGGCTGCGAGATCAGCAGCGGAGTGGCGGATGAGTTCGTTCTTCAGTTCAGTCATCAGTAATTAGTCCTCATCCAGGATTGCCGGGACCTTGAAACGGTTCTCGTACGCATCCGGAGCGCCGGACAACGCCTGCTCAGCCGTGAACGTGTGACCCACGACGTCCTCACGGAACACGTTGGTCAGCGGAATCGGGTGCGACGTGGCCGGCACGTCCTCTCCCGCGGCTTCGCTGACGGACTTCACCGAATCAACGATGACGGCGAGCTCGCCGGCCATCCTGTCCAGTTCTTCGGCACTCATTTCAATGTGAGCCAGACGCGCAAGATGCGCGACGTCGTCACGGTTGATCGCAGCCATGGATCTCCCCTGCAAAGTTCAATTGGTTTTCCGAACCAGTCTACTTGGCCGGGCACGCGCCTCGGTCAGCCCTCAGCCGCAACTGCTTCAGCGTCCGGTCCGGGTTCAGGTTCCTGATCCGGTTCCGGCCCGGACAGCGTCTTGAAGACGGTCCATCCGACGGCGGTGACCGGAACGGCGAGCAGTGCACCCACGATTCCGGCGATCATGGTGCCGGCAGCAAGGGCCAGCAGGATCGCCAGGCCGTGAATGCTGAGGACCCTGCCCATCAGGATGGGTTGCAGGAGGTGGTGTTCCAGCTGGTTTGCGCCGATGACGACGGCCAGGACAATCAGGGCGGTCACAGGACCGTTGGAGATCAGGGCGACGGCGACCGCCAAGGTTCCCGCGGCCGTAGCGCCGATGATCGGGATAAACCCTCCAATGAAGACAAAGGCACCCAGCGGCAACGCCAAGGGAACGCCCAGGATGGCCAAGGCCACCCCAACGATGATTCCGTCAGTTGCGGCAACGATGGCAGTTCCGCGGACGTAGCCGCCGAGGACGACCGCGCTGCGTTCGATGGCCATGTGCGCTTTGGGGCGGCGTTCGGCGGGCAGGAAGCCGATCAGGAAGTTGCGGATCTTGTGCCCGTCCTTGAGGAAGAAGAACAGGATCACAGCCATCAGCACCATTCCGGCCAGGATTTCCCCCAATGTCCGTGCCCCGGTCAGTGCTTCCGTACCAAACGAGCTGGAGGTGAAGAACCGCTGTACCGATTCGCGGGTGTCGTTGATTTGGGCGTCGCTCACCGGGATCGGTCCGGAGGTCAGGAATTCGTGGAGGTGGTCGAGGCCGGCAACCGCCTTCGCTGTCAGGTCTTTCGACTGTGCCCGGATGAGGAACACGATCCCCGTCACAATCCCGCCGAACACCACAAGGATTCCCACGAACGAGGCCAGTACGGCGAGGGCGCGCGGCCAGCCGTGCCGGTCAAGCCAACGCACCAGCGGCGCGATCGCAGCGGCCAGGATCAGCGCGATCGTGAGCGGGATCAACACCAGTGGGACACGGGTCAGCGCCCAGATGACAGCCCAGGCCAGCGCCCCTACAGTCAGGGCCTGGATGGAGCGGATGCTGGCACGTCCCAGACCGTCGGCCCATATCGCGGGCAGGCCGGCGCGAAGGTCAGGCATGGCGATCTCCTTCTCAGCGCCCTCGAAGATGTTGGGCGTTCAGTTCTTCCAGTTGCTCGTCGGTCAGGTCGTCGAAGCCCCGGGCCTCACGCTTGTCGCTGCGCGAAAACCGGATGAACATCAGGATGATGAGCGGCAGGTCCACGATTTCACAGATGAACCACAAAGCATCCCCCGCCAACTGCTGGTCACGCAAGGGATCCGGGAACCAGCCCAACGCCGCTTGCGTCGTCATCACGTGATCGAGCACCTGCCCGTTAAGGCGGAGCAGGATGCCGGGGACCGCATCGACAAGGAGCTCGATGAAGACGAAGACGAACTCCAGGGTGATGTAGGCACTGGACCGCTGGAAATCGGCTTCCTCGATGATGGGCAGTGCCATGAGAAGGCCCAGCAACGGAATCAGGATGGTCAGGAGAGCCTGCGCCAAAGGATCGGCCCGCAGGGTGTGGAAGGCAGGGGTCAGGAAGGTGGAGAACAGCGCCAAACCCAGGAGCGGCGCGGCGAGCGAATTGCTGACCAATCGCACGGCGGGATGGGCCAGGACGGTGTTCAGCCTCTCGATGCCGGAGGGAGGCAAGGCGGCACGGGCCAGTGAGATCGGCCTGCCCAATCCGATCAGGAGCGGCACCACGAACAGGAGCAGGGAAACCTTGACTGTGAAGGCCCACCGCAGGTCTGAGCCATAGACTCCGAGGAACCCGCAGGTAAGCACGGCCAAGGATCCGAGGCCCAGGACGTAGAACGCGACGGTTCGCCAGAGGGGCCAGCGGTGGTCATTGGCGGCGGCAGACTTCAGTCCAAGACCATAGAGCACGCCGAAAGCGCTGATCATGATCACAGCTGCCCAGTCGATCTGCCAGGCGCTGACGAGGACATCAAAGGGCGGCACAGAGCAATGATAGGCACCTGTGGGCGCCCTTGGGTATTTCCCAGAATCGCTCAGTAGCATAGGCCCGCCCCCACCCAGAGGAAAGGCCAGTGCCGTGATCGGTCGCCACGAACGCCCCGCCCCCAACTCACCGGATGGTGATTCTCCCCGCTACCCCGGACAAGGAAGCCTTGTCGAGGAAAGTACCGGTTCACCGCGCCGCAGACGCCCCCGCTGGCTCCGGATTGGGGTCATTGTGGTTGCTGCTGCAGTCGTTGGAGTCCTTTGCTTTGGCGGCTACTGGCTGTGGCGGCTTCAATCGAATATCTCCACCACTTCCCTTGGAGCAGGCGGCCAGCGAAGTGAAGGTCCGGTTGATGACAGGAAGGACCGCCTCCAGATCCTGGTGCTGGGCAGTGATACCCGAAGCGGTAAGAACAGCCAGTACGGAACGGCGGACCAGTCCTCCGGCTACGGGCAGTCCGATGTCATGATGCTGGTGGACATCTCCGCGGACAACAACCACGTGAACGTCATCAGCTTCCCACGGGACCTCCTGGTGGACGTCCCCGCCTGCAAGGACCAGGCAAGCAACGAGCAGCACGACGCCCGCCCGGGCGTGATGATCAACAGCGCCATGGCCGAGGCAGGAATCGGCTGCGCTGTTGACACCGTCAACAAACTCACCGGGCTGGAAGTGGACCATTTCATGATGGCCGATTTCAACGCAGTCAAAGAGCTGACCACCACGGTGGGCGGGGTGGACGTGTGCGTCAATTCCGCCGTCGACGATTCCGACTCGGGCCTTCACCTCCCCAAGGGAACCTCCCAAGTGCAAGGCGACCAGGCCCTGGCGTTCCTCCGGACACGCCACGCTTTTGCCGACGGCGGCGACCTGGGCCGCATCAAGGCCCAGCAGTCCTTCCTGGGCTCCCTCACCAGGAAACTGAAGTCGGAGGGGACGCTCAGCGACCCCCAAAAGCTGCTGGGCATCGCCGATACGATGACCAAGAACCTGACGGTGGACACTGGCCTGGCCTCGGTTCCTGCCTTGCTGACCATTGGCGACCGGCTCAAGAACATCGACCCCGCCAAGGTGAACTTCATCACCGTGCCCACCGTCCCGGCCCCGTCAGATCCCAACAGGCTCGGACTGGATGAACCCGCAGCCTCGAATCTCTTTGCTGCCCTCAGGAACAGCGCGGACCTTACACAAGCCGGAACCCCCTCCCCCGCGCCGTCAAGCTCCGAAGCCAAACCCGCCTTTGACAAAGCACTCCAGCCCATCAGCATTGCCAACGGAACCGGTGTTACCGGCAGAAGCAACGCAATCGCGGCCTTGGTCACGGCTGCGGGCTACACCAAGACCGTCCGGCTGCAGGGCCAACCCCGCGCCCAAACCATGGTGTACTACCAGGCCGGCTTCGCCGACGTGGCGGCGGACATCGCCGGGATGTTCGGCCTCCCGGCAGCAAACGTCCAGGAGGTGACGGGTATCCAAGGCGTGCAGCTCTACGCCGGTGAAGACTTCGTTTCCGGCGACAAGCCAGCTCAAAGCACTACGCAGGGCAACATCCCCACACAAACGGCAAATGACCAGACCTGCCAGGCTACGAACCCGGTGGGCTGATCATTTGCCGTCAGTGTGGGGGCCGGGCACTCCTGCCACCCACGTCGGTCAGCCGATGCCGATGGCTCCGGTAAGGACTCCGACGGCCAGCATCACGATCGAGATGACTGCGGTCCGCCACAGGACCTTCTTGTGGTGGTCACCCAGCTCCACCTTTGCCAGGGACACCAGCAGCAGGATGGCGGGGACCAGCGGGCTCTGCAGGTGGAACGGCTGGCCGGTGATGGAGGCGCGGGCCATGTCCGCTGCACCAACGCCGTAGTGCGCTGCGGTTTCGCTGAGGACGGGCAGGACGCCGAAGTAGAACGCGTCGTTGCTCATGAAGAACGTCATGGGGATGCTCAGGACGCCCGTGATGATGGCCATGAACGGACCCATCTCGGCAGGGATGATCTGGACCAGCCACTCGGACATTGCCTTCACCATGCCCGTGCCGTTCAGGACACCGGTGAGCACAGCGGCGGCCATGACCATGCTGACAACGGCGACGATGGACGGTGCGTGGGCGATCAGCTGTGCACCCTGGTCCTTGACCTTGGGGAAGTTGACCAGCAAGGCGATCGCGGAACCGACCATGAAGACGAACGGCAGGGGAACGATGTTGGCGACCAGCGTGACCATGACAGCCACGGTGAGGACCAGGTTGAACCAGAAAAGCTTTGGACGCAGGGTCTTGCGGTTGGGGTCCAGCGCGGTGTCGGCCATGGCGGTGTCGTGGTCGTCCACCAGTGCTTCGGTACGTTCCAGGACCGCGACGCCGGAACCTCCGCCGGTGCCCGGCTTGCCGACGGGAGCAGTTGAGCCGGTACGGCCGAATCCGAAGTGTCCCTTGCCGGAGCCGGAGCCGCCGGCGACAGAACCGCCGCGGCCGGTGCCGCCGTCGAACGCGTCAGCAGGATCGGCGACGTCGCCCCAGATCTCCGGAGCGACCGAGCGGAGGCGGTTGCGTTCCTGCAGGCCGAGCAGCCAGGAGAAGACCAGCACGACGATCAGCCCAACAATGAGCGAGGGGACCATGGGCACGAAGACGTCGTTGACGTCGAGCTTGAGCGCAGTGGCAGCGCGGGCAGTGGGGCCACCCCACGGCAGGATGTTCATGGTTCCGTTGGCGAGGCCGGCGACGCAGGTCAGTACCACGGGGCTCATCTTGAGACGCAGGTAGACGGGGAGCATCGCGGCGGTGGTGAGGATGAACGTGGTGGAACCGTCCCCATCGAGGGAGACCGCTGCTGCCAGGATCGCGGTGCCCAGCACAACCTTGGCCGGGTCGTTACCCAGCTTGCGGAGGATGAACTTGACCAGCGGGTCGAAGAGCCCGACGTCGATCATCAAGCCGAAGTAGATGATGGCGAACATCAGGAGCGCGGCCGTTGACGTCATGGACTTCATCGAATCCATGACCATGGGTCCGATGCCCAGGCCTGCCCCTGCGAAGAGACCGAAGATGGTGGGGACGATGATCAGCGCCAGAACCGGCGTCAACTTTTTGGTCATGATCAGGACCATGAATACCGCAATCATTGCGAATCCAAGCAAAACCAGCATGGCCGGCTCCTTTACTACTGTGAAGGGCACCACATCGATGTGATGCGCACTACAGACAATAGGGTGGCGTCGATCACGGACCGGGGTTTCAGGGAATTGTTCAGGATAGTGCTCGTTGCGCACGTTTTGCGCATTGTGCTCAGTGCTTCAATGGAGCAGGAGGAAAGGAGCAAAGGTGCCTGTTTTCAGCAAGGTGGGTATGCGGTTCTCCACCCAGACCCTCCTCCTCCAGCTCGGAGTGGTCCTGCTGGTGGTCCTGCTCAGCGGCGCCGTCCACGCCTGGTTGGTGTACGGACGGATCGGTGACGAAGCCGAAAACCAGGCCCTCACCCTGGCCAGGACAGTCGCGGCAGATCCGGACATCAGGACCGGCGTCCAGGAAATCAGCAAGGAAGAGGGGACCCCGCCGGCGGATGTGCTGGCAGTCGGCCCACTCCAGGCCGCGGCCGAAGCCGTCCGGGCGCGCACCGGAGCCCTCTTCGTCGTCATCACGGACGAAACAGGCCTGCGCCTGGCCCACCCCGACCTTGCCCGGCTCGGCGAACGAGTGAGCACCGACCCCTCCGTAGCCCTCGCCGGGAAGGAAATCACCACCCGGAATACCGGCACGCTGGGCCCCTCAGCCGGCGCCAAGGTCCCCGTATACTCCCCCGATGCCGCCGGCACCATCGTGGGTGAGGTCAGCGTGGGCTATTCCGTGGAGTCCCTCAGCAACAGCCTGGCACGCGACATTGTGCCCATTGCGTTCACCGCCGGCGGTGCGCTCCTCGCAGGCGTGCTGGCCTCCTTCCTCCTCCGGCACAGGCTGCAGCGGCTCACGCTCGGCTTGGAACCGGAAGAGATCAGCACCCTCGTCCACGACCAGGTGGCTGTGCTCCAGGGGGTGGACGACGGCGTGATCGGCATAGCCGCCGACGGCAGGATCTCCGTCTTCAACGCAGCCGCCTCCCGGCTGCTGGACCTGCCCGATGCCACCGGCCAGGACTGGGCAACTGCGGGCGTCCCCGAACAGCTCAAGCAGCTGACGCAGCCTGCGGCCCGGGATGCAGAGCCCGTCGAACTTGTGGCCGGCGGCCGGGTTTTGGTGGCCAGCGCGCGGAAAGCCTGGCATCGGAAAGAGGATCTCGGCTGGGTTGTCATGCTCCGTGACCGCACCGAGCTGCAGCAGCTGACACGCCAGCTGGACGCTGTCGGGACCATGTCCACGGCCCTGCGCGCCCAACGCCACGAGTTCGCCAACCAGCTCCACACCATCGCCGGTTTCATGAGCATCGGACAACACGATTCCGCGAAGGAATACCTCGCCCGGATTTCCGCAACCGGTCCCCTGAAATTTCCCGTTGAGCAGGCCGAACTGCTCCAGGACGCCTACCTTCAGGCCTTCATCGGCGCCAAGGGAGTGGAGGCCTCCGAGCGCGGTGTGAGCCTGCGCGTCGGGCCGGAGACCATGGTCCGTGGCCACGTCGCCGATCCGCAGGACGTCACCACCGTGCTCGGCAATCTCATAGACAATGCGGTCAGTGCCGCCGTCGCCGGTTCCGCCGCGGACCGTTGGGTGGAAGTGGAACTGCTGGACGACGCCGGGCGCCTGCACCTTGTAGTGGGCGACTCCGGAGACGGACTGGGTGCCGCAGACCCGGAGGACATCTTCACCGAAGGATTCACGACGTCGGCGCAACCGGTACGCTCGGGGGCTGGACAAGGATTGGGGCTGGCTTTGGTGCGGCAACTGGCACGCAGGCGCGGAGGTGATGTCCGGGTCCTGGAACACGGCAGCGAGGGTGGCCCGGGCGCGGTGTTCATGGCCACCATTCCCGGGGTCATGGATGAAGGGCCCACAAGCTCAACGGAGAGGGAGGACCGCAGTGGTTGAGGATCTGAGGGTGCTGATCGTCGATGACGACTTCCACGTCGCGCGGCTGCATGCGGCGTACGTCGATTCGGTGGCGGGCTTCATGGCCTTGGCGCCTGCGGGGTCGGTATCCCAGGCTTTGCAGGCGATCCACAGCCTGCGCCCGGACCTGGTGCTGCTGGACGTGTACCTGCCCGACGGTTCCGGACTGGACCTGCTGGGGCAGCTGGATGTTGATGCTGTGATGCTGACTGCCGCCTCTGACGCGCAGTCCGTCCGCGTTGCCCTGCGGCGGGGCGCCTTGGGCTATATGCTCAAACCCTTCACCGCTGAAACCTTGTCCCAGCAGCTCCGGTCCTACGCGCGCTACCGCAGGATCCTCGGCCAACAGCCCAACATTGACCAGGGCACCATCGAACGGGCCAAACGCTCACTCATTCCAGGGGATGCATCGCCGGCGGCCAAGCCCCGGTCCGCCACCGAAGCCGCGGTCCTGGAATCCTTGCTTCCCGGCGAACAGTACTCCGCTGCCGAAGTCGCGGAACGGGTTGGCGTTTCCCGCGCAACAGCGCAAAGGTACCTGTCGTCGCTTGCTGATGATGGCGCCGTCGAAATTCAACTGCGGTACGGAACCACGGGTCGCCCGGAACACCGGTACGGCATCCCGGGCTGACCCAAATATTCGGCTGCTACGCGGACTTCTGCGCTACGAGCTCGATCTCCACCAGCATCTGCGGGTCCAGGAACGGCAGGACGTGGACCAGGGACAACGTGGGCCGGATCTCGCCGAAGACTTCTCCGTGGGCACGGCCGGCGTCCTCCCACTTGCTGATGTCGGTCAGGTACAGCTTGGACTGGACGACGTCCTCATAGGAGAAGCCGGCATCTTCGAGGACAGAGCCAAGCTTTTCGAGGATGAACCTGGTCTGGGAGTAGAAATCATCGCCGACAATGCCGTTTTCGCCGGAAGCTGCCGTAGCGGAAATGAAGAGGGTGTTATCCACCTGGACCGCGCGGGAGTAGCCAAGGGTCTGTTCCCAGACCGAACCCGTGCCGAATATCTTGCGCATGCCGCGCCTTCCTGTCGTTGCGCCCGGCCCGGTGACCGGCGCTTCGAAGGAAACTTTATGGCTGTCCGAGCTCGAGCCTGTAAACGAACAGTTTTATGTCGGTGCCGGGCACGAACCAGTCCCTGTGCGGGGCGCGGTCAAAGCCGGTCCGCGAGTAAAGGGCATTGGCGCTCTCCCACGTGGCACCCGTGGTCAGGGATACTGCGTTGATCCCGGTCATCGCCTTGGCTTTGTCCACGACAGCCTGGACCAGCGCGCGGCCAGCCCCGGAGCGCTGGACTGCCGGATCCACCACGAGGGTGCGAAGTTCCAGTTCGTCGTCCAAGCCGATGTCCGAGAAGCCGCCGCCGGCCGGAGCCGCGGTCACGGATCCGATAACCTCGCCGTCACGCTCAGCCACCAGCACGTCGGCGTGCTCTGCCCGGCCGGCCACATCCTGGAGTTTCTGCAGGTACGGGTGGTCGGCGTCGCCGTAGTACCCCGCAGTGACGTAGGAGTCCTGCGTGATGCGGGCAACGTCGTCGTAGTCTTCGGGCAGGGCGGGACGGACGGTAATCGGGGAAAGCACCTACCAATGGTAGTCGCCGTCCCGGTGCCGGAACCGCCAAATAGCGCTTTCCGTGATGGAACTATCAGTCATGAACAGAAGTCAGGACGCCGGTTGTCCGGGTTGCGTCCGCACTTTTTGTGTTGCCTTCCGTGGCGTCGAATTGAGCCGGGTTGCGTGCCGTGAACCCCGGTTTCGCGCTGTTGCGGGCACATGTCGGAGCGCTGGCGGTGTCCGTGAGGGGCGTGTTTGAGTTGCCCCACACCACAGCTTGCCTCCCCCATCAGGTATGAACCGAGGAGAACCCCCATGACCGAACCACAGCGCCACCTCCACCTCAACGCCTTCCTCATGAGCACTGGCCACCACGAAGCATCCTGGCGCCTGCCGGAGAGCGATCCGTTGGCCGTCACCAAGGTGGAGCACTACCAGCAGCTGGCCCGAACAGCCGAACGCGGGAAGCTGGACTCCATCTTCTTCGCCGATTCCCCGGTCCTGTTTGGTGAAGTGGGCCGCCGTCCCGCCGGCAAACTGGAGCCCACAGTATTGCTGACCGCCATCGCGGCAGCGACGCAGAAGATCGGGCTCATCGCCACCGCCTCCACCACCTACAACGACCCCTTCAACCTGGCACGCCGTTTCGCGTCAGTGGATTGGGTCAGCGGAGGCCGGGCAGGCTGGAACGTGGTCACTACTGCCGGACCCGACGCCGCCCGCAACTTCGGCGTGGACGACCAACCCGCCCACGCTGTCCGCTACGAACGGGCAGCGGAATTCATCGAGGTGGCCCGGAAACTCTGGGACAGCTGGGACGATGACGCCGTGCTCGCCGACAAAGCCGCCGGCGTGTGGGGCGACGATACAAAAATCCGCGTCATCGACCACGAGGGGAAGCATTTCCGGGTCCGCGGGCCGCTGAATGTACCGCGCTCCCCCCAAGGCCACCCCCTGATCGTCCAGGCCGGATCCTCGGAAAACGGCAAAAACCTCGCAGCACAATACGCAGAAGCAGTCTTCACCGCCCATCAAACCCTCGCCGACGCGCAGGCGTTCTACACGGACCTCAAAGCACGCACCGCTGCCGTGGGCCGTAACCCGGAGGGTATCAAGATCCTGCCGGGCATCGTCCCGGTGATTGGCTCCACGGAGGAAGAAGCGCTGAAGCTGGAGCGCGAACTCGACCAGCTGATCAAGCCTGAATACGCTCGGGAGCAACTCGCCAAGACCCTGCGGCTCTCCCCCGAAGACCTTCCGTTGGACCGTCAGCTGCCCGCGGACCTTCCCTCGGAAGACGAAATCGAGGGGGCCAAAAGCCGGTATACCTTGATCGTGGAACTGGCCCGCCGCGAAAAACTCACCGTCCGGCAACTGATCGGCCGTTTGGGTGGTGGGCGTGGACACCGCACCTTCTCCGGCACTCCGGAACAGGTAGCAGACGCCCTCCAGGATTGGTTCTTCGCCGGGGCTGCCGACGGTTTCAACATCATGCCGCCGGTTCTTCCCTCGGGGTTGGAAGTGTTCGTGGACCAGGTAGTGCCGATCCTTCAGCAACGCGGTCTCTTCCGCACCGACTACACGGCCTCCACCTTGCGGGGACACTACGGTCTGGAGCGGCCCGAGAGCCAGTACGCCCACGCCGAAGCCAAGGAGCTCACCTCCATCGGCTCAGCGTTCTAGCCCCTAGCGCTTGGGCCAGCTCCACAACGGACCCTCGAGGGACCCCAGGCCCTTGATCCTGGTTTCGCCCATGTCCTTGTACAGCTCATGCTCATGCGCCGCGCCGCTCTCGCGAAGCGCTTTGAGCAGTGCCTCGGAATGGGTCACGACGATCATCTGGCTGCTGGCACTGGCTTGGACAATCAATCCAGCCAGTGCCGGCATCAGGTCCACATGCAGGCTGGTCTCCGGTTCGTTGAGCACCATCAATTCCGGCGGCCGGGGCGTTAGGAGCGCAGCAGTCAGGAGTAGGAACCGCAACGTACCGTCTGAAAGCTCTGCGGCTTTCATGGGCCGCAGCATTCCGGGTTGGCGAAGCTCCACGCTGAACCTGCCGTCGTTGACCGCGACCTCCAGCCGGCTTCCGGGAAAGGCGTGGTCGACGGCGGCATCCAACTGCCGCTCGAAGCCCACCTCCCGCAGCGTCTGGAGGGCCGCCGCCAGATCCCTTCCGCTATGGTGCAACACGGGGGTCCGCGTCCCGATCTGGGCTTGCCGGGCAGGAGCATCTGCGTCCGTGCGGAAATGATCGTAAAACCGCCAGGACCGAACCGAATCCCGCACACGTAATACTTCCGGGGCCCGGTCCTGGTCCGAGACTTCCGTCAGCATGCTCTGGAATGTGTCCAGCCGCCGGGAGAGCTCAGTCCAGTCCCCGCCCGGTTCCCGCAGTTTGGCAAGGCTTCCCTTGCGATCCACCAACAACGAACCCGGCCGGGCCACTGGTCCCGAAAAGATCTGTTCCCTCTTGATCTCGGGGTCCAGGCTGAAGGCGGAGCGGCGGGACCTGCCCGTGGCTTCGTCAAAACCGGAACCGCTGGCAACCGGCATCCCGAGGTCCACCAAATATCCGAAGTCGTCACCGGAGTAGCCCAGTTTCAGGTTCACGGATTCCCGCCGGACCGTTCCCTGGACGGGGACGTCGCCGCGCCGCATGGCCTCGCTGATGGACTCCGGACCGGCCCACAAAGTGGACGACAAACCGCCGTCCCTGGCCAGGGAGCCCACCACGTTTCCGGAATCCCCGCCTGCGCACTCGGCCAACAGCCGCAAGGCTCGGTACAACGAGGACTTGCCGCTGCCATTGGCCCCCGTCACGACATCCAGGCCGTGCAACTCCATGGCGAGGTCCCGGATGGAACGGTAGTTGGCGATGGCGAGTGTGGTGATCACAGGGCGGTGGTCACAAGGGGAATTTGCCGGACAGTTCCAACGCCCCGGCGCACATCCACGCCGCCAAGCGGTCTTCGGTGCTCGGCCCGCCGTCGAGCGGGCTCCGAAGCCGTGGCCGGCGAACCCAGCAGCCGGCCTCTTCCGCGATCAGCGCTCCCGCGGAAAAATCGTGCTCGTTCAGTCCACGTTCCCCATAGGCGTCAAAGGTGCCATCGGCCACCATGCAAAGATCCAACGCCGCCGAGCCCAGGCGCCGGACGTCGGCGAAGCCGTCCATCACCTCACCCAGACCCTGCAGTTGGCTTGCGCGGGTGGCGGGGTCGTAGCTGAAGCCCGTTGCCAAGATCAACCCCTTCCGCCCGGGAACCGGCCCTTCGAGGCGTGTTGACTGCCCGGCAGCTTCAACCCAGGCGCCGTGTCCACGGGCGGCCGAGTAGACGCGGCCCAGCGCCGGCGCGTGCACCACCCCAGCCAGCCACACGCCGTCGGAGTCCGCCACGGCAACGGACGTTGCGTAGTAGACGATGTTGCGGATGAAGTTGGTGGTCCCGTCCAGCGGATCAATGGACCAGCGATACCCTGAATGGTCTTCGGGCCGGGTGGTTCCGTGTTCTTCCCCGGTGAGCGCATCATGCGGGCGTTCGGCCAGGATTGCGTCGCGGACTGCGTTCTCCGCCGCGACATCGAAGGCGGTGACCCAGTCGCCCGCTTCCCCTTTATTGGTGGTTTCCAGGCCCACCCCGGCGGTTCCGCTGACGGACCGGCGGGCAAGGACAGCTGCGCCGGCAGCGGCGGCACGCTTGGCAACTGCAAGCAACTCCAATGGATCGGTCATTCGGATGCTGCCTCCGCTACGGGGTCAGCAACCGCGGCCGCCTCTTTGCCCTCGGCGGAGTCCTTGGGCGCAGGTCCGTTGGCCAACAGCTCACGGAAGCCGTCCTCGTCCAGCACGGGAATGCCCAGCTGTTCAGCCTTGTCCAGCTTGGTCCCTGCGCTTTCGCCGGCCACGAGGTAGCTGGTGTTCTTGGAGACTGACCCCGAGGCCTTGCCGCCGCGGATGATGATGGCTTCCTTGGCTTCGTCCCGGCTGAAGTTCGGAAGCGTTCCCGTGACCACCACGGTCAGGCCTTCAAGTGTCCGGGGCATTGAGGAGTCGCGCTCGTCCTCCATCCGAACCCCCGCAGCAGCCCAGCTGTCCACGATCTCGTTGTGCCAGTCCACGGCAAACCATTCCTTAATGGCCACGGCAATGGTGGGGCCAACGCCGTCCACGTGCGCCATTTGCTCTTCGGTGGCGTTCCGGATGGCGTCCATGCTGCCGAACGCCGTAGCCAGTGCACGGGAAGCCGTGGGGCCGACGTGCCGGATGGAGAGCGCCACCAGCACCCGCCACAAGGGCTGCTTCTTGGCTTTCTCCAGTTCCGCAAAGAGTTTCTCGGTGGTCGCCGTCGGCTTGGACGGGGTTTTGGCGGTTCCCTTGGTGTAGAAGTACGGGACGAGTTCGAACTCCCCCGTGCCCACGCCCTTGGAGCGCTTTTCCCGGCGGATCAGGACATTGGCAAGGTCCTCCCGCGTCAGGCTGAACAGTCCGGCCTCGCTGGTAAGGGGTGGGGTTTCCGGCTCTGCAGGCTGTGTCAGTGCAACGGCCGCTTCCCAGCCCAGCGCTTCAATATCGAACGCGCCCCTGCTGGCGACGTGGAACACGCGCTCCCGCAACTGGGACGGGCAGGACTTGGCGTTGGGGCAGCGGATATCCACGTCCCCTTCCTTGGACGGGGCCAAAGGCGTGCCGCAGGAGGGACATTCGGTGGGCATCACGAACTCGCGGACCGGTGGGTCCTGTTTGTCCCGCAAGGCCAGGACCGGCCCGACAATTTCAGGGATGACATCGCCGGCTTTCCGCAGGATCACGATGTCCCCGATCATGACGCCCTTGGCCTTCACCACATCCTGGTTGTGCAGCGTAGCCATGCCCACGGTGGAACCGGCAACCTTTACCGGCTCCATCAGGCCGAACGGGGTGACCCGTCCTGTCCGGCCGACGTTGACCATGATGTCCAGGAGCTTGGTGTGCACTTCTTCCGGCGGGTATTTGTAGGCCGCTGCCCACCTGGGCACCCTGGAGGTGTAGCCCAGGGCGCGTTGCGTGGCGAAATCATCGATCTTGACCACGATGCCGTCGATCTCGTGGAGGAGGTCATGGCGGTGCTCGCCGTAGTGCGCGATGAATTCGAGGACGCCTTCGTAGGTGTCCAGCACTTTCGAGTAGGGACTGACCGGCAGTCCCCATTCGGCGAGCAATTGGTAGGTTTCCGATTGGCTGGTGGCCTCCAGTCCCTCACGGGCGCCGATGCCGTGGACGAACATGCTCAGTGGACGCTTCGCCGTTTCGGCCGGATCCTTCTGACGCAGGGAGCCCGCTGCCGCGTTGCGGGGGTTGGCGAGGGGCGCTTTTCCTGCAGCCACCAGGCTCTGGTTGAACTCCGTGAACGCCTTGGACGGGATGAAGACCTCGCCCCTGATTTCGACTTCGGTGGGATAACCGGAGCCGCTGAGTTCCCGCGGGATTTCCTTGATGGTGAGGACATTGTGGGTGATGTCTTCCCCCGTGGTGCCATCTCCGCGTGTGGCCGCGCGCACCAGTTTGCCGTCACGGTAGAGGAGGTTCACGGCGAGGCCATCGATTTTCAGTTCGGTCAGCCAGTGAATAGGCGGCACCCTGTCACCCAGCTTCGCCACGGATGCTTCGGCCTTGCGGACCCAGGCTTCGAGTTCGTCCAGCGAAAAGACGTCGTCAAGGCTGTACATCCGCTGCAGGTGCGCCACTGCTGCGAACGCCGATGAGACTTCCCCGCCGACTTCCTGCGTGGGGGAATCGTTGGAGACCAGCTCCGGATGAAGCGCTTCCAGCTCCTCCAGGCGTCGGTAGAGTTCATCAAACTCGGCGTCCGAGACCGTGGGTGAGTCTTCCTGGTAGTAGGCATACCGGTACTTGCGGACGAGGTCGGCCAATTGCTCATACTCGTCCCGCAACGACCCTGAAGGCGGGGTCCCTTCCGCTTCGACGACGGCGGCCGCCGCACCTTCACCTGTGGTTTCTACCGGATTCGCAATTTCTGGTGTGCTCACAGGTCTATCTTGCCGCAAGCCACCGACATTAAAGCGCTGTTAGTGGGAGGAGAGCCGGTTCTTACTCCAGAGGGCGAACCCCAATCCACCCAACCCCACCAGCAGCACGCCTCCCAGGATGCCGAACAAGCCCATCAGGTTGGGCCCCGTGAAGGAGTTCGATGCCAGCACCGCGGCCTGCGTTGGGTGGCCCTTGTCCACGGGCGTGTTCCAGTTGGAGGACTTGGTGGGACTCGGGCTTGCAGTGCTGGGTGTCGCTGAAGGAGTCGCCGACGGCGTTGCCGACGCCGCCGTGGTTTCCGGGGCCTGGGTTGGCTCCGGGGTGCTTTGTGCCGGATTGGCCACCTGGGGTGCCACGGTGACGAACTGCGTTACGGCCGGCTGTTGTGGAACCTGCACGGGAGGGGCCGGCGCAACCGGTGCCGGTGCGGGCTGGGTTTCCCGAACACGGGTGGGTTCCGGCTTCGGTGCGGGCTTCTGGTCGAGTTCCGGCGCCAGCCCCGGCTGGGTCGGTGAAGGGTTCACTGCTCCCTCGGTGGGGGCGCAGGCCAGCTTGCCTCCGCAGGGGACGGCTTGGGCAGCGGCGGCGGGCGCAAGCAGCAAGCCAGCGGCCAGGAAAACGGCAGGGACAACAGAGTGTCGCATGAAAGTAACCTCAGCTGGGGCGTTGGGGCGCCCCGAAATTGGGGGTGTTTCGAGAAATCCTCCTACATCATCCCGCGCGGCGGCAAATCCTAGCTGCGGTTCTCGGGCGGCATGGCGATCTGAAGCTTGCGTACTTTTCCGCGCCCCACGATGTACCCGCGTCCTGGAATGAAGTCCGTGCTGACCCGCCCAAGCGAGGTGTTGAGCAAGGAATCACCCTCGACGTCTCCTGGATTCAGCAACAGCCCGCGACGCCCGGATTTGAAAGGCTGGGCGAGGGACCAGGCCTGCGACCAGGTCGACGTTTCGGACTCACCCACCACCCATTGGTCGGCCTTGATCGCTGCCGTGACCAACCGCCCGACGCCGGACTCGGCCAACGTATCGGTGAACTCTGTCAGTCCCTCGATGAATATGGCCATGGTGCCCGGATTATCCGATGCCTTGTCGATCAGGTCATCAACCACATCCGAGACCTCGTCCGGTCCCACCAGGGACCTGCTCCAAATGTTCAGGTCCGCGACCGCCGAGCGCCGCGACCCGATGTAGATGAGGTCGGTCCGAGGATTGGACCGGCGCAGCGCGTACGCCAGGGTGACCAGTGCCACCGTTCGCCCGGCGCCCGGGGGGCCTGCGAGCAGGAGCGAACCCTTGGCCGCAATGGCAGCCGGGCCGAGGGTTTCGTCGTCGACGCCGATGACCGGATTGTCCGGCGCGCCGCCGGGCAGGATGTCCAGGTCCACCAGTTCGGGGAGCCGCTGGATCTGGGGTGCCTGTTCGAGGCCCTGGCGGATCATTGCCTGGCTGAGCTTGGCCACTTCCCTCGCCTGAAGGGCAAGGTTCGAGTTGCCGCCCAGCACGGCGAGCTGGACCTCGAGTCCGTCCAGCAGTCCACGCCCGGGAGGCGAAGCTGCATTGAGGACGTCCTTGGGAACGTCAAGGGTCATGTAGTCGTCCTCGGAGCTGAGGCGAAGAACCAACCGTTTCTGGATGGATGCAAGGAGCGACGCCGGGACGGAGTTGGTGCGGTCACCGCTCACTACCAGGTGGATGCCCAAGGGACGACCGTCCGTGGCCAGGGTCAGGAAGATGTCCCAGAGCGCGGACAGCTTGCTGTACTCGTACCCTTCCCGGAACGCCGACATACCGTCCACCAGGATGAAGATGCGCTTTTCGTCCGGTTTGTTGGCCAGTTCCCGGTATTCGACGATCGTTGAGGCCCGGACCTCCGCAAACCGTGCTGCCCGGTCATCAGCGACGTCCTTGAGCCAGCGGAGCAGCCTGCCGACTCTTTCGACGTCGTCGCCGTTGATGATTTCGCCGACGTGCGGAAGACCCTCGAGCATCTTCAAGCCGTTGGAACCACAGTCGATGCCATAAACGTGCACGGGCCCGCCACGGGGTGTGACGGCCGCGGCGATGGCGATGCTGCGCAAAGCTGCCGATTTGCCGGATCCACCCGTGCCGTAGACGGCCATGTTGCCGTCCTTGTCCGGCTCGTAGAAAACGGTCGGCTGGTCCTGGTGGGCGGGGTCGTCGGCCACTCCGAGGAGGAGGCGCTCATCGCTTCGCGGGTTCGGGAGCTTGGAGAAATCGTAGGTGGTGGCCAGTTCGTTGAGCCACGGCTTCCTGGGCGGCTCAATCGACAGGACGTCAGCTGCCCGGATGATGTTTCCGGTCATCCTGGCAATGTCGTTGGGACCGGCAGGTTCTTCCTCTCCATGCTGGTCCAGGGGCGGTTCCCACGCAGGTCCGGATCCGAAGGCCATCTCCACAATGTCGATGCGGGGACGCTGGGGCTTGTCCGTGGTCCAACCACCGGCATAGCCGGTCTGGAAACCCTGGATGCGTCCCGGGCCGGTCTTCGCGGCACCGCGGCCTGGAATGGACGGGTCAAAGTACGCTGCAGTGGGAACGCCGAGGATGTCCACCGCGTCCACTTCGTCGGCCATGCGCAACGCAACCCGGAGATTGGTGTTGGCGCGCAGGTTGTCCTTGATGACCCCGGCGGGCCGTTGAGTGGCGAGGATCAGGTGCAGGCCCAAGGATCGGCCACGGGCTGCGACGTCCACAACGCCATCGACGAACTCCGGAACCTCGGTGGCGAGTGCGGCGAATTCGTCAACGATGATGATGAGGTACGGCGGCGCTTCGGGATCCGCTTCGCGTTGGAGTGCCAGCAGGTCCTTTGCCTTCTTCCGGTTAAGGAGGCGTTCGCGGTAGTGCAGCTCGGCGCGCAGGGATGTCAGTGCCCGGCGGACCAGGTGCGGCGAAAGGTCGGTGACGAGGCCTACGGTGTGCGGCAGGTGCAGGCAGTCCGCGAACGCTGCACCGCCCTTGTAGTCGACGAAGAGGAAACTGACGCGGTCCGGACTGTAGGCGGCGGCCATGCCCATGACCCAGGACTGCAGGAACTCGGACTTGCCCGCACCGGTGGTTCCGCCCACCAGCGCGTGCGGTCCCTCGTTCTTGAGGTCCAGGTAGAACGGCTCCACGCCCTTGGAGCCCACCAGGGCCCGGAGGCTGCCGTTGTCTTTGCGGTTGGGCACGGCCGTGGCGTGGACGGAGTTGTTCTCCTGCCACCGCTCGGCAACGGCCTGCGGGTTGTCCATCAGCTCCTTGCCGATCAACGTGGCATAGGAGACAGCACGCGGAAGATCGGAGTCGTCCTCGAGCGGGTTTCCGACATCCACCAGGGGTGACATCATGCGAGCGAGTTGCGTCGCCAGCTCCGCATCGACGCTTTCGCAACTGACCGGATACGTGTGGCGCCCCAGGCGCACCTGGCCCGTGGTTGTGCCGTGATCGCCGTCGACCGACAGGAAATCGCGGCAGGCTGCCGGCAAGGACTGGACATTCGCGGCCACCCACATGATGTGGACGCCGTAGTCTGGGCCCCTCTCCACCAGGCGGGTGAGGCGTCCGCGGTCCACGGGAGCATCGTCCTCGACAACCACCAGGACCGCGGGAACAACGGGGCCAGGAAGCTCTTCGTGCTCATCCTTAAGTCCGGGACGCAGCTGCGGACCGGGCTCCTTGGCCATGGACTCGCGTTCTTCCACGAGGTTCTCGAGACGGGACAACAGTGCTGCGCCTGCCCCGGGACCGGCCGCCAGATGGTCCCCTGACAGGGGGCTGTGGCCCGAGCCCACGTGCGGGAGCCATTGCAGCCAGTCCCAGCGTTCCCGTGACCTGGCCGAGGTCAGCGCCGCCAAGACCACTTCCGCCGGTGAGTGCAGGCCTACCAGTTGAAGCACCACGCCGCGGGCGACGTCGTCCACCACGCTGCGGTCACCGGCCACCCCGAAGGAACCCGAGGTGCGCAACTGCGAAACGACCGGTACACCCTCAATGACGCGGACCTGCTGCAGGCACTCCTGGATTTCGCGCATGTACCGGGGTTCGGTTTCGTTTGCACCCGGTTCCTCGAACTGGATCCGCGACGGCGCGGAGCCGAGCCCGAACCGCACCCCGAGGAAGTGCTCGTGCTCTGGACGCTTGGTCCACAGGAGCGGCCCGAGCTTGTAGATCGCGTCCACGGTGTCACTGACGGACGGCGCTTCCTGCAGCCTGACCGCCCGTTCGATGTTTTGCTGCCGGTCGATGTCCTCGCGGAAAGCCAGCATGGCAGCCGTGAACTGTTTGTGGCCTTCCTTGGCCTGGCGCTTGCTCTGCATCTTGTGGTCCACATAGTGGCCGACGATGAAGAGCGGCATCATGGCCATGAACAGCACTGAGAGCAGGTTCTGGGTGACGGCGAAAAGCACGCCACCCATCAGCAGCGGTGCCACCAGCATGATGTACGGGAACGGCTGGTGCTCGGGACGCTTCGGACCGGCCGGTGGCACCCGCTTGGGCGATTCGAACCTGGGGAGCACACGCGGCGAGCGGTTGAAGTCCACCAGCGGCGAGGACGGTCCACCACTGTGGTTCCGCGAGAGGGCAACCACGCCCACGGTGGTGTCACCCAGCGTCACCGTATCGGAGGAACCAAGGGTTGCCCGCGTCACGGGCAACCCGTCCATGAGCAGGCCGTTGGCCGAATTCGTGTCAACGATCTCGACGGTTTCGCCCACTGTGACCCGCGCATGGCGCTTCGAGGTGAGCGGATCCGAAAGGCGGATGTCCACGTCCCGGTCCCGGCCGATGTAGCTGGTACCGAAAGGCAGCGAAAATTCGCGGCCGACGTCGGGCCCTGACAAGACGCGCAGGGTCGCCGCCGCAGGACCCCTGTTGTTGCCGTCGGCGTGGCCGTTCGAGGCGAATTGCTCACTTACCTGCGCGAGGGAGACTTTGGAACCGGGCCGGAGTCCCGACTCCAGCAGGTTGTCCGTTGGCCGGAGGACGTGCCCGGAAAGCCCGCCACCGACGAACGCTTCGTCGACGCTGATGGACAGGTTCGACGGCGGTTCGGTCCCCTTACGCGCGGGGTCCGCCACCCAGAGCTCGGTGGCGATGTCCGCGACGGTGGCGCGGCCATCAACTGTGACGGCGAGGTCCTTGGCTTCAGCCGGATCGCGCCGCAGGGTCAGGCGGAACTTCATGCTTCGTCTGCTCCAGTCATGGTTTCAAGGAGGTGCAGGTCTGCCGCTGTCACCAGATGCGAGGTCACGGCGTGCTCAACCAGGCGGGCACGGCGGTTGGTGGCGAGTTTCCCGGCTCCCCCACGCAGCCCGACCACGCCTACGCGGTCCAGTTTGTCGCACACATTGTCCAACTTGCGGTTGAAACGGGTCAGCGCCCACCCCAGCCGCTTTGCGGCCTCAGCGGACGACGGGATTGCGCTGAAACCGGTGCCGTCACGCCGAAGCATGGGCTCGGCCAGCGCGACAATCAGCGCCTTCTGCGAATCGGTGAAAACCACGGGCCCAATGGTGGTGTCGCCTGCCTGGTCCTCATCGCGTGCTTCGTGGCGGAACGACGGGGTTTTCAAATGCACGGCGAACTCGTAGGTGGTTGGACCGGCCGTGAAAATCACGTTGGTGTGGCTGAAGACCAGCGGAATCCGTGCCCCGGGAGCCAGCCAGGCCTGCATCCCGCCGGAACCGTCGGCGATGGTGGCGGACAGCATGCTGCCCACGTTGCTGAGCCACCAGATGCCGTCGTAACGGGCAATCTGCAGGAAGCGCCGGTGCAAGTAAGGGTTGTCATCTACCTCAAGGTCGCCTTCGCGGCCGATGTCGAACACGTCCTCGTCGGATGGTTCGTACCATTCCCCACAGAAATCTATTGCTAGATCCCCCATGATCTGTGCCTCCTTGGTGGGCAGTGATTTTGTTGCATAAGCCGTCTACTTGTCCAGGCAAGCGATGGAGTCAGGTCCTCCGGGTGATGCTGATCCGTCAGCCCTGACCAGGATGACCTGGATACATACCGGTGGCGCGGTGGTACCCGACACCACCGCGTTGGTGGCGAGCGTCGACTCGTAGGGGCCGTCGGACTTGGCCGACTTGGTCCGCCATTTGAAGGTGTCCCCGGGCTTCATCTCGACGTGATCCCACCGGAAAATAATGAGCGCGGGTCCCCCGCCACCGGACTGCTTCTCAGCGTGCAAGCCGGTCACTTCAGGAACGCCGCCATCACCCAATGCGTCCACGGGCGGCTTGCTGCTGGTCTCAGTGGGAGCTGCCTTGGGTTGGGCATTAGCCCCCAGGACAACGCCCACCACAATGGCCACCACCAGGACAGCTGCGCCGGTTGCCGCCAACCACAGGTTCCGCTTGCCGTGGTCGGCCGGCTGGGGCTCAACCGGTGCGGCACCCGATGGCGCGCCTGAGCGGCTGACCGTGGCGTCGACGTCGTCGTTTTTGCCGGAAGGCTGCCAGCCACGGAGGACAGTCGACTCGGCGGTGTCCGGCTCGGCCGGGGCACGGTTGGCCGTGTGGTCCGGCACCCGGAACTGCGGCCGCGCCTGGAGCTGGGCATGCGTCTGCACCGTCTGTGGCGGGTTCCTGGGCTGCACTGGCTGCGGGCTTGTGCCTGGGACCGTGGACGGGAATGTGCGTGCCGGGAACGTCGGGGCAGACCCGGTCGTGGCGGTTCCGGAAGCGTCGGGGTCGATGGAGGCGATGCTCCGGACCCGGGTCTCCTCGAAGTCGTCGTCCGGGTGCTCGTCGCCATGGCCAGGTTCTTCGAGCACTTCGAAGGGCGTGACGGAGAGGTTGAGTTCGGTCTGGATCCGCTGCAGCGCCAGGGCGAAAGCATGCGCCGAGGAGTAGCGGGATTCGGGCGACTTCGCCATGGCCGTAGCCAGCACCAACTCTAGCGATTCGGGGACGTCGGCACGGCCCAGGCGCGGAAGGGCCGAGTTGGTAATCCGAGAAATCAGTTCACGCTGCGAGTTGTCCTGGCCCGGGAGGACGAAAGGCGAACGGCCAGCCAGCAACGTGTAGAGGGTGGCGCCCAAAGCCCAGATGTCCACCGGGACACCTTCAACAGCGCCACCGCGGAACTGCTCCGGCGGCGACCACGGAATGGACATGCCGGCGTCGTCCTCGGTGTCGGCGCCGATGGTGCCGGAGATGCCAAAGTCCGTCAGCGCAGGCCTGTTGTAGTCCGTGACCAGGATGTTGGCGGGCTTGATGTCGCGGTGCACGATTCCGGCGCGGTGCGC
Organism: Paenarthrobacter sp. UW852; assembly: GCF_024608385.1. NCBI lineage: Bacteria > Bacillati > Actinomycetota > Actinomycetes > Micrococcales > Micrococcaceae > Paenarthrobacter > Paenarthrobacter sp. UW852. Next base: position 104,422 of record NZ_JAMSGY010000002.1, read on the forward strand.
GGTCTCGACGGCGGACGCCACCTGGATCCCGATGGCGAGGACCTCGTCCACGCTGAAGCGCTGACGACGGTAGCGGACGTCCAGGCTTGGCCTGGAGCAGTATTCCATGGCGAGGTAGGAGTGACCGTTTTCGGTGATCTCGGCCTCGAAGATCGTCACGATGTACGGGTGTGACGACAACTGCGCCATCAGGTTCGCCTCTGATTCGAAGCGGCGGCGCGCACCTTCGGTCTTCAGGTCCGACAGCAGCACCTTCACAGCCACTTTTCGTCGCGGCCTGTCCTGCTCGTACAGGTAAACATCCGAGAAGCCACCGGAACCCAGCAGGCTGATGTATTTGAAACCCGGGATGGGTGGAGGCGGCGCGGGGGGCCTCTTGGAACTCAAAGAATCTCCTCGAAACGCAATGAAATATCGTCACCCAGTTCGGCGATGTCGCCGTCCAGCAGGATAGCCATCTCGTTCTGGGCGAGCCGGCGTGGCGCTTGCCCTTCCCTGATGAGCACGGTGCCATTGGTGGCCTTCAAGTCACACAACATGACGTGCCAGCCCTCGAGCCGCACCTCGACATGCGAGCGCGAAATGTCCCCGCCAGGGCTCTCCACCTGGACCAAACGGGGCATGGTGCCACCCTGGACACGGGAAACCGACGGCTGCCGGCCAATAATCAGCGACTGGTCAAGGTCGATGAGCTCGCCTGTGGAAAGCCGCATGCGGCCGAGCCGGGGTCGCGGGACGTGGACCGCGTCCCCGGACAGTGCCATACCGCACACGGAGCATTGCGGGTAGGTTGGCGGATTGGCATGTCTTGCTGGGCAGACACGCGCCAGGACACTCGGCCCATTGACGGGTGCTGCACCGGACTGCTGGGCGGCTGCGTCGTTACCGACGGGAAGACTGCTCTTCATGATGGTTTCGCCGTCGTGGTCCGGGTCCGCTCCTCCGGACGTCTCCGACGGCGGGGGCGGTGGCAAGGCAGGCGACCAACCCGTTGGCATTTGGGGTGCGGGTTCGGCCACTTGCTCCGCGGCCTGAACGGCCGGCGCAGCGGACGGGTTGCCGACCGCAGTTGACGTGCCAGAGCTGCTTCGGAGCCACGGAACCGAATCGATGAGGCCCGTGGCCGGTACAGCCTGGACCTGCCCGACGGCGGACTCGGACGGAGTGGGCCCGCTCGCTGCCGCTGTGGTTTCCGTAGCCGGGGGCTTTGCCGGGGATGGCGGAGGGGCCGGTGCTTCGTGTGGGTGCTCGGCTTCTTCGTCGATCCGGACGGCGGCGTCCTCGATGTTCCGCATCACCGTCTTATCCCAGAGGTGGTCGTAGTTGGTGGTGTTCTCCAGCGACGGGACCAAGGGATCGGTGGTGCTGGGGTGGACGGGACGTTCGGCTGCTTCTTCTGGCTCCGGTTCGGGTTCGGGCTCGGGCTCCGGTTCGGGCTCCGGTTCGGGCTCCGGTTCGGGCTCGGGCTCCGGTTCGGGTTCCGGATCGGGCTCCGGGAAGCCGATCATGGTTTCGTCGGACACCGGTTCGGAGACAGGGGTCCCGGTCGCTGCGGTTTCAGGAACGGCTATGGCTACGGCTTCAGCGTCAGCCTCGGCCACAGCGCGGCCTGCCCCGGTACCCAACTGGACGTCAAGGGATGCCAGCAGCACCACGCCTTCGGCCAAGGGAAAGCTGTTCAGGGCAGCCCCGCTCAACGAAGACTGGTCCAATGGCCCGGTGCTGCTGTCGATGCGGAGACTGTAACCCCGGGCATCCGCGATCCGACGTTCGGTCCAGGTGGTCACGTCCCGCCCGGTGATCCGTTCCTGGCCGTCCTCCAAGTGCACCAGCAATTCGAGCTCCCCGCGGAGGAAAACACGCAGGGCATCCGTGGCGGCGATGATCCCGAACGGAGGGATGCGGCTGAGCGAGACCCCGAAGGCCTCCGTCACTTCGTGCAGCACCTCATGGGCCTCGGGCGCAGATGCCAGCAGCTCCCACACTGTATCGATGAGTGCGTGTGGCGTGTCAGGGCCCAGGAGAACAACTGTCCCCCCACGGACCACGCCGAACCACTCACCGTGCTGGTATCGGGCCGGCGAGCGGTGGTTACTGCTTGCCATCGGCGCCTTCCTGCTGGTCAGTTCCATTCACCCAAGCCCTGGGAAGGGTGTCTTCCTCCACCTCGGACGCGACCTCAGGCCTCGGCGCGGTAGTTGCGATGCCGGCGTCGTTCAACACGTTCTTGGCGTCAACCACAATCACGGTGACGTTGTCCCGGCCCCCGCTCCGCAGAGCCGCCTGGATCAGCGCGTCCACCGCGTCCTGCGGGTGGGCCACTGTGCTGAGGATGCGGAACATGTGCTCATCGCCGAGTTCGCCGTTGAGGCCGTCAGAGCAGACCATGATCCGGTCGCCTTCCTGGATTGGAAGCAACCAGAAGTCGGCCTCGGTTTCATCTCCCGTACCCAAGGCGCGCGTGACCACATGGCGCCGAGGATGGACTGCCGCCTGTTCGGCAGTGATGTCACCGGAGTCCACCAGTTCCTGCACTTCGGAGTGGTCCACGCTGACCTGGGCGAACTCGCCCTGGCTCAGGCGGTAGGTCCTGGAGTCTCCGATGTTCATCACCAGCCAGTAGGGCAGGCCCATCTGTTCCACCACCACGACGCCGGACAGGGTTGTCCCTGCCCGGGCTCCGGTGGCAGCCCGGATGGCTGCGTCGGCGTTCAGCAGGCAGGCCTGCAGCTCCGCCGCAGAGGCGGTGCGGACGCCCGACGCGAGTTCGGGTGAGCTCCCCAACGTCCGCACGCACATGCCGCTGGCTATTTCGCCGGCCTCGTGGCCGCCCATGCCGTCAGCCACGGCAAAAACGGGGTCGGCCGCGATGAACGAATCCTCGTTCAGCTCGCGCCGGAGACCACGATCGGTCCCGTACCCGTAACTCAGGCGGAAGGTGGACGGTGCTGATGCCTGGCCGGCGTCAGCGGGCGTGGACGGCTGTGGATTCATGCTTGTCCTAGGTGGAAGGAGCGGTCGCCAAAGTGGACTGTCGAACCGGGACGGACCAGTATGGCGTCGCCGGGGTGGAGCCTGGTCTGGATGCCGTCAGGCGTGGTGACTGCACTCCCGTTGGTGGAATTCCGGTCGGTGACCCACACGCCGTCGCCATCAACCCGGAGGTGCAGATGGGTTTTGGAGATGGACCTGCCGGGGTCCGACACCGGCAGCAATTGCTCCACGGTTTCCCCTGGCTGGGGTGCAGGGTTCCGCCCAAGCAGGACCGAGCCGCCGAGCTGAACATCCTGGCCGTCGTCGACCGTAATCCTCAGTACCGCCTGGGCCCGGCGGGCCCCGGGCCGCATTTGGGTCCGTTCGACGTCGTCATCCGGGTGGGCAGCAAAACCGTGCTGCTTGGCAGGTTCAGGCCGCGGTGCGGCATGGGCCTCTTGGGGGACGACGGCGGTGGCTTCCGGGTTCACGGTCGGTTGCAGTCCCGCTACGGTTACGGGGCGCGGGGCTGTGGGTGGCCGCCATTGATTGGGGTCGTGCGATGGCTGCACGGACGGCGCCGGGCTTGGGCCGGGCGCGGCCTGCGACGGTGAAACCTGCGTCGGGGCACCCTGCGCACGTTGGGTGGGCCTGCCGCCCGGGACCGGCGAGGTCACAGGCTGCACCGGCGGGAGGTTCATCGGCGCGAAACTGTAGGGACCCTGGATGCCGCCGGTGGTCACGGGATTGCGCCCTGCACCAACATCGAAGGCCAATGTCTTCGCGGCCTTGTCGTGCCAGCCACGCAGCTTGCCGTCCTTGTCCCATGCGTTGGAGACGACAACCAGGATGGCCCACACCGCGCCCAGCACCACCAGCGGCAATCCAATCCACAGGACCGGACCAATGAGGCCAAGGGCAGAGAGGATCACCGAGGCGAGTGCGCCGAGGAACAGGACACACCCGGTCACGATGCCCCTAACAAAGACCGCACCTGCGCCGGGTGCGTAGCCGTCGGAGTCCGTGCTCCGGATACCCATCAGCTTGTTCCCAATGGTGTTCCCGGTTCTGGCTTCCAATCCCAGGAGCACAAACGCGTAAACCACTGTCACTCCCAGGCCTATGCTGCCCAGGAGGACCAACAGCCCGGTGTCATAGACAATGAAGCCGTTCCTACGGGTCTGGGTGATGCCGGCAATGCCAATGGCGAAGGTGGTGGCCAGGACGGCGATGGGACCAAGCCAGTCCAGAACCGCCGCACCGAGCCGCTTCCCGGTGGATGCAGGCACCAACTCCAGCTTGCTGGTCATTGTTGCCCCTCCCCCTGGTCCCGGTCCTGCGTCCGGCGTCGTTGTTGTTCCCGCCTGCGCATGGTGCACCGGCGATGACACTACCGAGATACTACCGGGATCGGTGGGGCCTTGCCGGGCGGAAGACTCCAGAGCAGCCATTTGGGCGTGGTTGATGTTGCCCTCCTTGCGTGCTCCACGATTGCTCAGGGGAGATCCGCACTGCGTACAGAATGTGGCCCCCGGACGGACCGGGTGACGGCAAGCCGGACAAAGTTCTGGCTGGCTACTGTTCATCAGTGGAGTCCTTCATGCGCTTCAAACGAAACCGCCGGCGGCCGGCAGTGGTTGATGACTGTTCGCGACGGCGGAGCGCTGCCCTTCCGTCCGACAACAGCGACCGCGGTGAGAACCTCGCCTGCTGCCGTTTCCAGAAGCCAACGCTCCCCGTGATATCGGTCAGGGACGAATCCACGATCTTCCAGTACTCCTTCACCTCTTCCTCGCTGGGCTGTCCGGCCCCGAAAACGGCCGCATCGGCCCGGTGGGCGAGCATGGTGGTGGTGCTCCCTGTGGACGGGAACGCATCCGCGATGACCGTGGCGGACTCGCGGCGGGTGGACTTGGTATCGATGGAAGCACCCAGGTCAGTTGCGAGGCTCAGTACTTCGTTCCAGCCACCGCCCACACGCTGGGCCGGATGGCCATCACGGAAGCGTGCCTTACGGCGTCGTGATTTCAGCAGGAGGATCAGCAACAGCGGAATGGCCAGGATCCCCAGTGGAATCAGCGCAACCCCGATGGCAGCGAGCAACGGACCCCAGAAGAGCCAGGGGTTGTTCTTCTTCTCGTCCGCGTCCAACGCGTCAGGAGTGGAGTCCGGCGGCAGATCCGCAGGTTCCTGGGGCGGGGGTGGCGGCTGCAGCACCTGCGGCTTGGGCTTTGACTTGTTCTCCGGGTCCGGCGGGATCGGCACGTTGTCCTTGGGCGGCGTGGGATCGAACGACACCCACCCTACCCGGTCGAAGGCCACCTCCACCCAGGCGTGTACGTCCTTGCCCGTGATCTTGATATCGCCCGCACCGTTCTCGGGGCTCTTGGGATCCGGGTAGAAACCCATGACGACGCGGGACGGAATCCCCAGGTGGCGAAGCATGAGCGACATGGAAACGGCATACTGCTCGTCGTCGCCCAGCATCTGCTTGGCAGAAAGCATGTTCCTGATCCGCGCAGCACTGTGGCCGGGAAGGCTGGGAAGCTGGCCGTCGGCTACCAACCCGTTGCTGAATGCCCCGCTCTTTTGGAAATGGGCCTCGATCTGGCGGACACGATCAATGGCCGTGGGTGCGTCGGCAGAAATCTCGTTGGCCTGCGACGCCACGATCGGCGGAACGTCCTGGGCATCAGGCAGGGTCATCTTCGCAAAGTCGTATTGCGTCAGCTGGCCGTGCTCCAGGGTGCCCGGATCGGAGACCTGGACCGTATAGGTGTCGCCCTTGGCCATGCCGTTGGTGGTCACGGCGGTGTCCGTTCCGGAGTTGAAATAGAGACCGGAGGCGGCGCCCGAAGCATCAGCGAAACTCATGCCAGTGGTGTGGCGGCCACCCGGGACGAAGTATCCCTGATAGTCCTCAATGCTGATGTCCAGGGTGTAGTTGGTGGCCTTGACTGGGCTGCCGGCGTCAGCCAATGTGTTCAACGACTTGGCATCTCCCACTTTGCTGAAGTTTCCGGAGCTGTTCGGGTCCATGGTGTAGTTCGTGCCGTTGAAGGCGTCCAGTGCCGCGAGCCGGACCCGGGCATCCTTGGGCAGGCCCTTCACCGTAAAGAGGGTGTGGTCCTTCTCGTCCTTGACGAAATTCCGGAAGCTCGCCAGCGGCGTGATGTAGTCCCGGGGGTCGAAGGGGGGCACGATCGTGTTGCGGAGGACCTTCCGGTCGTCGCTGGCGGTCACCAGGGGTGATGCGAGCGCGGTGACGCCAACCGCAACGGCGATCACGGCTGCAGCAGTCCCCAGGCGGCGGAGCTGTCCGCGGCGGGCCGCACCGGCGTCGGAATTGGGCCTGTTGGCCGAAACGGTCCTGGTGCTGCTCTGGCGCAGGACGTCGCGGCGGAACGTCGCCCAAACGATTGACACGATGGTCAGCGAGACGCCGCGCTCCACGTTGAGGAACCCGGCGTTGGTGCTGAACGCGATACCGGTAACGAACAGTACAAGCACTGGAAGCAGCGGCCAGTAAGGGCTTTTCAGCCGCCATGTCAGGAGTCCCGCGGCCAGGGCTGTGAGCAGCGAGCTCAGGAACGGCACGATCAGCGTGCCGTTCGCGGTCCCCACGGGAACCCCGACGGTCAACATGTCTTTCCATGCGAAGACAACGCCCAGGAGCAAGGTCCTCAGCGACTCCAGGCTTGGCAGGACGCCGAATGCCGCAGAGTCCGGGACCGCCAGCGCCGGGCCGAGCAGCAGGTAGGCGCCAAGGGCCAAGGCGGTAGTGATGAGCATCCCCAGGCGCAAGTGCGCGTTCAGTACCGCAATACCCAGTCCCAGGAGCACACCTCCCAGGCCTGCGATGAAATAACGGGGGTCTCCCCCGAAGCTGAGGCTGAAGCCAAGAACGCCGAGCAGCAGCAACACTGTCAAAGAGGCGAAGTCGACGGCGAAATGCCACAGGGGGCGGCCTGCACCGAATGGCGATCCCCCGCCGGTATTCCTGGTCCGTCCCGCAGACCTGGCCGCACGGGGCCGGACGCGAACGTTGGGCGCGGAGCTCATGCTGCCGCCTTTCGAAGAACAATGGCGAGATCGTCCAGGTCGCCAACGGTGAGGACGGTCAGGTCCGCGATGTTGGCCCTGGACGCCGCGGCCCCGGGTTGAACCCGCACGGCCAGGCTTCGCACGCCCGGCGGAACGGAGGCTGCCGAGGTACGGAGCTGGGTCGCTGTGACGTGGCTGCCGACGACGAAGAACACCACGGAGGCGTTCGGGACAGCGTCTGCAAGATTCCGGGCGAGGTCGACGGCGGTCTTTCGCATGGGTGCCCCGACAATCCGGGTGGTGTCGTCCAACAGGTTGCGGCCGGTTTCACAGCGAAGCGGCCCCTTTTGGGTCAGGACGTCCAGGTCACGCTGTTCGCGGATGGCTTGGCGGCCGATGGACGCCGCAACCGAAATTGCCATTTCGAACTCCGCCTCGGAGTCGTATTCGTCGGTGTTGATCGACAACGCAATGGCGAGGTGCGCGCGGCGCGTCTCCTCGAACTGGCGGACCATGAGCTTGTTAGTGCGCGCGGTGGTCTTCCAATGGATATGGCGACGATCATCACCGGGGACGTAATCGCGCAGGGCATGGAAGGAGACGTCGGCGCTTGAGAGCTCGGTGGTCGGCATGCCCTCGAGGTCGCGGATGAACCCAGCGGCGGAACTGCCCAAAGACACCGTCCGCGGGTGCACGAACAAATCCACGGGCTCGGTCCACAGCACCCTGCGACGCAGGAGGTGCAGGGGGTCGGCCCGAACCGAACGGACAGGCCCCACCACTATCACTGCCCGGCGGGCTGTGGGGATGGTGAAGAGGTCCTCATGGACCTGGGCGGGTTTCATGCGCGGCAAGTGGAAGATCGCGGTGTTGGCGCCCACGGGCAATTCAAGCGCCGCAGGCAGGAGGGGCCGGGTGGAAACGTTGGATACGGCGATGCTGCCCACCGCGTCGTCTCCAACAGCTACACGGGTGCGGGCAAGGTCCAGGACCACACCGTATGCGGAGCGGCCAACAATGAAGGCGATGGCCAGGACAAACAGGAGGAAGGCCACCAACGCGGCCGACTTCGCTTCCTGCCAACCCCAGGCCTGACCGGCCCACCACAGCCCGATGGCAGCAGCCAGGACAACCCAGCCCAGGAGGCTGACCACGGCAAGAACGGGCCAGGCATACGTCAACCAGGCTTTCCGGACTGCGCGCCAGGCCGGGAGCAGGACCTCACCGGCCGTTCCAGCCGCTTCAGCCCAGAGCGACGCCGGGTGGAGCTTGCTTGCCTTGCTGGTTCGGCCACCCCGGTCGAGGCGGTTGCCCGAGGGATCGGCCGAACCGCGGAGGCCGCGGACGGCGCCGCCAAGCGACGAGGCAGCGCGCTTGAGCGAATCAGCAGCCCTGTTCAGGGGTGTGCTGGAGGACATGTGGGGACCTTTGTTCGTGCCGGAGTTGTTCGTGCCGGACTGCAGGTCCGGGGTCGGTTTGGAGTACCGGCTACGCCGTGGCGCGCTGCTGTGGTGCAGCGACATCGGCGAGGACGCGGTTGAGCACCACTTCCGGTGTGGCACCGGAGAACTCGGCTTCCGGATCCATCACCAATCGGTGCGTCCACACCACCGGCGCCAGTTCCTTGATGTCATCCGGCAACACGAAGTTCCGGCCTTGCCCGGCTGCCCACACTTTGGCAGCCCGAACCATGGCCAGTGCGCCACGGACGGACACACCGAGGCGGGTCTCGGAGGCGTTGCGGGTCTCCTCACACAGGCGGGAAATGTACTCAAGCACGGCCGTGTCCACGTGGGTTGTGGCTGCGAGGTCCGCCATATCAGCCACAGCCTGGGTGGTGATAAGCGGGGTGAGCTCCTTTGAACGGTCCTTCAGGTTGGCCCCACCCAGCAACCGAACCGTGGACGCGTGGTCCGGGTAGCCGATGGAGGTCTTGATCAGGAAGCGGTCAAGCTGGGCCTCGGGCAGCCGGTAGGTGCCTGCCTGCTCGATCGGGTTCTGGGTTGCCAGGACCATGAACGGGCGGCCGGCGTCGTAGGTGGTGCCGTCCACGGTCACCCGGGACTCCTCCATGACTTCGAGCAACGCGGACTGCGTCTTCGGCGAGGCACGGTTAATCTCATCAGCCAGGACGATGTTGTTGAACACCGGACCCTTGTGGAACTCGAACTTCTGGGTCTTCTGGTCATAGATGGTCACACCAGTCACGTCCGACGGCAGGAGGTCCGGGGTGAACTGAATGCGGTTGTGCGAACCCTGGACCGTCGCGGCAAGTGCCCGGGCCAGCGACGTTTTACCGGTGCCTGGAGCGTCCTCGAACAGGACGTGCCCTTCGGCCAGCATCGCCGTGAAGGTCAGCCGGATGACGTGTTCCTTGCCCAGTACGGCCTGGCCCACGTTGGCAACGAGCTTCTCGAACGTCTCTGCAAACCACGCGGCTTGCTCGTTTGTCATGGTCATCGGTTGATCCTGTTCGTTGTGAAGGGGGTGTTGGGGTGACGGTGTTGCCCAGCGTCGTAGGCCGGGTTCAGCACGGCGGAGGGACGGGGCCATAAAGGTCCACCGTGATGGGCTTGACGAACCAGCCATCCTTCGGTGATCCCTTGAGCTTGTACCAAGCCGTGCCGTTGCGGTAGATGTCCTGCCTGCAGGTGACATCAATCCGGCCCCACGAGCGTTCCACCCAGCCAACTCCACACGTGGGACCGCTCGGGTTGTACGTGTCAGCCTGACCCGGCTTGCCGGGGCACGTGCTGTTGTGCGCCTGGATCTGGGATGGTGTTGGAGGCGGAGGCGGAGGGGTCGGATCGACACCGGACGTGGATGCGACGTTTCCACTGCCTGGTCCTGCGACTACCGTGACGGCGCGGACCTTCAGCTGCCGGGTCTTGTCCCAACCGCCACCGGGCGCGTCATAGCTGTTTGCCTTGCCCACTCCAGTCCAGCCGCCGTTGTCGAGGCTGACCTCGTAGTGGTCCAGTGGCCGGCCGTTCATGTTCGGGTTGTTCCACGTCCAGTGGACCTGGCCGTCGCCCTTGGCGGATTTGCCGCCGCTGACGTTCGGTGCATTGGGCGGGCCGTACGGGTTACCCGAGCCGATGTTCTTGCCGTCGCCGGCCATACCGTTCTTGACCGACGTCGCGATGATGTTGACCGCAACATTGGTGCCGTTGGGTTGCCCCCCGATGTCACCGCCACCGCGCCCGATGGGACCGGAGCCGTTGGCCGTCTGCCAGCGGTAGGTGATTTCGTTGTCTTGGGAACCGTTCCGTTCGGCGGCGGTAAGCGGCGTGAACGCCACCCGAAGCTGACCACTGGTTCCTGTCGCCGTGACCGAGCCGCTTCCAACGGTTCCCGGCTTGCCTGCGGCTCGGATGCCGGCCGACTGCTGGCTAACCCCACTGACACCCGCCTTGTTCGTGGCCGAAACAGTGAAGGTGTAGTCAGCCTCGGCATTGGCTACGGTGACGTTCTGCGACGTCGCGGCCACAGACTGGGTGCCGACGACGGCTCCACCACGGTAAGTGGTCAACGTATAGGCAGAGATGGCGTCACCGTTGTTGTTGGGTGCCTTCCAGCTGACCTGCAACTGGCTCTGAGTTCCTACGGACCCGGCACCGGAAACGGTCGGCGCCGCAGGTGTGGCCGGAATGCCCGCAGGAGTTTCCGCGGCGGAATAGGGGCTCCACTCCGAAGGCTCCTTGGCATCATTCCGGGCAAGCACCCGCACCTTGTACGCCACGCCGTTGGTCAGGCCCGACCATACATGGCTGGAGCCGGTGAGGTTTTGGATCTGCGGGTTCTGACCGGCCGGAGCCGGTGAGATTTCCAGATCGTAGGACTTCACGGGTGAGCCCTTGCTGGCCGGCGGAACCCACGCCACGGAGAGCTGCTTGTCGCCGAACTTCAGGGTGGGCGCAACAGGTGTGTCCGGTTTGACGTCGGGACGGACCTCGGCCGATACCGGTGAACGTTCGGACTCTTTGATGGCATTGGTGGCTGTCACGGCAAAGTGGTACTTCACGTTGTTGGTCAGGCCCGTCAGGGTGCAGGTGTTGGCCGGGCAGTCCTGCTTGAATCCGCCCTCGCCGTACACGGTGTACTTGGTAATGGGCGATCCCCGGTCGGCGGGGGCATTCCAAGTCAGCAGGGCCGTTTGATCCCCGACGCTTTGGGCCAGCGGAGTGGTGGGGGCCTCGGGTTTGTCCTTAACCGTGAGGCGCACACGTGCCGTGGCGTAGCGGGACAACTCACCCGTCTTGTCTGAAACGGTGTAGGCAACAACCATGGTGCCGGTGAATCCACCACCGGGCGTCACCGTGACGCTGTCTCCCGCAGGCTCAGCCGAACCTTGGCCGGTCTCCACCACGGCCGAAACGATCTTCAGGGCCGTGTCCGGGAACGGATTCGAATCGTTCGCGAGGACGTTGACGGTCACCGGTTTCCCGGACTGTGCATCCGGTTCCACGTCATCATTGGCTACCGGTTTGGGCCTGTTGGACGCGCTCAACGACAACTTGTAGGTAGCCAGCGCTTCCAGCCCGCGGGGATCCTTTGCCTTGACCTGGACAGCGCCGCCCTGTCCGATCTGCACCGAATCATCAGCGGAGACCTTCAACGACTTGCCGTCGACATTGACCCTGAAGCCATTCGGGGCCGCGCCCACCAGCTCATATTTCATGTTTTGGACGTCGTCAGCATCCGGGTCGGAGGTGAGCTTGCCGAGGTCCAGGCTGGCAGAGTCACCCTTGGGTACCTCAAGTTCACTGCCGAGCAGCACGGGCGGGTTGTTCTTGTTCGGATCCGGCAGCACCTTGGTGCGGATGCTCAGCGTCGATTTCAGGCCGTTGGGGTCGTCGGGACCAGTACCATCGGTGACTTCGAAGCTGATCGAACCGGGACCAACGTACTCCGCGCCGGCGGTGTATTTGATGGACGTTCCGTTGTTCGCCACGGGGTCGCTGCCATCGGCACCAATGAGCTTGATGCGGTCCACCTGCGTCAGGCGCGGCGAGCGTCCTTCACGGACCTTCACCCACTCGGCGAGATCAACGGTCACGGACTGGCCCGAGATCAACTCCACTACGTCATCCTTGGCGAGCGTGGGAACCTGCTGGCCGATGCCCGGAACCCAGATGATGGCGGTGGACTTTTGGCCGTCCACATCTTCCACGGTGTAGGGCACCAGTTGCGGCTGCTCGGTGAGGTCCACCACCACGTTGCCGTCGGATCCTGGCCGGGCCGTTTCCAGGCCGGTAGAGATCTTCAGGTTCTCGCCTACGCCGTCGGGGTCCTCGTCGTTCTTCAGGACCGGTACGTCCACGGCCGTCTTTCCGAGGGTCTGCGCAGACGTTACACGATCATCCCGTGCGATCGGTGCCTGCAGCGGGATGTCGTTCTTGACGATCACACGGATGGTGGCGTTACCCACGGCATCTCGATCATCAGCCACCGAGTAGCGCACGTTGATGGTGCCCTCGACGGCCGGGGCTGTCACCAGGACACGGCCACTGGTCTTGCTGACTTGGGCATCCACGCCCTGGTCAGCTTCGATGCTGTCCGTCAGGATACGGATGATGTCGCCATCGGGGTCGGTGTCATTGGCGGTGGCGTCCACGGCGATCTGCCGGCCTGGACGGACCTTGACCTCGTCATCCACCGGTGCCGGTTTCTGGTTGTTTTCCCCACGGGGTGCGACGCCTACCGTCACCGTTCCGGTGTTGACTGCGCCTTGCCGGTCGATCACTTTGTATCGGAACGTATCGGTGCCGGCGCCGTCACCGGCGGCAACGAAGTCGATAAAGCTGCTACCCGCCGTCGCCGTTCCCATAGTGGGCGTGCTGTCGATACCGGTGAGCTGGACTGAATCGCCGTCGGGGTCTATGCCGTCCAATGGCACCGGAATCCGGACACTGCCACCAGCCACCACCCGGGCCGTCAGGTTTTGCGGCTGTGGGCGCGAGTTCTGTGTGTCCTCCAACGGCAGGATGTGGATGGTGACGGCGGCGGCGCTCTTTTGCCCTTGCGGGTCCACCGCGTTGTAGATTGCCCGCACCGTCTTAGGGGTCGGTCCTGCGATGAAACGGAGGGTCTTCTCGGAAATGAACGCCTTGCCGTCTTCCTCCGGTATCCCCTGGGCCAGCACCGGGTCCACGGACAGCTCTTCACCCTGCGGGTGGGTGTCGTTGTCCAGGACAGGAATGGTCACGACGTCGTTGACGCGGACGTTGACTTCGTCAGGTTTCGGCTGCGGAGCTTCGACGACGGCGGGAGCCGGCACCGGGACGACGCCGACGGTACCTGTGGCTGAGGCGCGGCCGTTGGACATCGTGTAGCTGAAAACGAAGGGTTCCTTCGCGCCCAGGACATCCGTGACGCGCAGGACGCTATGGTCAATGACGCTCACAGAAGCGGACGAGCCATCCGGGACGGTCACCGACTGCAGGACCAGCACGCCACCGGATGGATCGGAGTCGTTGGCCAGCGGATCCACCAGAACGCTTCCGCCGACGGGCAACAGCGCGACGTCGTGGACGGCTACCGGGGCTCCCGCGTTCTTGCCGGACTCCACGTCCACGCGAATGAGGCCTTGGCTGGATTGGGGGCCGTTGCTGGCGATGTACGTCAAGTAGACCGGGCCCGGGGTGTTGCTCCGGAAAGTGAAGGTACCGCCGTCGGTCACCGGGCCGAGCTCCGCTTGACCGGCAGCCTCGACATGCGCCACCCGCAGGGCACCACCGTTGGGATCAACGTCGTTCTTCAACGGTGCGATCACCAGGTCCTGGCCCACCACTGCAGTGACGTGGTCCGCGTTTACCACCGGGGCGAGGGCGCCTGGCGGCTGCACGTTGACCACCACGCGGCCCGTGGTGGTTGCGCGTCCATCCCAAACAGTGATGGTGACGTTCTTCTTGCCGGGGGCAGCACCGGAATCCTGGTAGGTCAGCAAGCCGTCGCGGCGCACCTTCACCTGGTCCTGGTCGTTGTCAGACTTTGCGTCCAGGAGGACGAGGTCGTCCCCGTCCGGGTCCATCCAGTCAGTGAGGATGTTCTGGCTCACCGATTTTCCCTGTTCCACCAGCATTGTGGTGGGCTCGCCGCGTTTGAAGAAGGGCGGCTTGTTCTCATCCGGTCCCACCACATGAAGTGTTACTTGGCCGCCGGCTGACAGGCCACGGCCATCGGAGGCGTTGTAGTCGAAGACTTCCGTCCCCGGTTTGGCTTCGGCCGGGACCTTGATCTGGAAGGCCGAGCCACCGTAGATGTTCTCCAGCGCACCCGCCTTCGGGCCGTTCGCCCCCACAGCAGCGGTAAGGACATCGCCGTCGGGATCTGAATCGTTGTCCAGGACGCTCAGGATGGATGTCCGGCCCGGGCGGACACCGAACTCATCGGGTTTGGTCTCCGGCGGGCGGTTCGGCTTGGTGCGGTCCGGGAGGACGTTGATGGTGTTGTTGTCCGCCGACTCCTGGTCCTGGTCATCGGACTGGTTCTTGGGAGGGACAACGTCGTCCCAGTTGTTGACGAGCTGCATGTTCTGGTTGACCAGCCACACGCTGCCCGAATTCACATCGTTGAGGACCACGAGATCGCGGTTGACGCGGAACACGTAGCTCGGCGAGGCACTTGCCTTGGGGACGTTGTTCTTCTTGTCATCGGCGTCGTTATCGCAATCGCGGATGTACTTGTTGGCTCCCGCCCAGGCTGCGTGAACGCAATTGCTGACCTGGACCGGCGCTGCCGGGACGCCCTCGCCGTCGGCGTTGACGGTAGCAGCAGTTCCGCCGTCCAGCGGCTGCTTCAAGAGGGCCTTGCGCGTAGCGATGGCTACATAGCTGCTGTCTTGGCTGCTCTGCTGCAGTTTCGCCTCACGGGCGTCCTGCAATTGGAGCTTGCGACCGCCGGGGAGGAAGAGATTCCCGGAGTTGGCGTCCAGGAGCACTGGCTTGTCCCCCACCACAGCGATCTGCAGGTCGCCCGCTCCCTTGAGCCCGTCCACGCTGGTGACCTCGGAGTTGGTTCGCACCCCATCGGCGTCGACTGTGGTGACTGTGATCTCGCCCTTGCCGGGATCCGCTGTGTAAATGCGGTTGTCAGCCCCGACGGCCGACACGAGGCCCTGGTTTCCCGTCAACACGGGCTCGGTGCCCTCTTCGTCGAAGCCGTTGACGGTGGACGGCGACAAAGCCCACACCTTGCCGCGGGCAGGGTCTGTCACGGAAAGGACGGTTGAACCGTAGCTGACTTGCGAGGACGACGGCAGTTGCTTGTCGCCGCCGAGCTTGAGGTTGGCGGCCGACACCTGGTTGATCGTGGAACCGGATTCGTCGTCCACAAAGACGTTGCCATCGTGCTGAAGCACATCGAAAGTCGTGGTGGCCGGGGTGACTGCTCCGTCGAGGACGCGGGAGGGATAGTTCAGCCGCCCCACAGCGTTCTTGGTCTTGCTCACCACCCAGACGCCGCCGTCGTTCAAGTCCACTTCAGTGGTTTTGAACCCCGGATACAACACAGCGCCGGCCACCAGGACTGCGCCCGCAGCAGTGCCCGCAATGCCCGAAATAAGCTTCCTGTTTTGACGCTTTTTCAGCCCCAGCTTGGCGAAGAAAGTTGTCACAGCCCCAAAATTCCCTTTGTGTACAGCCGCCCACACGCAGCGACTTCCAGGCCAACCGGCATGTGCCGGCAGCCGTGCATTCCGCAGTACCCCCATACGGCGGCGGAATTTTCAGTCCCTAAGACTATCCCACGCACCCCACGGCCAACGGAGGAGACCCGAGACCCGGCTATCCATTGGCTTTGACAGCCTACGGCCTCGGCATGCCGTTGCGCGATGGGGACAACTGCCCGGTCTTCCGCCATCATCACGGTCAGCAGAATCAACGCACAGCCTACCGGGTTAATCCATCGAATAGCCAAGCTGTGACTTGAAACGCACCTTCCGAACCGCTAGGCACCCACCCTCCGTCACATCCCACCCCCTTAAACCGGAACGCTCTCCCACTTTCTTCAAGGAAGTGAGAGAGCGCCCGGCGGAATACGGCGGGATGTGAGAGAGCGTCCGGGGTGGGTGGTCGGAGGGCCGCGGGGGCTTACCGTCGGGCCCTAGTCCAGGACCAGGCCCTTACCCCGGCCACGGGCCAGCATGACGGGATGGATCTCGCCGAAGCCACGGACATTCTCGGACTTCTGGGGAACCAGGACAAAGCGGTCGTCCTGCCCCAGTGCCGCAGCCGTCATGGCATCCACCAAAACCGTTCCGGGCTGGGCCAGGGTGGTGAGCCGTGCAGCAAGGTTAACCGTAGGCCCGTAGATGTCGCCGAGCCGGGAAAGGATGCGGCCCCACACCATGGACACACGGCATTGGGGCAGGATCTCGTCTTCCGTGAAGGCCTGGGCGAGCGCCAGCGAAATTTCGGCTCCGGCCGCAGGCGTTTCGGCAATGTAGAGGACTTCGTCACCGACAGTCTTAACCAAGCGGCCACCGCCGACGGAGATGATTTCCGCACACTTGTTCTCAAAGCGCTGTACCAGTTGCGCCAGCGTCTTCTCATTCATCCGGCGCGAAAGGCTGGTGTAAGAGACCAAGTCCGCGAACCCAACGGCCCGGGCCAGGGGCAACGGCGAATCGTCCTCATCGCCCTCGCGGCCTTCTTCGCTGGCCTGCAAGCCGGCTTCGGCGCGAACGGCCAGCCGCTGAACGCCGGCGTTGAGTTGGCGGCGGTAGGAGTAGACAAGGATCTCTTCGAGCGAGTCAACAAGGGCAGGCAGCTGGGCCACCAATTTCTTGCGGGCGACGGCGTCGGGAATGCCCTGTTCGGACACCATGTCCTCCACCAGGGCTTCGATTTGCCAGACCACCATACGGTCGGTCATTTGCCCGATGGACCGGGTCACGGAAATCGCGGCCTCTTCAGTCAGGAGGCCCGCACGCACCAGGTCAAGGATGCGGGACAGCGCCGCCTGGTCCCGCTCGGTGAAGGCAACGTCCTCATCGCCAAAGTTCGGGAAGCCCAGGGCTCGCCATATCTTCCGGGCGGAAAGGATGGACACGCCGGCACCGGCGGCAACTTCACGACGGCGGAGCTTGCGTTCCCCACCCAGGAGCTTGGACTCAAGTGCCTTAATGGCGAGGCGCTCCGCGGACATCACGCCAGTGGGCGGACCGGTGGTCACCGGGGCGGGCCGCGCCTCGGTGTCCTCGTCCGCGGAAGGCTCGGGTACGGCGTCGAACTCCTGGTCCAGGTCCTCGCCGGACTGCTGATCCTCAACGCTCATCTCTTCCACCTTCTCTCAGCTCCCACGGCAACTCGTCAAAATCCCTCAGCACTTCACCCTCAAAAACCTCACCCTTCGGGAGCTCATCCATCGCGTCAAGAATGAAGCCCCTGAATCTCCCAACCAGGGGGACGTCGTTCAGCACGGCCACTCCGGAGTGCCCGGTATCCAAGGATATATTCCCGGAGTGCAGTGCCCGCTGGATCACCGTCTGATGAACCCCCACGTGACGTACCGCCATGAGGGAAACCTGCCAGTCATTGCGTCGAAACATGCCGTACTTGGCAAGTATCCTGCGGCTCGTCAGGATGTATCGGACAGAACGCCAGTGGAGCACACGTTTGAAGCAGTAGGCAAGCAGCACCCACGCAGCAAGAACCACCGCAGCGCCCATGAGCCATGGCGTCCATTCCGCGGTAATGAAGGGGGCCAGACGCTGTGCATTGCCTTTGACCACCCAGGCACAGGCGTAAGCGGCGACAGCCGGAACGACAATGAACACCAGCACAGGAAGAAACAAGGTTCGGCCCTGCTGCCGTGTCACGGCGATGACCTGTTCCCCCGGTAGCAACTCCTTACGCATAACCGCTTTCTGTGGCGCGCAAATGCACCACATCCCCGGCCGTAATAACGTGCTCCCTGCCGCCATGGTCCACAACCAGCAGCGAACCATGCTCATCAAGGCGGGATGCATGCCCCACCAGTTCATGGTCACCAGGCAAGTGGGCCCGGACCTCGCGACCCAATGTCACCATGGCGGATTCAACGCGCTTATGCAGGGACTGTCCCCCGGCCAGGCCGGCAGCCGGGTCACCTTCGGCGTTGCAGAAACTGCGGTACAACCGCGCAAACCGCGATAGGTAGCTCTTCAGCAGCGCGGTGCGGTCCGTCGTCGTGGCCCCTTCCAGGGCGAGTGACGTGGCCGTGGGCACCGGAAGTTCGTCTTCGGCCAGGGACACGTTGAGTCCAACTCCCAGGATCACCGCGGGGACCGACCCGTCCCCCAAGGGCGTCATCTGGGCCAGTATCCCTGCGATCTTGCGTCCGTTTACCAGGACATCATTGGGCCATTTGATCTCCGCGGTCACACCGGCCGTTTCCTGCAGGGCCTCCCGCAACGCGACGGCAGCCAGAAGAGAAATCCACGAATAGCTTTGCGTGGGGACGGGCATGCCGTCAGCCGTGACGGGGCGCAGCACCATGGACACAGACACGGCGGAGCGTTCCGGCGATTCCCAATGACGGTCCAGCCGTCCGCGTGCGGCAGTCTGGTGCTCCGCAGTCAGCACGGCGAGGTCGGCCCACTTCTTCGGCTCGACAGTTACGGCCCGCACCAGGTCCTGGTTGGTGGATCCTGTGGACTCGACGATGTTCAGTTGGGAGATGCCCGTTGCCGACAGGAAGTCCGGCTCAAGGAGCGCCTGGCGGTCCAGCCCGGGCCGGTCTGTGTGGGCAGAGGGGACGTGCGGCTCGCTGCTCTCTGGCTGTTCGGCATCCATAGCTGAATCCTATCCAGTTGCGGCGGCCTGGGATGGTGTCTGGCTCCAAAAGCGTCTGGGAATCCGCCTAGAGAAAAATGTCCGGCACCAGGCGGTCTTCGGGGGCGCCGAGGCTGTACGGCGTGAAGTCCGACACGCCGGCGGCGCGGAGCACCTGTTCGTCGGTGAAGAAATTACCTGTGGTGCCCTGGCCGGTCAGCACCGCGTGCGCCGCGTCGGCCATGATCTCCGGGCCACGTGCTGCTTGGACGATCTGCTGGCCGCCGGGCATGTTCCGGATCGCGGCCGTGTCGATCAGGGTGCACGGCCAGAGCGAGTTGACCGAAACGCCGTCGTCCTTCAGCTCTTCGGCGAGACCGAGAGTGGTGAGGCTCATCCCGTACTTCGCCATCGTGTAGGCCAAGTGCATCCCTGCCCACTTGGGGTCCAGGTTGAGGGGCGGCGACAATGTGAGGATGTGGCCGTGCCCTGACTCACGCAGGGCCGGTAACGCCAGCTTGGAGAGCAGGAAAGTGCCACGGACGTTGATGTCCTGCATGAGGTCATAGCGTTTCATGTCCACGGCGTCGGTTCGGGACAGGTCGATCGCCGAGGCGTTGTTAACGACGACGTCGATCCCTCCGAAACGCTCGACGGCGGCGGCGACCGCTGCAGCGACATCGTCATCGTTGCGGACGTCCCCGACCAGCGGCAGCGCCTGGCCGCCCGCTGCGACCAACTGGTCAGCAGCGGTAAAGACCGTCCCCTCAAGTTTGGGATGCGGGTCGCCGGTCTTTGCCATCAGCACAATGTTGGCGCCATCGCGGGCTGCACGAGTGGCAATGGCCAGTCCGATGCCGCGGCTTCCACCGGACATCAGGATGGTCCTGCCCTTGAGCGATCCGGTGGCCACGTAGGGAGTTTCTGCCTTCGGGAGTGCGCGGGAAGCGTCGTTGCTTGAAGTCATGGGGACACTCTAACCCAAGTATGTTACTGACGGGTAACATAGCGTTGCCTTTGGCTTGGACGCGGAAAATTGTAGGGTTTCTACAGCGGTTCGCGGCAAAGGCGTCACTAGACTGGCCTGCGGGGCCTGTTCTTTGTACGGAAGCTACTTAAGCTTTGCGCCAACACCGAACTGCGCCAGCGAAAATCAGCTACAGAGCCGGAGACACTTGATGAGCCACGATCTGACAACGACAGCGGGAAAGATTGCCGACTTCCGCGACCGCCAGGCACGTGCCGAGCAACCCTCCGGCCCGGAAGCGATTGAGAAGCAGCACGCACGCGGTAAGAACACTGCCCGCGAACGCATCGACCTCCTGCTTGACCCTGAATCGTTCGTCGAGTTCGACGCCCTTGCAGTCCACCGCTCCACCGCGTTCGGCATGGAAAAGAAGAAGCCCCTTGGCGACGGCGTCGTTTCCGGCTACGGCACCGTGGACGGACGCCTCGTCGCCATCTACAGCCAGGACTTCAGTGTCTACGGCGGCTCGCTGAGCCAGGTCAATGGCGAGAAGATCGTCAAGGTCCAGGAATTTGCCCTCCGCAACGGCTGCCCGGTTGTGGGCATCAACGACGGCGGCGGGGCGCGTATCCAGGAAGGCGTCGCCTCGCTGGCCATGTTCGCGGACATCTTCCGCAACAACGTCCACGCTTCCGGCGTGGTCCCCCAGATTTCCCTCATCATGGGCCCGTGCGCCGGCGGCGCCGCGTACTCCCCCGCGCTGACCGACTATGTGGTCATGGTGGACAAGACATCCCACATGTTCATCACCGGACCCGACGTCATCAAGACCGTCACCGGTGAGGATGTGGATATGGAAACCCTGGGCGGCGCGCGGCAGCACAACGCCACCACCGGCACCTCCACTTATCTCGCTTCCGACGAAGCAGACGCCATTGAGTTTGTCCGCGAACTCCTTGACTTCCTGCCGTCCAACAACCTATCCGAGGCCCCCGTTGTGGAGCACGACCAGGAACTGGAAGTCGACGACGACGACCTCGCCTTGGATGGGTTGATCCCCGACTCCGCCAACCAGCCTTATGACATGCGCAAGGTCATCGAGCAGATCGTGGATGACGCCCACTTCCTTGAGATGCAGTCCCTCTACGCCCCCAACGTGATGATCGGTTACGGCCGCGTTGAGGGACACACTGTGGGCATCGTGGCCAACCAGCCCATGCAGTTCGCGGGAACCCTGGACATCTCCGCCTCGGAAAAGGCTGCCCGCTTTGTCCGCCACTGCGATGCCTTCAACATCCCCATCATCACCCTGGTGGACGTCCCCGGCTTCCTGCCCGGCAAGGACCAGGAATTCCAGGGCATCATCCGCCGTGGCGCCAAGCTCCTCTATGCCTACGCCGAGGCAACCGTTCCCAAGCTCACCGTCATCACGCGCAAGGCTTACGGTGGCGCCTACATCGTGATGGGCTCCAAGAAGCTCGGAGCAGACCTGAATCTCGCCTGGCCCACCGCCCAGATCGGCGTCATGGGAGCCCAGGGTGCGGTGAACATCCTGTACCGCCGCGATCTCGCTGCGGTGGCCGAAGCCGGCGGTGATGTCGAGGCCAAGCGGGCCGAGATCATCCAGGGCTACGAGGAAGAACTCCTCAACCCCTACCAGGCCGCTGAACTGGGTTACGTTGATGCCGTGATCGCTCCCTCGGATACCCGTGTGCAGATCATTCGCGGCCTGCGCGCCCTTCGCGACAAGCGTGCCAGCCTGCCCACCAAGAAGCACGGAAACATCCCGCTGTGAGCACGCCGAAGCACCGCGCCGATACGGCGCCCGATCAAGAACCGGCCACCCCGCTGTTCTCGGTGGTCAAGGGCGAACCGACGGCCGAAGAGCTCGCGGCGATTGCCGCCGTCGTGGTTTCCCTTGGGACACCGCAGGAAGCGGCCCCAACCAAGCCGAACGTCCGTCACTGGGTCCGTCGCCAACAACTGCGCCTGGATCCCAGCCCAGGTCCGGGTGCATGGAAGCGCAGCCGCGGCTAATTTCCCGCTCGTAGAAAAGTTCAACAACCCTTTCACGTAAGCGGCGTCGCGGATAGGCTCTGTGGGTGACTACTGCAAACACCCCCGTACGCCCGAAGTCCGCCATCGATGCCGTCGCTGACGCGTACACAGAAAAGCTGATCGAACTCAATCCCAGCTTCGCCACCACGCTTGGACTGCCGGGACACGAAACCGAATACCAGGACTATTCGCCCGCCGGTGCCGAGGCTCATGCGGAGGCCACACGGTTGGCATTGGACGCTCTGGCCGGCCTTGAGCCTTCGGATGACGTGGACGCCGTCACCCTGGATGCCATGCGCGAGCGGCTCGGACTGGAGCTGGAGATCCACGAGTCGGGTTGGGACGCCGCCGACCTCAACAACATCGCCTCACCGGCCCAGGACATTCGTGCGATCTTCGACCTCATGCCCACGGACACGGTGGAACAGTGGGAGCATATCGCCGGCCGTGCAGCTAATGTTCCCGGGGCGATTGAGGGGTACATCGCTTCCCTCCGGACCGCTGCCGCGTCGGGCAAAGTAGCCGCCGCCCGCCAAGTCCGGATTGTCATCGAGCAGACCGGCCGATACGCAGCCGAGGACGGATTCTTCGCCAAGATGGCTTCATCGGCCGCCCTTAATGGCCAGCCGCTGCCCGCCGATGTTCAGGACAGGCTCGACGCCGGGACCGCAGCCGCGCGTTCTGCGTACAGCGCCCTCGGCGATTTTCTGCGGGACGAGCTCCTCCCCCTTGCACCGGAGAAGGACGCGGTCGGGCGCGAACGCTACGCGCTGGCCTCGCGTTCATTCGTTGGCGCACAAATCGATCTGGAAGAGACGTACTCCTGGGGCGTTCAGGAGCTCGAGAGGCTTATCGGCGAGCAGGAAAAGGTCGCGGCGCAGATCAAGCCCGGCGCAGCCATTGAAGAAGCCAAGGCCATCCTCAATAGCGACCCCGCGCGCCAGATCAAGGGCACCGACGCACTCAAAGCGTGGATGCAGGAACTCTCCGACCGTGCCGTGTCCGAGCTCGCCGACGTCCACTTCGATATTCCCGACGTCATGAAAACCCTCGAGTGCATGATCGCCCCTACCGACGAGGGTGGCATCTACTACACCGGCCCCTCCGACGACTTCTCCCGGCCCGGACGTATGTGGTGGTCAGTGCCGGCAGGCGAAGACACCTTCACCACGTGGTCCGAAACCACCACCGTTTTCCACGAAGGGGTGCCCGGCCACCACCTCCAGGTCGCCACGGCAACTTACCGCCGGGAACTCTTGAACAACTGGCGGCGCAACGTCTGCTGGGTCTCCGGCCACGGCGAAGGCTGGGCGCTCTACGCCGAGCAGCTCATGCTGGAACTCGGCTACCTCAAAGACCCGGGTGACCACATGGGCATGCTGGACGGACAACGCATGCGGGCAGCCCGCGTGGTGTTCGACATCGGCGTCCACCTTGAACTGCCTGTCCCTGAACGCTGGGGCACCGGCACCTGGACACCCGAAAAAGGCTTCGACTTCCTCAAAGCCAACCTCGATATCAGCGAAGGCCAACTCCAATTCGAATTCACCCGCTACCTCGGCTGGCCGGGACAGGCGCCGTCCTACAAGGTGGGGCAGCGCCTGTGGGAACAGATCCGTGCCGAGCTTGAGGGGCGCGACGGCTTTGACCTGAAGTCCTTCCACAGCAAGGCACTGAACATCGGCTCTGTTGGTTTGGACGTGCTGCGGCGGGCGTTGCTGGGCTGAGGCTATTCCCACTGATCGCCCCGTGTGACTACGAGGTGCGATCGGTGGGGCAGGTCGTGCAGCCAGTCGACCGAATCAACTCGCTCAAGTCCGGTGTAATCTTCCCCACTACTGCTCAAATTCACCGGGACCCGTCCTCATCGGAGACCACCGTGACCCGGCCGGTAAATACGCGCTGAGGCCAACGTCACAGGAGCGGTAGGAATAACTTTTGCGCACGTAACATTTCTCAACGTCCGTTCGCTATGTTATTGGCCAGACACCTAACGTGTTCCGGTGAGCACCTCAACCAACACTTCCCCAGCAGCTGGCAAGCCCGGCTTCCGGCTCCCCAAGTGGGCCGGTTCCTTCGGCGTCCAGATCATCGCAGCCCTCATTGTGGGCCTCGTCCTTGGCCTCATAGCCAAGTACACAGGCAGCACCAAGACAGCCCCCAACGGCCTTGGCGCAACCCTCCAGACGATCGGGTCCAGCTACGTCTCGTTGCTGCAGACCGCCGTCGTTCCTTTGATCTTCACCGCTGTGGTGAGCTCGATCGCCAACCTGCGGCAGGTCTCCAACGCTGCCCGTCTGGCCTGGAACACTCTGCTCTGGTTCGCCATCACGTCGCTGGTTTCGGTATTGATCGGCATCGGCCTGGGCGTACTCCTGCAGCCCGGGGCAGCCACTGGCATTACCCAGAAAGCTGAATACGCTGGCAAGACCGGTGACTGGTGGGCCTTCCTGATCGGCCTTTTCCCCAAGAACTTCCTCGGCCTCGGCGCCAGCTCTACCGTGACCGAAAGCGCCAACGCTGCCACAACGGTCAGCACTTCCGTCAGCTTCAACGTGCTCCAGATCCTTGTGGTCGCCATCGCCGTCGGCATCGCCGCACTCAAGGTAGGCAAGCAGGCTGAGGCATTCCTGACCTTCAACGCTTCCGCACTGGCCGTTATCCAGAAGGTCCTCTGGTGGATCATCCGCATCGCTCCGCTGGGCACCGTGGGCCTGATCGGCAACGCTGTTGCGATCTACGGCTGGGACACCATCGGTTCTCTGGGCAAGTTCACGGCCGCCATCTACATCGGCCTGGCACTGGTGCTCTTTGTTCTGTACCCGATCCTGGTCCGCGTCCACGGCCTGTCCGTCAAGCAGTACTTCTCCGGTGTGTGGCCCGCGGTCCAGCTGGCGTTCGTCTCCCGCTCCTCCATCGGCACGCTGCCGCTCACGCAGCGCGTCACTGAACGGAACCTGGGCGTCCCCTCCGGCTACGCTTCCTTCGCCGTGCCGCTGGGCGCCACCACCAAGATGGACGGCTGCGCAGCAATCTACCCTGCCATCGCAGCGATCTTTGTAGCCCAGTTCTTCGGCATCAACCTGGACTTCAGCCAGTACCTGTTGATCGTGCTGGTCTCCGTCCTTGGTTCCGCTGCAACGGCCGGCACCACCGGCGCAGTGGTCATGCTCACCCTGACCCTGTCCACGCTGGGACTGCCGCTTGCCGGCGTCGGCCTCCTGCTGGCGATCGATCCCATCCTGGACATGGGCCGTACCGCCGTCAACGTTGCGGGCCAGGCTTTGATCCCCGCCATCGTGGCAAAGCGCCAGGGCATCCTGGACGAGTCGCTCTACAACGCACCCCGCAACGGTGCAGCGTTTGCGGACGAGTACGCTGCCGACAAAGCCGCTGCTGAAGCGGATGAACGGGAACTCGCGGGAACGAAAGCCTAATTCCAGCCCGTTTTAGAACGGCGTAGATCCCCTGGGGAGTTCTCCCCGGGGGATCTCCCTGTTAAAGGGCCCAAAGCTGGATAGGCTCTGAGCATGCTGATCGTCACATCAAATGAAATTCCGGGCCACCGGATCGACGCCGTGTTCGGCGAAGTCATGGGCCTCACTGTCCGTTCACGGGACATCGGTTCGCAGATGCTTGCCGGATTCCGCTCCCTAGGCGGCGGAGAGCTGCCCGAAATGACCAAGGCACTCTACGAAAGCCGCCAGGAAGTTATGGCACGCATGGTCAACGAAGCGCAGCAACGTGGCGCCAATGCCATCGTCGCCATGCGGTTCGACACCTCCGAAATGGGCACCAACTGGACCGAAGTCTGCGCTTACGGCACCGCCGTCTACGTGCTGCCCCTCGGCGAAGGCGAGCCCGGGGCTACGGGGCAGTCGATCTATTTGACCAAATCGGCCGCCCAACAGCCGGCCCAGCCGCAGCAGCCAGCACCGCCTGCCCAGCCCACCCCGCCGGCTCCCCCGGCGCAGTTCTAAACCAAGCCCCCGGCAGATCCCGTTCTTGTTCGCTCTCCTCCCCTTCAACGGTGAGGAGAGCGAACAAGAACGGGATCCCTTTTGCCCGGGATCGCTTCAAATTGCGCAGAGTGCAAAGTTGCACTTAGTGTAAGTATGTGACCCAAACCAGCAATCACGACGCCGTTGCAGAGTCGCCTGCCCTTGCCGATGCCGCAGTGCCCTCCCGGCGCGAGCTCAACAAGGCGGCCACCCGCAGCTCCATCGCGTCCGCCGCCCTGGACCTGTTGCGCAGCAACGGCTCCGGCAATTTCACCGTCGAGGACATCGCTGCCAGCGCGGGAGTTTCCCGACGGACCTTCTTTAACTATTTCCCCAGCCTTGAAGCGGCCCTGGCATCAGTAGCCGACGGCTTCATGGACCACGCCCTGGAACAATTCCGCCTGCGCCCCGCCGAAGAATCCATCCTCGAATCGGCTCGGGCGGCCCTCATGGCACTCGCAGATCCGATGTCCGTGGCGCCCATGGCCGAGCTGTTCAGCCTCACCCAGGACAACCGCTCGTTGGCCCGGTCCGAGCTTGAAGCCTGGGAACATTGCACCGGGCAAATCATTGACGCTGCCCGCAGCCGGCTCGGTGAAGGCATCAGCGAGCTCTACTTGCATGCGTTGGCCGGGTCGGTGATCTCCTGCGGCAAGGCGGCCATGACCGTGTGGTTCGCCGAACGTGGGCCCGACCTCTCCGCGGAATCCCTCGCCATCCTTCGCCAGCACCTCATCGACGCGATGGGTCTCCTCGGCGCCGGCTTCGCGCCGCCGTCGGACGTTTCAGCCCCACAATCTCCGGCATCAGCCGCACCCTCTGTTCCAACCACCAAAGATCGGTTCTGACATGGCTTCGTTCCTATACCGGCTCGGCAAATTCTCGTACCGGCGCCGCTGGCTGGTGATCTCCATCTGGCTGGCCGTCCTGGTGGCCGTGGGCGGTTCAGCCGCAGCTTTCCACGGCACCATGTCCAACAACTTCACCATCCCCGGCACCGAAACCCAGCGGATGGCCGACAAGCTCAAGGAAGCCCTGCCTGCTTCCTCCGGGGGATCCGCGAGCGTCGTCTTCGACGCCGGCGACGCCGGTTTCGACCAGGCCAAGAAGGATGCCGTCGCGGCCGCCCTCGACAAGCTGCAGGACATGCCCGACATCCAAGGGACGGTGAACCCCTTCACCACGCAAGAACAGCTGGATTCCGCGGCCGGCCAAATCGCCGACGGTGAAGCCAAGGCGGCGGCAGGTCAAGCCCAACTGGATGCCTCCCGCGCACAGCTGACGGCTGGCGAGGCGCAGCTCGCCGCGGCAGAGCAGCAGCTGGCGGCCTCCGGCCTCACCCCGGCGCAGATTGACGCGCAGCTCGGTGCCAAGCGCGCTGAGCTCGCCGCGGGCAAGGAAAAGCTCGACGCCGGCACAAAGGAAGCGGCCGACGGCGCCACCACCTTGGCCCTCTCGAAGCGGCAGGCTGCCGCCTCGGAGGGGCTCCGGTTCGTCTCCAGCGACAACAAAGCAGCAATTGCGCAGGTCCAGTTCAAGACCTCCATCAACGCAGTGGATCCAGCCGTCCGCAAGCAAGTACAGGACATCGTTCACGAGGTCTCCTCCGCAGGCGTCACGGCTTACGCCAGCAAGGAGATTACGGAGGACGTTTCGCAGATCTTCGGCATTGCCGAAATCGTGGGCGTCGCCGTCGCCGCGCTGGTCCTGATCCTTATGCTCGGCACCCTGGTCGCAGCCGGCCTTCCGCTGGTGATGGCTTTGATCGGTGTCGCGGTTGGCGTCGGTGGCACGTTCGCGCTCACCAGCGTGATCGACATGAGCTCCATCTCCCCGATGCTCGCCCTGATGCTGGGCCTTGCGGTGGGTATCGACTACTCCCTGTTCATCGTCAACCGCCACCGCGGCCAACTGTTGGCAGGCATGGACGGCGAAGAGTCCGCGGCCCTCGCCACGGGCACCTCCGGCAACGCTGTGTTGTTCGCGGGCCTCACCGTGATCATCGCGCTTGCTGCCCTGGTGGTCCCCGGACTCCCCTTCCTCGCAGTCATGGGTGTCGCCGCCGCGGCGACAGTGGCGGTCGCCGTCGTCGTCGCATTGACCCTGACGCCCGCCGTCCTGGCGCTGATCGGCCGCCGGCTCATCTCCAAGCGCGCCTGGGCCAAGGCCGCCAAGCACAATGCCGAACCGGGCCACGAAGCGGCCGACCGCGCCCTCGAAGAGAAGCGCAGCAGCGGTGGCTGGGGCGGCCTTGTTACCCGGCACCCGTGGTTCGCGCTCGTGGCCAGCGTCGTGCTTCTTGGCGCCCTGGCTCTGCCTGCTTCCCAGTTGCGGCTTGCACTGCCCGACGGCGGTTCCGAACCTGTCGATTCACAGGCGTTCAAGGCCTATGACCTCACGCGCAGCAGCTTCGGCGAAGGCATGACGGGCCCGATCATCGTGGTCGCCGAGTTCCCTGAAGGTCTGAGCGAAAACGACGCCAAGAACAAGCAGTACGATGTCGCCGACGAGCTGCGGGGCGTGGACAACGTGATCGCCGCAGTGCCTGTGGCCTTGAGCGATGACCTCCGAACGGCCGTTTACCAGGTCATCCCGAAGGAAGGCCCCGCCAGCGCCAGCACCGTCCAGGTGGTTTCCGATGTCCGCGCCAAGGGCACGGACATCCGTGAACAGAACGATGTGACCATCGGACTGACCGGCCAGACTGCAGGCAACATCGATGTGTCCGCCAAGCTTGGTGCCGCTTTGCCGCCTTATCTGGCGATCGTTGTGGGCCTCTCGCTGATCCTGCTCCTGCTGGTGTTCCGCTCCATCGTTGTTCCGCTGTTGGCTACCGGTGGCTTCCTGCTCTCGCTGGCTGCTGCCTTCGGTGCCGTAGTGGCCGTGTACCAGTGGGGCTGGTTGGGTGGGATCTTCGACGTCGCCAACCCCGGCGCCGTCCTGAGCTTCCTCCCCATCATTTTGATCGGTGTGCTGTTCGGTTTGGCCATGGACTACCAGGTGTTCATCACGTCCGGCATGCGCGAATCGTTCATGCACGGCGAGTCCGCCAAGCACGCAGTACGCTCCGGGTTCAGCCACGCAGCGGCAGTGGTCACCGCCGCTGCCATCATTATGGTCAGCGTGTTCTCCGGCTTCATCTTCAGCCACCTCACCATGGTCCGGCCGCTGGGCTTCGCAATGGCGTTCGGTGTGCTCATCGATGCGTTCGTGGTCCGCATGACGATCGTTCCGGCCGTGATGTACCTGTTGGGCGAAAAAGCCTGGTGGCTGCCCAAGTGGCTCCAGCGGATCCTCCCGGACGTGGACGTCGAAGGCGCCAAGCTCACCCGCAGCGACCGCCCCAAGGCCGGATCCGAGGAACTGGTCCACTAACGCTCCTCCACGTAACCAACCCTTCAACCCGACGCTCCATCACTTGCTTCACGGCAGTGATGGAGCGTCGGGCGTTTAAGCGCGGACGTGAGCGAGGGACGGCGGGAAGCAGGCGGGATGTGAGAGAGCGTCGTATTAGGCTGGAGGGCGTGACCCGATTGATTCTCGCCTCCCAGTCCCCCGCCCGCACCAAGCTGCTTACGGAGGCGGGAATCCAGCATGAGGTCCTGGTCTCGGACGTCGATGAGGATGCCGTCCAGGCAAAGTACGGCGTAACGGATGCCCACGACACAGCCCTCCTGCTCGCCCGTGCCAAGGCAGAAGCCGTTGCAGCCCTCCCCGAAGCCGAAGGCGCCCTGGTGATCGGGTGCGACTCTGTCTTCGAATTCGACGGCGAGTCCCACGGCAAGCCCTACACCCCGGAGGTTGCCCGGGAGCGGATGCTGCGGATGCGCGGTTCACAGGGAGTACTTCACACAGGGCACTGGCTTGTTGACTGCCGGGATACCGCAGCGGACGCGGACCAGGATGATGCCGGCGACGGGTCCCCGGACGGCACAGGCGCCACGGTGGGCGGGGTCTCCAGCGCGGAAGTTCACTTCGCGCAGATGTCCGAAAGCGAGATCGACGCCTACATCGCCACCGGCGAGCCCCTGCACTGCGCCGGTTCCTTCACCATTGACGGCCTGGGTGGGGCCTTCATCCGCAAGGTCGACGGCGACCCGCACGCCGTCGTCGGGCTTTCCATCTCCACCCTCCGGGATCTGCTGGTGCATGCGAACGTGGGCATCACAGAGCTGTGGAACTCGAACAGCCAGTAGAAGCAATTTGTAGCAACCCTACAAAGGAACATCGCCTCACACACGGAATCCCCCATCAATATGGGCGGAACCCTCACAATCACGCTAGGCTCCCTGAAGGACAGAAGGAGTCAACAACTTGTCAGCTAACCCGGCGCAGCCCATTTCCAGCCCTCTCACCAAGGTCTTGATTGCCAACCGCGGCGAAATCGCGGTCCGCATCATCCGAGCCGCCCGGGACGAAGGCATTGCCTCCGTGGCGGTTTACGCCGACCCTGACCGCGACGCCCTCCACGTCCGCCTCGCCGATGAAGCCTACGCACTGGGTGGCAACACCGCTGCCGAGTCGTACCTGGTGATGGACAAGATCATTGAGGTTGCCAAGCAGTCCGGCGCCGACGGCATCCACCCCGGTTACGGCTTCCTGGCCGAGAACGCCGAGTTTGCTGCGAAGGTCATCGACGCCGGTATCACCTGGATCGGCCCCTCCCCCGAGGCCATCTCGGCGTTGGGCGACAAGGTCCAGGCCCGCCACATCGCCGAAAAGGTGGGGGCTCCGCTGGTCCCTGGTACGGCCGACCCCGTCCAGGATGCCGACGAAATCCTGAAGTTTGCCGAGGAATTCGGACTTCCTGTCGCCATCAAGGCTGCCTTCGGCGGTGGCGGGCGTGGTATCAAGGTGGCCCGCACCATGGACGAAATCCCTGAACTGTACGAGTCTGCCGTGCGCGAAGCCACCGCAGCCTTCGGCCGCGGCGAATGCTTCATCGAGCGCTTCCTCGATGCACCGCGCCACGTTGAGACCCAGTGCCTGGCAGACGGCTTCGGCAACGTGGTTGTCGTCTCCACCCGCGACTGCTCCCTGCAGCGCCGCAACCAGAAGCTCGTCGAGGAGGCTCCCGCGCCGTACCTGAGCGAAGAGCAGGTCAAGCGCCTCTACGAATCCTCCAAGGCCATCCTCAAGGAGGCCAACTACCTCGGCGCCGGCACCTGTGAGTTCTTGGTGGGCCAGGATGGCACCATCTCCTTCCTCGAGGTCAACACCCGGCTCCAGGTGGAGCACTGCGTATCCGAAGAAGTCACGGGCATCGACCTGGTCCGCGAGCAGTTCCGCATCGCCCGCGGCGAAGCCCTCGGCTACGAGGACCCCGAGGTCCGTGGCCACTCCTTCGAGTTCCGCATCACCGGCGAAGACCCGGGCCGCAACTTCATGCCCGCCCCGGGCACCATCACCACCCTGAAGAACCCGACCGGACCCGGCGTCCGGATCGATTCCGGCGTGGATCAGGGAGACGTCATCAGTGGCAACTTCGACTCCATGCTCTCCAAGCTGATCGTCACCGGCGCTACCCGCGAGCAGGCCCTGCAGCGTTCACGCCGCGCCTTGGAAGAGATGGTGGTGGAGGGTATCCCCACCGTTATTCCTTTCGACCTGGCAGTGGTCACCGACCCCGATTTCGCCCCGGCTGAGGGGCCATTCAAGGTTCACACCCGCTGGATTGAAACTGAGTTCGTCAACAGCATCCCAGCATGGTCGGCCAACTCTGCCGGCGCAGAAAAACCCGACGCCGGTGAGCGCCAGCGCGTCGTCGTCGAGGTTGGCGGCAAGCGCCTTGAAGTCGTCCTGCCATCCGGCCTTGGTGGCGGCGTGGCTGCCGTCTCCAGTGGCTCGGGCACCAAGTCCGGGAAATCCAAGAAGCGTTCCCGTTCCGCTGGTGCTACGGCTGCTGCGGCCGGCGGCAACGCCCTGACGTCGCCCATGCAGGGCACCATCGTCAAGGTGGCAGCCTCTGAAGGCGACGTCGTGGCCGAGGGCGACCTGATCGTCGTCCTTGAAGCCATGAAGATGGAGCAGCCCCTCACAGCCCACAAGGCCGGCACCGTTCGCGGCCTGTCCGCCGCGGCGGGCGAGACCGTCGCTGCCGGCGCAGTCATCGCCACCATCGAGGACTAAGAACAACCGCTTAAGGACGTCGGCCCCGCACCAAACGGTGCGGGGCCGACGTCGTTAAGGCGTACTTAGGCTACGTTGTTCTCGTAGTCGGTGTCCTTGGTTTCACGTGTCAACCACAGGGCGATGAAGGTCACCACAGCGGCGACGGCCATGTAGACACCCACCAACCAGGTGCTTCCGTTCGCTGCCGACCAGAGTGCGATGGCCACGAACGATGCCGGGGCGGCACCGATCATGGACGACAGGTTGTAAGCGACTGCAGAACCTGTGTATCGGACATTTGCCGGGAAGAGCTCGGGCAGGATGGCGGCCATGGGACCGAACGTCAGACCCATGAGCGTGAAGCCAACAATGAGTCCAACCATGGCGGCGGCCTGGCCAGGGCCGAACATGGTGAACCAGAGCGCACCGAAGACGAAGATGCCGGCGGTGACGCCCAGCAGGAACTTGCGGCGGCCCCACCTCTCAGCCAGCGGCCCGGAAACCACCGTGAAGATGCCGAAGAAGACCACGCCGATGATCAGCATCCACAGGAAGTCAGAGCGGGTAATGCCCAGTCCGGGAACGAATGCTGCGATTTGGTCAGCTGTCATGGGCTTGCCGGCTTTTTCGGCGGCGGCCTGCGCACCGGCCAGGGTGGGCTTGGTGCCGTAGGACAAAGTGAACGTGGTCATGATGTAGAAGAGCACGTAGGTGGCGAACATGATGAAGGTACCGGCCACCACGGGGCGCCAGTGGCTCTTGAGTGTGGCTGCGAGGGGCAGCTTCTGGACCTTCTCCTGCTGGATGACCTTGGTGAAGGAGACGCTTTCCACCAGCTTCAACCGGACATAGAGGCCCACGATGACCAGCACGGCACTGAGGATGAACGGAACCCGCCAGCCCCATGCGAGGAACTCTTCGGCGGTCAGTGCCACATTCATCCAGATGAAGATGACGTTGGCAATGATGAAGCCGATCGGGGCACCAAGCTGCGGGAACGTTCCGTAGATGGCGCGCTTGCCTTCCGGAGCGTTCTCGGTGGCGAGCAAAGCCGCGCCGGACCATTCTCCACCGAGGGCGAGGCCTTGGAAGAAGCGCAGAACCACCAGGAGGATGGGCGCCAGGATGGCCCAACCCGGCATGGATGCCGTAGGCAGGAGTCCGATCAGGAACGTGGCAATACCCATGGTCAGAAGCGAAGCGACCAGGGTGCCCTTGCGGCCGATCTTGTCTCCAAAGTGTCCGAAGACCACTGCGCCGATGGGGCGGGCGAAGAAGGCCACGCCGAAGATGGCAAACGCACTGAGCAACGCGTTGATATCAGTGGCGTCCGGGAAGAAGAGCTTCGGGAAGACGAGTACCGACGCGGTGGCATAAGCGTAGAAGTCGTAGAACTCGATCGTCGTGCCGATCAGGCTGGCGAAGATCACTTTGCCCCGCGAGTTCACCGGCTGAGTGGACTCGCCTTCCTTGGATGGTGCGGTGGAAGACATGTAGTTGCAGCTTTCGTTCACATGGATTATTCGAGAGTTCAATAATAGTTCCCGCTGTCCATTGACTGGACAACCAAGTCCAACATGCGGACAGCCGCAGAAATCCCACGATGTGGTCTGCGCCACAATACCTCACCACGGCCTCACGCGCCGGTGACCCCGCCGATAGGGAAATGTCACAGGGCGTTTACAAACAGCGTCCGTCCGTGAAATGCGCCAAACCTACCTTGGAAGAACAACGTCCCCCACCAAGGAGGCACTCCCGTGACTGTTGATAGCACCGCAGATGCACTGGTTCCCGTCCAGTCCACTGCTGCCGCCACCCCCACCCTTGAACACCGCCCCGGCCGCTGGATCGCCAACTGGGATGCCGAGGACAAGGGCCAGTGGGAAGCTGAAGGCCGGTCCATCGCCAAGCGAAACCTGTATTGGTCCATCTTCGCCGAATTCCTCGGATTCGTTGTCTGGCAGCTGTGGTCCATTGTGGTCGTCCAGCTCCCAGCTGCCGGTTTCGCGTTCGACTCCAACCAGATCTTCTGGCTCATCTCCATTCCCAGCCTCGTAGGCGCAACACTCCGAATCCCCTACACCTTCATGGTTCCGAAGTTCGGTGGCCGGAACTGGACCATCGTCTCGGCACTCCTGCTCCTGATCCCCACCACGGGATTGGCGATCTGCGTCTCCAACCCGGAAACGCCGTTCGGTGTCATGCTTCTCATCGCCGCCCTTGCAGGCTTCGGTGGCGGCAACTTCGCCAGCTCCATGGCCAACATCACCT
Source organism: Paenarthrobacter sp. UW852 (assembly GCF_024608385.1). NCBI lineage: Bacteria > Bacillati > Actinomycetota > Actinomycetes > Micrococcales > Micrococcaceae > Paenarthrobacter > Paenarthrobacter sp. UW852. The sequence goes on from NZ_JAMSGY010000002.1 coordinate 138,603, forward strand.
TCTTCTACCCGGCCCGCGAAAAGGGTTGGGCGCTGGGCCTGAACGCCGCCGGCGGAAACCTGGGTGCCGCCGTCGCGCAGCTTGTTGTTCCGATCGCCATCACGCTCCTGGCGGCGGGAACCGTCAACCTTCCCATGGCCGGCATCATCTGGATTCCCCTCATCCTCATCGCCGCCTTCGGCGCCTGGAAGTACATGAACAACCTCACCAGCGCCAAAGGCGATGTGGCCGGCTCGCTTGCCGCCCTCAAGGAACCGCACCTGTGGGTCATGGCGTTCCTGTACATCGGTACCTTCGGTTCCTTCATTGGATTCGCGGGCGTCTTCCCCAAACTGATCAAGGACTACTTCCCGGACTTCTCCTCCATCCACGTCGGCGCAGTTGCGCTCTCACTTGCCTTCCTCGGCCCGCTTGTCGGCTCCCTGGCCCGCCCCTACGGCGGACGCATGGCCGACCGGATGGGCGGGGCGCGAATGACCATTGCCTCCTTCGCTTCCATGGCCGTGATCACCCTCACCATGATCTGGACGTTGCCGCTGAAGAACTTCTGGCTCTTCCTCACTCTGTTCCTGCTCCTCTTCCTGGCGAGCGGCTTTGGTAACGGCGCAACGTACCGCATGATCCCGGTCATCTTCGCCACCTCCAGCAGGGCTGCACGGAACGGAGCCAGCAGCGCGGCCACCGCCCGGCTTGCAGCATCCTCACTGGGCCTGATCTCGGCGATCGGCGCCTATGGCGGCTTCGTGATCCCGCAGGTGCTCAACGCCTCCAACACCACCGCAGGTTCCTACACGCCGGCGTTCTACGGATTCGTGGGAGCGTACGTCCTGATGCTCACCGTCTGCTGGGTCTGCTACATCCGCCCGGCCCGGAAGCGCAACACGATCGGACACATCTAGATGCCCAACGGCGCCAATACCCACTGCCCCTACTGCGCGCTCCAGTGCGCCATGACGCTGACCCCGGCCACGACGGACTCCGCCGCGCCGGGGCCGGCGCCCGCACCCACCGCAGAACCGGCCCAGCCAGCCGCGCCCCTGGAGGTCTCCGGGCGCGACTTCCCCACCAACCGGGGCGGGCTGTGCCGCAAAGGCTGGACATCGGCGTCGTTGTTGCATCACAACGGCCGGGTCACCGAACCGCTCCTCAAGGGATCGGACGGCGTCCACCAACCGATCTCCTGGGACCAAGCGCTCATGCTCATCGCAGCGGCCGTCAAGGATACCCAAAAACAACACGGAAACGATGCGGTGGGCGTCTTCGGGGGCGGCGGCCTCACCAACGAGAAGGCGTACCTGCTGGGCAAGTTCGCGCGCCTGGCACTGAGGACTTCCCGCATCGACTACAACGGCCGGTTCTGCATGTCCTCGGCTGCTGCGGCAGGCAACCGTGCGTTCGGCGTGGACCGCGGCCTCCCCTTCCCGGTAACGGACCTGGACACCGCGTCCGTCATCCTCATGCTCGGTTCCAACGTTGCCGAGACCATGCCACCCTTCGTCCCGCACCTGCAGGGCGCCCGCGACGCCGGCGGCCTGATCGTGGTGGATCCGCGCCGCTCGGCTACTGCTGCGTTGACGTCCGACGGCGGCGGCCTCCACCTGCAGCCGACCCCCGGTACCGATTTGGCCCTCCTTTTGGGCATCTCCCATGTGGTGGTGCACGAGGGCCTGGTGGATGACGAGTTCATTGCTGCAAAGACCACCGGTTACGCGGCTGTGGTGCGCAGCCTCAATGCCTTCTGGCCCGAACGCGTCCAGACCATCACCGGCGTTCCCGCGAACCTCATCCGCGAGACCGCCAGGCGGCTGGCTCACGGTGCCCGTACCGGCGGCAGCTACATCCTGAGTGGTCGCGGCGTGGAACAGCACGTGGACGGCACGGACACGGCCACCGCCGCGATCAACCTCAGCCTTCTCCTCGGCCTGCCCGGTTCGGCGCGCAGCGGCTACGGCACACTCACCGGGCAGGGCAACGGCCAAGGCGGCCGGGAACACGGACAGAAGGCCGACCAGCTCCCCGGTTACCGCAAAATCACCGATCCCGCCGCCCGCGCCCACATCGCCCAGGTGTGGGGAATCGATGAGTCTCTGATCCCCGGACCGGGACTGCCGGCCGTCGAACTCCTGAAGTCGCTCGGGAAGCCCGACGGCGTCCGTTGCCTTTTCGTGCACGGCGCCAACGTTGTGGTGTCAGCGCCTGATACCAACGCCGTGACGGCCGGGCTGCGGGCTCTCGACTTTCTGGTTGTCTGTGATTTCTTCATGTCAGAGACGGCCGCCGAAGCGGATCTGGTCCTGCCTGTCACGCAGTGGGCCGAGGAGGAGGGCACGCTGACCAACCTGGAGGGTCGGGTGATCCGCCGTCGCAAGGCGCTCAATCCTCCCCCGGGTGTGCGGAGCGAGTTGTGGCTCATGGCCCGGCTGGCTGAAATCCTGGAAGCCCCTTCCACGTTCAGCGACGACCCAGAGACGGTGTTCGAGGAACTTCGTCTGGCTTCCGCTGGCGGCTTGGCCGATTACTCGGGCATCGACTACGCCATGCTGGACCGCGGGGAGGCTGCCTACTGGCCCTACCCCGTTGGCAGCACTGGTACGCCGCGGCTTTTCGGCGACGGCTTCGCGCACTCTGATGGCCGGGCCGTCATGGTGCCCGTGACGCCGTCCAAGCGGGCCGTGCGTTCATTTGCGGATGACTCGCTGGCACTGGCTACCGGGCGGCTGCTGGAGCACTACCAGTCCGGCGCGCAAACCCGACGGGTCGAGGCACTGATGGCAGCCCAACCGCAGGCGCGGCTGCTGATCCACCCGGGCACCGCAGCTTCACGTGGGATTGCCGACGGCGACTACGCCACGGTCACGAACGAACGCGGCGAGGTCCTCTGCCGGGCCGAGCTCAGCAACTCTGTCCGGGCCGACACTGTTTTCCTGCCGTTCCACTTCCCCGGCCAGGAGAATGCCAACCGCCTCACGGAGGCGGCCACAGATCCCATTTCCGGCATGCCGGAGTTCAAGACCAGCCGTGTGTGGGTTAAGAAGGCCGGGGCAACCCCGGCGGCAACAATCGCCGTCGGGGTTCGAGTGCCGGTTTACGTCAAGGAGGCTTTATGAGCGAGCGGATTGTCGTCGTAGGTTTCGGTCCCGTTGCCGCGCGGCTCGTGGACGAAATCCTCCCCGCCGTACGTTCGGGCCTGGTCCAGCTGATGGTGGTTGGACAGGAGCCGGAGGCTGCCTACAACCGCGTGATGGTTGCTGAACTGGGCGTGGGTCGGACCACTGCCGAGGCCCTCGCCGTGGCTGACGCAGCAGAATTGATGGCCGACGGCGTCGACGTCAGGTTGGGCGTGAAGGTCAAAAGGATAGACCGGGCACGCCAGCACGTAGTGCTTTCCGATGGCAGCTCAGAGCATTACGACCGGTTGGTGTTCGCCACTGGTTCCCGTCCCGTGATTCCCAACCTCACCGGCCTCAACCCTGACCCTGCCGGACCTGTGCTTCCGGCAGGAGTGACGGCGTTGCGCGATCTAAGGGACGCCGCCGTCCTCCGTGCTGCCGTGGCAGGTGGCAAGCGCGTGGTGGTACTGGGCGGTGGCGTCCTGGGCTTGGAGACAGCGCTGGCCGCTTCCGAGGAGGGTGCCCTGGTCACTGTCGTCCACAACGGCCCCTTCCCCCTGGGCCGCAGCATCGACCGGGGCAGCGGCTCCGTGCTCACCAACAGCTTGCGTTTGGGCGGAGTCAGGATGGCGGGCAACGCCCGCTCCACCGGTGTTGAAACGGCGGGTCCCGGAGGATCCTTCTCCGCCCTGTTGCTCGATGACGGTTCCGCGATCGACGGCGACCTGCTGGTGTTGTCCTGTGGCGTACGGCCCCGGATTGAACTGGCGGAAGGCTGTGGTCTGCCTACCGGCGCCGGGATCCTGGTGGACCACCACCTCCGGACCTTTCACGAGCCCCACTTGTTCGCGATCGGTGACTGTGCGGAAGTTCGCTGCCCGGACGCTGCATGCCTCGATTGCCGGAGCGCCCCTGGTCCGTCCGGCCTGATTGGTCCGGGCTGGCGGCAGGCCGAATGGCTGGCCGAGTACCTCGTGGTCCTGGCCCGCGACGGACAGGACGCAGCGGATGCCTTGGAAGCGCTCCCCCCGGAAAAGCCCGGTGTGGTGGTCCTGAAGGCGCGCGGCATCAACCTTGCCGTGGCGGGCGACAACCAGGCGGATCCCTGGGATGACGAGCTATTGGAATCCGGTGCTGCTTCCGGGCGCCCGCGCCGGCAGGTCTCGCAGTGGGCCGATCCCGAGCACGGCCGCTACGTAAAGATGACCACCCGGGGCGGTGTACTGGAGGGCTTGGTGTCCGTGGGCATGCCCCGTACTGCTGCCGAACTGGTGGTCTTGTTTGAGCGCTCTTCCGAACTCCCCGCGGACCGGTCCTTGCTGCTGCGCCTGGATGGCCCGGACCAGCTGAACAGCGGCGCCACCAGCACCGACCCGCAACGGACCGTTTGCCGTTGCGCCGGGGTCAGCGCGGCCAGCATCGGCGACTCCGTGGCGGACGGGTGCTCGACGGTTGCCGATGTTTCCAAGGCCACCCGCGCCGGTACAGGCTGCGGCGGGTGCCACGAGGACATCAAGGGCATCATCGAGAAACACTTCCAGGCCGCCGCCGCTTGAAGCCGCATAGTTTTTGGTTTGCCGCTCGGGTTCGGGGGTTCGCTGCGGAGCATGCCGTGCGCCCGGCATTCTCCGCAGCGAGCCATCGAATCGGACACTTCAGCCTGCCGGGCCACGGTCCTGCGTTGCACATGCCCCTCGCTGAAGCCATCGCCGCTCTGCACACGTAGGAAGCACAAACGCCCGTTTCGATGGTTCGCTGCACGTTAGACGGTAGGAATCGTCTGGTGCGCTGCGAACCGTCGAAACGGGCGTCGGCGTCACAACTACATGTGGACGTGCAAGCGGCGTGCGGCCTCGGAAATGGAGCCGGTCAGGGACGGGTACACCGTGAAAGCGCTGGCCACGTCATCGACGTGCAGCTTCTGGGTGACGGCAACCGAGATCGGGAAGATGAGCTCCGAGGCATTCGGGCCAACCACCACTCCACCGATCACTGTGCCGGATCCCTTGCGGGCGATGATCTTGACGAAGCCATCCTTGGTGTTGCGCATCTTGGCGCGGGCATTGCTGAGCAGGGACAGCATCACAACATCGCCCTGGTACTTGCCGGACGCGAGGTCGGCCTCGGAAACGCCCACGGACGCGATTTCCGGGGAGGTGAAGATGTTGGACGCAACTTGGTTGAGCTTGAGTGGCTTCACGCCGTCGCCCATGAAGTGCGCGATCGCGATCCGGCCCTGCATGGCGGCCACGGATGCGAGGGCGAACACACCGGTGCAGTCGCCGGCCGCGTAGATGTTGGGGGCAGTGGTGCGGGAAACGCCGTCCACCTTGATGTGGCCGGATTCCGTGAGCGTCACACCCGCTTCTTCAAGGCCGATTCCAGCGGTGTTGGGAATGGACCCAACACACACCAGGCAGTGCGTACCTGTCACGATCGATCCGTCACCCAAGGTGACCTTCACGCCGTCGTCCGTCCGCTCCACCGCGTTCGCGCGGGACTTCGACAAGACTCGGACGCCGCGGCGCTCAAAGACGCCCTCCAGCAGCTTGGCCGCATCCGTGTCCTCGCCGGGGAGGACCTGGTCGCGGCTGGAAATCAGCGTGACCTTGGAACCAAGGCCGTTGTAGGCGGAGGCGAACTCGGCCCCGGTCACACCGGAACCAACCACGATCAGTTCCTCGGGAAGTTCGTCCAGGTTGTAGATCTGGGCCCAGTTGAGGATGCGTTCGCCGTCGGGCTTGGCGGTGGGGAGTTCACGCGGGTGGGCGCCAACGGCCAGCAGGATCGCGTCGGCGTCAATGGTGCGGGTGCCTTCGAGGGTCAGGACCTCGATGGTGTTGTTATCCAGCAGCTTGCCCGAACCGATGACGATCTCCACGCCCAGGCGCTCCAGGCCCGCGCGGATGTCGTTCGACTGCCCATGGGCCAGGTTCAGGACGCGGTCGTTGATGTGCTTGAGGTCGGCGCGGGGTTTTGATGCCGCGCCGTCGCCGTCGAACTTCACTCCCAGCTCGTCGGCCTCGCCGACGCGGGTCATGAGATCGGCAGTTGCGATGAGCGTTTTGGAAGGCACGACGTCGGTCAGCACGGCTGAGCCGCCAAGGCCCGCCCGCTCAACAATGGTGACGTGGGCACCGAGTGAGGCGGCCACCATGGCAGCTTCATATCCGCCGGGACCACCTCCCAGGATCGCGATACGGGGGGCACTGAAGTCAACTTGGGTGGTCACAATCCTCAATTCTCGCTCATTGCCACGCCGGCTGCCACTCAGCCCACCCTCACCCACGCGTGCGTCCCTACCAAAGTCCCGTGGCCGCAAGGTAGCTTGTACCAGTGAGTAACACTGAGCTGATGAACACAGACCCCTTCGAAGCCGCCCAGGCCGCCGCAGACTTCATTGCAGCGGAAACCGGCATCGAGTCCCACGATGTTGCACTGGTGCTGGGATCCGGCTGGGCCGAGGCCGCCGATCTAATCGGCGAGACCACCGCGACCCTTAACGCCTCGGAGGTGCCCGGCTTCCACAAACCCGCTGTGGTGGGCCACGTTGGCACCATCCGCTCCGTCCTGACCAAGGAGGGCAAGCGGGCCTTGGTGCTTGGCGCGAGGACGCACTACTACGAAGGCAGGGGCGTCCGGTCGGTAGTCCACGGTGTCCGCACGGCTGCGGCCGCAGGGTGCAAGACACTGGTCCTCACCAACGGCTGTGGCGGCCTCAACGAGGACTGGACGCCGGGGACACCCGTGCTCATCAGCGACCACATCAACCTGACTGCGACCTCACCGCTTGAGGGCGCTACGTTCGTTGACCTCACCGACCTCTACTCTTCGCGGATCCGCGGCCTGGCCCGTGAAGTGGATCCATCCCTGCAGGAGGGTGTGTACGCGCAGTTCACCGGGCCGCACTACGAAACCCCGGCGGAAGTCCAGTACGCCAAGCGCATCGGCGCGGACCTTGTAGGCATGTCCACCGCTTTGGAAGCGATCGCCGGCCGCCACGCGGGCATGGAAGTCTTCGGGATCTCGCTGGTCACCAACCTCGCAGCCGGCATCAGCCCCGTTCCCTTGAGCCACGCCGAAGTCCTCGAAGCCGGCCAGGCCGCGGGCAAGCGGATCTCCAAGCTGCTGGCGGAGATTATCGCGAAGCTCTAGTAGCTCCCTGCGTCAGTCACATGCGTGGTCACCGTCCGGTGGCCACGCATTGCTGCTTTAAGGCTGCGTTTATTGGTGCGCGCTAACAATTCTTCCGGCACGTAAACACACAGTAAATTCTCAGAATAAATAAGATTTATGCCGAAACATTTGACCCGCTTCCCGCGGATATGCCACGCGCGCACGTTGACAATGTAAGCGCTTGCACATCTACCGGCGGGTAGCTTTTTGGGCCTCTGAAACGTCCTTTGATTTGCGACCTAACACGTGTCTAGCGTGGGAGCGTTCCGGTAAGTCGACGTGCCGGAGCGAACGGCAGCAAGTCCCCTCAAGGCCTTGCCGCACTCCCGAAACGATGGCGTCCTTCGATGACGCCTCCCGCGGCTCGATGGACGCCGGAGCAGGGAAACCCCATACCGGGGATCAGGGCATGCGCCCCACTCCACGAAGTCCAACACTCCGCGAGAAGAGCAAGCATGAACACGCACTCAACCCCTCAACGGCCACGCCGCCGTCTGCGACGGGCAGTAGCGGTCGCAGCGGCAGCCAGCGTGGCAGGCAGCATCCTGCTGCTCACGCCGGCTGCGCAGGCCAACCTGCCGGCCGACCCGCCGTCGAGCACCATGCCGGCGCCAACGCCCGGCTTCCCCCTGCCGAGCCTGCACACGCAACAGGCCTACGACCCCGCCGCGAACTTCACCTCCAAGTGGACGCGAGCCGACGCCAAACAGATCATGGCCCAGAGCAACCCCAACGTTGCGCCCGGACAGAACTCCATGAGCCCCAACGTCACCATGCCGGAAATCCCCAAGGACTTCCCCGCCATGAACGACGACGTCTGGGTCTGGGACACCTGGTCCTTGACGGACGAGAACGCGAACCAGATCAGCTACAAGGGCTGGGACGTAATCTTCGCCCTCGTCGCCGACCGCCACGCAGGCTACGGCTTCGACCAGCGTCACTGGAACGCCCGAATCGGCTACTTCTTCCGCAAGACCAACGCCGATCCCGCCAAGGACAAATGGAACTACGGCGGCCACCTGTTCCTGGACAACACCTCCATCGGCAACACGGAATGGTCCGGCTCCACGCGCCTCATGCAGGGCAACAAGATCAATGTGTTCTATACGGCCACCACGTTCTACGACGTCGCCGAGCGCAACGCAGGCGGCGGCGGGATTGCCCCGGATGCGGCCATCGCAAAAGCCCTTGGCACCATCCACGCCACCAAGGACGGCGTGACCTTCGATGGTTTCCAGCACACCAAGCTGCTTGAGCCGGACGGAAAGCTGTACCAGAACAAAGCCCAGAACCCGGGCTTCGCCTTCCGTGATCCCTACACGTTTGCGGACCCCGCACACCCCGGCAAGACCTTCATGGTGTTCGAAGGCAACACCGGTGGCACCCGCGGCTCCTACAAGTGCAAGCAGGAAGACCTGGGCTACCGTCCGGGCGATCCGCACTCTGAGACAGTGGACCAGGTCAACAGCACCACGGGCGCCTGGTACCAGACCGCCAACGTGGGCCTGGCTGTGGCGGACAACAAAGACCTGACAAAGTGGAGCTTCCTCCCGCCGGTCCTGTCCGCCAACTGCGTCAACGACCAGACCGAGCGTCCGCAGATCTTCATCCAGAACGAGAACGGCAAGAACAAGTACTACCTGTTCACCATCAGCCACCAGTTCACCTATGCCGACGGCATGCGCGGCCCCGACGGCGTGTACGGCTTCGTCGGCGACGGCGTTCGTTCGGACTACCAGCCGGTCAATAACAGCGGCTTGGCTTTGGGCTCCCCCACGGACCTGAACATGCCGGCCAACGCGCCGGAAGGACCGGATCCGCGCCAGAACGGGCGGCAATTCCAGGCCTACTCGCACTACGTCCAGCCGGGCGGCCTCGTCCAGTCGTTCATCGACAACGTCGATGGCGTACGCGGCGGTTCGCTCTCACCCACCGTGAAGATGAACTTCAAGGGTGGTGTGACCCAGGTTGACCGCAGCTTCGGCCAGAACGGCCTCGGCCCGTTCGGCTACCTGCCCACCAACGTCCGTGTTGGTGGCGAAGGCCTCTACAAGTAACACCCCCGGCCGTCAGGCCACGGCGGGGGTGCCGGCCCCACACGTGCCGGCACCCCCGCCACCCCAACCTTTCAGGATTCTCCCCATGACTCTCCCCAACCCCCACCTGTCCCGCCGCCACCTGCTGGCCGCAAGTGCCGCCGTCGTGGTTGGTTTTTCGGCCGCTGCCTGCTCACCGGATGAAAGCCCGACGCCGACCCCCACCGTCGCGGGTACCGCACCTACCGCTTCGGACCCCTGGCGGCCGGGCGCCCATCTGACAGCCGCGAAGAACTGGCTCAACGACCCCAATGGGCTGGTTTACCACGATGGGACATACCACGCCTTCTACCAGCACAATCCGCGCGGAAACTCATGGGGGAACATGTCCTGGGGCCACTCCACCAGCACCGACCTGGTGCACTGGGAACAACAGCCGGTAGCCATGGAAGCCAGCCCGGAAGAAGAAATCTTTTCCGGCTGCATCGTGGTGGACACCAAGAACGCGTCCGGCCTCGGGTCCGCTGAAAACCCGCCCATGGTGGCCCTTTATACGAGCGCTTATGGAAAGAACGGCGCACTCCCCCAAGGCGCGCAGGCCCAGTCGGTTGCATTCAGCCTGGACAAGGGCACCACGTGGGAGAAGTACCGTGGCAACCCGGTGCTGAACCTCGCTCCCACCAACAACAACTTCCGCGATCCCAAGATCACCTGGTACGAGCCGGGCCACTACTGGGTGATGACCACAGTGGTGGCCGACGCCCAAGTGGTGAAGATGTTCAAATCTACCAATCTTCTCCACTGGGATTTCCTCAGTGATTTCTCCGGAGCCGGAGCCCAGGGCGGCCTGTGGGAGGTTCCGGAACTCATCGAAATGGCCGTGGAAGACTCCGCGGCGAAGAAATGGGTCATGCTGTTGAGCATCAACCCCGGGGGCATCGCGGGCGGGTCGGGCATGCAGTATTTTGTGGGCGAATTCGACGGCACACGGTTCACCGCGGAAGATGCCGCCGCCCCTGACGCCCCGCCCACCGATTCGCAGTGGCTGGATTACGGCGCCGACTACTATGCGGCGAACTCCATTTCCGGTGCACCCGGCGGCAAGCCCGTGCTGCTGGGCTGGATGGGCAACTGGGACTACGCCCAGCACGTTCCCACCACTCCGTGGCGCGGATCCATGGCGATCCCGCGCGAACTGACACTGGTGCGCGGCGAGCGCCGTTTGGAGCTGCGATCGGCCATTGCCACTGCTGCACGCGAGGCCCTTGAACGCGCTGGCAGTGCAGTCCAAGGCAAAAACCTCACCGTCGGCTCCGGGCTACAGCACCTGGACGGCGATTTCACCGCCCGGGCGCAACTGCTCGAGGTGGAGATGGAGCTGACATCGGCCCGCGAGGCGGGCGTGAACCTCCGTGCATCAGACGACGGAAAATCAGCCCTGCGGATCACTTACGCCAAGGACACCCGCACGGTGAAGGTAGACCGTTCGAACGCCGGAACCACCAACTTTTCCGAGAAGTTCAGCCCGTACCACCAGGCCACGCTGCCTCCCTCCCATAACGATGCCAAGGTCCGCCTCCAGATTCTCCTGGATTCCTCGTCCGTGGAAGTCTTCGCCGGGGAGGGCGCCATCGTCATCTCGGACACCTTCTTCCCTGACTGGGACGACACGGGAACCTCGGTGTTCAGCACGGACGGGGACACGCAGTTTACGGTGCAAACGCGTCAGTTTTAGCGCCAAGGGGCGGGATTTCACCCTTTACGACCCTTCTTAAGGGCGTTATCCCACCCCTCGTTGCGCCCTGTTCCTCCATTTGAGGATAGTTTTGTCCCTATGACATCCAACGATGCCGCCTTTGAACAGCTGATCACCGACGCCCGCCTGTGGGCCTCCCAAGACCCGGACCCGGCAACGTCCGCCGAGCTCACCGAGCTCATGGAACTCGCCGGCAGCGGCGATGCCGCAGCAATCCAGGAACTGGGCGACAGCTTCAACGGCACCCTGCAATTCGGCACTGCCGGCCTTCGCGCAGCCCTCGGTCCCGGACCCAACCGGATGAACCGCGTGGTGGTGCGCCGGGCAGCAGCAGGTTTGGCAGCCTTCCTCACCGAAACGGTCGAGGCGGCTTCTCCCGGAACTCGGCCCCGCGCCGTCGTCGGCTTCGACGCACGCTACAACTCGGACATCTTTGCCCAGGAAACCGCCGCGATCTTCACCGCGGCAGGCATCGAAACGTTCCTCATGCCGGCGGCACTTCCGACGCCGTTGCTCGCCTACGCGGTCAGGAACCTCGATTGCGACGGCGGCGTGATGGTCACCGCCAGCCACAACCCGCCACAGGACAACGGATACAAGGTCTACCTTGGCCGGCACGCCGTGTCCGAAAGCGGCCGCGGCTCCCAGATCGTAGCCCCCTACGACGCTGAAATCGCGGAAAAGATCCAGGCAGTGGGCGCATTGGAATCGATCGAACTTGCCGACGGCGGCTGGACGGTCCTGCCCACCTCCATCGCATCCGACTACGAGTCGGCCATGGCCAGCCTGGTGGACCGCGAACACTTCCCCGCCCGGGACCTCAAAATTGTTTTGACCCCCATGCACGGCGTCGGCGGCGAAACGGCCGTTTCTGTCCTGAACGCAGCCGGATTCACCGATGTGACCCTCGTGGCCGAGCAGGCAGAGCCTGACCCGGACTTCCCCACGGTCGCCTTCCCCAACCCGGAAGAACCCGGTGCCTTGGACCTGGCTCTCGCGGCAGCCGCGGAATCAGGGGCGGACATCGTTCTGGCCAACGATCCCGACGCCGATCGGGCCGCGGTTGCTGCCCTGGACCCGGACACAGGGGCTTGGCGGATGCTGCGCGGCGACGAGGTAGGTGCCCTTCTGGGCGCTCATGTCGTGGCGCGTTTGACCGCCAGCGCCGGCGACGAGCCGCACACCGGGGTCTTCGCCAACTCGATCGTTTCCTCGCGGCTGCTCTCACGTATTGCCGCTGCGGCGGGGTACGCGCACGAGGAAACGCTCACGGGCTTCAAATGGATTTCACGCGTTCCAGGACTCATCTACGGGTACGAAGAGGCGCTGGGCTACTGTGTGGCCCCTGGGCTGGTGCGCGACAAGGACGGCATCTCGGCGGCAGTGCTGATCGCTGAATTGGCGGCAGCTGCCAAAGCGGAGGGCCGGACGATCTTCGACACACTGGACGATCTTTACCTGGTGCACGGCCTGCACGCGAGTGACCAGCTGAGCATTCGGGTGGCGGACCTGGGCCTGCTGGACGCCATGATGAACCGCTTGCGGGTCAACCCGCCCGAAGCTTTTGGGGGCTCCGCCGTCGAGGTCTTCACTGACCTGGCGGAAGGAAGCGATGCACTGCCTCCCACGGACGGGCTGCTGTACCTGACCCGCGACCTCACCCGCGTGATCATCCGGCCCAGTGGTACGGAACCGAAGCTGAAGTGCTACCTGGAAGTCATCCAGGCGGTGGAATCCGCAGCGGAACTTCCCGCTGCGCGCCAAGCAGCGCGGACATCCTTGGACGAGGTCCTCGGGGACGTCCGCGAAGCGCTGGGCTTGTAAACTCCTAGAGCTCAACCTCGATGAAGCCGTCCACCAAACGGGTGCGGAAAGCGTCGAGGCGGAGGTCGGGGTTGGTGAAGCACTCACCGGTTTCGAGGTCGTAGACCTCTTTGTGCAGGGGCGAGGCGATGGTCGGGCGGCTTCCCTTGGACCCGACGATGCCACGCGCCATAACGTTCGCGAGGGTCGCCGGGTCCTGCTGGGCAACAGCGAAGACCTCGGTGGGCGCGGTACGGAACAGCGCAATCTGGCGACCGCCGATCAACGCAGCCTCGCCCCAGGCCAGTTCGAGCTCGTCCACCGGGCAAACACGCTGCCACGTAGCTGCGGCGCGCAGGTCACGCTCAAGAATGTCGGTAACGTCCAGAATTACGGTCATGTCAGCCCCTCTCACTGTGTCCGGGTGCTGGCAGTCTCCGCCGTCACTCCCCCGGACAGGGCCGCGCTTGCGGCCACTCCTCCACGCTAAAACCCGGGTGTTTCATCAGGGGGCGCGGATTGTGTCCACTTCGTAAAAGAGACCTCACACCCGAGGAAATGTCCTCGTGATGCAGAAGTTAAGATCACGAAACAAACGGGAAACTGAAGCGAAACTGCCCGTCCCTAGGCTGGAACCACAAGTTGCGACAGATCCGTTGGCAACATCTGCGAAAGGCCCACAGTGACCGGACACACTTCAAGTACAGAGAACCCGCGCCGCATCGTCGTCGTCGGCGGCGGCCCCGCCGCGCACCGCTTTGTTGATGCCATGTTCAACCGCGGACTTGAAGGTTGGCAGGTTACGGTGCTGACCGAAGAGGCCCACCTCCCCTACGACCGCGTGGCATTGAGTAAGGCGCTCACCGAAACCGGCGTGGACCTCACCCTGGGTGACGCTTCCATGTGGGAGCACCCGGCAATCACCCTCAAGACCGGCGAGCGCGCCGTCAAGATCGACTCCGCGGCCAAGAGCGTCCTCACTGCTGCCGGCAACAAGTACGAATACGACCATCTGGTGGTCGCCTCGGGTTCGGATGCCGCCCGTCTTCCCATCCCCGGCGCCGAGCATACCCACGTTTACCGGACGCTCGAAGACGTATGGGCCATCAACCAGGCCATAGCCGGGCTGACGGAGAAGCTGGGACGCAAAGTCAACGCCGTCACCATCGGTGGTGGCCTGCTGGGGCTTGAATCCGCAGCCGGCACCGAACAACTGGGAGCTACCCCGGTTGTCATCAACGGCTCGCCCTGGCTCATGAACACCCAGTTGGACGAAGGCGCAGGACAGGCCCTTGGCCGGCTCATCGAAGCCAAGGGCTTCACGGTCCACGGTGGCGTCTTCCCCTCCGAGGTGGTTACGGACGACGACGGTAATGTCACCGGAGTCCTCATGGCCGACGGCCGCACCATCGCAGCCGACATCGTGATCGTAGCCATCGGCGTCAGGCCCCGCGATGATCTCTTCCGCGCTGCGGAGGGCGAAGAGCAACTCTTCAGCCTGGGCCAGCGTGGCGGTGTGGTGATCAACGATTTCTGCGCCACCGAGGTGGACGGCATCTGGGCCATCGGTGAAGTAGCCAACTTTGGTGGCATGTGCCTTGGCCTCGTTGCTCCGGCCAACACCATGGCCGAGATTGTTGCCGACCGTCTGCACGGCGGAGAGGCCACATTCCCCGGTTTCGATACGGCCACCAAGCTCAAGCTCTCCGGTGTGGACGTGGCCAGCTTCGGTGACGCCTTCGCCAAGACAGAGCACTCCCTCGAAATCGTTTACGCCGACCCCGCCCGCGGTGTTTACCAGAAGATCGTCACCACCGACGATGCCAAGACCCTTCTGGGCGGCATCTTCGTGGGCGACGCCTCCCCGTACATGAGCCTGCGCCCCCTCCTGGGCCGGGAACTCCCTGCAGAACCCGGCGCCTACCTGAGCGCGGCCGGCGGTGGAGAAGCCCCGGAAACCGAACTCCCGGACGATGCCATCCTCTGCTCCTGCAACAACGTGGCCGCCGGTGCCATCCGTGATGCCATTAATGGGTGCGGCGCCTGCGAAGGCAACGCTCCCGTACAAGAACTCGGCGAGCTGAAGGGCTGCACCCGTGCCGGAACCCAGTGTGGGTCCTGCGTTCCCATGCTGAAGAAGCTTCTGGAAGGCGAACTGACCAAGTCCGGCATCGAGGTCTCCAAGGCGCTCTGCGAGCACATCAGCCTTTCCCGCCAGGAGCTCTTCGATGCCATCCGTGTCCTGGAGCTCACGTCCTTCGAAGACATCATGGCCAAGTACGGCACGGGCGCCGGTTGCGACATCTGCAAGCCGACCATTGCCTCCATCCTGGCCAGCCAGCACTCCGCCTACGTCCTGGACGCCGGGCGTGGTTCCCTGCAGGACACCAACGACCGTGCCCTGGCGAACATGCAAAAGGACGGGACCTATTCGGTGGTTCCCCGCATCGCCGGCGGCGAGATTACGCCCAAGGGCCTGGGCGTCATTGCTGCGGTGGCTGAGAAGTACAACCTCTACACCAAGATCACTGGTGGCCAGCGCATCGATATGTTCGGTGCGCGCCTTGAGCAACTGCCGGACATCTGGAAGGAACTGGTTGATGCCGGCTTCGAATCGGGCCAGGCTTACGGCAAGAGCCTGCGTACCGTGAAGTCCTGTGTCGGCTCCACGTGGTGCCGCTTCGGTGTCCAGGATTCCGTGGCCATGGCGATCGCTTTGGAGCTGCGCTACCGCGGTCTTCGCAGCCCGCACAAGTTGAAAATGGGCGTTTCCGGTTGCGCCCGCGAGTGTGCAGAAGCGCGTGGCAAGGACGTCGGCGTGATCGCGACCGCCGACGGCTGGAACCTTTACGTGGGCGGGAACGGAGGCGCCACGCCGGCTCACGCCAAGCTCCTCGCCAAGGACCTGGATGATGAAACGCTGCTGAAGTACATCGACCGCTACCTGATGTACTACATCCGCACCGCCGATCGCCTGCAGCGCACTGCCCGGTGGCAGGAAGAGCTCGACGGCGACATCAAGCACGTCGAGGACGTTGTGGTACACGATTCCCTGGGCATCGCCGACGAGCTCGAAGCGGCCATGGCCAAACACATCGACACCTACGAGGACGAGTGGGCCGAGACCTTGAAGGATCCCGAGCGCCTCCGCAGGTTCCGTTCCTTCGTCAACGCCCCCGACCAGAAGGACGAGTCCATCTCCTTCGTTCCGGAGCGTGGCCAGATCCGTCCGGCCACGAACGAAGAAAAGGGCGGCGTGCTCATCGCTTCCACCATCCCGGTCCGCAGCGAAACCGTCAACGCAGAAAACTAGGGGTCCCCCATGCAGCTCACCATTGATCTCACCGGCCGCGACGTTCTGGTTGCCGGCTCCGAAAAGTCTGCCCGCCAAGCAGTTCGCCGGTACCGGAACGCCGGAGCCCACGTGTCCCGGCTGAGCACACCCGAGGGTATCCCAGGTGATGGCCGGCTCCCGGACCGTCCGTTCCTGGTGGCAGTGGTGGACGACGGCGAAGCCGGCTGGCTTCCGTTGGTGGAACGCTGCCGCGATGCCGGAATTCCAGTAGCGTTCGAGCCGGCCGCGGGCGCCGAAGGCAACGTCACGTTGGTGGGCGGTGGTCCGGGTGCCCTGGACCTGCTCACTGTCGGCGCCGTGGAGGCCCTGCGCGACGCCGACGTGGTGTTCTATGACCGGCTGGCGCCCTACCAGGAGTTGGCTGGCCTGACCTCCGCCGAGCTGGTGGACGTTGGGAAGCAGCCCGGCCTGCATAAGGTCACCCAGCGCGACATCGAGAAGCTCATGGTTGAAGCTGCCCTGCTTGGCCAAAACGTGGTCAGGCTCAAGGGTGGGGATCCCTACGTGTTCGGACGCGGCGGCGAAGAAGTGGCGGCGTGCGTTGCGGCGGGCGTGCCGGTGCGTGTCATCTCCGGCGTCACCAGCGCCATCTCCGTTCCGGCCGCAGCGGGGATTCCTGTGACGCACCGCGAAGTAAGCCACATGTTCACGGTTGTCTCCGGCCACGCTCCCCTGACCGAGAAAGAGCACACCCATCTTGCCGGTCTGGGAGG
This sequence comes from Paenarthrobacter sp. UW852, assembly GCF_024608385.1. NCBI lineage: Bacteria > Bacillati > Actinomycetota > Actinomycetes > Micrococcales > Micrococcaceae > Paenarthrobacter > Paenarthrobacter sp. UW852. The sequence continues at coordinate 155,552 of NZ_JAMSGY010000002.1, forward strand.
AACGATCGTGGTCCTCATGGGCATAGGCACCCTGCCCCAACTTGCCGCGGGACTTCGCCGGGCGGGGATGAGGCCGGACATGCCGATGGCCGTGGTGGAACGCGGGTACCGTCCGGGGCAGCGCACCACCATCGCCGAACTCGGTACGATCGAAACAGCAGCCACCGGTTGCAGTAACCCTGCCGTGCTGGTCATCGGCGAGGTGGTCAGGGTGGCTGAAGCCAACCGGAACCACGCCGAAGCATCCGCCGAACTGAGCCGACTCGCGGCTTCGCTCCTTGAAGCCTGAAGGTAAAAACACATGACTGTTGCACGTGCCATCGAAGTCCAGGAAGCCACCGCAGCTCCGGAAGTATCCGAGGCCGCAGATGCTCCGCTGGACGGATTCCGCATTGGTGTTACCTCGCACCGCCGTTCCCGTGACCTCATCGAGGCACTGGAGCGTCGCGGGGCGAGTGTTCTGCACGCCCCCGCTTTGAAGATCGCCCCCGTGCAGGAAGACATGGTCCTCATCGAGGACACCCGGACCATCATCGCTGCCCGGCCGGATATCTGTATCGCCACCACCGCTTACGGTATGCGCCGTTGGTGCGAGGCCGCTGATTCCTTCGGCATCGGCGAACAGCTCCTGGAAACGTTGTCTGCCTGCCGCATGTTTGTCCGGGGGCCCAAAGCCCGCGGTGCCGTCCGCGCGGCTGGACTTGCCGACGTCGGCATCAGCAGCGACGAAACCACCGCAACCCTGGTGGACATGCTGTTGGCCGAAGGCGTGCGGGGAAAGACCGTGGCCGTGCAGTTGCATGGATACACCGATGTCCGCCAGTTGGAACGGCTCCGCATGTCCGGCGCCACCGTGCTGACCGTGACACCGTACCGCTGGGTCAAACCCGATGGCGAAGACAAACTGCCGCGCCTGATCGAAGCCGTGGTTGGCGGGAACCTGGATGTCCTCACGTTCACCAGCGCCCCTGCAGTGGATGCCATGTGGAGCACTGCGCATGAAATGGGTCTGTACCGGTCCCTCATCGAAGCCCTCAAGGGACCAGTGACGGTCGCAGCTGTTGGGCCCGTCACTGCGCAGCCACTGGTGGACGCCGGGCTCACCCCCCTGATTCCGGACAGGTACCGTATGGGTGCGCTGATCCGCCTTGTGACAGAGCACCTGTCCTTGAACCACGTCCGGCGGTTGGAGACAAAGAGCGCCACGATCGAGTTGCGGGGCCGCTGCTTGCGGGTCAACGGTGAGGTGGTGGATTTGGCTCCTGCACCCCTTCTGCTGCTGCGGGCGCTGCTCGGCGCTGGCGGGGCTGTCCTGTCCAGGGAAGCGCTCTCGGACCTGTTGGACCTGCGGGGATCCGTCCACGCCTTGGACATGACGGTCAGCAGGCTGCGCTCGTCGCTCCCGGACGGCAAGCTGGTGGAGACCGTCGTCAAACGGGGCTACCGGTTGCGGGCCTAGGCTTTCCGACACGCTACGCCGCCTTCACCAGGGGTAGTTCGTCCCAATGGGTGGTGTAGCGGGGGCTGAGCATGTCCCTTTTCATGGACCAGTCCGGCCCGCCCTTGATTCCCGCATGGCCCAAGCCGATGGAACCGCGTCCGTACTTTTTGCTGACCTCTTCCAAGAGGCTGCCGATGCCCCGTTCCTCGTGCGGGTTCTCGAAGATGGCCAAGGGTTTCTGGTTTCCACTGGGCCGCAGGTCCGTGACCATGATGCCGGCTTTGGCGTACCGCACGCCTTCCTGGATCCTGGGCACCAAGGCGTGCGCCGCCCGGGTGAGCAGGCCCGGGTCCGAGGTGGGCATTGGCAGCTTGACGCTCACAGTGGGAAAAGACCTGTCATTCGGGTTGTAGACGGAGGTCTGGGCGAAGGCGGTCAGGAGTTTGGCCTGCAGATCATGCTTGGCCAACCTGGCACTGGCCATTTGCCCGTAAACGCTGAGCACCTGCCGCATCCCGGCCGCCGTGGTGATGGGAGTGGAAAAGGAACGGGAGAAGATCAGCTGGTCCCTGCCGATTCTTTCTTCTTCCATGGGAATGCAGGGGGTGCCCTGGAGTTCCAGGACCGTTCGCATCATGACGATCGAAAACTTGTCGCGCAGGGCAATGGGGTCGGCCCGGACCAGGTCCAGGATCGAGAAGATTCCCATGGCATTCAGGCGCTTGGTGAGCCGCGTGGCGACGCCCCAGATCTCGATCACTGAAAGCCTGGCCATAAGCGCTTCGCGTTGCTCTTCGGGAATCGAGTCCCAGCGGCACACCCCCTGGAACGCGGGGTTGTGCTTGGCCCACTTGTTGGCCAGCTTGGCCAGGGTCTTGGTCCCGGCGATTCCCACGCACACCGGAACCCCCACATGCTTTTGGCAGGCCATTTTGATGGTGCGCCCCAACTCCAGGAGTTCCCCGGGCTGCCCTTTGACGCCAAGGAATGCCTCATCGATGGAATAGACCTCCTGCCACGCCGAGAAGCGGGCAAGGAGTTCCATGACCCTCGAGCTGATGTCGCCGTAGAGCTCATAGTTGCTTGAGAGGGCAACCAAGCCCCATTCCTTGGCGCGCGGAGCAAGCTTGAACCACGGATCTCCCAACCCGATGCCGAGCTTCTTGGCTTCCGGAGACCGAGTCACGGCGCAGCCATCGTTATTCGAGAGGACTATGAGCGGCCGGCCTTCCAACGCCGGATTGAAGGCCCGTTCTGCCGATGCGTAGAAGCAGTTGATATCCACGTGGGCGATCTCCTGCATCCGATGCATGATTGCTGGCTTGGACATCGATCTCCTCCTGATCCGCGCTATCACGCACGCCCACGCAACCCGCGCAGGACACGCCTAGTATTCGAACATACTTTCGAATACTTAAACTGTAGCGTCGACCACAGACAAGAAAGCTCCTCTGAGCAATCGAAGCCAGTGGGGGATCCTGGCGTTCCCGCGCGCCGAGTGGGGCACGGACCGTCCTTGCTTTGAACATTGATGAGTGTAAATATTTACATGTGTCTATGTCTTTGGAATTGACCCCGGTTCAAACCGTCGCCTGCTGCTCGCCGTTGGCGCGCGAACCACTGTCGGAGAAAGAAGCAGACGGTGTTGCGCCGTTGTTGAAGGCATTGGCCGATCCGGTGAGGTTACGCCTGATGTCATTGGTGGCCTCCCATGAGGGCGGCGAAGCGTGCGTCTGCGACCTGAACGATGCCTTCGAGTTGTCGCAGCCGACCATCAGCCACCATCTCAAAGTGCTGCACGAAGTAGGTTTGCTGGACCGGGAAAAGCGCGGCGTCTGGGTCTACTACAAGGCCCGCACCGAAGCGCTGCAGAACCTGGCGGCCCTGATCGGTGGACAGGCTCAGTGAACCCCTTGCTTGTCCGCCGCACCGGAGCGGAGTTCATTGGGACCGCGTTCCTCGTCATGGCCGTGGTCGGGTCCGGCGTGATGGCCTCCCGGCTGTCACCGAACGACGTCGGACTGCAGCTGCTGCAGAACAGCCTCGTCACCGGCGCGGCCCTGGTTGCGTTGATCCTGGCCCTGCAGCCGGTATCAGCCTCGTTCAACCCCATCGTCACCCTGGTTGAACGGTTCCTCCGCCTGATCGACACCCGGACTGCCGCTCTTTTGGTTGCGGCGCAGATCGTGGGTGGTCTGGTCGGGACGGTCGCGGCGAACATGATGTTCGGCCTGGCGCCAGCCACATTCTCCACCCATGAACGGAGCGGGCCTGGTCTCTGGCTGGCAGAGGTCATCGCCACAGCCGGGTTACTGGTCATCGTGTTCGGGACCATCCGTTCCGGACGCGCCGACCGGGTGGCTTTCGCCGTCGGGGGTTACATCACCGCTGCGTATTGGTTCACGTCTTCCACAAGCTTCGCCAACCCGTCGGTCACGATCGCCCGAACCCTCACCGACACCTTCTCGGGGATCGCGCCCGCTTCCGCCCCTGGTTTCGTCGCCGCCCAACTGGTCGGAGGCGCCTTCGGACTGGTCCTTGTCCGCTTCCTCTACCCCCAAACCACTGATGTTTCCCCGGCTGATGCCGCGGCTGATCGAAAGGTGCTCTCATGAGCGTCAAACCGTCCGTCTTGTTCGTCTGCGTCCACAACGCAGGACGCTCCCAGATGGCCGCGGCCTTCCTGACCACCCTTGGCCAGGGCGCGATCGAGGTCCGCTCCGCTGGTTCACAACCCGCCGATCAGGTCAACCCAGCAGCGGTTGAGGCCATGGCCGAGATCGGGATCGACATGTCCGCCGAAATCCCCAAGATCCTCACCACCGAGGCCGTCAAGGACTCCGACGTAGTCATCACCATGGGCTGCGGGGACGAATGCCCATACTTCCCGGGCAAACGCTACGAAGACTGGGTCCTGGAAGACCCCGCCGGCAAAGGCGTCGAGTCCGTCCGGCCCATCCGTGACGAGATCAAAACCCGGGTCGAGGCACTCATTGACTCCCTCACCCCGGCAGGAGCACAGCAATGACAGAGCACGACTCCCTGCCCGTCGCGGTGATCGGCGCCGGGCCGGTCGGTCTGGCCGCGGCGGCGCACCTCCTCGAACGCGGGCTCGAACCCCTCGTCATCGAAGCCGGCCCCACCGTCGGTTCCGCCATCAAGGAGTGGGGCCACATCCGAGTCTTCTCCACCTGGAAATACAACCTCGATCCCGCAGCCGTCCGCCTCCTGGAACGCACCGGATGGGAAGCACCCCGCCCGACCGCTCTGCCCTACGGCCACGAAATCGTCACCCAATATCTTGAACCTTTGGCCGCAACCCATGACCTGGAGCAGAGGATCCATACCGGTTCCAAGGTCATCGCCGTTACACGGCAAGGGATGGACAAGGGCCACAGCCACGGCCGCGACCAGACATCTTTCGTCCTGTACGTTCAGCACGACGACGGCCATACGGCCGAGGTTGTGGCGCGGGCCGTCATCGACGCCTCCGGAACCTGGAACACCCCCGCACCGCTTGGCTCCAGCGGGCTCTCCGTTCCCGGGGAAAATGAAGCGCGCGCCACCGGGACCATCACCGGGCCCCTGCCTGATGTCACGAAAGGCCGTTTCGCTGGCCATCGGACCCTCGTCATCGGGTCCGGCCACTCGGCCGCGAACATGGTCCTGGACCTCGCTCGCCTCGCACGCACCAAACCCGGCACCGAAGTAGCGTGGGCCATCCGCGCCTCCACCCCTGACAGGGCTTACGGCGGCGGCAACGCTGACGAGCTCCCCGCCCGCGGCCAGCTTGGCACCCGCCTGCGCACCGCCGTCGAGACCGGGGGCGTGCAGCTCCTGACAAGCTTCAACACCCGCCGCATTGAAACTACCGATTCCGGCGCGGTGGTGGTGCACGCAGCGGACGGCCGGTTCATCGAGGTGGACCATGTCATTCCGGCGACCGGGTTCCGTCCGGACCTGGGCATCCTTTCCGAACTTCGGCTGGACCTGGACCCGGCGGTCGACGCCCCCAAAGCCTTGGGACCGTTGATCGATCCGGACTTCCACAGCTGCGGAACCGTCCCGCCCCACGGCGCAAGGCTTCTCGCCCACCCCGAGAAAGACTTCTACCTTGCAGGAATGAAGTCCTACGGCCGGGCACCGACCTTCCTCATGGCCACCGGCTACGAGCAAGTGCGCTCCATTGCAGCCGCCCTCGCCGGCGACACCGCAGCAGCGGACGCGCTGGAGCTTGAACTGCCCGAAACCGGTGTCTGCTCCACCAGCCTTCCCGCAGAGGGGCAAGACGCGGCGGATTCGTGCTGCGGATCCCCAGAACCTGTCCCGGTCACGATTGGCTTCGCTACCGGTCTGGTTCATGGCCGCAGCGGGGAACCAGCCACACCATGACCAGCACCAACGACACGGGTTTACGGTCGTAGGCACCCGGCGAAGCATCGGACTCATGAGCTATGGGCCGGCGGCCGGATCCTTGGAGGGACACCATCCTGCTCGAACGCCGCACCCAACACGGAAGCTAGGAGGCTCCCGCGGTGTCCTTCTTGTGTACAAGGTAGATGGCGCCCGTGGTGACGTCCTCCTCCAGCGCTTCCAGGGTGCGGCCACGGGTTTCGGGCACCTGGGTGTAGATGAAGATCAGCGCGAGGATGCCCACCACCCCAAAGAGGAAGAAGGTGCCGGTAATGCCCACGCCCGCAACCAACGTGGGGAAGAAAAGGCCCAGGAGTGCGTTGGCGATCCACAGGCAGAACACCGACAGCCCAATGGCGAATCCGCGGACGTGGAGCGGGAAGATCTCGGACAGCATGACCCAGACAGCAATGTTCAGGAACGTCTGCATGGAGCCAACGAAGGCGACCACCAGGAAGAGGATCACGAAGGGCCGCGCAGGGTTTCCGACAGGTAATGCAATGGATGCAATACCGATGAGGAAGTGGCACACGGTGGTCAGCGTGAAACCGAGCAGCAAGGTGGTACGTCGGTTGATCCGCTGCATGAGCGTCAGTGCGATGATGCCACCAACTACCGCGATAACGCCCGGTGCAATGTTGGCAACCAGCGCCGCGTTGGAATCGAACCCGGCCTCCACCAGCACCGACTGGCCGTAGTACATGATCGAATTGATGCCGGTCAGCTGCTGGGCCACACCCAGCCCGATGCCTACCAGGATGATGCGCAGGATCCACTTGTCCTTCAGTGCAGCCCAGGACGTGGCCCGGGAGGCCCGTTCCTCGTCGGCGAGGTGCTTCACATCGGCCATTTCAGCTTCTGCCCGCTCTACGGACCGAATGGTCTTCAGGACAGCAAGGGCTTCCTCCCACCGCCCTTTGGAGATCAGCCAACGAGGCGACTCGGGCATCCTGAGCATCCCGAAGAACAAGGCAATCGCGGGCAGCGCGGCGACGGCGAGCATGACCCGCCACACTCCGCCGAATTCACCCCAGACGTTGCCAATGATGGCGTTGACGACGAAGGCGGCGAGTTGGCCGATGACGATCATCAGTTCATTGCGCCCCGCCAGGGAGCCGCGGATTTCGTAGGGTGCCAGCTCGGCCAGGAACACAGGGACCACCGTTGATGCACCACCCACGGCTAGGCCCAGAATGACCCGCCCCAGGACCATGACCTCGAAACTTGGGGCGAAAACGCAGGCGATCGTTCCGCTAAGGAACAGCACGGCCAGCAAAATGATGGTCTTCCGGCGCCCCCAGGAATCGGAGAGCCGGCCACCGCCAACTGCTCCAGCCGCGGCCCCGAACAGCAGCGAGCTGGTGACGACGCCTTCGGTCAACGGTGTGAGGCCGAGGTCGACCGTCATTGGTCGCAGGGCGCCGTTGATGACGCCGGTGTCATAGCCGAACAGCAGGCCACCAAACGTGGCAACCAGTGCGACCAGGCCAAGGCGTTTTCGATGTGGCCCATTGGTCAGCGGGGGAAGCGCGACGCCGCGGGCCCCTCCCCGCTGCATTTGCGTAGCAGACATCAGGACTCCTTTGTCAGTGTGGTGCGGGTCATAGCCACCCGCTCTGGATACAGACTAACGCGCGAAAGGCTTAAATGTAAGGTCAAACTAACAAATGGCGAACATTGCCTCATATTCGCCATGGGAAGATGGAGGGCATGGCCCCTGAACAATGGCATCGTCCCGCGACGCAGAGCGATGTGGCCCGCGAAGTCGGAGTGTCAAGGACGCTGGTGTCATTCGCCTTTCGCGGAGCCCCCGGGGTCAGCGACGAGACGAGGGAAGCCATCTTCGCGGCCGCCCAACGTCTCGGGTACCGGCCCAACGCGGCGGCCGCCGATCTGGCACGCAAGCACCGTTCCGCCGTCGGACTCTATTTGATGGATATCCGAAACGAGGTCTATGCAGACATCCTTAGCGGCGTCCGCACAGCACTCCCCCATGATGGCAACAGGCTCATACTGAGCGTCTCCCGGTCGGTCGACGGCGTGGATCGGGGCGCACTGGACTCCCTGATTGAAGCCAGGGTGGGGATCATCATCGCCGCGACACTCCTGGACACCGACCACCAGGTGCAGGAACTGGCCCGGGTAGTGCCGCTGGTCAGCGTGACCCGCCCGGTCGACGGCGTGGACAGTGTGTACTCCGATGATGTGACCGGTGCCCGCGCCGCGACAGAACATCTGCTTGGCCTCGGGCACCGGCGGATCGCCCATCTGGCGGGCCCCATTTACGACGGACACACCGCGCGTCGGCAGAGCTACGAGAAAACCATGCTCGACGCCGGGTTCGCGCCGGTGACGTTGTCGGCGGAGGACTTCACACAGGAGGCCGGGCAGCGGGCAGCATGGGAACTGCTTGGCCTGGCAGACCGGCCGACCGCCATCTTCACCCACAACGACCAACTCGCCCTTGGCGCCCGCGAAGCTGCTTACGCAATGAACCTGTCCATCCCCCAGGATCTGTCACTGGTGGGATACGACGATTCGAAGACGTCCCGACTGCACGGCATCGATCTCACGTCAGTTGACCTGCAGGCGTTCGAATTGGGCCGCCGAGCCGGCTCCGTGGCGCTCGAGCGCCTGGCCAACCCTGACGCGCCCACAGCGGACATCCGCCTCACGCCGCGCCTGGTGGTCCGAAATTCCACCGCACCGCCGGGCACCGGCTAAACGTGGTGCAGGCACGTGGTGGCCACCCCCCAGATGGTCAATTCCGACAGCGCAGCCACCGTGATGTCCGGGAAAGCAGGATTGTCCGCCTGGAGCACCACGCCCCTTGAGGTGATGCGGAGCCGTTTGATGGTCAACTCGCCATCCAACACGGCAACGACGACGGACCCGTCTTTCGGTTCAAGCGCCCGGTTCACGATCAGCTCGTCACCGTCGCTGATCCCGGCACCCTCCATCGACTGCCCGGTAACCCTCACCACGTACGTGCTGGTCACGTCCTTGATTAAGTGCTCATTGAGGTCGATCCGGCCGTCAAAATAGTCTTGTGCCGGGGAGGGATAGCCCGCAGCAACAGCGACGGGAGCCAACAGCACCGACGCCAGGGAAAAGCCCGCATTTATCACGCGGGGGCCGACGATAACGCCCACAACACACCTTTATTCGAATATATGTTCGATACTCGAGTGTACATCCGTTGGGGGACATTCTTCTCCTGGGTTATGGGACCCCGGAGATCAGCACAGCGCCGGGCTAGTCCTTGACGCCGCCCACGCTATAGGTGACGTGGGTGACCAGTCCGGTGCCACTGACGGAGGTCGGTTCGAGCCTGAGGTTCCCCACGCCATCGAGCAGCCGCTCCCCGCCACCAAGGATCACAGGTGCTATGTGGAGCCGCAGTTCGTCGATCAGCCCGGCCGACAGGAACTGCCGGGCAGTCGACGCTCCCCCGGCGATCGCTACGTCCTTGGCCCCCGCGGCGTTGCGAGCCAGGGCCATTGCCTCTTCGATTCCGCCGTTGATGAAGTGGAACGTGGTTCCGCCCTGCATCTCAAGGGGTTCACGTACATGATGGGTCAGCACATACACCGGCGCGTGATAGGGCGGTTCCTCGTCCCACCAACCGCGCCAGTCCGCGTCCCACGGACCAGGACCCGGTCCCGCGAACATGTTCCTGCCCATAATGAAAGCGCCCGCAGCGAGGATCCCTTCCACCTGGGCGGCATTGGCTTCGCGTTCCTCGAACTGCCACCGGTGAAGGGTTTCGCCGCGCTCACCCAATGGCATCTGCAGGCTCTGGTGGGGACCGGCAACGTAGCCATCGAGGGACACGGTCAGGTCGCATGTGACTTGGCTCATGGGCCCATCATTGCATCCAAAACCTCAAGGTGGCGCCAAAACCCTCGCCAAACCGCCGCGCCAAGGCGGACACTGGGGGCTAGACCTTCAGGAGGATTCCATGGCAAGTACTGCAGAGCTGGAGCAACTTGGCATCCTGGTGGGCGAATGGGAAACCACCGTCCCGGGACGGGAAGTCAAGGGCCGGACGACGTTCGAGTGGCTGGAAAACGGCGGCTTCCTCATCCAACACTCCACGGTGCAACAGCCGGAATATCCCAACTCGGTGAGCATCATCGGTGCCACAGGCTCCGATGGGGCGCTCCAGCAGCACTACTTCGATTCCCGCGGCGTCGCACGCATATACGACATGATCCTGAAGGACAACGTATTGACGCTTTTCCGGGACGGCCCGGACTGGCCCCAGCGATTCGTGGGACGGTTCAGCGACGATGGCAACGTGATCAACGCACGCCTGGAACGCGGAACCTACCCCGGCGGACCCTTGGAACACGACTTCGACATGGTCTACACACGGATCCACCCACGCTCGATGTGACGCACGTTATTACCGGCCGGTAAACAACACGCTACGGATCGGCCAAAGATGGCAACAGCGGGGAAACACCCGCGAAAAACCGAATGCCTAGGCTGATGACCAACAGCACCAAACAGGTCATCAGCGAAAGGGCCGAACATGTCCGCCACTCCGTCCGCAGCATCCCTCCACATCGTCATCGCAGGCGCAGGTCCAGCAGCCCAGGCTTTGGTGCGGCGGCTGGCCGGCACGGCCGATACCCGGCGACGTCCCTTCACCGGCACCATCACCGTGCTCAGCAACCGCGACGACTGCCCGGAGGCGCTCCTCGAACTGGCCGAACTTCCACAGGTCTCGGTTCGGTTCGGCCAGGCGGCCAGCTTCATCGATCCGCACGCCAAAGTTGTGACCACGGTGGACGGCATGGACTTCTCCTACGACCAGCTGGTTATCGCGACCGGCTCTGCCCCGGCTCTCCCGCCAGTCGCCGGTGCTGAAGCCAGCCTGAGCTACTCCACCATCGATGATGCGGCCACCATCGGCGAAGCCGTCCATGATCTCACCCGGATCGTTGGACGCCGTCCGTTGGGAATCCTGGTGGGCAACGGCCCCGCGGCCGGCCAGGCGGAGGCCGTGCTCCGGGCCCGCGGAGTCCGTCCCGTGCGCACCACCCTCCGCCCTGCCGCCGTCGTGCGTTCCATCGCAGGTTCCCCTGTACCGGCCACCGGCATCGTGTTCGAGGACGGCAGCAGCATGAACGGGGACCTCGTGGTCCTGGCCGAGGAGCGGACGGCCCGCAACGACCTCGCCGAAAGCGCTGGGCTCCTGATTGCGTCCGACGGCGGCATCTCCGTGGGGCGCGACCTCGCCACCTCCGTCCCGGGCATCTGGGCAATTGGCGATGCAGCGTCCTGCGACGGCCTCCGGTTGGGACTCCTCCTTTCCGCCGAATCTTCCGCAATGCTCTGCGCTTCGGGCATGATGCTCGGTGTCTTGGGCAGCGACCAATTGGCCCCGTTGGCGGCCTAGGCGGCAACCGGGTTGCCCTTCCACAAGCGGCGGAAGGGCTACCCGGCCCGTATGGCAAGATGGTCCTTTGACGGGCAGTGACAACCCTGCGGCCACCGGGCCGGCCACGCCTGCACGGAAGGATCCCATGAGCAACGAAGCCGCTACCCCGGCAAACATCGCCTCCTACATCGACCACACCCTGTTGAAGCCGGAAGCCAGCGAGGCGGACATCCTCAAAGTGTGTGCCGAAGCCGTCGAATACCAGTTCAAATCAGTGTGCGTGAACCCGATCTGGGTCAAGACCGTCACCAAAGCGCTCAAGGGCTCGGGCGTGCTCACATGCTCTGTGGTCGGCTTCCCGATGGGCGCTACACCCAGCGACGTCAAGGCCTTCGAAGCCCGTGGCGCCGTCCTTGACGGGGCCGACGAAATCGATATGGTGATCAACATGGCCGCTGGACGCGCCGCAGACAAGGGCGCGCTGGTGGACGACATCCGGGCAGTCGCCGAAACAGTGCACGCCGGCGAAGCAATCCTCAAGGTCATCATCGAGACGTCCATGCTGGACGACGAGCAAAAGGTCATCGCCTGCGAAGCAGCTGTTGAAGCGGGCGCAGACTTCGTCAAGACCTCCACCGGCTTCAACGGTGGTGGCGCCACTGTTGAAGACATCGCGCTGATGCGCAAGACGGTGGGACCGGACATAGGCGTCAAAGCCTCCGGTGGGGTGCGATCGCTGGCCGATGCACAGGCTATGATTGCAGCTGGTGCAACACGTATCGGAGCGAGTTCCGGAATTGCCATTGTCAAGGGTGAGCAAGGTTCATCTGCCTACTGAGGCTTCCCGACCGCCAGAGATTTTGAGCCCTGCGGGGCCGAGGAGGAACGAATGTCCAAGAACGCAACCAGCGCCCCCATCGAGCGCGAGAACAACCTGGGCCAGAGCATTGTCCTGTTCCTGGTGATGATTGTGCTCTTCCTGGGCGCTATCTACTCGCTGTCCTTCCTCAGCCTCGAAAACCCGTGGCCGATGGCTGTGTGCCTGGGCCTGTTCGCCCTTGCGTTCTGGATCCCGCAGACCATCCTGGGCCGCTCGGATTCGGCTGGCGAAAGCTAAACCCTCTACTTCTGCAGGAATGGCCCGGGCGTTTGCCCGGGCCATTCTTGTCTGTGGTGGCGGATCGCCTCGCGGCCAAGGGCTGGCGGCTTCACCGCACCGAGCCACCGCACCGAGTCACCGCACCGAGTTACCGCACCGCCAGGACGCCTCCAAGCGCCGCGAGTACGCCCGGCCAGTGCTGTTGCGCAAGGGTCCAGGCGGCCACTCCCATCCCCACCATGGCGTATCCGCTCACGGGAATCAGCACCAGCCATTCCCGCCGCGAACCTGCCCGGCCCAGCAGCGGAATGGAAAACGCGCCGTTGGCCCGCCACACTCCGCTGATGACTGATTTGCGCAGGAACTTTGGCGGTTTGATCACTATCGGCCACAGGAGCGGCACGCCGCCCACAGTGATCATGTCGCCCACAATATGGATCACGACGCCGGTCAGCATGGACAGTGGCAGCCACCCCCACTGGTCCGGCGCAAACCACGTCACCAGGCCAGCCATGACGATCGCGAAGAGCCAGTTGGTGATCCAGCCGGACTTCGGAAACAGGTTCAATGCCTTCGCGGCGAGGTTGATCATGAACATGCACAGCAGCCCGGCGCCGACCGACAGTTTTCCGACCGGGGTCACCATCTGGAACTGTGCCGCCATCGCTGCGAGGATCACGAACGCCGAAGCCCCAAGCAGTGAGTGGGTCCCCTGCCGGTGCCCGCCGCTGGCCTTTTCGATCCCTACCGCAATCGCATTGGACAGCGGTGGCAGTGAATTTGCGATGGTGCTGTGCCGGTGATCCCAGTCGCACACAAGTGCCGTCCCCGCCGTCGCCATGGAGCCAATGAGGATTCCGGTGGAATCCAGCGGGTACCAGCCCAGGGCGTAGGGGCCGGTCGAAGCAATAGCTATCCACGCCGCGGCTCCCGACGCGGCGTGGTGTCCTCCCATCATCGAAGTTAGCCCGCCTTGACTGGCACGTCGGTGAAGATTGCTTCAATCACGTTGTTGGCCCACTGCAGGATTTCGGCGTCCTGGAGATCCCGGCCACCGATCCTGGCCGTCTTGGGTTTGGGGATAAGCACAGCGTCCAGCGCCGGCTTGACCTGGGAACCGGGATACATGCGGTTCAACCGCATGGTTTTGGACTCGGGCAGTTGCGCCGGCGAGAACCGGATGAAGTTTCCTTGGAGCGCGACGTCGGACAGCCCGGCTTCGCGGGCACCCACCCGGAAGCGGGCCACGGCGATCAGGTTCTGGACAGGCAACGGCGGCTCGCCGTAACGGTCCACCAGTTCTGCCAGTACCTCGTCGATTGCCTCGTAAGTGATGGCCGAAGCCAGCTTGCGGTAGGCCTCCAGGCGCAGCCTTTCGCCGGGCACGTAGTCGTGTGGCAGGTGGGCGTTGACCGGCAGCTCGATCTTCATCTCGGCGGCCTTCTCTTCGGCCTCGCCGCGGTACTCGGCTACAGCCTCGCCCACCAAGCGGATGTAGAGGTCGAAGCCCACGCCTTGGATGTGGCCTGACTGCTCGCCGCCGAGCAGGTTGCCGGCCCCGCGGATTTCGAGGTCCTTCATGGCCAGCTGCATGCCCGCACCGAGCTCGTTGTGCGCCGCCACGGCTTTCAGGCGTTCCAAGGCAACCTCGCCCAGCGGCTTCTCCGAGGGGTAGAGGAAATAGGCGTAGGCACGTTCGCGGCCACGGCCAACACGGCCACGCAGCTGGTGTAGCTGCGAGAGACCGTACTTGTCCGCGCCATCAACAATCAGGGTGTTCGCGTTGGAGATGTCCAGGCCGGTCTCGATAATGGTGGTGCACACCAGCACATCGAAGCGTTTCTCCCAGAAGTCCACGATGATCTTCTCGAGGCGGCTTTCGGACATTTGGCCGTGCGCCACTTCCACGCGGGCTTCCGGCACCAGCTCGCGGATCTGGGCAGCGATCCGCTCGATCGAGGACACCCGGTTGTGGACGAAGAACACCTGACCTTCGCGCATGAGTTCACGGCGGATGGCGGCGGAAGTCTGCTTGTTGGTGTACGGGCCAACATATGTCAGCACCGGGTGCCGCTCTTCGGGCGGGGTGGCAAGGGTGGAGGTTTCCCGGATGCCAGTCAGCGACATTTCCAGGGTTCGTGGGATGGGGGTGGCACTCATGGCAAGGACATCCACGTTGGTGCGCATTTTCTTGAGCGCTTCCTTGTGCTCCACGCCGAAACGCTGTTCCTCGTCCACGATCACCAGGCCCAGGTCCTTGAACTCGAAGTCCTTGGACAGCAGGCGGTGGGTGCCGATCACCACATCCACGGCACCGCTCTTGACCCCCTCCGCCGTTTCCTTGGCCTCCTTGGTGCTCTGGAAACGGGACACCGGCTTCACGCGCAGCGGGAAACCGGAGAAGCGTTCAGTGAACGTCTCGTAGTGCTGCTGGGCAAGGAGCGTGGTGGGCACCAGAACGGCAACCTGTTTGCCGTCCTGCACCGCTTTGAACGCCGCACGGACAGCGATCTCGGTTTTGCCGTAGCCCACGTCGCCGGACACCAGCCGGTCCATGGGGATTTCCCGTTCCATGTCCGCCTTGACCTCGTTGATGGTGGTCAGCTGGTCGGGCGTTTCGACGTACGGGAAGGCTTCCTCGAGTTCACGCTGCCACGGGGTGTCCGGGGCGAACGCGTGCCCACGTGATGCCATGCGGGCCGAGTACAACCGGATGAGTTCGCCGGCGATTTCCTTGACGGCCTTGCGTGCCTTGGATTTGGTGCTGGCCCAGTCCGCGCCGCCCATCTTGCTCAGTGCCGGGGCATCGCCACCGACATAACGGGTCACCTGGTCCAACTGGTCCGTGGGCACGAACAGCCGGTCCCCCGGGGCGCCGCGCTTCGAAGGTGCGTACTCGAGCACCAGGTACTCCCGCAGCCCGGCGTCGGAGGACGACGTGCCAACCACCTTGCGCTGGATCAGCTCCACGAACCGGCCGATGCCGTGTTGTTCGTGCACCACGAAATCGCCCGCGTGCAGCTGAAGCGGGTCCACTGCGTTCCGTCGCTTGGATGGCATGCGCCGCATGTCCTTGGTGGAACCCGCCGTGGCGCGCCCCAGCAGGTCGGCTTCGGTCAGCAGGCCCAGTTTCAGGCCGTCAAGGACAAAACCACGTCCGACGGCGGCGGTGGTCACCTCGATGATGCCCGGTTGGGGTTCCTTGTCCAGGGAGTCCACGCGGGAGCAGGGAATCTCCGCATCATGGAACAACTCGGCAAGGCGTTGCGCGGGGCCAGGACCGTCGGTGACCACAACAACACGCCACTGCTCGCGGACACGTGAGCCGATGAACTCCAGCATCTCGGCCACGTCGCCCTGGTAGCCGCGGGGTTCGCGGGCACGCATATTCAGTACGTCAATATCCAGGACCAGGTCCTCGTCCGAGGCGAGCGAGGTGATGGACCACCAGGACACGCCGTGTTCAAGGGCCGCGGAGCGGGTGTCGGTCAGGGACCGGAAACTGGCAGCGTGCAGGTCAGTGGAGGCTTGGGACGACAGGTCAAGGGGCGCCGCACCGCCGTCGGACGCCGTTGACCATGCAGCTTCCAGGAACTCTTCGTTGGTGGCCGCGAGGTCGTGGGCGCGGGTACGCACCTTCTCCGGTTCGATGACTACCGACAGGGACCCCGCAGGGAGCTGGTCCACGAACGGAACCATGGCATCCACCAGCACCGGGGCCAGCGACTCCATGCCTTCCACGGCAATGCCGCCGGCGATCTTCTCCAGCATGTCTGCCGCGGCGGGCATGTCCGCCTTGAGCTTGGCAGCCCTGGACATCACCGATGGCGTGATCAGGATTTCGCGGCATGGGGGCGCGTGAAGTTCGGTGGGGTGGTGGACACCGGGGGCGGACAGCGAGCGCTGGTCTGCTACGGCGAACCATCGCATCTGGTCTACCTCGTCGCCGAAGAACTCCACCCGGATGGGGTGGTCCTCCGTGGGCGGGAACACGTCGATGATGCCGCCGCGGACGGCGAATTCGCCCCGGTGCGTCACCATGTCCACCCGGGCGTAGGCGGCGTCGGACAGCGCCCGGACCACCTCGGTGAAGGGGCGCTCCTGCCCCACCTGCAGCGTCACGGGAACCAGGTCACCCAGGCCGGCCACGATGGGCTGGACCACGGCGCGGACCGGGGCAACCACCACACGCAAGGGGGCCGCCGTCGAGGTTTCCGGGTGGGTCAGGCGGCGCAGGACCGACAACCGGCGGCCCACGGTGTCCGATCGTGGCGAAAGCCGCTCGTGCGGGAGGGTCTCCCAGCTGGGGAAGGTAGCCACGGTGTCGGCGGGAAGGTAGGAAGCCAGCGCTGCGGTGAGGTCTTCGGCTTCGCGGCCCGTTGCGGTGACAGCGAGGACCACCGGCGCGCCCGCACCGTCGGCACCAGCCTGGGCCAGGGCATCAGCCATTTCGGCAAGCAGAACAGCCCGCATACCCGTAGGTGCGCTGATCTGGTAGTCGCTGTTGCGGTCGGAAAACTCCCGCTGAGCCTCCGTTCGGACGCGCGCGAAAGTCTTGTCCTCCGCCAGTGCGCGGCGCAGACCGTTGAGGCTCATGGCTGAAACTCCTAGGGTGGTTCCAAGGGCAGGCAACACAAATGCCCGGAAATTCGTCAGAATGCCGGGTCATTCCAGCCTACCCCTCCCCCCAGCCACAGGAGTTCTCTTGCAACCTTCCGAAGCGACGCATTCCAACAATCCCCGGCAGCCCAGGACCGTGCTGGTCACGGGCGCTACCGGCTACATCGGCGGGCGGCTGGTCCCCCGGCTCCTCGAAGCCGGCCACAAGGTCAAAGTCCTGGTCCGTACGCCGCAGAAGATCGCGGACGTACCGTGGCATGACGACGTCGAGATCGTGGAAAGCAGCCTGTCTGATTCCGAAGGCCTGGCCGATGCCTTCAGCGGTGTGGAGGTCTTGTATTACCTGGTGCATTCCATGGCGTCGGGCAGCGGTTTCGAAGCCAAGGAAGAAGCCATGGCGCGGCTCGTCGCAGGAGCCGCTGCGGATGCCGGAGTGGACAGGATCGTGTACCTGGGCGGTCTGCACCCTGAGAACACCGAACTTTCCACCCACATGCGTTCACGCGAGACCGTGGGCAAGGTGTTCCTCGAATCCCCTGTTGATGCGATCGTGTTCCAGGCCGGTGTGGTGATCGGTTCGGGCTCTGCGTCCTTTGAAATGATCCGGCACCTCGCCGACACCCTGCCGGTCATGCCCGCGCCCAGCTGGGTCAACAACAGGATTGAAGCCATCGCTGTGCGGGATGTGCTGCACTACCTGGTGGCAGCGGCGGCCCTGCCGGAGCAACTTAACCGTTCCTTCGACATCGGCTCCCGCGACGTCCTGAAATACAAGGAGATGATGAACGAGTACGCGGTGGAACGCGGACTCCCCCGGCGCCTGGTCATCGCGCTCCCTGTTCCGGCACCAAAACTTGCCGGGCTCTGGGTTGCGCTGGTCACCCCCATCCCCCTGTCCATGTCCCTGCCGTTGGTGCAGTCACTCCAGCACGACGCTGTGTCGCGGGAGCACGACGTCGACCATTACATCCCCCAGCCCGACGGCGGACTGACGTCCTACCGGCGCGCCGTCGCTTTGGCGCTGGGGAAGGAAAGGGACGGCCAGGTGGAAACCACTTGGGCCAACGCAGGTATCGACGCCGACCCGCTGCCGAGCGACCCGGACTGGGCCGGCTACAAGGTCTACGTTGATGAGCGCACCTTCCACAGCGAAGCCAAACCGGAACACGTCTGGACCATCATTGAGGGCATCGGCGGCAAGAACGGCTGGTACTCGCTGCCTCTGGCGTGGCGGATCCGCGGGTGGCTGGACAAGCTGCAAGGTGGGGCCGGGCTCCTGCGGGGACGTCGGGATCCGAAAACGCTGAACACGGGCGAAGTGGTGGATTGGTGGCGCGTCGAAGCCATCGACCGCGGACATTTGCTCCGCCTGCGGGCTGAAATGCGGGCCCCGGGCGGCGCCTGGCTGGAGTTGGGGGTTGAGCCCGACGGCGAGGGCAGCCTCTATAAGCAGCGTGCCATCTTCTTCCCCCGCGGTTTGGCCGGCCGGCTGTACTGGCTGGGCGTGTACCCCTTCCACGGATTCATCTTCCCGTCCATGGCCCGCAACATTTCAGCGGCGGCTATCACGCTCCAGGACGCGGGCCAGGAGCAGGGTTCAGGGGTGCCCACCCAGACCCCGTAGGATGTTTGGGAGCTAAGAAGCTTCACCAATACCATCCACGGAGGACCCATGGCCCTGAGTGCATCCACCACCCTGCCGCACAGTGTCGACCGCGTAGCGGCCGTTTTCATCGACGAGGATTTCCTGCGCCACACCAGCGAACTGGTGGGCGGTTCCTTGGAATCGTTCACCATCGAAGGCGACCCTGCAGGTGCGTTCAATACCACCACGGTCCGTACCCTGCCCACCACGCGCCTGCCGGACATTGCCCGCAAGTTCGTTGGCGAAACCCTGACGGTCACCCAGAAGGAACAGTGGGAAGCACCTGCTGCTGACGGCTCACGCTCCAGCAACATCGCCTTGAAGATCTCGGGTGCTCCCCTTGATGTGACTGCCGTACAGCGCCTGGTGGCAGACGGCACCAGCACGCGCATCGAACTCGATGGCGCGGTGTCCTCTTCGGTGCCCTTCCTTGGCGGAAAGATTGCTGACGCCGCGGAGCCCATGGTGGGCAAGGCCCTGAACATCCAGTCGCAGCAGGCCCAGGCCTGGCTCGAAAGCCACTAGCGTGGAGATTCCGGCGATCCTGGCCGTCGTCCTGATCGTTGCCGGCGTCTGGTCCTTGGCGGTGTGGCCGCAGTTCCTGAAGCGGGTCATGAAGGATCCCCGCGCCCGGGACGCTGCCGGCAAGGCCACCAAGTTCCTTACGGTCCACGTCGTGCTGGTCACCATCTCCATGGTGCTTGGCCTCGCGACGGCGGCCATCGGCGTCGCGGGCCTCGTCGCCTGACGCTGCGCCCACCCAACCAGGGGACAGCACCTGCTGTCCCCTGGTTGGGTAAGATGGATACTGGTGTGCCGGGAAGTCTGGTCGGCGGAGTCATTGTGCTCCCCTTTGACCGACTGATTTCCGCGAGTTAGGAGCCCTTCGTGGCCCAGAAGCCCCCCGCAGCCACCAAGCAGCCCGGCAAAGTCTTTGCCCGGTCCAGCTACCCCGAATATCGCCGCATCCTCTCCATCCTCCGCACCGAGACCGTCGGCGGGGCCCTCCTCCTGGCAGCCACGGTGGTTGCGCTCATCTGGGCTAACTCCCCCGCAGCGGGCGCCTATTTCGCCTTCCGCGACTTCAGGATCGGCTACGAACCGTGGCACCTTGAACTCAGCCTCGGCCACTGGGCCTCGGACGGGCTGCTGGCGGTGTTCTTCTTCCTCGCCGGACTTGAGCTCAAGCGCGAATTCGTCGCCGGGGAGCTCCGCAAACCGGCCCGGGCGGTGGTCCCGGTTGCAGCAGCCATCGGTGGCGTGCTGGTCCCCGCCCTGATCTACGTCCTCTTCAACCTCAACAGCCTGGATACCCTGAAGGGCTGGGCGATCCCCACAGCCACGGACATTGCCTTCGCCTTGGCTGTGCTCGCCGTGATCAACACGCACCTCCCCGCGGCGCTGCGGACCTTCCTGCTGACACTTGCCGTGGTGGACGACCTCATCGCGATCGGCATCATCGCGTTTTTCTACTCAACCGGGCTACAGCCACTCATGCTGCTGGCCGCCCTGGTTCCCTTGGGCCTGTTCGCGTTCCTCGTCCAAAAGCGGATCCGCAGCTGGTACCTCCTGCTCCCCCTGGCCCTCGCTACTTGGGGCTTCGTTCATGCCTCCGGTATCCATGCCACCGTCGCCGGAGTCCTGCTGGGCTTCGCCGTTCCTGTCCTGGCCAACGGAAAGAAAGGGGAACCCGCCGAGGGCCTGGCCGAGCACATCGAACACAAGCTCAGGCCCTTCTCCGCAGGATTCGCGGTCCCCGTCTTTGCGTTCTTCTCCGCTGGCGTAGCCTTGGGCGGATTCGATGGGATGGGTGCAGCACTGACGGACCCCGTTGCCGTGGGCATCGTGGCGGCTTTGGTGGTGGGCAAAGCCGTGGGCGTTTTCGGAACCACGTTCCTGGTCACCAAGACCACGCGCGCCAGCCTGGACTCAGGCATTGCGTGGATCGACCTCTTCGGGCTCGCCCTGCTGGCCGGCATCGGGTTCACAGTCTCGCTCCTGATCGGCGAACTCAGTTTCGGCGCCGGATCCGCGCACAACGACCACGCCAAGGTGGCCATCCTGGCAGGTTCCCTGATCTCGGCGCTGCTGGCCGCCGTCGTCCTTAAGGCCCGTAACCGGCGGTACCGCCAGGTCCAGGCGGACGAAGAACGGGACGACGACGGCGACGGCGTGCCTGACGTCTTTGCCCGCAGCTGACCGAAGCCGACCGGAGCGCTGCTGCGCCCGGCTGCTAGGTGGTTGTGGCCTGGTTGAGGGCGTCCTCGGCCGCGACCCAGGAGATCATGGCGCACTTGACGCGGGCCGCGTAGCGGGCGACGCCCTCAAACGCGGCGGCATCCCCGAGGATCTCGGGGTCGGCATGGACCTTTCCGCGTGATCGGAGGACCTCGCGGAAGTTCTCGATCACCGAGTGCAGTTCCTCCACCGACATGCCTTCACCCATGTCGCTGAGCACCGAGGCGGACGCCATCGAGATGGAGCAACCCGCGCCGTCCCAGCTGATCTGCTGAACGGTTCCGTCCGACACAGCGAGCCGCAACGTGACCTCGTCCCCGCAGACCGGGTTCAGCTGATGCGACTGTCCGGTGGTGGCGCCGGCCGGAGCTGGAGTTTCCGCGAGCCCGCTGCCGTGCCGTTGCTTGGAGTGGTCCAGGATGATCTGTTGGTACAACTGGTCAAGACTCATGATGCGCTGATGCCTAACTAAGTATCTGGGGGGGAACCCGGTGTTCAGGCCTGGAAGTAGGCCCGGACCCCGGAAACGGCGTCAAGGAAAGCATCGACGTCGTCCGTGGTGTTGTAGAGGTATGTGCTTGCGCGGGTGGTGGCCGTCAGGCCCAGGCGACGGTGCAGCGGCTGTGCACAGTGGTGGCCGACACGAACCGCGATTCCGCGGTCGTCCAGGAACTGGCCGACGTCATGGGCATGCACGCCGGCGACATCGAACGCAGCCAGTCCGATCCGTTCAGAGCCCGAAGCAGGCCCTACAACGCGGATGCCGTCGATGCTTTCCAGCCCCTTGACCAGCCGTTGGCCCAGGGTCGATTCCCATGCATGGATGCGCTCGATGCCGGTTTCGGCGAGGTAGTTCACGGCAGTTGCCAGGGCCACTGCCTGCGAGATGCGCTGGGTCCCGGCTTCGAACCGCTGCGGGGCGGGCAGGTACTCGGCCCGTTCCATGGTGACCGTGGTGATCATGGAACCGCCGGTCAGGAACGGCGGCAGGACATCAAGGAGTTCCTGCTTGCCGTACAGGACGCCCACACCCGTAGGTGCCAGCATTTTGTGGCCGGAGAACACAGCGAAGTCGACGTCCAGGTCCTTGACGTTGACCGGCATGTGCGGCACGGACTGGCAGGCGTCCAGCACCGCCAAAGCGCCGGCGCGACGAGCCAGGGCCACGAGCTCCGCCACGGGGTTGATGGTTCCCAGGACGTTGGAGGCATGCGAGAACGCCAACACTTTGGTCCGTTCCCCCACGATTTCCGCCGCAACATCCAGGCGAAGCGCGCCGTCGTCCGTGATGGGGATGTATTTGAGCGTGGCACCGGTCCGGAAAGCGAGTTCCTGCCACGGGATCAGGTTGGCGTGGTGCTCCATTTCGGTGACCACGATCTCGTCACCTGCGCCAAGAGCCAGATCCTTCAACGCGGCGCCACCACGGCCCTGCGCGGCCCACAGCGCGGCGTTGGAGAGCGCGTAGCTGACCAGGTTGAGGCCTTCGGTGGCGTTGGAAGTCCATACTGTTTCTTCGTAATTGGCGCCAATGAAGTCCGCAACAGTCTGGCGGGCGTCCTCGAACACTTCCGTGGCTTCGACGGCCAGGTGGTGCGCCCCACGATGAACCGCAGCATTGCGTTGCTCGTAGTATTCCTGCTCGGCCTCGATCACGCTGAGCGGGTTCTGGGACGTAGCCCCGGAATCGAGGTAGATCAACGGTTTGCCGTTGACCAACTGATCCAGCACCGGGAAGTCGTTCCGGATCCGCAACACCTCCGCATTGTCCATGGCAGGCACGGACCGTAGGAGTGAGGCGGGGGTTGATACGGCAGTCAAGGGACGCTCCTTGGAAATCCTTCAGGGACTCCCTATTATCCCACGGAGACCTCCGGCGTGCGGAGCAGGGGGTGTGCCTTACAGCACGTTAGCTGCCGGCCCGCCCGGGGGCCCACCCCAGCGGCGGAACAGCGCCGCTGTCGAAAGCGGTGAGCAACTTGTTGACAAGCATCGTGGCGCGGCGGCTTGCCGCGCTCCGGGTCTTGGCCTCATAGCCGCGCGCGGCGCGGGAGTAGCTCATGGCGGCGTGGGCGAACAGCCGATCCTCCGCTAGGCTCCGGCCCGCGGCCTCAAGCGACTTTGGCTCATCTCCCATCAACGCCTTGGCAAACATCGCGAGGGAAGCCCCGGCCCCACCCTGCAGGACTGCGGCTGCTTCAGCCAGCTGCCGCTGGCTGGCGGGATCGTCGACGGCGGCCGCGTGGGGGTCCAGCGCGATGAGGGAGAGCGCCTCGGCTTCGATCAAAAAGGTCCGGTCCCCACGGCTCTCTCCTGCGAGCTGGATCAAATGGGCCGGCTGGCCGGAGGAGCCATCCCGCCCGGCGACACAATCCCGGGCCGCCGCGACGTAGAGCGCGCTGAGCCTGGACAGCAGCGCCCCGGGATCGTGTCCGGTCAGTGCGGAACCGCTTTGCCGGGCACATTCCAGGGCGGCCTCCGGATTTCCGCACAGGGCCTCCGCGTAGGCCAACAACGCGGCCGCCAGCGAAAGTACCTGCG
The DNA here is from genome assembly GCF_024608385.1 of Paenarthrobacter sp. UW852. Taxonomy (NCBI): domain Bacteria; kingdom Bacillati; phylum Actinomycetota; class Actinomycetes; order Micrococcales; family Micrococcaceae; genus Paenarthrobacter; species Paenarthrobacter sp. UW852. The sequence continues at coordinate 178,938 of NZ_JAMSGY010000002.1, forward strand.
GAAGGCCGGCGTCGTGCAACTCTGCCAGCACCGGCCTCAAGGTGCGTCGTGCTGCCCTGGCGAGCCCCTGGACCAGCTCGGCATATCCGCGGGCGACATCCATGCACACGGCAAGGTTCGCCGGCAGTGCGTAGGGGGCGGGGCAATCCAGGAGTGCGTCCATGGTGTCCCACGCCAGGCTGTACCTCAGGCAGATGGCGTGGCGGAGCAGAACTGCCGGCCGGAACATCGCCAAGGCCGGGTCCGCGTCGAGTGCCGCCATCGCAGCTGAGGACCGTTGCAGTGCCTCCGGCACGGCGCCGGCGAGCAAGAGGCGTTCGGCGTCCCGGACGTTGCCGGCCACCAGGGACCACGGTTCCGCGGCATCCGGCTCGACACCTGGAACGGCCCCGAGGAGCTCCAGCGCCATGAGGTGGTGCGTGGCATCTGACTTCACGGCCGGCGACTCTCCGCCTACAGCCAGGCCACGAAGTTCGGGGGCTGCTTCGCGAAGTTGGCCCTCGGCGAGCAGCGCCCGGGCCCGGAGGAGCCTCGCTTCGTCCCGGTGGCCCGGATCCGAGACGGCCGCCGCTGCCCGCATGGCAAGTTCCGCCGTCGACGGCCTGTCAGCGGCGGGCGCTGCAGCCAGGAGAAGTTCATCCGAAAGGGAGAGTCCACACTCCAGTGTCCACGTCATCCATCGCAGCAAGGTAGGCGCGGACTCCCTGGTGAGCGCCGGATCCTCGACTCCCAGACGCAAAGCCACGCTCCTGGACCGGGGAACCGACAGTCGGGTCGCCTCGCCACGCAGCCACGGACTTGTCCGGAGCAGAGGCGGGCTGCCGCCGAGCATCCTGACGTGTTGCAAAGCAAGGAGGTGTTCCACGGCCCCTTGGCCAAAGTGGCGCTCCACGACGTCCAGGCCTATCGGTTCGGCGAGCGCAACGAGTTCCAGGGCCTGCCGCTCTTCCGACGTCCTCGCAGCGTTTTCGGTGCGGACACGCTCAACAACCCGCGGCCAATCGCAGTGTGCGCGGACGTCAATGGTCCAGAAGCCCTCCCGCTGCACCAGCAAACGGGCGCTTCGGGCGTCTGCGATCGCCAGGCAGAGGAGGGCAGCATTGAAGCCGCATATGGCCGAGAGCAGGCTGCTGGCCCGTCGCTGGACCTGCCCGCCCAGCAGCGCTTCGCACAGGGCGTGCGCCTCTCTGAACGTGAAAGGGGGAAGGAAGTACTGGTCCAGGAAGCCTTCCTCCCAGAGCTGGTAGAGATCCTGGGGCAGGGGCCGGCGGCTGTCGGCGGTTGCCACCAGGGTGGCCCCGAAGCCCGGAATGAGCTGCAACAGGACAGCCAACGACGCCGGGTCGACGTCGTGGATGTCGTCCACCAGCAGGACCAGCGGTGGTCGCGACGGCGGGGTCGGCTTCCTGTTGCGGCGTCGTCCGGGAGGTGGGGTGTACAGGTGCGCGGCGGGCCCCAGCGAACTGGTGAGGGCGCGGAGGACATGCAGGCCCGGCAGAACGGAATCACCGCCGTCGGCTTCGAAGGCCCCCAACGCGCCATACCGGATTGCCTTCAATTCGGGGGTGCCCGCGAAGGTGCGGACGTCCATGGTGTCGGATAGTCCTGCTTTGATGGAGAGCAACAGGTGGGTCTTTCCCGATCCGCTGTCACCTGCAACCACGATCCCGCTGGTGGATGGCGATGGTACTGAGGAAAGAATGATGTCCAGAAGCTGTGTCCGGTCCGGGAGGGGCGATGGCCGCAGTCCGGCTGTGACGGTGTCTTCGTCCAGCCAAGGATCCGGCAGCATGCACACTCCACTAGAAGCAGTCCCATGGTCCGGGAATTTGGGGGGTCCGCGATTCGCGGGTCCCTGGCCTAGAAGCCGGCGACGGCTGGGGGGAGAGTCTCGGTCTCAGAAGACTCTGTCGCCGCCGGCTTCGTCCAGGGCCGGATCACCTTGCGGTGGCCGGAGCATCGGTTCTGGAGACCACCGATGCGGATGATGCGACTTTCGGAATCCCGGTGATGCTTGGGGCTGAACCGTTCTTCCAAGATCAATATTGCCGGGACCGGAAATTCCGTACATCAGTAGTTGGTACTCGAATAGTTCGGGGCTTTCGGGACCCCGATACTGTGTTGTACTCAGTCCCTTGGGCGGGCACTACTTGGTTTGGGCTCGGGACATCCGGGGATTACTCCAGTGAATGGTTAAACACCGCAGGATCCCGGCACAAGTAGCGCGGGATCCTGCATGCAGGTACTCGGTTTGGTCCTCTCAGGGACGGACCGCAGCCCCAAGGTCTTCGCGTCGGCGGATACCCAGTTTGGCGTAGCTCCGATACAGGTGCCCTTCCACGGTACGCACCGAAACCATCAGCTTCTCGGCAATCTGCCGGTCAGTCAGTCCCGAGACCGCCAACGCAACAATGTCCTGCTCGCGTCGCGTCAACGGGACGGACCGGTCCGCGTCGGCCTGCGGATCATGGACCAGTGCGTCACCCAGGTTCGCCTCGCTGACGTCCCGCAGGACCGCCGCTTGCCTGGCCTCGGGACGCTTTCCTTCGGCATCGAAAGTTGCCGCAGCCTTGTCAAAAGTCACAGCTGCGGGGCCCGGCATTCCGGCAGCGGCCAACAGGTTGCCCGCGTTGACGTACCCTTGGCCCGTACCGGCCACGTCGGCTGCGGCAAAAGAATGCCAGCCGGCCGCCCAGGCCCCCGCCATCGACGACGCCGTTGCCCTGATGGACTCCATGGCTTCCGCTTCACCGAGTTCGGCCCTGAGGACAAGGTTCTGGAGCAAAAGACCTGGCAGGCCGTGCACTGGCCGGGACGCAGGGATCTGCCTCAGTGCCGGCAAACCGGAGCCCTCCTCAACGAGTTCCATGCCGGCCAGCCTGAAGATCTCGGCCAGGGAATCCACATATGCTCCGCCAGAGCCGTTGGTGTCCTGCTCCCCTGCCAACCGGTGGGCGAGGGCGGCATCACCGGACCTGGCCGCGGCGTACAGCGCCAGTGCGGCGCCCAGACCACGCAAGCGTTGAGGATCAGTGACCCCGAGGGCTTCGACGGCGGGGGTCAGCATCTCCGTGGCCTGCTCCAGCCGGCCCTGCCGAAGCAGCGACAACCCCTTCAGTGCCTGGATACCTCCACCGAAAACAATGAGGCCCATGGCCGAGCTTGCGGCGTATCCGTCAAGCGCGGAGTTGGCTGCATCCCAGTCCCCGGACTCCAGGGCTGCGAACACATAGCGGACCACCACGAAGTCGCGGAAGTAGAGCAGGTCCTCCGTGCGCCCGTCCAGGAGCGACAACGCCTCCCGGCCCGCCTCCATTGCCTGCACAGGCTGGCCTTCTGCGGTGAGCAGTTCACACTGTATGGCCAGCAGGGAGATCCGGTTTGTGACGAAATCCGCTTGTTCCGGGTCAAGGTCCGCAGCAAAGAGTTCCAAACCTTCGCGGAGTTCCCCGTACTGGCCGTCGTAGGCCAACGCGGCCAACTCCAATACCCGGGCTTGCCTGCCCACGTGCCCGCTCATGGCCTCCGGCAGCCCCTCCACCAGGGCTTCCGCAGCGGCCTGGGCCTCGGCCACGATCGCTCCGGATGAATCCCCGGCTGCGGTCCTGGCCGCGGCCCACAACAAGCCGGTCCCCAGGGGTCCCGACGGGTCGGCGTCCAGGAACCCGGAGTCCACCTCCAACAAGCGCGCGGCACTGCGGAAGTCGCCGTCGTGATAATGCACCATCGCCATCACTGCACGTGCCCGCGGTTGCAGCGCATCCGAACGGACTTTGCGGGCTGCCGCCATGGCCAACGGATTTTGGAGCAGCCTGGCGGCCAGGAAGGCAGCCTGGAGCAACTGTTCATCCTCGACGTCGGCGCCACAGTCCAGCGCCCAGCTCACCATGCGGAGCAACCCCTCCGCCGTTGGCGGCTCCGAGAGCAGGTCCTGCACCATCCTCTGGCGGATTTGCAGGCTGCGGGCTGGCGAAACGATCTGGCGAAGAGCCTCGCTGTACAGCGGATGCCACATTTTGAGGGGGCTGCCGGGACCGTTGGTTGATACGACCATGCGGTTGTCCACCAACGCCCTTACAGTGTCTCTGCCAACCTGGGCGTCCAATACCGAGGCGGGGACGGGTTCGGACAGGGCAATGACGTACATGGCCTCCCGTTCGGCCTCGCTGGTCCGCAGGACCCTGTTCCGCACGACCTCGGCCAGGCCTTCGCCCGTCCCGGTGAGGGCACCTGTCAGGAACCAGATGCCGTTCCGGCGCACCAGCTTCCCATCGGCCCGTGAATCGTCCAGCAAGCAACGCAGCAGCAAGGGGTTGCCTTCGGAAAGGGTGTGCAGCACCTCAGCGACGCTCGCCATGACCGTTCCGCCAAGGGTTTTCTCAGCGAGTTCAGTGACCTTGTCCTTCTCCAAGGGGTGTAGTTCCAGCCGTTCGGCCAGTCCGTCGTACCACAGCTGGAGCAAAGCCGGCGGCAGGCCAGGACGAGGCCTGCTGGTCGCCACCAGCCGGGCCCAGCCTGCCGTCACCAGTTCGGCCAGGATTTGGGTACTGCCTTCATCGAGGTCATGGGCATCATCGACGATCAGCAGCAGGCGGGCACCTTCTCCGCCGCGGCGCCTCTCGAACTGCGACCAGAACTCACGAAGTATCGCTACGGGGGACGTCGCCTGCTCCACCGGAAGATCCAGCAGGTAGGGCGCCAGGACGCCATAGGGAACAGCGGACAGTGCGGGACTTCCGTGAATCCGCATCACCACCATCTCGCCTGCGAGGCGGGCGGCGATCTCGGCCGCCAGGGCAGTCTTGCCGATGCCGGGGTCCGCGAGCAGGAGCACAGCCCCCGCACCCTCCTGGCGTAATATCTCCGTGGCCAAGGCCAGCTCTGAGTCCCGGCCTACAAGGTGCTCAGCCTGCATGGGCAATCCGTGTCGACCCTAAGGGGTTTCCGGGTCCAACCTCACAGCAGCCCATTGAGCTCGCCTCGAGACGAAACACCAAGCTTGGTGAACACCTGGTACAGGTGGCCTTCCACAGTTCGCACAGACACCCCAATATCCATCGCGATTTCGCGATTGCTGACACCCTTTCCGGCGAGTTTAGCAATTTGGCGTTCCCGTTCCGTCAACACCGGCGCGTCGCTGCGCGGTTGGATGGGCAGCGCCGAAACCGAGTGCTCCAGCCGTTCGAGCCTCAACTGGGCTGTCCGGGCAGCTGTGGACTCGCCGGCTTCCCGTGCAAAGTCCAGGGCCATGGCCACACACCGTGCTTCGACGACCAACAGTTCCAGCGCCGAGGCGGCGTCAGCGGCGGCAAGCATCGACTTGGAGCTCTTGTTCAGCGCTCCGCGTGCCAGGTCTGCTGAGATCCTGGCCAGCGGCCCTTGACGGTGGCCGGCGATGTCTTCCAGAAGCCGGTATTCCTCATCCGTGCCTTCCACTGTCGCGCCGAAGAGGCAGATACCGGCCGTGGTGTAGCGCTGGTTTTCCAAGTCATTGCGGACCCGGGCTATGAGCCGCTGCTTGACGTCCCTGTCACCCATCCACCGCCCGGCCATCTCAGCGCAGAACTCGGCAACGGACTCTGAAAAGTAGGTGCCAACACCCCGGCAGGTGCGGTACAGGTCCAAGTACCGGCCCGCTTCCACCGAGTTGCCCAGCTGGGCGTAGGCGAATGCGGTGGCCGCATAACCTACCTTGTTCATGTTCATGGCCGGGCGCAGCTCCAGTTGCGCAACCGCTGACCGCAGGGGCTCGATCGCGCTGGCTGGCTTCCCTGCGTAAGCGTAGGCCAATCCGATTCCCAATTCAGTGAGCGCACCCCTGTACTGCAGGCGGGACGATCGTGAGGGGGTGCGGCGGACGAGCTCAATGCATTGCCGCCATTGTCCGGAGAGCAACAAGACCAAAAATGTGTGCCTGGCGAATGCTTCCTCAAGCTGGCCGGGTCGGTCCGTATCTCCCAGCTGCCGCGAAACGGCGCGGGCAAGCTCCTGGGCATCAAGCTCCCGGCCCATCATGCAGCGGGCCTCCACCAGGAACAAGGACGAGCGCAACCAGTGCTCCATGTCCTCGGCGGGGTCTTTGTCCAGCTCTTCTTCCAAGGAATCAATCATGGCCGCGTACTCACCCATGAAGGTGTTGTACTCGTAGCTGCACAGCTGGAGCCGGTTCCGTGCCTTGGCCATGGTCCCCGCCGGGTGTGCGCCGTTCATGGCGTCGAGCTTTTCCAGTCCGTCCGAGATGACGCCGGGGACCAAGGCCGAGCGGCCATCGATCCACGTCATGGCCTGGCATTTCGAGGCCGTGAGTTCGGCAAATTCCAGCGGGTCCAGGGCGGACACATGCTGCTCTGAGACTTCATCCAGCGCCTGTGCGGCGTGCAGGGGAAGGTCAAGCATGAGGTAGGCGGCAGCTTTCAGGCGCTGTCCGGGGACCCACTCACTGTCCTTCGGGTCAAGTGACTGCGTGCACTGGATGGCAAAGTTGGGGTCATAGTCGTCCAAAGCTGCCCTGCCTGCGGCCAATGCCAAGGAGGGAGAGGGTGTGGGCTCGTCTTCTGAGGCGTGCATCCAGGCTGCGTAGGTCAGCAGGTCCTGCGCTGCCAGCCCCTGAAGGTCGGGCTCTTTGGGTCCGTGGAGCATGAGTCGAAGCTCCTTCATCCGACGGGTGTTGAGCCACCCACGGACAACCTCACCCATATAAGGGTCCCGCAGCGAGACCCAGTGCGCCTCACCGCGTTCGACCGTGAGCAGGCCACGCTCTTCCATCTCCACCAGGACGTCAGTATCAACGAGGGCTGCCAGGTCAACGAGCGTCGCGCGCTGAGCGCAAGCCAGGATTTCGACGACGGTCCTGCTGGCTTGCGGTTCGCGCGCCAGCCTGGAACGGACGAAGTCCTCCACCACGGTCGCGCCTTCAAGCTTGATCCGGTCGCGGAGCGTCCACACGGAATCATTGAGGACCAGGTTGCCTGAATGCCGTTGCTCCTCCAGGAGGGCATGCAGCAGCATCGGGTTACCACCCACGGCAGAATGCAACGAACCCACCAAGGTGGAAGAAACGTAGTGGCCGAGGACGGAACCAAGCACCTGCTTTGTCTGTTCTTCGCTGAGCGTGTTCAAATGCACTTCAGCGAGCTCGCCCTCAAGGACCAGGCGGTGGAAGTCTGCGGGGAGTTCGCTTGAGCGCTGCACCGTGGCGATCACTTTGGCGGTTCCCGTGGCCATGAGGTTCAACAGGACCCCCGTGCTCATCGGATCCATACCGCCGGCATTGTCCACGATGAAGACTGTCTCCCGACCTGCAGCTTCTGAGCGGATCAAGTTGGTCACTGCGTGCAGGATGCCTGTTGGCGAGCTGACGGCCTCGGAAGGCAAACGCGCCAGAAGGAAGCCAAGGCATCCGTAGGGGGTTTGTGCGCCGGCCACGGTATTGCGCAGTTGCAGGCTGTGGACCTTGGGTCCCAGCGAGGAGACGACGGCGCGTGCGACGCCGGACTTGCCGATCCCCCGATCACCGGTCAGGACCACGCCGGAGGAGTCCGAGGACTCAAGGAACTGCACTGCCTTGGACACATCACGGCTTCGTGCCAGGAGCGACCACGTTTGCCGATCCGTCGCGCCGCCCACAAGATCAGGAGCCGCAGCCCTCGCTGCGCCTCCACCGCTCCTGTTTAGCAACTCCGCCGACATCCGCATCCTTAGCTACACATCCGCGACAGTCCCCCACCGCTTTTCTGCGTACCATGCACACTACCTTCGGGCGCCGACAGTGTGTAGGCCTTAGGGTCCTGGTGACCGTCAGGCTTTGATCAGGCTTTCCTCAAGATTTGCTCAAGTTTTGGCGGGGTGGTGTTTCTGCTGCGCCGCCAGCAACCCCTGGGCCATGAGCAACTCCACGGCGTCGGCTGCTTCGTCAATGAGGAACGGGAGATCCTTCTTTTCTGCGGTGCCGAAATCGCGCAGTACGTAGTCGGCAGTTTCCATTCGTCCCGGCGGCCTTCCAACACCCACTCGAACGCGGTAGTAGTCCTTGGTGCCGAGGGCTTTGGAGATGTCCCGAAGGCCGTTATGTCCGCCTTCACCGCCCCCTGTTTTTAACTTGACCGTGTTAAAAGGGATGTCGATCTCGTCGTGGACAGCGATGACGTGGTCCGGGGCGATGTCGAAAAAGTTGCACAATCCGGCGACCGGGCCGCCGGAGACATTCATGTACGTCATGGGCTTGGCCAACACCACCCGCGGTCCGCCAATGCCAAGCCGGCCCTCCACCACCTGGGCCCGCGCTTTATGGGTCTTGAACTTCCCTCCCATGCGTGAGGCCAGCTCATCCAACACCATCTGGCCCACATTGTGCCGGTTGTTGCTGTACTCGCTGCCGGGGTTGCCGAGGCCGACAATCAGCCAGGTGTCAGTCATGATCCCATCCTAGGAAAGCGTCACGGTCCGTGTTCAAGGGCAAAGGCAAATGGCCGGGACCCCAAGGGGGACCCGGCCATTTCAAGGCAGGAGCCTCAAGCAGTCAGAAGACTACTCTGCGGCTGCTTCCGTGGTCTCTTCTTCCTCGGAGGCGGCGGCTTCAGCGACGCGGACCACCAGGGTGTCGCCTTCGGTGAGCAGCGTGGAACCCTTGGGGAGTTCGAGGTCCGAAGCGTGGACGTTCTCGCCGGCCTTGCGGCCTTCGATGTTGACCTCGACGGCGGTGGGCACGTGGGTTGCCTCAGCTTCGAGGGAAACCGTGGTGGCTTCGAGGCTGGCAACGGCACCCGGTGCAACTTCACCGGAAACGTGGATCGCGATGTCGACGGTAACCTTCTCGCCGGCCTTCACGGTCTGCAGGTCAACGTGCTCGATGATCTGCTTTACGGGATCGCGCTGGATGTCCTTGACCAGCGTCAGGTGCTGCTCGCCGTCAACGTCGATCGCGAGGAGTGCGTTGGAAACGCGCACTGCCAGCGTGGTTGCCTTGCCCGGCAGGTTGATGTGGATCGGCTCTGCGCCGTGGCCGTAGATGACAGCCGGGATCTGGCCGGCCATGCGTGCACGGCGGGCGAAACCCTTGCCGAATTCGGTGCGCAGTTCTGCGGTGAGCTTCTGCTCAGACATGTGTACTCCTTGATTACTGTGGCGTCCGGCGAAGGCCGGACAGGTCTATCAGCAAGGGCGGAGGTCTGGAGACCTTCTACGCCCGGCTGGGATTGGCCGCTGTGCAGCCATTCCGCCTGTGTTGAAGGAGATGCAGACCCAGTCGATAACGGAGACCCGCAACCCTGGTTCACACTGCTGCGAACCGGATGTGCTCTCCCTCGCCAAGGTATCCCCAAAAGTTTAGCAGCGAACACCCTTCAAACTGAAAACGGGCCACCCGCACGCCCGGAGGCGGCAGGTGGCCCGTTTCATGAGGCTTGGGTATCAGGCCTTGCCGTCAAACAGGCTGGTGACCGAACCGTCGTCGAACACTTCACGGATGGCGCGGGCGATCAGCGGCGCGATCGACAACACCGTCAGCGACGGGAAGCGCTTCTCGGCCGGGATGGGCAGCGTGTTGGTGACAACCACTTCGCGCGCCCCGGAATCCGCCAGGCGCTGGGCCGCGGGGTCGGAGAACACGGCGTGCGTGCAAGCGATGATGACGTCCTTGGCGCCGGCGTTCTTCAGCACCTGGACGGCGCCGGAGATGGTTCCGCCGGTGTCGATCATGTCGTCGATGAGAACGCAGGTGCGCCCCTCGACCTGGCCAACGACCGTCTTGGAGACGGCCTGGTTGGGAACCGTGAGGTCGCGGCTCTTGTGCACGAACGCCAGCGGGGCACCGCCGAGGCGCTCAGCCCACTGCTCGGCGACGCGGACGCGGCCGGTGTCGGGCGAAACAACTGTGATGTTGTCGGCTTCGACCTTGGTGCGGATGTAGTCAGCCAGCAGCGGGATGGCCATCAGGTGGTCAACGGGACCGTCAAAGAAGCCCTGGATCTGCGAGGTGTGCAGGTCAACGGACATGATGCGGTCCGCGCCAGCCGTCTTGTACAGGTCGGCAACGAGGCGGGCGGAAATCGGCTCGCGGCCGCGGCCCTTCTTGTCCTGGCGGGAGTACGGGTAGAACGGGGAAACAACCGTGATCCTCTTGGCAGAGGCGCGCTTGAGGGAGTCGATCATGATCAACTGCTCCATGAGCCAGTTGTTCAACGGAGCCGGGTGGGCCTGGATGACGAAGGCGTCAGTGCCTCGCACGCTCTCGGCCGAACGGACGTAGATTTCCCCATTGGCGAAGTCGTAGGCGTCGATGGGCAGGAGTTCGGTCTCCAGCTCCTTCGCGATTTCCTGCGCCAGCTCCGGATGCGCCCTTCCGGCGGCGAGAATCAATTTCTTCTCGCCGTGTGCGGTAATTTCGCTCATGCCTAGTTGCCCTCTTCTGTGGTTGCCGGGGATTGGGAGGATGTGGAAGCCTGCGCGGCTTGGGCCAGCTGTGCTGAGGCCGTGCCTGGGCGGTTGGAGATGACCCAGTCTTCGGCATTCCGCTGCGCGGCCAGGCTCAGGGCCAGGGCACCGGCGGGGACGTCCTTACGGATCACGGCGCCGGCACCGCTGTACGCGCCGTCGCCAACAGTCACCGGGGCGACGAACACGGTGTTGGAACCTGTGCGGACGCCGGAGCCGATAACCGTGCGGTGCTTCTTCTCGCCGTCGTAATTGGCAGTGATGTTGCCGCAGCCGATGTTGGTGTCCTCACCGATCTCGGCGTCGCCGGCGTAGCCCAGATGTGAGAGCTTGGAACCACGGCCGATCGTCACGTTCTTGGTCTCATAGAATGCGCCAATCTTGCCGGTCTCCCCCAGCACCGTGCCCGGGCGGAGGTACGTGAACGGTCCCACGCTTGCCTTGGCACCAATCGCGGAGCCGGAACCGTGCGTGCGGGTTACCTTCGCGCCTTCGCCGATAGTGACGTCGGTCAGGGTCGTGTCAGGTCCGACGACGGCGTCACGGGCCACCGTGGTGGAACCGTGAAGTTGCGTATTGGGCAGCAGTCGGACGTCTTCGTCCAGGGTGACGGTGGAGTCGATCCACGTGGTGTTGGGATCCACGACGGTCACGCCGGCGCGCATCCAGGCCTCGACGATCCGGCGGTTGTGCTCAGCGCCCAGCGCCGACAACTGGATGCGGTCATTGGCACCCTCAACCTGCCAGCGGTCTTCAGTGACGACCGCGGCGACCCGGCCGCCGGCGTCGCGCGCCAAACCGAGGACATCGGTCAGGTACATCTCGCCCTGGGCATTGTCCGTGGTCACATTCTTGAGTGCGTCCCTTAGGACTGCCGCGTCAAAGGCATAGATGCCTGAGTTGACCTCGCGGATGCTGCGCTCGGAATCGCTTGCGTCTTTGTGTTCGCGGATGCCCGTGACGGTGCCATCCTCGGCGCGAAGGATCCGGCCATAACCGGTGGCGTCGTCCAGGACCGCGGTGAGCACCGTCACTGCGTTGCCCTCGGCTTCGTGGGTTGTCACCAGTTCACCGAGCAGTTCGCCTGTGAGGAGGGGAACGTCGCCGTAGGTCACTACTACCGTGCCGGTGAGTTCAGCTTCGGCGTCGAGCGCTGTGAGCGCGACTTCCACCGCGCGGCCGGTGCCGGGAATCTCGTCCTGGTCAACGATGAGTGCCTCGGGATCCAGTGCAGTAACGTGCTCCGCAACCCTGTCCCGCTCGTGGCGGACAACAAGCGCCAACTTCAGCGGCGAGATGGAACGGGCGGCGAGGAGAGCGTGGCCCACCATGGAGCGCCCGCCGATTTCGTGGAGAATCTTGGGAGTCCGCGACTTCATGCGCGTTCCGGCGCCGGCGGCCAAAACAATGACCGCTGCGGGACCGGTGGTTTCGGGGCTCACGTACTGGCTCTCCTTGCTCGGTATGTCCCGGGTAACCCGGCTTCGGAATGCCGCCATCCAACAATGGACCCAGGCACCGTTTAAGCCGTTCCAGGTACAGAGAGGAGCGCATTTTCCGACCGTTCCGCCCATAGGATTCGAACCTATACTCCACGGCTCCAAAGGCCGGGGTGCTGCCGTTACACCAGAGCGGACCGTGCATGGTTGACACCTCCAGGCGGCAGGGCCCGGGGGCTTCCCGGCTCACCGGGATGCACACACAAGAATCTAGTTTGCCATGACCATTGCGTGGTTCGCGACTCGGCTGGCCCCCACCCCATCGGTGACGCTCCAATGAACACCACCTTCGCCCTTACCGGCTGGCACCTGGGGCATGATGGTGACGTGAGCAAGCGCACTGAAATCTCCCGGCCAGTGGCCGCCGTCGAGCCCGCTGCGGCCGCCCACAACACTCCGGCAGTGCGCGTTCGGATGACTGGGCAGCAGCGCAAATCCCAGCTCATTGGCATCGGCCGAGCACTCTTCGCCGCCCGTGGGCTGGACGGCACCACCATCGAGGAAATCGCAGCCACGGCCGGTGTGTCCAAGCCGGTCATATACGAACATTTCGGGTCCAAGGAGGGTCTGTACCGCCAAGTCGTGGAGACCGAATTCCGGATACTCCTGGACTCCATCACCGAGTCACTGAGCGCCGACGCCAAGCCCCGCGTCCTGGTGGAGCGTGCCGCACTGGCCCTTCTCGGCTACATCGAAGACCGCACGGACGGATTCCGGATCCTCATGCGGGACGCCCCACCTTCCCAGCCAGAGGGCGCCTTCTCAACACTGCTCTCGCATGTCACGGCGCGCGTAGAGCACCTGCTTTCGGACGAATTCGCCCGTCGGGGTTTCAGCGCAGCCGACGGTGCCATGTACGCGCAGATGCTCGTGGGCATGGTGGCCATGACCGGCCAATGGTGGCTCGACAGCCGCCAACCCGACAAGCGCGCAGTGGCAGCCCACTTGGTGAACCTTGCCTGGAACGGGCTCACGGGGCTGCAGAAAGAGCCCGAGCTGCGCTCCGAGGGCTGAGCCCCCCTTTCTCCCCTAGTTCCGTCGCCAACCCGCAATTGCGTCGCTGGGCAACGACGGAGAAGCGGGTTGGCGACGTGTCAGCGCAGGAGAAACCGGGCCGTGTTCGTAGGATTTGCCCATGACAGCACCCCAGATCTATGTCCTCTTCCCAGGTACTGCCCGCGAAGCCTTGGGTTTCTACGCGGAAATCTTTGGCGGAGAACTAACCCTTCACTCGTATCAGGACTTCTCACGCACTGACGGGCCCGCGGACGCCGTCGCCCATGGGGTCCTCAGCGGAGTTGTTGCCTTGGCCGGCGCTGACGCAGCGGCGGGTGAGAAGAGCGTCCGCATCGAAGGAGCCATGCTTAGCTTGCTCGGAGCGGCCGAGCCTGCGGTCCTGCACGAGTGGTTCGACAAGCTTGCCGACGGCGGCCGGATCGTCGACCCGCTGGCGCAGAAACCGTGGGGCGCATCAGACGGCCAGGTTGTGGACCGTCACGGCCTCCACTGGCTCATAGGCTACGAGGCCGCCGAATAGCACGCGTGACGTGAGCGAGCGTCAGCGGGAAAGCTACGGGACGTGAGCGAGCGTTGGAGCAGCGGCGGGCATCCGGCAGCGTGCGTCAAAGCGACGAAGGAGCAGCACGCAGAGGATGCGCGCCGCTGCGTCCCCACCAGCCCGAACTACTCGCCCAAGATTTCGGCGGCCTCCAACCACTCGAGCTCCAGGCCCTCTTTCTCGTCGAGCAATTCGCGGAGCTTGGCATTGAGATCGCTGAGTGCGTCGAAGTCGCCGGATTCGGACTTCGCAGCCATCTGGGTGTGAAGCTTTTCTTCCTGTTGGGCGATCTTGCCAAGTTGGCGGTCGATCCTGTTGAGGTCCTTGCGGGCTTCGCGCTTTTCGGCTTCGCTGGCACCTGAAGGAGCCCCGGACGAAGAGGAAGTGGAAGCCCCACTGGCAGAAGTCGGCGCGCCGGAGCCGCCGCCCACCGCGCCTGAGGCCAGGGCAGCTTCGCGCAGCTCAAGGTACTGGTCCACGCCGCCGGGCAGGCCACGGAGTTTGCCGTCGCCCAGCAACGCCATTTGGTTGTCGGTGACGCGTTCCAGGAGGTAGCGGTCGTGGCTGACGACTACGAGCGTTCCGGGCCAACCGTCAAGGACGTCTTCGACGGCGGCAAGGGTGTCGGTGTCGAGGTCGTTGGTGGGTTCGTCGAGCATGAGGACGTTGGGCTCACCGACCAGGAGGCGAAGGAGCTGCAGCCGCCTGCGCTCACCACCGGAAAGGTCGGAGACCGGGGTCCATTGCTTTTCCTTGGTGAACCCGAGCTGTTCCACGAGCTGTCCTGCGGTGAATTCCTTGCCGCCCACGCTGAAGGACCGCTTTTCACGTTCAATGACTTCAATGACGCGCAGGTCCGAGACGTCGTCGAGTTCCTTGACGTCCTGGGTGAGCACGGCGGTGACCACGGTCTTTCCGCGCTTCACTTTGCCGGACGTGGGCTGGATTTCGCCGTTGAGCAGCTTCAGCAGGGTGGACTTGCCCGCGCCGTTGACGCCCACGAGTCCCAGGCGTTCGCCCGGCGCGAGCCGAAGGGTGATGTTGTCGAAGAGTTTCTGCCCGTCCTCGCCGTCGAGGAAGTCGAGGGACACGTTCTCAAGGTCGAGGACGTCCTTGCCCAAGCGGGCGGTGGCCATCTTGCTGAGTGCCACGGAGTCGCGGGGATCGGGCACGTCGGCGATGAGGTCGTTGGCGGCTTCGATCCGGAACTTGGGCTTTGCCGTTCGGGCCGGGGCACCGCGGCGAAGCCACGCGAGCTCCTTTTTGACCAACTGCTGGCGCTTGTTTTCGACGACGGCGGCCATCCGGTCACGCTCGGCGCGCGCCAAAACGTAGGCGGCGTAACCGCCGTCGAACATGTCCACCATGGCGTCGTGGACTTCCCAGGTGTAGTTGCAGACTTCGTCGAGGAACCAACGGTCGTGGGTGACCACCAGGAAGGCACCTTGGTTGGCTCGCCAACGCGACTTGAGGTGGCGGGCAAGCCAGGCAACACCCTCGACGTCGAGGTGGTTGGTGGGTTCGTCCAGCATGATGACGTCGTGGTCTTCAATGAGCAGCTTGGCCAACGCGACACGGCGTTTCTGTCCACCGGAGAGGGCGTGGACGTTGGCGTGCCAGTCGACGTCGCCCACCAGTCCGCCCATGACTTCGCGGATTTTGGGGTTGGCGGCCCATTCGTGGTCCGCGCGGTCACCGACGATCGCAGCGCCCACGGTGAGGTCGCCGTCTAGCACGTCCCCTTGGTCAAGGTAGCCGACGGTGACGTCGCCGCGTTTGGTCACGCGGCCGGAATCGGGCGTTGAGCGCAAGGCGAGCAGGCGCATCAGGGTTGATTTGCCGTCGCCGTTGCGGCCCACCATACCGATGCGGTCACCGTCCTCCAAACCGAGGGTGACGCCGTCGAGGACAGTGCGGGTCGCGAACGAAACCGTGAGGTTTTCGCCGCCGAGCAGGTGGGCCAATGGGTACTACTTTCTACTGCTGGAATGCGGGTGCAAAAAGCCGGAGGGGTACTAGAGGAGGGTATCGGAGATGATCCGGGCGCCGGGAACGGGGCCGTGCACCGCGACCGCGGTGTGACCCCGGTGGGTCAATTCTTCGGCGAGGACAGCGGCGGACACTGAGTCCCGCGCCAGTAACGCAATGGTGGGGCCGGAGCCGGAGACCATTCCGGCCAACGCCCCGCGTGCTTCGCCGAGGCCGATCGTGTCACGCAGTTGTGGAGCGAGCGTGATGGAAGCCCTTTGGAGGTCGTTGATGAGGACCCGGCTCAGTGTCTCGGGGTCACCGTGGCGGAGGGCTTGGAGAATGGTGGGATCCACGTCCACGGGCTCCGGAATGTCTACCCCTTCGGAATCCCGGAGTCCGTCAAGGGTGCGGAACACATCGGGAGTTGATAGCCCGTAATCGGCAAAGACCAGCACCCAGTCCATCTGGGCTTTAGCCAGCGCCGGGGAGAGTTTGTCGCCCACGCCAAGGCCGACGGCGGTGCCCCCCAGGAGCGAGAACGGCACGTCTGCGCCCAACTCGGCAGCCAGGTGCGCGAGTTCCTCGCGGGACAGTCCGCTGTTCCACAAGGCATCGCACGCGAGCAGCGTCGCTGCGGCATCTGCGGAACCGCCGCCCATGCCACCCGCAACGGGTACACGCTTGGTGATTTCCAGGTGCACGCCCGTGGGCTTTTCGGACATTTCCGCCATGATGGCCGCGGCCTTGTAGGCGAGGTTCCGCTCATCCAGCGGAATGTCCACGCCGTCCAGGTCCAGCGTGCTGTCCGGGCTGATGCTGATGGTGATTCCCTCAGCCTCGGTACTGGTAGCCGCTACTTCCTCGTACAGGGAAACGGCCAGGTAGACGCTGGCCACCGAGTGGTAGCCGTCGGCCCGCAGGGGGCCCACGCTCAGGGAGACGTTGACCTTCCCGGGAGCTTTAACCCGCACTGTCCTGGCATGGAAGCGATCCCCCACGAACGGCAGGCTGCTCGGCTTACGGGTCCCCGGCGTCATGCGTCCACGGGGTGGCGGGCTTCGGCGATTTTGACGTAGGCGGAAATATCCAGGACCTCGCCGCGGGCCGTCGGGTCCACACCGGCTGCAACAAGGCAACGCTCCGCTTCAGCTGCGCTCCCGGCCCAACCGGCCAGGGCTGCGCGGAGCGTCTTGCGTCGCTGGGCGAAGGCAGCATCGATGACGGCGAAAACCTGTTCCCGGGTGGCGTGCGTCTGCGGTGGATCATGGCGTGTAAACGCTACAAGCCCCGAGTGGATTTTAGGTGCCGGCCAGAACACGTTCATGCCGATGACACCTGCTTTGCGCATATGCCCATACCAGGCGGCCTTCACGGAGGGCACACCGTAGATCTTGGATCCGGGAGTTGCGGCCAAACGGTCAGCTACCTCGTCCTGCACCATCACCAGCCCGTGCTGCAGGCTCGGGAAATGCTGGAGCAGGTGCAGCACCACTGGTACGGCCACGTTGTAGGGCAGGTTGGCTACCAGTGCCGTGGGCGGCACCGGCAGTTCGGTAACTTTCATGGCGTCCGAAAGCACCAGGTGGAAGTTCTCTTCAGCGTGCGGGCGCCAAGCCCGAACCGTTTCCGGCAGCTTCCCGGCAAGGACCGGGTCTATCTCTACAGCTACTACTGACTTGGCCGCGTCGAGCAGGCCCAAGGTGAGGGAACCCAGGCCCGGGCCGACCTCCAGAACGGTCTCGCCGGCGTCGATATTGGCGGCCGCCACGATCCTGCGGATCGTGTTGCCGTCAATCACAAAGTTCTGGCCCAGGGTTTTTGTAGGGCGTACACCGATTTCCTCGGCGAGCCGTCGAATGTCTGTGGCGCCCAGCAAAGGCGCGACGGCGGCGGGATCGGAATTCGGTTCAGTCACCTAGGTATCGTATCGCCTGCGCGGACCTAGGCTGCGTGCGCGCAGCCCCAGTCGCTGAGGCCGTTCTTTGCGTAGAGGCGGTTGGCGATCTCGATTTGCTGGGCTTTGGTGGCGAGGCTGGCGTTGGCAGCGTAAGCGCCGCCACCGTTGGCCAACCACGTAGGACCGGAGAATTGAAGGCCGCCATAGTAGCCGTTACCACTGTTGATGGACCAGTTTCCACCGGATTCGCACTGGGCGATCCTGTCCCACATAGCCTCGTTCGGGGCGCCGGTGGGACCGCTGGACGTGGCTGCTCCTGCGGTGGCCTTGGCCGGGGTGGCGACAGGGCGTGCCTTGGTGCCGACGCTGACCTGCTCGGTGACAGGCTTGGTGGTGACGTCGCTGGAAACGAGTGTGCGGGATGCCTCGCGGCCATCAACCATGACCAACTTGAAGTTCTTCGTCAGTGAGCCGGGTACGCCCTTCTGCGTGACCTTCTCTTCGCCCTTGAACAGGTCAGCGGAGTCGGTCTTCACGCTGTCGAAAGGAACTTCTTCGGTGGCCTGGTCGGTCTTGCTGGTATCCACGCGTGAAACCTTGATGACCATGTCCTGGACGATCGGAGCGTTGTCCGGCTGGGACACGCGGTCGTTGGCTCCGACGGTGATCTTGGCGTCCTTGAGGACTGTGGCGACGTCGGGCGCCGTCGTCGTGGTGCTGGTGTCCTTGCCGTCAGCGACGAGGCTGATGGTCTTGGGAGTGGAGATCGACACGAAGGAGCCGGTCACCTGGAGTGAGGCTTCCTTGGGCTGGGACACTACGGCGGAGCTTGCCACTCCGAGTTCGCTCACCAGGCCTGCCACATCCGGAGCGGTGGTGTTGACCGTCTTCCGGGCACCGTCCAACTCAATGGAGACGGCTTTAGCCAGGTTGACGTTGACCACAGAGCCGTTATCGACCTTGCTGTCCAATGCAGGGGAAACGCGGTCTGCGTCCTTCAGCTCGACCTTGGCTGCCTTGACCACCTGGTCTACAGTGCCGCCGAAAGTCTGGATGGAGCTCACTTTGCCGTCGACGTTAAGGGTGACTGTCTTGTTGTTGCCCACGAAGGCGACGACACCTACGACCAGCGCTGCAACAACCAGCAACTGGGTCCCGACTTTGAGGAAGCTGAACTTGCCATCCGTTGTGAAGAACTTGATCACGATTGCCCATTACTCTCAGACCATCCGGGCACGGGGAAAAGCACAGAAGAAATGCCAGCCGCAAAACGGAGGGGCCAGACTACAAGCCTGGTCCCACTCCTGCTGCCGGCATCTGCGCCGCCAAAATCATTCAACTTGTGGGCACGGAATCAACCCGCCCAGTTGTCCGAAGGCCTTCCCCGACCCCGGCTATTTGTTTAACACAGTAACCGATCTGTTATAAAGCGACCAAGACATCTGCATACCCGGTATCCATTGGAGGGGCCCTCCGCCAGCCCTCAAACAGGCATCAGGCCCATGATCCGTAGGCCCGCAGCGTGTTTTCGGCCAACCGCGAACACAGCTCGGCGAGGTCATCTCCTGTCACTTCCGCCATGGAACGGACTGTGTACGGAACCATGTAGCTCGCGTTCGGCCGTCCTCGATGCGGGTGGGGAGTCAGGAACGGCGAATCCGTTTCCACCAGAATCCTGCTGGGCTCGGCGATTGCCAATGCCTCCCGGAGGTTCCCCGCGTTCTTGAAGGTCATGGTCCCAGCGAATGACATGTACCAACCGTTGTCGTTACAGATCCGGGCCAGTTCCGCGTCGCCGGAGAAACAATGGAAGACCACCCGCTCCGGGGCTCCCTCCTCCCCCAGCACCTGCACCACATCATCGTGGGCGTCGCGGTCGTGGATCTGCAGGGTCAGACCCAGCCTTTTTGCTATGTCGATGTGGCGCCGGAACGAGTACCGTTGATGGGCCAAACCTTCGCCGTGGGTCCGGAAAAAATCCAGCCCGGTCTCGCCTACGGCCCGGATTCGCGGGTGGGATGCCAATTCCTCGATCTCTGCGAGCGCCGCTTCCAGCTCACCGCGGCCTGCATAGATGGGCGCATCGTTGGGGTGTATGGCCACGGCTCCGAGCAGACGCGCATCGCTCTCCACGGCCTGCACCGTGAACCGGGACGACTCAAGGTCGCAGCCCACCTGCACGGCGCCCTGCACGCCCACGGCCTCGGCTGCGTCCATGGCGTCCCGCACGGAGACTTCGATGAGGCCGTGCCGGAAGTCCAGGTGGGTGTGGTTGTCCATGACTGGCACGGGCAGGGGTTCGGGCGCCGGTGGATATTCCTTTCGGGCATCCGTGGGTTCGGTTGCATCGGCTGGCGCGCGGTACGGAGCAGGGGCGAGGGAGTTGCACATCTTTCCACCTTAATCGGACCGCGGTCCTTGGAACGGAGGAGATAAATTCCACTTGGCACATAAATTCCGGAAGCACTCTGTCAGCGACGGCCAAACTCTGGGTAGTCTGGAACGGAAAGGCGGCCAGCACCAGCGGGTTTGCTGCTGTGTGGCCACGGCTGAAGGGCAATCCATGGAGTCCAAGCGACAAGTCACTGTTGAACCCTCGCCCCTCCATGACCAGGCCTACAGTGAACGTCCCCACGATGGCGCTGCCCTGAACGGACACAAGCCGCAGGTCATGGACTCTGAACGGTTCCACGACGCAAGTGAACGCATCCTGGCCTCCATCGGCCAGGTCATCGACGGGAAAGCGGACGCGGCCAAGCTGGCACTGACTGTCCTGCTCGCCCAAGGACACCTTCTTCTGGAGGACGTGCCGGGCGTAGGAAAGACACTCTTGGCGAAGACATTGGCCAGGACCGTGGACTGTACGGTCTCACGCATCCAGTTCACCCCTGACCTCCTGCCCTCGGACGTCACGGGCGTGTCCATCTATAACCAGTCCTCACGGCAATTCGAGTTCCGGCCGGGTGCCGTTTTCGCGAACATCGTGATCGGCGATGAAATCAACCGCGCCTCCGCCAAGACCCAGTCAGCCCTCCTGGAGTGCATGGAGGAGCACCAGGTGACAGTGGACGGCCGCTCCTACCAGCTGGGTCTTCCCTTCATGGTGGTGGCAACGCAGAACCCTATCGAGATGGAAGGCACCTACCCCCTGCCTGAGGCCCAACGCGACCGGTTCATGGCCCGGATCTCCATGGGTTATCCGGACAAGGATGCCGAAATCGAGATGCTTGAGACGCACCAGGCATCCTCGCCGCTGGTCAACGTGACCCCTGTGGTGACGGCCAACGAGGTTGCTGCCATGATTGCTGCCGTCCAGCAGGTGTATGTGTCCACGGCCATCAAGGAATACACGGTTGCCATCGGCCGGGCTACCCGCGACAGCGCCCGCCTTCGCCTGGGTGCAAGCCCCCGCTCCCTGTTGCAGCTGTTGCGTGCCGCCAAAGCCACAGCGGCGCTCGATGGTCGTGACTTCGTCCTCCCCGACGACGTGGTGGATGTGGCCGAGTCGGTGCTGGCACACCGGATCATCCTGGACCGCAAGGCAGCGAGTTCCGGCGACACACCGCAAAGCATCCTCCGGGGCATCCTCGCTTCCCTGCCGGTAGCACAGGAAACGCCCGGCCAGGGCCGCAGGGACCGGCACACCGCTTAGGAGGCGGGCATATGGCACTCGTGGATCGGCTTCCCAAGCACTTGTTCACCAATCGCGGCTGGGGACTGCTGGCTGCGGGCGCCCTGGCACTCGGTTGTGCGTACGTCATGGGCAGGCGCGACCTGCTGACCTTGGCGGTCCTCCTCCTTATCCTGCCGTTGGTCTCGCTGGCAGGCGTCCGGGTGCTCAAGCCGAAGTTCCAGGTGTATCGGGAGTTCAATCCCTCCACAGTGGAAACAGCCAATACCACCACGGTTCGCCTGGCCGTTGCCCGGTCCACGTACACCAGCGGCCACGTAATCATGGAAGAGCAACTCCCGCCCCGGTTCGGCGAACCTCCCGCTTTCCGTTTCCCGGCCCGGTCGGCTTCCGGCGGCACCAGCCGCTATGAATACCATTTGCGGTCGGGCAAGCGGGGCCAGTTCCGGATCGGTCCGGTCACCGCTGAGTTCAGTGACCCTTTCGGCCTGTCGTTGCGCCGCCATTCCATTGACGACGGCGACATCCTCACGGTGACGCCGGCCGCCGTCGAACTTCCCGCCACGGGCTTGGCAGGCGCGCGCGGCAACGACGGCGTAACTGCGACACGGATCCGGGCCAACCCCAGCGACGACGACATCATGACCCGCGAGTACCGGCACGGGGACCCGATGCGCCGCGTCCACTGGGCTGCCACCGCCCGCCATGGCCAACTCATGGTTCGGCAGGAGGAGTCCGTCACCACACCGGAAGCCACCCTGATCCTGGACCAGCGGTTCACCGCGTTTTCGGGCGGCCCTGGCTCCGGGTTCGGAGCCCACGACGACGACTCGGACCTGGTGACCAGCCCCAGCTTTGAGTGGATGGTCACCGCTGCCATGTCCATCGCCGGGCACCTGGCGGAGCGGAACTATTCCCTGCGGGTCCTGGATTCCTTTGGCGGCCCGGCCTTCCTCCGTTCCCGTTCGGCGCCGGAACCGGACACGGAGGAGTTCGCAGGTGTTGGCGGCTTGCATGCGGTCGCGGAGGGGCTGGCCGCCATAGAGCTCAGCGGCCCCAGGCACGTCCGGGGCGACCACCATCGGATGGAGCATTCCCGCGCGGACCAGCGGAGCCAGGGCAACCACGGTCCTGACCACCGCGAGACCGGTGCCAGCGCAGCAGAGGACTCCGTGTTCGATGACCGGCTGATGGACAAGCTCGCGGCACACCGCCTGCGGGGCCCGTTGTTGGCCTTGGTCGGGACCATGACCGCCGCCGAGGCACGGGCCCTCGCCCCGGCCGCAGCCTACGGCGCGAATGCTTTCGCCTTGGTCATGACCGACTCTTCACGCAGCAGCAACGACGACGTGCTGGAAATCCTGCGGCAAGCCGGCTGGCGTGTCGCCGCCGTAACGTCCAGGACGTCCCTGGCCGCAGCATGGTCTTCCTTCGATGAGGGCGGCATCGTCGCGGCCGCAGGCGCAGCCATGGACGTGCGGCGTGGGGCGGCGGTGCCCCGATGACTGCCACTTCGCACCGCTCACCCGAACCCGCGACCCAACCCGGCGGAACACCCGGTCAGGACCAGCCCAGGAGGACCCAGCCACGGCGGCCTGGGCCTGGGTTGTATCCGTGGGTCATGGCCGGATCCATCGCGGTGGCAGTCCTTGGAGCCGCGTTGTCCTTGAACGGTGTGCTGAGGGGCTGGGCCTGGTTCATGCCGCTCATCACCACCGTCGTGGTGGTTTCCCTTGCCTTGGCCGGGCTGCGGGCCCTCGGCGCCCGGCCCATCCTGGCCACCCTCGGCTCCTTGGCGAGCCTCGCGGGGGTGCTGAGCTTCATTTTCTGCCGCCAGGACAGCCTGGCTGGTTTCATCCCCACCCCCGGTACGTTGACCGCCGTCGGGCGCCTCATCAAGCGCGCCGGCGAGACTGTAGTCTCCGAGAGCGCTCCGGTGGCGCCCAACGCGGGCATCGTCTTTGTGATGTGTGCCTGCCTTGGCCTTCTGGTGATCCTGGTGGATGCGCTGGCTGTTCCGCTGGCCATGCCGGCTGCCAGCGGAATTGGGCTGATTGCCATCATGGTAGTCCCGGCCACCATCAAGCCCCAGAGCGTGGGCGTGCCAGGGTTCCTCGGCGCGGCAGTGGGATATCTCCTCATCCTCGGGTGCAGCCATTGGTTCGCCCCCGACGCCCGGTTCCAGACAGGGACAGGGCGCGGTTCCGGCCAGTTTCGCCGATCCGTTGTCACGGGCGGGCTGGCGCTCGCTTTGGCCATGGTGGTCCCGCTGGCCATTCCCGGCTTCGAGACCGGTACGTTCCCGCAGGGATCGAGGTTAAGCCCGTGGGGCACTTCCAACGGCCTGAACCCCATGATCACGTTGGGCAACAGCCTCCGCAGCCCCATTGGTTCGGGTCGGATAACGTATGCCACGAGTTCCGGCTCCGCACTGTATCTGCGCTCGGTCACCATTGACCATTTCGACGGCGAGACCTGGGCGCCGGATGACCGGGCAGCGCAAAGGCGGGCCGGTGCCGACAGGATCGAGACCGGCTACTCGGTCCAGGGCGAAGTCGTAAACGCCGTGACCTCAGTCAACGCGGGCCTGTTCACCAGCCCCTACCTCCCTGTGCCCTTCGCGCCGGCGTCAGTGAACGGGCTCAACGGAAACTGGACCTGGGATCCGCAGACCCTCAGCATCATGAGCTCGGAGACAACCACCCGCGCCCAGCGCTACGTCGTTTTCTCTGCCGCACCCAAGGTCACGGCGAAAGCTTTGGCCCAGGCTGCGCCCACACCCAAGGGGATCTCCGATGACTTCCTGCGGATTCCCAACGGCCTGCCGGAGATCGTCCGGCAGACCGCAGATGCGGTGACACGCCCTGCGGCGAATAATTACGCCAAGGCATTGGCCATCCAGAAATACCTGCGCTCCGGTGAGTTCACCTACTCGCTGCAGGCGCCCGTCCAAAACGGCTACGACGGAAACGGCCTCTCGGTGCTGGCTGACTTCCTTGCCGTGAAGAGCGGATACTGCGTGCACTTCGCATCTGCCATGGCCGTGATGGCGCGGGCTGAGGGCATCCCAAGCCGGATCGCCGTAGGCTACGCGCCCGGTCGCCTCACCGGCGAGTCGGTTGCGCTGGTGGGCCAAGGGTCGTTCCCGGAGTACGAAGTTGATGCCCGGGACGCACACGCCTGGCCGGAACTGTACTTTGAGGGCCTTGGCTGGGTTCCTTTCGAACCCACGCCTTCGCGGGGCGTCGTCCCGGAGTACGCCTCGGAGAGCTCCACCGCAGGGAACCTCAGCACCAACGCGGATGAAAAAGACGTCCCCACCACGCAGGCCCCACCGGCAACCGCTCCAGTGCCCCTGCCCGGCGTTGACACGCCGGCAACGACGACAGCCAGCGTCAACCCGTACCCCGCCATGGTTGCCATCGCTGCCGGGGTCCTGCTGCTGATCGGCTTCCTGTGCTCGCCCCGGCTGAGCAGGTCCCTGCTTCGCCGGCGGCGCCTCAACCGGAAGGCTGCCGAGGAGTCCCCCGGCGTTCCGCCGGGTGCTCTTGATACAGCACCGCAGCTGGCATGGGATGAACTGCAGGACCTCGCCACTGACTATGGGGTGGAGTCAACGCCCAGCGAGACGCCAAGGCACTTCTCCGCCAAGCTCCGCTCGAGTCCCGCTTTGGGCGAGGTTGGCGGGATGGACGACGCCGCGCACGCAGCGGTTGCCTCGCTCACCTCGGACTTCGAACGGCAGCGCTATGGTCGCCCCGCAGAGGCCGCCCCGGCAGCGGCGACGCGCATCGCCGTCGTCCGTGAATCGCTGCGGAACAACGCTACCTGGTTGGTGCGCTTTCGCGCGGACTGGCTGCCGCCGTCGATGATGCGCCGCTGGGTCCACGCCCTGGGTGCGCCGTTCCGGGCTGTTGGGGCGCTGGGAAAGCGGCTCGGGTGGACGGTGGCCCGGTGGTGGCGGGCGCTCCGGGGGCTGCTGCCCGAGCGCCGCTGACGCGCCCGGCCACACTGTTGCCCGTTCGACAGCAAAGAGCCCGACGCCGGAACTTGTGGTTCCGGGGCCGGGCCCCTGCCTGTGTCTGCCGTTCTTGTTGCGAGAGCGGCAGACCGGATCCTGTGCAGCCTAGTCGGCGTACGGGTCCGCGATACCTACGTACTGGGTGTAGAGGTACTCTTCGATGCCTTCGGAGCCGCCTTCGCGGCCCAGGCCGGACTGCTTGACGCCACCGAACGGAGCGGCGGCGTTGGAGATGACACCGGCGTTCAGGCCCAGCATGCCGGTTTCAAGGCGTTCGCTGATCCGCAGGCCACGATTGAGGTCCTTGGTGAAGACGTAGGCGACCAGCCCGTATTCGGTGTTGTTGGCCAGGCGAACCGCGTCATCCTCAGTGGAGAACGTGATGATCGGGGCAACCGGCCCGAAGATCTCTTCACGCAGGATACGGGCGTCCTCGGCCACGTTCTTCAGCACGGTGGGCTGGTAGAAGTAGCCGGGACCGTCAACTGCGGCACCACCGGTGACTGCCTCAGCGCCGCCTTCTACTGCTTCGGTCACCAGCGCGTGCACGCCGTCGCGGGCCTTGCCGTCAATCAGCGGACCGACTTTGGACTCTGCTTCGGTGCCGCGGGCCGTGGTCAATGCGCCGATCCGGGCTGCGAACTTCTCTGCGAAGGAGTCGGCGATGGACTCGTGCACAATGAAGCGGTTGGCTGCGGTGCAGGCCTCGCCCATGTTGCGCATCTTCGCGGCGATGGCGCCCTCAACGGCCTTGTCCAGGTCAGCGTCCTCGAAGACGACGAACGGGGCGTTGCCGCCAAGTTCCATGGACGTGCGCAGGACCTTGTCCGCGGCTTCGCGGATCAGTGCCTGGCCGACCGGCGTGGAACCGGTGAAGGAGATCTTGCGGAGACGGTCGTCCTTGATCAGCGGGCCGGTAACAGCGCCTGCCGTGGAGGTCTGGATGACGTTCAGGACACCAGCGGGGAGGCCGGCCTCCTGCATGACCTGCGCGAACAGCAGGCTGGTCAACGGGGTGAGGTTGGCCGGCTTGAGGACCATGGTGCAGCCAGCGGCGACGGCGGGGGCTACCTTGCGGGTGGCCATGGCCAGCGGGAAGTTCCAGGGGGTGATCAGCAGGCAGGGACCAACCGGCTTCTTCTGCACGAGCAGGCGGTTCTTGCCATCCGGTGCTGCGGAGTAGCGGCCGGAGACGCGGACCGCTTCCTCGGAGAACCAGCGCAGGAACTCTGCGCCGTAGGTCACTTCGCCGCGGGCTTCGGCCAGGGGCTTGCCCATTTCCAGGGTCATCAGAAGTGCGAAGTCTTCTGCACGCTCGGTGACGAGCTCGAAGGCACGGCGCAGGATCTCGCCGCGTTCGCGTGGGGCGGTGCGGGCCCAATCAGCCTGGGCGGCAGCTGCGGCGTCGAGGGCCGCGGCGCCGTCTTCAGCACCGGCGTCGGAGATGCTGAGCAGGACCTTGCCCGTAGCGGGGTCCTCAACATCAAAGGTCTTACCGGATCCTGCCGGGCGCCACTGACCGTTGATCAGCAGGCCGGTGGGAACGGAAGCCAGCAGTTCGCTTTCGCGTTCAACCGTGACAGTCATGGCGACTCCTTCGTCTTGGGTGCTTTGGAGTGTTGCACCACTAGGGTTCCTTGCCAGAAGTGGCTTGAATTACTGCCACGGTACTGCCCAGCCGGAAGGAGTGTCTACGCCTTCGCGCACTGCCAAGCGGGCGCCTATTTGTGCAGCTGCACAGCGTCGATCAGCGGGCTGCCAGGACCGCCGAGTACAGTTCCCGTTTGCTGACGCGGGCGTCCTCTGCCACCGCTGCCACGGCTTCCTTCAGGCGGATACCCTGGGAAATCAGTTCGTTGACAGCTGCAACGTGGTCCTCGGGCTTGCCGGGTTCCTGTTCAGGCGCACCACCGACAACCACGGCAATTTCACCACGGACCTCGTTGTTTTCAGCCCATTCGAGGAGTTCACGGAGGCTACCGCGGATGACTTCCTCGTACGTTTTGGTCAGTTCACGGCAGACAGCGGCGCGACGGTCGGCACCGAAGCGCTCATGCAACGCCCGGAGCATCACTTCGAGCCGGTGCGGCGCCTCGAAGAAGACCATGGTGCGGCGTTCGTCGGCGAGGTCGACCAGGCGGGAGTTCCGCTCACCGGACTTGCGCGGCAGGAACCCTTCGAAGCAGAAACGGTCCGTGGGCAGGCCGGAGAGGGCCAGTGCCGTGAGCACGGCGGAGGGGCCGGGAACCGCGGTGACAGTCAGTCCGGCCGCGACCGCTCCTTCAACCAGACGGAAGCCAGGATCCGAAACCGCGGGCATGCCGGCGTCGCTGACCATGAGGATGGTCTTGCCTGCACGCACGTGGTCCAGCAGTTCGCCGGTCTTGGCCACCTCGTTGTGTTCGTGGTAGCTGATGACCCGGCCGGTAACCTCCACGCCCAGTGCCGTGACCAGCCGGTGCAGGCGCCGGGTGTCCTCCGCGGCCACGATGTCCGAAGTCCCAAGGAGCTCAATGAGGCGGGTCGATGCGTCGCCAACATTTCCGATCGGGGTCGCCGCCAGTACGATCCTGCCAACACCCGGGGTTCCGCTGGATGGTGGACTCTCCAAAAGGGGCGCCCCGTCCATATCTTCTTCGCCGAAAGGAGCCAGGTCCGGGGTGTTGCGTTCTTCGTCCACCTGCCAAGCCTAATGCCGCACGGCCCTCCGCGCCGCACCTCAACGCTGGCATAAGGATCGAAAGGTAGCATGGGCGGGTGAACCAGTCGCCCGTTCCTGCCACAGCTTCCGGCACTCCCGAGGCGTCTTCCGCGACCGCCGAAACAGTCGGCCCCGAGGCCCTCGGCGTCACTCAGCGGTCCGGCTCTGCGGACAACACCGGAACTCCAGCCCATGACGGGTTGGCGTCGGCCTCGCCAAACCCAGCTTCGCCGAACCCAAGCGCTCACCTGCCTGGCCGCGGCTTGGAGCGCCACCGGTGGATAGCCCGGCCCGCGGAGGCGTTCACCGCCACCGCGCTGCGCGCCCGCCTCATCGGCGAGGTGCAGAGCTGGCGCGACTACCCGGCGTCGTTGCGTTTATGGTTCTGGCTGATCCCCACCATCACGGCGGTACTGGGCGGAATCCTGCGCTTCTTCCGCCTCGGCGAGCCACATAGCCTGGTTTTCGACGAAACGTATTACGTCAAAGACGCTTACTCCTACTTGATGAGCGGCTACGAGCGGAGCTGGCCGGCCCAGGCCAACGACTCATTCAACGCCGGCAACCCAAACGTCCTGCTCAACACGCCCGAATATGTTGTCCACCCACCGGTGGGTAAATGGATGATCGCGTTCGGGATGTGGCTCTTCGGCGGCGACAATCCTTTCGGCTGGCGTTTCAGCGCAGCGCTGACGGGCACGCTGACGGTGTTCCTTGTCTCGCTCATAGCGTTGAAGCTCTTCCGCTCCCACACCCTGGGCGTTGTTGCCGGGCTCCTGCTTGCGATCGACGGCCACCACCTGGTTCTCTCCCGGACCTCACTCCTTGACATCTTCCTGGCGTTCTGGATTCTGGCCGCTTTCGGCGCCCTGTTGCTGGACCGCGACGACGGCCGACGCCGGCTGGCTGCCCGGCTCGCCGCGCAGGCGGCTGCTTCGCCCGGGCGTATGCCCACCCCCAGCCAACTCGTCGCTGGCCCATGGTTGGGAATGCGCTGGTGGCGGCTCGTCGCTGGCCTGTGCCTTGGCCTGGCGGTGGGCACCAAATGGTCAGCGCTCTTCTTCGTTGCCGCGTTCGGCCTGATGACAGTCCTTTGGGACATGAGCGCGCGCCGCGTCGCCGGCATCCGCAGTTGGTTCAGCGCCGGCATCATCAGGGACGGACTGCCTGCGTTCGCCACCATCATCCCCGTCGCTGCCCTCACCTACGTGACCACATGGACAGGTTGGTTCCTCTCCAAGGACGCCTACTACCGCCAGTGGGCAGCCACCAATCCGGCTCCCGGCTGGGATTGGTTGCCGAACTCTGTGCGGTCCCTGGCGCACTACCACCTGGAAGCGTTCAAATTCCACCAAGGCCTCAGTGCCGACCACCCGTATGAGTCGAGCCCCTGGACGTGGCTGGTCATGGGGCGGCCTACGTCGTTCTACTACCAGTCCCCCAAGCAGGGCACGGCGGGCTGCGTCGTGGAAACCTGTTCCTCGGCTATCCTCCCGGTGGGGAACCCGGTGGTCTGGTGGGGTGGAACCATCGCGTTGGTCATCCTGTTGTTCTGGTGGGCCGGGCGCCGGGACTGGCGTGCCGGAGCAATCCTTGCCGGTGTGGCAGCTGGCTATCTGCCGTGGTTCATGTACCCCGAGCGCACCATGTTCATCTTCTATGCGGTCTCCTTCGAGCCGTTCCTGGTCCTGGCCCTGGCCTACGTGCTTGGTTTGGTCCTGGGGCGCAGCAGCGACCCTCCATGGCGGAGGCGCTCGGGGCTCTACATTGTGGGTTTGGTGTTGGTGTTGGCAGTTCTTGCAACCGCGTTCTTCTACCCGGTGCTGACTGCCGAGGTGATCAGCTACCAGGAGTGGCGGATGAGAATGTGGATGCCGTCGTGGATTTAGGAGGCAAGAAGTGAGGGAAGCAAGCACGGATCTTCTGGTGGAGGTCGATCCCGACACCAACGTGACGGACCTCCTCCTGGAACGCTGTGCCAAGGATCCCTTCGGCATCCTCTACGCCCATAACACCCCTAACGGCTGGTTGAACGTGTCGGCAGCCAGGTTCCTCGCCGACGTCACGGCCTTGGCCAAGGGGTTGATTGCCGGCGGCCTGAACCCTGGCGACCCTGTGGCGGTACTGTCGAGGTCAAGCTTCGAGTGGACCCTGGTGGACTTTGCCATTTGGATGGCCGGTGGTGTGACCGTGCCCATCTACGAGACGTCCTCTGCCAGCCAGATTGAGTGGATACTGGCCGATTCCGGGGCACGCCGGATCTTCGTGGAGGACGCAGGGAAAGCCAGCCTCGTCCACGATGTGGTGGACAAATCTCCGTCGCTGGGAGACGACCCCGTCACCATTGTGCGGATGGAGCACGACGGCGACGCCCCCAACCTGACCAGCGTGTCCGCCGTCGGCGTCGGAATCATGGACTCCGAGCTGGAGCGGCAGCGCAGCGCCGCGACGCTCGCCGACGTCGCCTCCATCGTTTACACCTCCGGCACCACGGGCAAGCCGAAAGGCTGCGAAATCACGCACGGCAACTTTGTCCTGGTGGCGCGCAACGTCATTCCTTTCCTGCCCGAATTGCTGATGCAGCAGGACGCCCGGACGTTGATGTTCCTGCCACTGGCGCATGTCCTCGCACGTGCTGTCCAGGTGGTGTGCCTCACGGCGGGCATCACCCTGGGGCACAGCGCCGGCGCCAGCGGGCTCATGGCCGACCTCGGAACGTTCAAGCCCACGTTCCTGCTGGCAGTCCCCCGCATCTTCGAGAAGGTCTACGCCGGCGCCGGACACAAAGCTGCCATGAGCGGCAAGTCCGCGCTCTTCGCCGCAGCCTCGGCAACCGCTGTTGAATATTCGACGGCGGTCGACCTCGCCGCGCGCGGCAAGGGGCCAGGCCCCGGTTGGCTCCTGAACCTCAAGCACAGTACCTTCGACAAGCTCCTGTACCCGAAGGTCCAAGAGGTCTTCGGTGGCCAGGTGGGTTACACCGTATCTGGCGCCAGTCCCCTGAGCCTGCGCGAGAACCACTTCTTCCATGGCGCGGGCGTTCCGGTGCTGGAAGGCTACGGCCTGACCGAGACCACGGCACCTTGCACGGTCAATACGCCCAGCATGACAAGAATCGGCACAGTGGGGATCCCCTTGCCCGGGACCACCGTGAGGGTGGCCCCGGATGGCGAAATCCTGGTCAAGGGAATCGGCGTGTTCAAGGGTTATCACGGCAACCCGGCCGCCACCGCCGAAGCTTTCGTCGATGGATTCTTTCGGACGGGCGATCTCGGCGAACTCGACGGCGACGGCTTCCTGACCATCACGGGACGGAAGAAGGACCTCTTGGTCACGGCCGGCGGGAAGAACGTGGCTCCGGCTCCCTTGGAGGAGAAGCTCCGCGAACACCCATTGGTGGGCCAAGCGGTGGTAGTGGGCGACGGCAGGCCGTTTGTCGCAGCACTGGTAAGCCTGGATCCTGAAGGGCTCGCCGACTGGTGTGCCGTAAACAAGGTGTCCCTCTCCGTCGAGGAAGCGGCCGGGGACAGCCGGGTGCAGGCCGCGGTTCAGTCCGCAGTGGACGAAGCGAATAAACTCGTCTCCGAAGCGGAGTCCATCCGGAAGTTCGCCTTCATCACTGCCGACTTAAGCGTCGAGTCCGGGCACTTGACGCCGTCGTTGAAGCTCAAGCGGGCCGCCGTCGTCAGCGACTTCGCGCCCATCGTGGAGAAGCTCTACGGAAAGTAGCTCCGGCACCTAGGCAGGCTCAAACCACCACCTAGTTGCACCGTTCTACCACCTAATTCGGCCGTATTTGCCACCTAATTGAGCCATTTACAATCTAAGGGCTCCTCCTCCCCTCATAACGTTGGCCCGACGAACCAGACGTTTAGGGGGGGATTAATGGCAGTTCCATCAACAGGACCGAGACAGGCGCTCTACTACTCCCGCGCGCGGGCAACATTGTTGCCCCGATCCATCGGGTTCACGATCATCGCATTCGGGGTGCTCTTCATAGCGCTTTCACTGACTCAACGGCGCCTCGATTTTCTACTTCTGCCGTTGATCGCCTTTCCGTTGGGCTCTTTCGTCGGATTCATGACGGCGACCGTGAAAGTGGACGAACACAGCGTGGTCATCGCGTTCTGCGACATCTTCAAACGGACACTGCGTCGCGACGAAATCGCAACGGTGACCACGGACAATGCAGCTGGTCCAAGCGGCTACGGGGTCCGGTAC
Source organism: Paenarthrobacter sp. UW852 (assembly GCF_024608385.1). Lineage (NCBI taxonomy): Bacteria > Bacillati > Actinomycetota > Actinomycetes > Micrococcales > Micrococcaceae > Paenarthrobacter > Paenarthrobacter sp. UW852. The sequence continues at coordinate 210,868 of NZ_JAMSGY010000002.1, forward strand.
ATGGGACCTGGCGCGGTCGGCTACCTCGTGGGAGGTCCGGAGATCAATATCCAGATGAAAAGCGGCAAGACCGTCATCGCCAGCACGAACCGCCCTGAACAACTCATTCGTATTCTGACCGAAGCAGAGAGCTAGTGCCCGCTTAGCGGTCCCTTAGCGGCGGGACTCCGCCTCAGCATCGTGTACTCCGGCTGAGCCAGAGTCCTCATCGGTTTCCGGCATCGACGCGTCAGCCTCGACGCCCTGACGGCCAGCGATGCCCGCGCGACGCCGCTTTGTCGGCCACGTGAAGATGAACGTCAGCGTCGCCACCAGGAACACCAGGGCACCGATGACGATCCCGGCATCCACCCAGAACTGTCCCGGGAAGAGTCGGATGAGGGTGTCATCCAGGGAGAACGTCCACGTCCCGTTGGCGAAGAAGATCCTGTGGAACTCGGTAAAGAACTGCTGCCAGCTCAACGCGGCCAGGACAGCGAGGCCGATGATGATGACCAAGGTGACGATGGATCCCGCGAACAGGCCGCGGCGGATTCCGCCGTTGCTTCGCTTACGCAGGTACAGGATGCCGATGATGCTGAGGATGATCAGCAACAGACCAGCCGCGAAAGAAGTCAGGATGACCACTTTCACATCGGCCATGTGTGCCACTTCGCTGTCCTTGAACAGCTTGGTCCCGTCCTGGTTCATCAAGCCGCCCAGGTACCGCGGACCGGCCCAGTTGCTGAGGTAGTCCACCGCGTACGACCCGAAGGTCATGCGGTCATCGGTGCTGAAACCGTAGCCATCGCCGGGGAAACCGGGACGGTTGTACTCCACCCAGAGGAACAGCGGGCTGGTGACCGCCCTGACAGCGAGCACCAGGAGGATCACGGGGTAGAACACCGCCAACAGCACCTGGAAGATCCGGGGACCCACCGGCTTGACCTTCGCCGCTTGCTCGCGTTCGGCATTGCGCCGGGCTACTTCGTCTTCAGGCGGGCGGACCTGAAGGGCCGACGTCGGCAAAGGCTCCGAATAGTGCGACGGTTCCTTATCCGCTGAAGTACTTGCAAGTGTGTCTGCGAAAAGCGGCGGTTCAGGCTCGGCGTCGGCCGCTTCAGCGGCTTTCCGGTCGGCGCGGGTTTCCGGCTGTCCGGTACTTTCTGAAGCCGTGGGAGTCGCGCCCGTCGTCGTTGCCGGCGCGGGCTGGGCAGCCTTGGGAGTGGGGCCTGCCGCGGGTTCGGGGGTCGCTGCCGAAGCACCGGAGGACGTCTTTGGCTTCATCCAGTCGAAGGCCGGTTCGTTGGGGTCCTCAGGGACGTCCGTGTCAGGCTCTTGTGGTTTTGGGCTCTTGTCGCTCACAGCGGGTTCACTTCCGTAGGCATGCACCGGCGGCGGTTGGGGACTGCCGGCTCTCTTGTCTGCATTCGAGCCTACCGCCCGCCATGACGCAGACACGCGGAGCCACCCCGCCTGCGACCAGATCGCAACGCAACCGTAAGGTCTATGCCGCAATACTCCGGTAGCCGGCGTCGTGGGCGTCCAGGTCTCCGGTCACACCGGACCGGACCGCCTTCCGGCCCAAAACCAGGGTGTAAGTCCAGTAGGCAGCCAGCACGAACGCGCCGATGCCGATTTTGGCCCACACCGGCAGTTGGCTCGGCGTTACAAAACCTTCAACGATGCCGGATACCAACAGGACCAGCACCAGGCCCAGGGCAACAGTGATCAGGGAGCGGGCCTCATCGGCGACCGCCTGCAGCCGTGTCCGCGGACCGGGCCTCACCATGGCCCAAAAGATCTTCAGCCCCGCCGCGCAGGCAATGAAAACGGCCGTGAGTTCCATGAGCCCATGCGGGAGGATGTAACTGAAAAAGATGTCCAACTTCCCCGTCGCCAGGAAAAGCCCAGCCGCGATGCCCACGCCCTGCGCATTCATGAAAAGGATGAACGGAACCCAAAAACCCGTTACTCCGAATGCCACTGCCTGGGCGGAAATCCAGGCATTGTTGGTCCACACCGCGCCGGCGAACGACGCCGCGGGATTCTCCGAGTAGTAGTCAATGAAGTCTTCCTCGACGTACTGCTTCACTTTCGCGTCGCTTGCCACAGCCCTCAGCGCTTCCGGGGAGGTGCCGATCCAGAGCGCATACGCCCCTGCCACCAGCACGAAGGCCACCCCGCACCACACTGTCAACCAACGGATCCGGTAGAAGGCGGCCGGCAGGGAAATGACGAAAAAGCGCGCCAGGTCTTCCATGAAATTCGAGCGGGCACCGGTAAACCTGGTGCGGGCCTGCGCCAAGGCGGCAGAAAGGGACGCTGACAACCCGGACTCGGGCGCCACGGACCGGATCAGTGACAGGTGCGCAGACACGGTTTGGTACAGGCCAAGCAATTCGTCCGCCTCAGCCCCCGTAATCCGGCGTTTATGCGCCAGGAAGTGAAGCCGCGACCATTTGTCCCCATGCACGGCCGAGAAGGCATCTATGTCCACGCCACCACCCTAACGCCCTTATCCGCCCACCGGGCCAGAACCGCCGCTAGACTCATTGGTGCGGGCACGCCGCCCGCAGCATGGGGGGCGATCTTGAGTTCCATCATTACTGGTGAGGCAGTTGTCCTTGAGTTGCGCCCGGCGTCCTTCGCCTCCCGAGCGCTGGGGCTCATCCTGGACGTCATCTCACAGGTGGTCCTCGCTATCCTCCTCATCATCCTGGTCTCCGCCGCCGCCAGGGACCTCGACGAAGCTGCCGTCCGGGCCCTGATCCTCAGCAGCGTGATCTTCTCCGTCATCGTTGTACCCGTCACCGTCGAAACGCTCACCCGTGGGCGGTCCTTGGGAAAGCTCGCAGCGGGACTACGCATAGTGCGCGACGACGGCGGCGCCATCCGGTTCCGGCACGCCCTCATCCGTGGGCTCCTCGGCTTCCTGGAGATCTACCTGACCTTCGGGGGCCTCGCCATCTTCGTGGCCCTGTTCAACGAGAAATCCAAACGCCTCGGGGACATCGTCGCCGGCACCTACTCACTCCGGCAACGTGTCAGCTCGAAGCCGCGCATCATGCCCCTCGCCCCGCCCTACCTGCAGGCATGGATCGCCATGGCAGACATCGGAAGGGTGCCCGACGCCACGGCACGCCGTGCCGGAACCTTCGTACAGCAGGCATACCTCATGGCGCCTGCATCACGCATCAACATGGCCGCGTCCCTGGCCTCCGAACTCGCCCGGTACGTGGCCCCGCCACCGCCCGCCGGGACCATCCCCGAGGATTACATCGGCGCGGTTCTTGGCGAGCGGCGCAACCGGGAACTGGCACGCCTCCGGCAGGCCGAAATACGGAACCGCGCCACCGGCGAAAGGCTCCGCAAGCTGCCCTTTACCGGCAACTAACCGGCCCGGACGGTGCCCGGGGCCGGTTAGCCGCATCCTGGTTAGACCCAGTGCCCGGGTCTTGAAAGCCGTGTTGGTAAGCGTGTGTCAGAACTGCCCTCAGCGGCGTTCACTTGCGGCTGGGTCACGTAAAGAGCACGCGAAAGGTCCGCAGCCTGGAGTTGAGCTCCGCGGAGGTCGGCGCCCAACAGGTCCACCGCGGCCAAGTCACTCCCCCTCAGGTCGGCCCCAATCAAATAGGAGCCACGGAGGTCCACTCCACAAAGACGCCGGTTGGCCAGTACCGCACCCATGAGGTCGGCACCCGGGCGCAGGCCGCCGTCGAGCGTTTCAGTTCCTTCGGCGCCATAAGCACCGCGGACTTCCCCGCTGACCTCCATCAGGAGGTTCCGCACCTCGCCATGGAGGAGTCCGACGTCGGCACCCAGTACCGTCGTCGCGTCGCCTCCGGCGATCGTGGCAATGCGGCTGGACAGGAGCCCCGCTTCGTCGGCAAGTTCAGGGTCGAAAGTCCGCAACCCGGCTTCCTCCAGATACCAGAGCATCTCGTGGAGTTGCTTGACTGTTTTGAATACGGCAAACATCGAGTGCCTGGACGACGGATCGTCGGCCCAGCTGACACCCCCAAAGGTGTGCTGGGAGACGGCTTGGCCCGCACCGAAACAATCAAACACGGTGCATCCTCGGAAGCCACGGGGACGCAGGCGTTGATGGATGGTGCAGGAGAAGTCGCCGGCAAGGTTGGGGCAGGGCGCAGCCGCGGGCTTGTCGATGGCGAAATCCGCCGAGCGGGCGAAGCCAAGGGCGGTACAGCAAAGCGCGAAACAACTGCCGCAATCAGGGCGAAGGGTTGGTGAAATAGTCACATGTGCTCCAAAGGGAAAAGGGATCCGGTGGGAAAGGCCGGGGAACCCGTTTACGGGTTCCCCTCAGGGACTCCCGGAATCACCACAAAGGGCAGCACAAAATGGAGGACCAACACTGGGTGGGCGCCTGAGGAATGGGTCAAAGCATGCAGGAAATAATCACTGACTTGATCCTACAACCGGAACTATCGCTGGGCGTAGCTGGCCCACGGGATGTTCCAGTCCCCGAAGCCTTCCAGGGGCTCCACGGCAGGTGCCCCGGTGTTCAGGATCTGGACAACATCTCCGGTCTTCATGTTGTTGAAGAACCAGGCGGCATCATCCGGCAACAAACCCACGCAGCCGTGGGAGACGTTCACGCGACCTATGGCGCCCCAAGCAGGTTCAAGGGCTTGGTGTACGTACACTCCGGACCAGGTGAGGCGGTTGGCGTAGTCCACCACCATGGGCGCGTAGTAGCCCTTGTCCCCGGGCTTCAGGCCGATGCTGCCGGCGTTGAAGTTGGATTTGCGTTCCTGTTCCAGGATGACGGCGTACCCCGTGGGCGACAACCAATCTTCGCCTCCCAGGGAGACCGGCGCTGTGTGCACCAACTGGCCATCCGAATAGACATTCATGGTCTTGGTGGTGTCGTCCACCACGGCGACGCGCTGGGGCCCCGTGGTGAACGTGGACACGACATTCCCGTTGCCGATCATCTTGTTGCCGAAGTCCACGCCAAGGAGCTTCATGTCGACGGTGACGGTGCTGCCCGAGGCCCAGAAAGCCTCAGGACGGATCCGCACTTTCTTGTCGGAGTACCAGTGCCACGCGACAGGTTGGCCGGAGGACACTGTGATGGCAACCCGCTTCTCCATGGCTGCCTTATCGAGGACGGGCTCGCTGAAGTTGATTTCGATCGGCTGGCCGGAGCCGGCCGTTGAACCGTTGCGCGGGTAAATGGAGGCGTCGGCCTCGTATGCCGCGGAAACTGTGGTGAAGGTTTGGTTCTTCTTGGTTTCCTTGCCCGCAGTATCCACCACGGTGAAGGAATAGGAGTACTGGGTCTTGAACTTCAGCACCTCAAGCGTGGTCCAGGTACTGCCGTCCGGGCTGGTCTTCCCCTGCACAGGCGCACCGCCGCCAACCGGCGTCAGCACCACGTCCTTGACCTTGCCGTTGACCGCCTTGATCTGCGGCCCAACCACGGGGTTCCATTCCACCGCACCGTCAAGGGGCGTGATACCCAGCTCAACGGGCTTGGCTTCAACCGTGGGAGTGGGTGAGGCCGCGGAGCCGGCATTTTGGCTGGATCCAGCCAGCAGGCCTGGAACGGTAGCCACGCCAATCCCGCCCACGGCGATGGCCGCGCAGATCCCCACAATGGCAAGGATCTTGCCCGTTTTGCGTTTGGCGACTTCCGTCATGGTTCCTGTCTTCCTGTCCCCCGGCAAGCAATACTGAACACCCAATTCTAGCCGAAAGGCCGGCCACGCTGGACGCGTGCCGGCCTTTCAACAGCGAATCTGTGATCCACCACCGCTTAGTAGCGGTAGTGCTCCGGCTTGTAAGGACCGGCAACGTCCAGGTCGAGGTAGTCGGCCTGCTCCTTGCTCAGCTCGGTCAGTTCAACGCCCAGGGCGTCCAGGTGGAGCCGTGCGACTTTCTCGTCCAGGATCTTGGGGAGGACGTAGACCTGCTTCTGGTATTCGCGCTCCCCTGCCGGCTGGTCCCTCTTGGTCCACAGTTCAATCTGGGCGATTGTCTGGTTGGCGAAGGAGTTGCTCATCACGAACGACGGGTGGCCGGTGGCGTTGCCCAGGTTCAGCAGGCGGCCTTCGGACAGGACGATGATGGAGCGCTCAGTGTGGGTCCCGGCGTCGAAGACCCACTCGTGGACCTGCGGCTTGATCTCGACCTTTTTCACACCCGGAATCTTCGCAAGGCCCGCAATGTCGATCTCGTTGTCGAAGTGGCCGATGTTGCCCACAATGGCCTTGTTCTTCATGCCCAGCATGTGCTCGGCCAGGATCACGTCCTTGTTGCCCGTGGTGGTGATGAAGATGTCACCCTGCGCGAGTACCGATTCCAGCTTGGCCACCTGGTAGCCGTCCATGGCTGCCTGCAGGGCACAGATGGGGTCGATCTCCGTGACGATGACCCGCGAACCCTGTCCGCGCAGCGCCTCGGCGGCACCCTTGCCGACGTCGCCATATCCACAGACGACGGCGACCTTACCGCCCATGAGGACGTCGGTGGCACGGTTGATTCCGTCCGGGAGGGAGTGGCGGATGCCGTACTTGTTGTCGAACTTGCTCTTGGTGACGGAGTCGTTGACGTTGATGGCCGGGAACAAGAGTTTGCCCTGCTCGGCCAACTGGTAGAGGCGGTGCACGCCGGTGGTTGTTTCCTCGGTGACGCCCTCGATCCGGGCGGCCAGGCGGGTCCACTTCTGCGGGTCGGTTTCGAGGGTCCTGCGGAGGAGGTCGAGGATCAGGACGTACTCCTCGGGGTCAGTCTCCGCAGCGGTCGGGACTGCGCCCGCTGCTTCGAATTCGACGCCCTTGTGCAGCAGCAGCGTTGCGTCGCCGCCGTCGTCGAGGATCATGTTGGGACCCAACTCCGGGTTGGTTTCCGCGCCGGGCCAGGTAAGGATCTGCTCGGCAGTCCACCAGTATTCCTCGAGCGTTTCGCCCTTCCACGCGAAGACCGGGACACCCTGCGGGTCGTCCGGCGTGCCTTTACCGACGACGACGGCGGCGGCTGCTTCGTCCTGGGTGGAGAAGATGTTGCAGGAAGCCCAGCGAACCTCGGCGCCCAAGGCTGTGAGGGTCTCAATGAGCACGGCCGTCTGCACGGTCATGTGCAACGACCCTGCGATGCGTGCGCCCTTCAGCGGCTGGGAAGCACCGAATTCCTCCCGAAGAGACATAAGCCCGGGCATTTCGTGCTCGGCGAGGCGGATCTGGTGGCGACCTGCCTCCGCAAGGGTGACGTCGGCCACTTTGAAATCAAAAGTCATGGAAATCCTTTGGGTACCGTGCGGGTTTGGTGAAAAGAGGGTGTTACGCCTTGGAATCGTGCTGGCCGGAAGTCGCTGCGTGGGCAGCGGCCAACAATTCCGGCGGCAGGAGAAGCGGAATGCCGTCCTCGATCGAGTAGCGGAGCTTTTCGCCGTCCGCCGCGGCGACGGAGGCAACCAACTCGTCGCCCTCCTGGACCAGCGGTGAACCCGTCACGGGACAGCGCAGGATGGACAACAGTTCAGGACTGACCTTTGGCATGAATGATGCTCCCTGGGTGGCGCCGCCCGGCGCCGCTGGCTGGTTAATCTGCAGATTCCAGACTACCGCGCACGTTCGTGCCGTTTGGAGCACCGCGACGATTTGCGACCCCTGCCTTGGGGTGCCCGATCAGGACGGTTCGCGAAGGATCCGCAGGTGACCGCGTCGTGTGCCTTCGGTTCCGGCCGGCGGTTCCATGTGCGCATGGTTGTGGCGTACCGGCGCTTCCGGGGCTGCGGAGGCCGCCTCGCGGACGGCGTTGGCGAGTGCGAGCAAATCGTCGGGCCCGGGCTGGGGCGGAGTGGTGGGCATCGCCAGCCGAAGCACTTCCCATCCCCGCGGCACGGTCAGGCTTTCGGCGTGCTGCGAGCACAGGTCATAGGCATGGGGTTCCGCATAAGTGGCGAGAGGACCCAGGACCGCTGTCGAATCCGCGTAGACGTACGTCAAAGTAGCCACCGCGGACTGGCGGCAGGCCGACCTGGAACATTGACGAATAGCACCCACAACATCCCAGATTAGCGCCTCGTGCCACCCAAAGTGCGCATTGGCCGTCCGTGGCTTGCCTACTCCGTTTACCGGGAACAGCTGCGGCGCGCTGGTGGCGGTGATGTCGCGCTGGCGGTCGCCCGGTACTAAAGTCGATATATGCAGTCACAGCCACATATCCCCGGTTTCACCATCCGGTGGACTGACGCGGATGGCGACCAGGCCGGGGAACACGCAGGCACGGGCGTGCGGAGCTTTCGGCGCCGCAGGCGCAACCGCCACGGACGGGGGCTGCGCGGTGAACTGATGCTTGCCAATCTGCCCGGTTTCCGTACCCGCTCAGAGCGCTTTGACGACATGGTGCTGGACTCCGCGGAGCGCCTGCAGGACATGTGGGGCAAGCAGTTGGACGGAGTGCTCTTCGCAGTCGATGAAATCCCACCGGACCTGGAGCAGTTGCTCGCTACGGGTGGCACCGCTCCCATGGGCTCCTACACTCCCGGGGGCCGCGGCGAAGCGCCCATGATCACCATTTACCGCAGGGTGGTGGTTCAAGGCGCCAGCACGCGTGAAGAGCTCCAGGACCTGGTCCACGACGTCGTGGTGGAGTACACAGCCGAAATGCTCGGTGTGCCACCGGAAACGCTCGACCCGGTCTACCGTCGCCGCAATCAATAACGACGACGGCCGACCCGGGAACGCTGCCTAGTAACCCACCGAAACGGGAACCTTTTCAAGTCCCGCCGCTGCGTCCTGGATCGCCACCACAGACACGTCCGAACGTCCCTGCTTTCCCAGGACAAGGGCGCCGTAGACGGGATCACCGGAAGCCGAGACAACGTATCCGGCCACTATGGCGTCGCCGGATTTTGCCGGGAGCTCGATCATGGACGTGGTTCCGCCGCTCATATCCACGTCCACGGCCTTGCCGATTTTTCCGTCGGCCGTCACGGGAGCGTAGCTCACTGTGGCACGGCCGTCGGGCACGCCAAAGCTGAGGAACCGTTGGCCATCGCGAGGAACAGCAACCAAGTGCTGGCTGCCCAGGCGGGCTGACGCCGGCGACCATGCGAAGTCAGTCGCGTCCTCCGGCTTGGCACCCCGCGTGATCCTGGTCGACGCCACGAACGAGACGTCGGAGGTGGCCTTGACGGTGTAACTTCCGGCAGGAACGCCGTCAAGGTTCAGCGTGGCCACGGAACCACCCTTCACCGTCACTACTCCCCCGTTGGGTACCTTGCGTTCACCATTCGCTCCGTAAAGGCTGACCTGCACCACGGCGTCCGTGGATCCCGGAACAGCTATCTGGAGTGCAGGTACGGCATCAGCAAACCCCGACTTCCCGGCCAGCGCTTTCGCAGCGGCAGGATCCTGGATGTCGACGCCGGACATGACCTGCAGGTTGGACGGGCCAGCTCCTGGCGAGAGGTACTCAACTCCGCCCGGGGCGAGCCCGCGCAGCACGCTCTGCTGGATGGTCCCAGCCACAGGACCTCCGGTGCTGCGTACATGGACGGCCAGCTGCGCTTCATTCGGGGCAAGGCCGGCGAGGTTGACCGAGCGGGTCGTTCCGGGGGCTACCAGGAGCCCCCGCGCTCCGGGCGCCTGGATTTGTCCCTGGTGGCCAAAGAGCTCCAGGTTCACGGTGGCGGGAGTTTCGGAGGCATTGCTCAGGTTCAGGACGGCGGTGCGGCCGACAGCGGTGTTCGCACCCAACAGCCAGGCATCATTTCCTGGCTGCTGGCATTGGGCAGACGCCAAGCCACGCAGGTCCCCGTCCGTGGCCGAATAACTGAGGTTCGCAGCCAAGGATGCTTGTTCGTTCCCCAGCGCATCTGCGCCCACCACTGATTCTCCTGTGACGGGGCTGATGGACGCCACGCCGGCGGACAACACCGGCGGACCGGATGTGGGCGTGGGGCTGCTGGTGGGCGCCTTGGCGATCTCCGCCACTGTGCCGCCGCCCAGCGAGGTTATCTTGCTTCCGGGAACGGTACCTGCCGGGTTGCTCAGCACCACGGCATTGAGCGCGCTGGTGGCTGTGGTGGATACCGGGCTGAAGTCGGCATCCGTGCCGACTACCGTTCCGTTGACCAACCGGGCCGGTTCAGGACAGACACCCAGGGCACGTCCCGCCGGGACATCTGCCTGTCGGAAAGCCAGGGTGGTGCCACCGGACGGCTCGGGCATCATCGACGCGGCAGCAACCGCGCCGCCGCCAGCGGCCAGGATGACCACGGCGGAGAGCGCCCCCGTGACGACGCCCTTCCTGGAGCTTCGGGCGCCCTTGCCGGTGCTTCGGGAACTGCCGGCGTCGCCGTCCTTATCGGCGCGGGACTTCCTGGGCACCGGGACATCAGTGGCTTCGTCAGGCACTTTCTTCCGGTCGTCAGACACTGCTGTACTCCTTACGGAGGGAAACTTCGTCCCTCGACATGCCGGTTCGGGTGCGGCGCGCAGGCATTGGAACGGCCAGCAGGAGCGTCAAACCGATCACCACTGCCTGCAGTATGCCGAACCATACAGCCCACGGATTCGTATAACGCACTTCGAGGTTTCCGCCCGTGGCAGGAAGTTCAAAAGCCTGCGCCCAGCCGGACGTCGTGGAGGTCAACTGGCGGCCATCCAGCGATGCGGACCAGCCTGGATCGGCACGTTCAGCCAGCACCACTTTGCGGCCCTCGTCCCCTGGCGCCACGTCGGCGTCAACGGAGACTTCTTCGGAGGGCAAGGAACTGACTACTGCCCCCTTGGCGTCGATAATCCTTACGCGGTGTGTCGTGTCCGCAGCAGTAGCCGCCGGCTGGTTCCGCGGCGTTACGCGCCACAACCATCCGGCGTCGGTCTGCCCCACAGCAACAAGGCCGGGAACGGCGTCGATCCTGCTGGCAGTCAGCTGGGCGGCATTGTCGGCCGCCTTGAGGACGACGAAACCCGCGCCAAGCTGTTCCAGGTCCGGCCGCGGGTCCACACCGGTGCTCGCCACAATCGTGGCTACTGCCCTGCGGAGGGACGTGGTTGCGGCGTCGTCAGCCGTGATCTCCTCACGTCCCGGAGCACCAATGATTGTCCGTGCGGAAGCAATGGTGGACAGGCTGTCCAAGGTGGTTCCCGATCCACGCATCAGGGATGATGTGAAGGCACCCTCCTCACCACTGGTGACAACCAGCGTCCGCGTCCGTTCCGGACCAATCCCGCGGTCGACGGCGGTGGCCGGCAGCGTGCCGGTGTCCACGGGCCGGACCAGGCGAGCGGAGCCAAGGGCCGACGTCGGATGTGTAGCCGTGTTAGGGACCGCCCCGCCTGCTATGGGTGCAGGCTGCAGGACGTTCTGGGAAACCCAGGCACCCAGGCCCGCCAAGGGGCCGGCGACGAGGAGCGTCATGACCACGGCTGAGGAAATCCGGCGCAGCGGAAGCTTCGCCCGCTGTGAATCAGGAGTCCGGCGGCGCGCTGTAAAGAGTTTGTCGGCACCGATGATCCCGGCACCGAGCAGCAACATCCCAGCAGCGGAGACAGCCGGGCCGGTGAAAGGGCCCACCATCACGTTGCCGTTGACGCCAGTGGCGACGTGACCGACCAGCCAGCTGGCCGCCAAGGTAGCCAAGGCCGCCAGCCAGAAGACCCTGGCCATTGCGCTGCGTTTACCGGGAAGGAACAGGGCGGTCACGGCCAGGACCAGGATGGGCGCGCTGATGAGCAAAGCCAGGATCAGCGCCCATGGCACAGAACCCGGACCAAAGAAGGCCAAACCGTTCAGGCCGCCGTCGATACTGAACGCCAGCGGTTGCCCCAGGAACTGCTGCCACAGCGGTGCCGCTTCAAAAGTGAGGGGCAGGCCCGGGTCAGCGAGCAACGAACGCGGCCTGTCCAGTACGGAAATTCCGTACGGCAGGAACAAGGCAATAGTGGGCAGGAGCGACCACCACAGCGTCTTGCCCCGCTGTCCGAGAACCACGGCGGAGAGGATCACTGCGACGGCGATCGGGCCAAGCAGCGACGGCGCAGCCGAGGTGACCACTGCCATCGCAAGGCCAGCCGCAGCGCCGGCCGTCCAGGACGGCGTTCCGTTGATACCGGGCTTACCCAGGATCGGAGCAGGCTTCCGAGTGAGTGCGGAGTTACAAGAGGCCGGTCCTTGACCGATAGCGGATCCGGAGGCGCGCAAGAGCGCCAGGAGCAGCAGGGGCATCATCATGTGCGCCACCAAGGCACCAAGTCGTCCCTGGTTGATGGCGATCTGGAGCGCAGGCGCGGCGGACCAGGCAAGGGCGGCAACGGTGCGGAAACGCCGTTTCGTGGTCAGTGCGCCTGCGGCGAACCAAGCCCCAAGCCCTGAGAGCGGCATGGCCAGGATGAGCAGCCAAACCATGGCGGAATTTCCATCCCCACCGCCGAACAGCGACAACAGCCACAGCACGTATCCAAACGGATCACCATGGCCGGGCAGCCCTGCCCCCAAGGAGATCCACCAGGTGGACGCATTGGCCCAGATGTCTCCGGGGAGCGCAGAAAGGGGCAGGAGTCCCCCACCGGCCACCGCGCCGGAGCGCAGCAATCCCAGAAGGCCTACCAAGGCCGCGGCAAGGGCCAGGACCGCAGCAGCGACGGCACCCGTGCCCACCCAGCCGCGTTCATTGGTTGCCAGTGCCGCGAAGTCATCGGCGGCATCTCCACTCGGCTCCGGAGCCAGGAGGTCGGAGACGGCGGAGGACTCATCGCCGGGACGTATGGCCTCCAGCAGGGAGCGCCGGTTGGCCCTCACGTCTCGCGTGGAGGTTTGCAGGCCACGGATCACGGAGCGGTGTACACGCCGTGTCCTGGCCGCTACCCGGCGGCCCCTGGCGATTGCGCCGGGACGGAACAGGGCAGCCACCGTGGAGGTGAATTGGGAGAACCCGTAACCCGGCTCCTTGACCAGGATGCTGAGCAGCAACCGGACCACCGCACCGAACAAGGCACCGATTGCCTGGAAGGGCACGTTCCACCACGGGGTGTGCTTGAGCCGTAAGTGAATCTGCGCTTTCCTGGCCGCGGAGGAGGTACCCAAACCGTGCGGCCTGTGCTCCACATGGAACATGCGGGCGCTGGGGACCACCACCACACGGTTTCCCGCGAGCCAGTTGCGCCAGCAGAAGTCGACGTCGTCGCCGCTGCCTGGAAGGGCGGGGTCGAAGCCCTGCAGCTGCTCCCAGATGTCACGTCGGATCAGCATGCCCGCAGAGTTCACGGCGAACGTGTCAGTCCGCGCGTCGTATTGTCCTTGGTCCACTTCATCGGCGTCGATCAACGTCAGGCGTTCGGCCCAGCGGCTGGTCGACAGACCCACATCAACAAGGTGCCGTTCGTTATCCCATCCGAGCTGCTTGCAGCCGGCTACCGTGACGGACGGAGCACGTTCGACGGCGTGGAGCAGTTCCGCCAGCGCGTCCGGCGCAGGTGCAGCGTCGTCGTGAAGGAGCCAGATCCATTGGACGGATCCCTGCGTGCCGCCTTCGGCTGCGTCCTGAGCGGGGGCAAGTTCGTTCAAGCCCGCCTGGACGGCCGCGCCGAAGCCGGACTTCGGTTGCGTGAAAGTGGTGACGTTGCCGGTTCCGAACGCTTCGCGAAGCAACGCCTGCGAGTTATCCGTGGAACCTGTATCAATGCCAATGGCGGCATCTGCCGAACGCGTCTGGTTCGACAATGCCGCCAAGGTCCTGGGGAGATAGTTTCCGCCGTCGTGGGCAACCACGACGGCGGTAACATGCACTTCCTTGAGAATTAGACCGCTCGCTTCCTTAGCCGACGACGTTCCCGCTCAGAGAGGCCGCCCCAAATACCGAACCGTTCGTCATTTGCCAGGGCGTACTCAAGGCACTGCGAGCGGACATTGCACGCCCCGCAGACCTTCTTGGCATCCCTCGTCGATCCGCCCTTCTCGGGGAAGAACGCTTCAGGGTCGGTTTGCGCACAGAGCGCATCTGTCTGCCAGCCGAGCTCACCTTCGTCATCGAAGTCACCCTGGCTGGGGAGGCCGATCCACACGGGTTGCCCCGGGGTCTCCAGCGGACGACGCAACTCCATAGGAGGGTCGTCAACGTCATCGTCCGGCCCAGCAGGCAGGTCCCCGATCAGTGCTTCATGTGCGGCCAGGAGGGCAGTTGCCTGGTCCTCCAGGGATTGCTGCACATTCTGGTTGTAGCGGTCTGCCGCTTCCGGATCTGCGGGATCGACGTACCAGTCTCCCGGTACTTCCCGTGAACGGTATTTCACCGACGCATGTTCTGCGACGACTGCATCTTCCTGGATACGCAACGCTTGCCCCATGGCGTCCCTCCTGAGTTTGCAGCTGCTGCTTGGATGTATTTCCGATTCCCGGTGGCGTTCCGGTCCTCTGTGCAGCGGCGTTGATTACTAATTACACGCGTGTAACTACCGACAGTCAAGCCGCGCCGGGATAATAATCAAGAATCTGTAGAAACGTGGGATGCGCCACGCCCAAGATTTTCTCCGCGCCGCGGCGTTTCGCGGCGAAAAACTGGGAGTGTCGGATCGATTTACGTGAACGTTCATTGAATTTCTGCGGAAATTTGACCACCGAAGGAGGGCCGTCCTTCAGCCCGGCCGCGTGTGGTGTGCTTCAATTCACAACGCCCCGCGTCCACATAATTGCAGCGTGGCAAGATGGGCCTATGACTATCCCGGCAGCGAACCTGATGACCGCCCTGAGGTCCAGCCACGCAACCTCACCCCGACTCACTTGGTACGGACCGGACTCCGAGCGCGTGGAACTTTCGGGCCGCGTTTTGGATAACTGGGTGGCCAAGACCAGCAACCTCCTGCAGGACGAGCTGGACGCCGAACCGGGCATGGCCGTCCGGCTGGACCTCCCATCCCACTGGAAGTCGTTCGTGTGGGCCTTGGCTGCTTGGCAGCTCGGGCTGGAAGTCGTGTTTGACGATTCGTCAGCTGACCTTCTTGTTACGGACAAGCCCGACGACGGCGCCGAGGCCGGCTTCGACGCGGTCGTGGCGGTCCCGCTTGCGGCACTCGCCATGCGGTGGCCCGGCGAGTTGCCCGCCGGCGTCGTGGACTACGCCGCGGAAGTCCGCTCCCACGGTGACGTCTTCATGGCACATAACGAACCCGACGGTGATTTGCCTGCGGTCCGCAGCACAACGGCACACGCGCACGCCGAACTGATCGACGGATTTGCTGCCACCCAGGAGCCGGGGGTCCGCCTCCTGGTACGCGCGGCCGACGGTTTGGAAGAAGGCTTGTCCGCATCGTTGGGTGCATGGAAGCAGGACGGATCAGTGGTCCTGGTTCACCCGGCAGTGGACGTCACCGAACACCTGCTGGAAAACGAACGCGTCACACAACGCTGAAACGCGAGGACTAGCGGTCAGGCTTTTTTGATGGGAAGTTCGCCGGTCGCAGGGCTGGCGGTCTCGCCGTTCCTCTGCTTGGGGTGTCCTTCGATGATCTCGTGATCGTGCGAGAACTCCGGCTCGGCATCCAGTTCCTCGTTGAAGACCCAGAAGCGGTAGGCGAAGAAGCGGAAGATGGTGCCAAGGATGAGGCCCACGACGCTGCCGGCGATGAACAACGACGGCTTGTCGTTCAGGTCCAGGATGTACTTGGCGAACCACACGCATCCTGAAGCGATCAAAAGCCCAACGATGTTCATGACGGCGAACAACACGGCTTCGCGGACAACATTGGCCTGCTTGCGGTGGCGGAAAGTCCAGAAGCGGTTGGCTACCCAGGAGAACACGCTTGCAACAATGGTCGCGAGAGCCTTGGCCCACACCTCACTGCCGTGCATAGGGCCCGAAAAGAGCCAGATGAAGACGGCCGAGTCAATGACGAAGGCAACACCGCCGACGGCGCCGAACTTGGCTACCTCGCGCCAGAAAAGCGAGGCAAGTCCGCGGATGCGATCTGCAAGTGTGGTTATCATGACCCTCCATGGCCGTTGAAGATGGGCCGATGGGCCAAATTTATTTTAGCGCCGATTTGGCGGCGGTGCCCGGGAACAGCCTGTGAGAACACCCATAGAAGACCGTGCGCGCCACCAAAAGGCAGGCAATAGAGCGCCAGAATCAGTGATCCCGCTGCCTGTTCGGTAGGCTGAACATTGTGACTTTTCCAGTAATTGGCGTTGTTGGCGGCGGCCAACTCGCACGAATGATGGCTCCGCCCGCTACCGCACTGGGCTTCGAACTCCGCGTTTTGGCTGAAGCCGAGGACGTTTCCGCCGTTGCCGCGGTGGCCTCGGCCCCGGTCGGCGACTACAAGGATCTGGACACGCTCCTCGAGTTCTCCCGTGGCGTGGACGTGCTGACCTTTGACCACGAACACGTTCCTACCGGGCACCTCCAGGCGCTGTTGGATGCCGGCGTGAATGTCCAGCCCGGGCCGGATGCCCTGGTGAACGCCCAGGACAAGCTGGTCATGCGGGCCGCCATCGATCGGCTTGGACTGCCCAACCCCGAGTGGTCCGCCGTGCACACGGTTGACGAATTGGTGGCCTTCGGCGACCGCATCGGTTGGCCCGTGGTGCTGAAAACGCCGAGGGGCGGATACGACGGCAAGGGCGTCAGGATCATCGACTCCGCGGACGAAGCGCAGGAGACCGGCGACTGGTTCCAGGCCATGAGCCCGCTGCTGGCCGAAGCCAAGGTGGAGTTCAGCCGCGAACTCTCAGCCCTGGTGGCCCGCACCCCCAGCGGCGAGTCCCGGGCGTGGCCCGTGGTGCACACCATCCAGGTGGATGGCGTCTGCGATGAAGTGATCGCACCGGCCCAGAACATTTCCCTCGAGGTGGCTGCCGCCGCAGAGGAAGCTGCCCTCCGCATAGCCAACGAGCTCGGCGTCACCGGCGTCATGGCAGCCGAATTGTTTGAAACGCCCGGCGTCGGGGCAGGCTTCCTGATCAACGAACTGGCCATGCGCCCCCACAACACCGGGCACTGGACGCAGGATGGATCCATCACCAGCCAGTTCGAACAGCACCTCCGGGCTGTCCTGGATCTTCCCCTCGGCGCCACGGATGCCTTGGCCCCCGTCACGGTCATGAAGAACTTCCTGGGCGGCGACAACCAGGATCTCTTCAACGCCTTCCCCATGGCCCTCGCCTACGAGCCTGCCGCCAAGGTCCACTCGTATGGCAAGTCCGTCCGGCCCGGCCGGAAGATCGGGCATGTGAACCTGGTCGGCACGTCGACCTCCGACGTCGACTCCGTCCGCGAGCGTGCCACAGCCGTGGCAAACATCATCCGTGACGGCCGCAAGCCTGAACAGACCACTCTTGAGGAGACCGTATGACCTCCGGTACAACTGCCCCGCTGGTAGGGCTCGTCATGGGCTCCGACTCGGACTGGCCCGTCATGGAGGCCGCCGCGGACGCCCTTGCCGAATTCGGCATTCCCTTCGAGGCAGACGTCGTCTCGGCGCACCGAATGCCCACCGAAATGATCCGGTACGGGCAGACGGCCCACGAACGCGGCCTCCGGGTCATCATTGCCGGCGCTGGTGGCGCTGCACACCTGCCCGGCATGCTGGCATCGGTGACGCCGCTGCCTGTGATCGGTGTGCCCGTCCCCCTGAAAACCCTCGACGGCATGGACTCCCTGCTGTCCATCGTGCAGATGCCTGCGGGCGTTCCCGTAGCCACGGTATCGATCGCTGGAGCCCGCAACGCCGGACTCCTTGCGGTGCGAATGCTGGCATCGGGCACGGACGACCTCGCCTCGAAGCTCCGCGCGGACCTGCTGGCCTTCGCCCAGGAGCTGAACGACGTTGCCACCAAGAAGGGCGAAAACCTGCGCCACAAAGTGGAAGAGGTTTTCTCGCCTGCCAACGCTTCCGCACGGAGCATCCGCTAGGAAGGCAGCGGATGACTACCATGCACAAGACACCGAATCAGCCGGGTAACGCACTGACTGATCCTGTCCGCTACCCCGCCGGAGCCAGCGCTCCGGTGCGGACCAAACGCGCCTTCGTGCTGGTACTCCTGACTCTCTTCATCCCCGGCAGCGCGCAGATCGTTGCCGGCGACCGCAAGCTGGGCCGCATGGCGTTGCGCGTCACCCTGACTGTGTGGGCCGTGGCGCTGCTGACCCTCGTCATCGCCCTGGTAAACCGGACCCTGCTGCTCAGCATCGTCACGCACCCCGTTGGTTCCCTGCTGGTCATTGTGGTGTTGGTGGTCTTGGCGCTGGGTTGGGCCTATCTGTTCCTCAACACGTTGAGGATCATCAGGCCCAACCTCCTGGCGCCGGGGATGCGGCCCATCATCGCCGTCGTGCTGGTCGCATCCACGGTGGTGGCCAGTGGCTCGCTGGGATACATCGCGTACGTCCTGAACGTGAGCCGCAATGCGATCGGCAGCATCTTCGACGCCGGTCCCGCCATCGATCCCGTGGACGGGCGCTACAACTTTCTGATGATGGGCGGGGACGCCGGCGATGACCGGACGGGCCGTCGACCGGACAGCCTCTCCGTCATCAGTGTCGACGCGAAGACGGGCGAAAGCGCCATCATCTCGGTCCCCCGAAACCTCCAGAATGCGCAGTTCAGCGAGGGCTCGCCCATGCGCAAGATCTACCCCGACGGCTACAACTGCGGCGATGAATGCCTCATCAACGCCGTCAACACCGAGGTCACCAACAACTACCAGAACCTGTACCCGGGCGTATCCGACCCAGGTGCACAAGCCACCCTTGAGGCCGTTTCCGGAACCTTGGGGATCACGGTGCAGGCCTACGTCCTGGTGGACATGGACGGCTTCGCAAAACTCATCGACGCCATGGGCGGAATCCGCATCAAGGCCGGGGGCTGGGTACCTATCAGCGGCCCTGTCACTGACGAGGCCCACGGTATCCACGGCATGCCCGACGGCTGGATCCCCGCCGGTGACCAGCACCTGGACGGCTTCCATGCCCTGTGGTACGGACGGTCCCGCGAATTCGTGGACGACTACGCCCGGATCGCACGCCAACAGTGCGTGCAGCAAGCCATGCTCAAGCAACTGGATCCTGCAACCCTGCTGACCAAGTTCGAGGACATCGCCAACGCCGGCACCAAAGTGGTTGACTCGAACATTTCTTCAAACCAGCTCGGCAGCTTTGTCGATCTTGCCCTGAAGTCCAAGAACCAGCCCGTCAAACGGCTGACCATCGGACCTCCGGACTTCGATGCGTCGTTCTCCACCGTTCCCGACTTCGACCTGATCCACTCCAAGGTCCAGGAACTCCTGAAGTCCTCCAACAGCCCCAAAGCGGATGACGCCGTCGTCTCCCCCACCGGCACGCCTGCCGGTGCCGCCGCCGCGGGCCCGGTACCGGCGCGCCTCCCGGCAAGCCAACTGCCGTCGCCGTCGGCGGATTTCACCCCGGTGACCACCACTCCGGACGGCACGCCCATCACCATTGAGTTGTTGAACGGCCTCAAGGCCCAGGGCGATGAGCAAGGTATCCGCGACCTCGTGGCCACCAACGGGCAATGCGCACCGCTCTAAGCCCGGCTGTCGTTCAACCACCACGTCCAGCGCAACGATAAGGACCTTCTTCCGTGTACCAGATTGAGAATGTTTTGCGGCCCTACGTCTGGGGTTCTACGACGGCGATCGCAGACTTGTTGGGTCGGCCGGCCTCGGGCGGGCCGGAAGCGGAACTGTGGATTGGGGCGCACCCGGATTCACCCTCGACGGCGATACACCCCAACGGTGTGACCGAGCCGCTGGATGCTTTGATTGCCTCCAATCCCCGGCATTTCCTCGGGAGTGAAAGCCTCGAAGCGTTCGGGCCGCGGCTTCCGTTCCTGACCAAAATCCTGGCCGCCGAGCAACCGCTGTCCCTCCAGGTGCACCCCAGCCTTGAGCAAGCGCGTGAGGGCTATGCGCGTGAGAACGCGGCCGGGCTGCCTGCCGATTCCGCTGAACGGAACTACCGGGATGACAACCACAAGCCGGAGCTGATCTTTGCGTTGACTCCGTTCCGGGCGTTGTGCGGATTCAGGTCCGCTGCCTCCGCACGACAGGTTTTCGAGCACCTTGCGGCGTGCATGGACTCCGCCGCCATGGATGTCCCGGACATCATCACCGGTGTCATCGCCGACCTGGGGCAGTCCGAGGAACCGGCAGCACTGAAGGCAGCCTTTACCCGCTTGATCGAGGGTGGCCGGAAGGTCTCGGAGGCCGTTGTCGAGGTCGAAGCTGTCCTCCGCTCGGGAGCGCCCAAGGAACCCCATGAGGACGTGCTGGGTGCGCTCCTGGACATCAACGAAGCCTTCCCAGGGGATCCTGGAGTGCTCATTTCGCTCCTCCTGAACCTCGTTTCACTGGAGCCCGGCGAAGTGGTCTACCTGCCCGCCGGCAACGTCCACGCCTACCTCCATGGACTGGGTGTGGAAGTGATGGCGTCCTCGGACAATGTGTTGCGTGGCGGGCTGACACCCAAGCACGTCGATGTCCCGGAACTGCTGAAAACCGTCCGCTTCGAGGCACTGGGGGTTCCCCGTGTCGAGGCGAGCGGCACCGAATTCGGGCAGGAGCTCTATCGCCCGCCGTTCACGGAGTTCCAGTTGCAGCGCATTGAACTTGCTCCCGGGGCAGAACCGGTGCCGCTGGCGCAGACCGGACCCGCCGTCGTCGTGGTGGTCTCTGGTGAGGTACTGCTGGATTCCCCCAAGAGCGATCTGCAGCTCCAGCGCGGTGGCGCGGCCTTCATTCCGGACATTGAGGCGCCCGTGAACGTGCACCCGATCCAGGGTGCCACGGAAACCAGCGTTGCCTTCGCCGTTACCACGGGGCTGGGGAACTGATCCATGGAGTTTTTCCTGCAAACCCCAGCGTGGGCCGACGTCCAGCGTGCCTTGGGCCGTCGCGTCCATGAACAGTCCGGCCCGGGCTGGAGCTTCCTCGCCATCGAGGAGAAGAACCCCGCGGGCAAAGTCATCTACTCCCCGTACGGTCCGGTCGCTGAGTCGGTGGAAGCTTTCGATGCCGCAACGGAAGCCCTGGTGGCCCTGGCCAAGAGGGAACGTGCGGTCTTCGTGCGGATGGAGCCCGCTGCCGCCGGTTTCACAGCGTCCGACGCCGGCCCCCTCCTCCGCGCACGCGGCCTGCGGCCCGCTCCGGTCAACCAGCAGCCCGAGCTGAGTTGGATTGTGGACCTCGAGGGTGACTTCAAGGATGTCCTGGCAGGGATGAAGCCGACCAACCGGAACCTGTACCGGAACATCCACAAGAAGGGCGTCACCTTCCGGGCGTCCCAGGATCCCGCCGACATTTCGGTGCTATTGCACTTCCTCCACCTGACGGCAGCCCGCAACGGCTTCAAGCCCCAAAGCGATGAGTACCTCACCCAGGTGGCAGCTTCTTTGCTCCCCGCCGGCGCCGGTACGCTGTTCATCGCGGAGTTGGAGGGCGAGCCGATCGCTGCTGCTTTCGCGTACGATTCGTCGGACACCCGCGTGTACGCCCACGCTGCCTTGGACGACACCCACCGCAAACTCAGCGCAGGGATCCCGCTCTTAGTCACCCTGATGGCCGACGCCAAGGAGAAGGGCCTCAAGCACGTGGACCTGTGGGGCGTGGCACCGGAGGACCAGCCGGACCACAAATGGGCCGGCTTCACGTCCTTCAAGAAATCCTTCGGAGGCCGCGAAGTCTCCTACCCCGGAACCTGGGACCTCCCAGTGAACAAACTCCGCTACAGCGCCTACCAACTGGCGAGAAGCCTCCGCGACAAGCTCCGCTGAGCCTCCACCTCCCCCCAAAAAGAGCGCGAAGCCGGAGCCTCCACGCACAAAGAAGGACGGCGAGTATTGCGGCAGCGGCATCAAATCGACGAGGTACGAGGAGATAGCCGCCGAGCAATGCTCGCCGTCCTTCTGTTAGGTGAGGGGATTACGCCTTGCGCGCGTACGTCTCCCACTTGGATGCGTGGTGCTCGGCGTCAACGAAGCGCACGGTCCCGGACTTGGAGCGCATCACGATGGACTGCGTCAGGACGCGGTCCTTCTGGTAACGCACACCGTGGAGGAGGTCACCGTCGGTGATGCCGGTCGCTGCGAAGTAGCAGTTATCCGAGGTGACGAGGTCATTGGTGGACAGGACGCGGTCGAGGTCGTGCCCGGCGTCGATGGCCTTCTGCTTCTCGTCGTCCGACGTCGGCCACAGGCGGCCCTGGATGACGCCGCCGAGTGACTTGATGGCACAGGCGGCAACGATGCCTTCCGGAGTTCCGCCGATACCCATGAGGGCATCTACGCCGGTCCCGGAACGGGCTGCGGCGATGGCACCGGCGACATCGCCGTCCATGATGAACTTGGTGCGCGCGCCCGCTTCGCGGATTTCCTCCACGAGCGGACGGTGCCGGTCACGGTCCAGGATCATGACGTTGAGCTGGTTGACCTTCACGCCCTTGGCCTTGGCGATCAGGTGCAGGTTCTGCTTGACCGGCAGGCGGAGGTCAACCATGTCGGCAGCTTCAGGGCCGGTGACGAGCTTCTCCATGTAGAACACGGCGGAGGGGTCGAACATGGATCCGCGCTCGGCAACTGCCAGCACTGCCAGGGCGTTGTTGATGCCCAGGGCGGTGAGGCGGGTTCCGTCGATGGGGTCCACGGCGACGTCGCACTCGGGGCCGGTGCCGTCACCAACCTGTTCACCGTTGAACAGCATGGGGGCTTCATCTTTTTCGCCTTCACCAATCACCACGACGCCATTGAAGTGGACGGTGTGAAGGAACGAACGCATGGCATCGACGGCCGCGCCGTCTGCCTTGTTCTTGTCGCCGAAACCTACCCAGTGGCCACCGGCAATTGCCGCGGCTTCGGTGACACGGACGAGTTCAAGCGCAAGGTTGCGGTCGGGTTCGTCGATGCCGACGGCGAGCGACGGCGAAATCGTGGAATACTGCTGGGTCATTGGTGCAGGAGACACTTGAACCTCTTCTTCGAGTGACGATTCACGGGACCGGACATGGTTGCACGGGGCAACCCGGGGTTCCTCTACCAACGATCATAGTCGCCGCATCCACTTGGGGTCGTTGAATGACTACCGACCGCAATAACGGTGGTGAGGTGCCCGGATGTGTGTTCCCTGCTCCGATAAGGGATCATTGAGTGGTGAGTGAAACGCAGGACAAGCCCGCAGCGGACAACCCCTCCGATGCTGCAGAGGCCAACCAAACCCAGGACCAGGCTGCCCCGGATGCACCGTACAAACCCGTCATCGCGGCGAAAGCTGCCAAGCGGGCCAACGCTTCGGTCATCGGTATGGTCATTGCGCTGCTGGTCTGCGTCCTGGCATTCCTTCCGATCGTCCTGATGAACCCGGCACCGAAAGGCGAAGGCTTCAGGCCGCCTGTGGACGTGGCTTCCATCGCAAGGAACGCCACGGATGTGGCGGGATTCACACCGGTTACCCCGGATACCGGCGACACATTCACTCCCAACTACGCCAGGTGGGAGTCCGGTACGGGCAGCGGAGTACCCACTTGGGAAGTGGGCTACCTGACTCCCAAGGAGGCTTTCATCGGCCTCACCCAGACCAAACAGGCCAACCCCACCTGGATTTTGCAGCAGACGGGCAACCTGCCGGTCACCGGTACACGCAACGCAGGCGGCCAGGACTGGGAACTGCGGGACTCCGGGAAGGACAAGCGCAGTATGGTGCTGGAATACCGCGGCACCACGCTGATCCTTAGCGGCACAGCCAGCCTTGACGAGTTCGCAACGCTGGCAGCCGCCGTCGTTAAGTCCGCCGACCAGGCCCCGGCTCCCACCGGGTCACCCAAGCCGTAGGACAAGCGCACAACTGCGCAACAGTTTCACAGGGCGCCGCACCTGCATCGTAAGGTAATAAGGTGCCTACTAAACTGACTCCGGCCCTGGCTTGGCAACGCCTTCGCGAGGGCAATGAACGCTTTGTATCGGGCGAATCGCGCCATCCCAACCAGGATGCCTCGCGTCGCTCCTCACTCCTTGAGGGCCAGAATCCTTTTGCTGTCATTTTTGGCTGCGCGGATTCCCGGCTTGCGGCCGAAATCATTTTCGACCTCGGCCTTGGCGATGCCTTCGTGGTCCGCACGGCCGGGCAGGTGATTGATGATGCCGTCCTGGGTTCCCTCGAGTACAGCATCAGCGAACTCAAGGTTCCCCTGATCGCCATCCTGGGCCACGACAGCTGCGGAGCTGTCACGGCTACCAAGAGTGCGGTGGAAACCGGCGAGATGCCGCCGGGCTTCATCCGGGACCTCGTGGAGCGCATCACCCCCTCGGTGCTCACGGCCAAGCGCAACGGCCAGGAGGACGTCAACGACATGGTGGTGGAACACGTCAAGCAGACTGCCGAGCGACTGGCGGACAGCTCGCGTGTGATTTCGGACGCCATTGAAGATGGTCGAGTTGCCGTCATTGGCCTTTCGTACAAGCTTGACGAGGGCCAGGCGGCCCTTGTTTCCGCCATCGGCGAGCTGTAGTTGGACGTGCCCCGGCCATGCGGCCGGGGCACGTAGCACTGTCCCCCGGGTTTTCAGTGAGGCGGCCAATCGCCATAAGCTAGCCCCATGACTTCCACCACTGAGTTCCGTATTGAACATGACACGATGGGCGAAGTTCGCGTCCCCGTGAACGCCCTGTACCGCGCCCAGACGCAGCGTGCTGTGGAGAACTTCCCGATCTCCGGCAAGACGCTTGAGCGCACCCACATCGAAGCCCTTGCCCGCGTCAAGAAGGCGGCCGCACTGGCAAATGCCGAACTGGGGGTGCTCGATGGCGAGCTCGCCGAGGCCATCGCCGCAGCTGCCGATGAGGTTGCATCCGGCAAGTACGACGGCGACTTCCCGATCGACGTCTTCCAGACCGGTTCGGGTACTTCCTCCAACATGAACACCAACGAGGTCATCGCCGAGCTCGCTTCGCGTGCACTGGCAGCAGCCGGGAGTGACAAAGTTGTCCACCCGAACGACCACGTGAACGCTTCGCAGTCCTCCAACGACGTCTTCCCGACCTCGGTCCACGTTGCCGCCACCTCGGCCCTGATCAATGACCTGATCCCGGCGCTGGAGTACCTGGCAGCATCCCTGGACCGCAAGGCTGTTGAGTTCAAGGACGTCGTCAAGTCCGGCCGCACCCACCTCATGGATGCAACACCGGTCATGCTGGGCCAGGAATTCGGTGGCTACGCCGCGCAGGTCCGCTACGGCATTGAGCGCATCAACGCCGCACTCCCCCGCGTCGCCGAGGTTCCCCTGGGCGGCACCGCCGTGGGCACCGGCATCAACACCCCGGCCGGCTTCCCTGAGCGCGTCATCGAACTCCTCGCAGCCGACACCGGCCTTCCGCTGACCGAGGCACGCGACCACTTCGAAGCCCAGGCAAACCGCGATGGCCTGATCGAGGGCTCCAGCCAGCTGCGCAACATCGCGATCTCCTTCATGAAGATCAACAACGACCTCCGCTGGATGGGCTCGGGCCCCAACACGGGTCTCGGCGAAATCGCCATCCCGGACCTCCAGCCGGGCTCATCCATCATGCCGGGCAAGGTCAACCCGGTCATCTGCGAAGCTTCCATCATGGTGTGCGCCCAGGTCATCGGCAACGACACCGCCATCGCCTGGTCCGGCACCAACGGCGCTTTCGAACTGAACGTCGGTATCCCCGTCATGGCCGCCAACCTGCTCGAGTCCATCCGCCTGCTGGCCAACACCAGCCGCGTCATGGCCGACAAGATGATCGACGGCATCACCGCCAATGTGGAGCGCGCACGCTTCCTCGCTGAGGCTTCCCCGTCCATCGTGACGCCGCTGAACAAGTACATCGGCTACGAGAACGCAGCCAAGATCGCCAAGATCGCCGTCAAGGAAGGCCTGACCATCCGCCAGGCAACCGAGAAGCTCGGCTTCGTTGGCGAGGGTGAAGGCAAGGTCTCTGAGGCTGACCTCGACAAGGCCCTGGACGTCACCACCATGACGTCGCCTGCACACAAGGCATAGCCTTCCGGTTCATCCCTGAAGTACGACGACGGCCGGTACCCTTCCGCACGAAGGGTACCGGCCGTCGTCGTCCCCGGAAGTTTAACCACGTGTGGGAGATGACACAGGAAAACATTTTGCACTCTTGATACAAGAGTGCAAAACTTTACTTTGTGAGCAATAGTGCAAATATCGACGGCGGCCTCCGCGAGCGCAAGCGGGCTGCCACGCGGACGGCGATCACCGCCGTCGCACGTTCCTTGACCGCTGAGCATGGCCTCAACGGTTTCACGGTCGAAGAGGTCTGCGAAGCGGCCGGGATATCGCGCCGGACGTTCTTCAACTACTTCCATTCCAAGGAAGACGCTGTGATCGGTTCGTTTTCCGACGAGCTGCCGACGGATGCCCTGGCCGCGTTCAACCAGAATCCGTCCCGAACGCCGGACAGCATTTCGGAAACGCTCCTCGCTGCGCTGCATGTCCTCACCGTGACCCTGATGGAGCGTTCATCCATCAGCCGCACCGAGGTTCAACAGTTCATCGCAGCCATCACGGCCGAGCCCCAGCTCCTGGCCCGGCTCACCCTTGAAGGGGAAGCCCGCGAGCGCCAATTCGCCGGGCTCGTTGCCGCCCGTGAAGGGCTGGAACCCGATCATCCCGAAGTCATGACGGCCACCGTGTTGTTCGGGGCTGTCTCGAAGAAGACAGCCCAGCAGTTCTTTTCGGAGGACAACACCCGCCCGTACCGCGCGATCCTCGAACAGAACCTCAACGCCGCACGCAAACTCTTTGCCCAGCCGCTGGCCACGAGCCACCAGCTGGGACCCAACCCCCTTGAAACCTCAAAGGACCCCGCATGAGCACCTTATCGAAAGCGGCAGAGCCACTGCTGCTGACCCAGAAACGCATCTGGATCATCTTCTCCGCACTCATCGCCGGCATGCTCTTGTCCAGCCTGGACCAGACCATCGTCTCCACGGCCATGCCCACCATCGTGGGCAAGCTGGGCGGCGTGGAACACCAGGCCTGGATCACCACCGCCTACCTGCTGGCAACCACCATCGTGATGCCCATTTATGGCAAGTTCGGTGACATCCTTGGGCGCCGAAACCTGTTCCTGGTTGCGATCGCCCTGTTCACCCTGGCTTCCGTAGGCTGCGCGTTCGCCACGGATTTCTGGGGCTTCGTGGTCTTCCGCGCCATTCAGGGATTGGGCGGCGGCGGTTTGATGATCCTGTCGCAGGCCATCATCGCTGACATTGTTCCTGCCAAGGAACGCGGAAAGTACATGGGACCCCTGGGCGCGATCTTCGGCCTCTCCGCCGTTGCAGGGCCCCTCCTGGGCGGCTTCTTCGTGGACCACCTCACCTGGGAATGGGCCTTCTACATCAACATCCCCATTGGCATCGCCGCCTTCATCACCGCCTGGTTTACCCTGACGCTGCCCAACAAGAAGGCCGAAAAGAAGATCGACATCCTCGGTGTCGTATTCCTTTCCGCCGCCACCACCTGCCTGATCTTCTTCACGGACTTTGGCGGCAAGAAGGATGAAGGCTGGGATTCCCCGCTCACCTGGGCTTTCGGTGCCGGCATGGTCCTGGCAGCAGTGGCTTTCGTGATGACTGAACGCCGCGCGGAGGACCCGATCATTCCGCTCAGTCTCTTCAAGAACCCCATCTTCATCAATGCGACGGCCATCGGATTCACCTTGGGCTTGGGCATGTTCGCAGCAATCGCCTTCGTGCCCACCTTCCTGCAGATGTCCTCCGGGACGTCCGCTGCCGAGTCCGGCCTGCTGATGCTGCCCATGATGGTGGGCCTGATGGGCACTTCCATCTACTCCGGTATCCGCATTTCCAAGACCGGCAAGTACAAGATGTTCCCCATCCTGGGTGCGTCGTTGACCATTGCGGCCATGTTGTGGCTGACCACGTTGACCGCTGCCACGCCTATCTGGGTGATCTGCGTCCAGCTCTTCATCTTCGGTGCAGGTCTGGGCCTCATCATGCAAGTCATCGTGCTGGTGGTGCAGAACTCCGTTCCGGCTGACCAAATCGGTACCGCGACCAGCACCAACAACTACTTCCGTGAAGTGGGTGCCTCGCTGGGTGTTGCAGTGTTCGGTTCGATCTTCACCAACCGCCTGGCAGAGTCCCTGACGGACGCATTCAAGGGCGCAGGCGCGTCAACTGAACAAGCGTCCCAGTCCACCAGCACCCTGGATCCGCAGGCTCTGGCACAACTGCCTGAGCAACTGCGGGACGCGATCGTCAACGCTTATGCGAACTCCCTGGCCCCCGTGTTCTGGTACCTCGTGCCCTTCATCGCCATCGCACTGCTCCTGGCCATCACACTGAAGCAGATTCCCCTCTCTGACACCGCGGGAATGGTGGCCCGTGGAGAGGCCGTGGGTGGCGCCGAGGCTGAGAGGCTTGAAGCGGAGCGCTTGGAGACTGCGCAGCTCGAAGCCAGCCTGGCGGCTTCCACAGAGCTCGACGACGATCGTCCCACCGCGGACGCTGGGCGTCAGTAGCCCTCATCCTCCGGCTGGTATGCCACGGGGCCTTCGGGCTCCGTGGCAAGCCTGATGGCTTCAAGGTTCCCTGCGCTCATTTCGGGGAGTTCGTCCAGGCCGAACCAGCCGACGGCAAGGGATTCGTCGTCGTTGACCCGCGCTTCTCCCGACACGTATCTGCAGCGGAACGTGATGTCCAAAAAGTCGCAGACATCGCCATTCGGGAACGTTATTGGCCCCACGACTCCTACACCGATGATTCGCTCGGTCCGTGCCACTACCGCCGTTTCCTCGAAGATCTCTCGGACCAAACCGGGTGCAGGGTGTTCCCCGGGCTCCAGCATGCCGGTGATGAGCGCCCAGTGGCCATTGTCGGCACGTTGGCCCAGCAGCACCTGTCCATCATCGTTGAAGACCACTCCGCGGACGGCGGGCAGCCAGAGGGCATCGTTGCCGATCTTTTCCCTTAGTTTGAGCACGAACTCGGGTGCACCCATTGTCCCAGCATCCTCCTCAGCAGGTCTCAGTCTTCTTTAGTCATCAAGGCCCGTTGTCTTTGCTGACAGGCTAGCCTTAGGCGGGCAACAGCACCATGGCGGCCGCGGCACCAGCCAGCATGAACGGTCCGAAGGGAATGGCCGACCGCAGGTTTCCCTTCCGGCTCAACAGGATGGCCAGGCTCCACAGCCCACCCAGCAGGAATGCCGCAAACGTTCCGGCAAAGAGGTGCGCCCATCCCAGGTACCCCAGGTACAGGCCCAGTACCCCCGCGAGTTTGACGTCCCCGAACCCCATCCCGGGCGGGTGGATCAGCCGGAGCACAAAGTAAAACAGCCATAGCCCAACTCCCCCGGTAAGTACGCCGAGGCCGGGAACTCCAAGAAGGTCGCCCGTGGGATGCGGGTCGGTGCCGGTAATGGATGCTGCGAGGGCTGCCCCCAGCAGGAGCAACCCGGCCACTGCGTAGGACGGGAACACGATGCGGTTGGGCAGCAGGTGGCTCCGGACGTCAATCACCGTGAGCCGCACGGCCATCACCAGGAAGTACAGGCATGCCACGGCGACCAGCCAGAAGGCCAGCGGGCTGTCGTCCCAGAGGTCGGAGAGTCGTCGGATCACCTTCGTGATGCTATCCCGCTTTGGCTTCCCGGACCGCTTGGACACCTAGGTAAACTGTGGATATGGGGCGATTCAGTGCAGGCGGACAGGCTTCTGACTTGTCCTCCACATTCCGGAACCTTTGCCGTTCTTCGCCGTGGAGGTGGACCACCCTCCGTTTCGAATACCTCGAGCGGCCAGGGACCGGGGCCACCATGGTCCGGGCCTGGCTTCGGCGTCCGGGTGCCCTCCGCCTTGAAACTCCTGACGGCCAACTGCTGCACAGCACCACAGGCATCAACGATTCCCGTGATGACTTCTACGTCAGCGCTACGCGCCGTTCGTGGTTGCTCCCGCCGCACCTTGTCACGCCGGTCTATGACGACGCCGGTTTGGTCCGGCGCCGCCCCGAGGCCGCCTACGGCGAGCCTGCGTTTGGCAATGGCCGGCTCGCCGCTGCGCTCGACCCCGTGGAACTTGCCGGTAACGCTCCGGTCCCGATCGAATTTCCCGATACCAACAGGGTGTTCCTGGACGAGCCGCGGGAGGTGGACCATGAGGGCCGGCCGGCACTGGAAACGATCGTTACGCCCAGCCGGACCTACGTCCCCTCGGACCCCAAGGAGCCGCTGGTCCACCCTGGACGGACACTGCTAAGGATCGACGTCGGTACGGGAGTTTGTGTTGCCAGCCAGAGCCTCGACGGGGAGACATCCGGCAAGGGCCACTGGCTCCGGATCCTGGGAGTCGATGAGTACATGCTGGACGATCTCTTCCTTGCGGAATCCATGAACCTCACCGACGTGAGGCGCCACATTCCCTGGGACATCGGCCCCGCCGCCTGATCCGAGCGCTTGACTCGCCCACGCATTGCCGACGGGCTAAGCTACGGCGATGACATCGCTGGCAAACATCTGGCCCCCGTTCGGACTCATCCTCACCACCCCGAGGCTCTCCCTGCGCGCCGTTATGGACGCGGATATCCCCTCCGCTGTGGCTGCCGCCCGCTCCGGAATCCACGAGGCCGGCAAGAGCCCGTTCAGCACCCCGTGGGCCGAACTGCCGAAGGACGAACTGGCACCCAATATGGCCCAGTGGTACTGGCGGTGCCGTGCCAACTTCACGCCGGATTCGTGGACCATGCTGCTCGCCGTCTGGCACGAGGAAGAGTTCCTCGGCGTCCAGGACCTTGGTGCCAAGGACTTCGCCACCCTGAGGACAGTCAGCACAGGCTCGTGGCTCAAGCAGTCCGCGCAGGGCCGCGGCTTCGGCAAGGAGATGCGTTCCGCCGTCGTGGGTTATGCCTTTGACTACCTGAACGCGGAGATCGCCGAGTCCGAGGCCGCCGTCTGGAACAAGCAGTCCTTGGGAGTCTCGACGAGCCTGGGCTACGAACCCAACGGCACCTTCCGCCATGCCTGGGGCGAGAAGGTCGAGGAAGTCCAAAAAGTCAGGCTCACTCCCACCACGTTCAAACGCCCGGATTGGACCCTCAAAGTCCAAGGCCACGAAACACTGAAAACGTACCTGGGCCTCTAACGGCGCGACGGCGCGGCAACGGCCTCCCGGAAAGGAGCGCATCGGGACGCATCGGCCCCTAAGGTCGCCCAGCGACCGAAGGGGCCTTTTGCGTTGTGTCTAAGCGACCGCGGGAGGCAGTTGCCGCGCGTTGGCAACCACGGCGCGGCCCCAGGACTTAGATTTCAGCCCCTTCCAGCAACTCCGTCACCAAGGCAGCAATCGGCGAGCGTTCGGAGCGCGTCAGCGTGATGTGGCCGAACAACGGATGACCCTTGAGCGTCTCGACGACGGCCGCAACGCCGTCGTGCCTGCCGACACGGAGGTTGTCGCGCTGGGCCACATCATGGGTGAGGACGATCTTGGAGTTTTGGCCGATCCGGCTCATCACGGTGAGCAGGACGTTCTTCTCCAAGGACTGGGCTTCGTCGACGATCACGAAGGCGTCGTGCAGTGAGCGTCCGCGGATGTGGGTGAGGGGAAGGACCTCGAGCATGCCCCGGTCCATGACTTCTTCCACCACTTCCTGGCTGACCAGTGCGCCCAAGGTATCGAACACAGCCTGCGCCCAGGGGTTCATCTTTTCGGACTCGGAGCCCGGGAGGTAGCCCAGTTCCTGTCCGCCCACCGCGTACAGGGGCCGGAACACTACAACCTTCCGGTGCTCGCGGCGTTCCAGGACGGCTTCCAGGCCCGCACAGAGCGCCAAGGCCGACTTACCAGTGCCTGCCCGGCCACCGATCGATACGATGCCCACCGATGGATCCATGAGCATGTCGATGGCAAGCCGTTGTTCGGCTGAGCGACCGTGGAGTCCAAAGACGTCGCGGTCGCCCTTGACCAGGCGGACCTGCTTGTCGGCCCCCACGCGGCCAAGGGCGGAGCCGCGGTTGGAGAGCAGGACCAACCCGGTGTTGACCGGGAGTTCGGCCGCGGCAGGGATGAAGACGGGCTCGTGTCCGTAGAGCGTGGTGATTTCGTCGTCGTTGGCTTCCACCTCGGCCATGCCAGTCCAGCCGGAATCTTTGACCAGCTCGTTGCGGTACTCGTCGGCATTCAGGCCCATGGCAGACGCTTTGACGCGCATGGGCAGGTCCTTGGAGACAACCGTGACGTTGTGGCCTTCGTTGGCCAGGTTCTTCGCCACCGCCAGGATGCGGCTGTCGTTGTCTCCCCCGCGGAACCCTGCCGGCAGGACATCCGGGGAGATGTGGTTCATTTCCACCCGGAGGATTCCGCCGTCGGACCCGATCGGAATGGGGTGGTCCAAACCGCCGTGTTCGATCCGGAGGTCGTCCAGGAGCCTGAGCGCTTTCCGGGCGAAGTAGCCCAGTTCGGGATCGTGGCGTTTGCCTTCGAGTTCGCTGATGACAACAATCGGGACGATGACTTCGTGTTCAGCGAAGCGCAATAACGCGTGTGGGTCCGAAAGCAGGACTGACGTGTCGATCACGTAGCTGCGGCCTGTGGCGGACGTGACGGTCTGCGCTTTTTGTGGGACGCGCTTGGCGCGAGAGGTAGCTGCACTTTCCCCGTCGGAAACCATTGCGGGCAGTTGCTCAGAAATAGCCACATCGACTCCAGCCCCGGGCGGTCGCCCGGCCTAATGGTGAAGCGGCTCGGCCGGAAGGCCGGGCGTGGCCTCCCATGTAACTGGTGCGATGTTCCGCTCCATGTACTGGCCTCCCCGATCAGCGGGCGGTTTTGCCTGCTGATGGGATTAACGTAATCCCGGACACATTCATTTCCGCAATCCGTCGTCGGCAAGTCGCATGTCCGTCTCGTTAATTTTCGGTGAACCCGACGGCGGCTAGGTTCCGTACCGGCGCTGGCGCCCGGCATAATCCCTGAGCGCACGCAGGAAATCGACCTTGCGGAAAGCAGGCCACAGGGCTTCGCAAAAATAGAACTCGCTGTAAGCGCTCTGCCACATGAGGAAGCCAGAGAGCCGCTGCTCGCCGGACGTGCGGATCACCAGGTCCGGATCGGGCTGGCCGCGGGTGTAGAGGAAGCGTGAAATGTCGTCCACCGAAAGTTCATCTGCGACCTCCGTCATGGTGCGTCCCTTGGCGGCAGCATCGTGCAGCAGTTCCCGCACGGCGTCGACAATTTCGCGTCGACCACCGTAACCCACTGCTACGTTGACGTGGATCTTTTCATGGACAGGAGTCCGGGACGTCAGTTTGTTGAGTCGTTCGGCAAGGTAGTCCGGGAGCAGCTCAGGTGCGCCCATGGCGTGGACCGAGACGTCTTCGTCCTCGTCGAGGCGGTCCATGGTGTTGGCAATGATGCCCATGAGCAGGTCCAGTTCTTCACCGGAGCGGTTCATGTTGTCCGTGGAGAGCATGTAGAGCGTCACGACCTTGACGCCGAGCTCCTGGCACCAGCCCAGGAATTCGTGGATCTTGTCCGCCCCAGCCTGATGCCCTTGGCTCGTTGGAGCGTTGAACTGGCGGGCCCACCTGCGGTTACCGTCCACCATTACGCCAATATGCCGCGGGATCTGGTCCTGCTTGAGTGAGCGCAGCAACTTGCGCTCGTAAAAGCCATAGAGGAAACCGGGCAGCTCCACCGGACTCTCACCTGACTTCCTTGCTTGTACGACGACGACGCACATCCAAGGCTACCCGCCCCAGCCGTCGAGCCGGTGCAGTCTCGGGTCAAAATCCTCCGACGCAGGTTACCCTGCGGTAACTTACCGGAACGTAAGTTATTCTTGAACCATGGCTGAGCTCGTCGAAACCAAGCCCCTCTGGCGTGGATGGATCCACGCCGTCGCCGCTCCTTTCGCGTTGGCCGCCGGGATCATTTTGGTGGCAGTCGCACCCACTCCCGACCGCAAGGTCACCTCGGCCATCTATGCGCTGACAGGGTTCCTGCTCTTTGGCGTCAGCGCCGTTTACCACCGCGGAAACTGGTCACCCCGGGTCAAGATGGTCCTTAAACGTTTGGACCACACCAACATCATGCTGGTGATCGCAGGCAGCTACACCCCACTGGCCTGGTCGCTCCTTGAACGCTCCGAAGCCATCACCTTGCTGTGGCTCGTGTGGTCCGGGGCAATAGTCGGGGTACTTTTCCGGATCCTCTGGACCGGAGCTCCACGGTGGCTCTACGTCCCCGTCTACATCGCCCTGGGCTGCGGCGCACTGTTCTACCTGCCGCAGTTTTTTGCGGCAAATGCCGCCGCGGCGGTCCTCATCTGCGTCGGTGGTGCGCTGTATATCGCCGGAGCGGTGTTCTACGGCATCAAACGGCCAAACTTCAGCGCCACCCATTTCGGGTTCCACGAACTCTTCCACGCTTTCACCGTGCTGGCCTTCGCGGCACACTTCATCGCCATCATGATGGCAGTACTGAGCTAGCTGGTTGCGCAGCCACCCGATTTGACCACCTGAAGCCCTGCGTCAGCGATTACCGCGTCAGCGGGTACCGGGCCCGGCGTCGCCGTTCTCGTCCGCCTGGTCGCCGGCCTCGGCAGCCATGCGGGCTTCCTCCACCTGCGCCCGATAGCGGACACGGCGGATACGTCGCACCATGTCCACAATCAGGAAGGTCGTGAGGATCACGATGAAGGCCGTCAGGACGAAGCCCCAAGTACCCGGCGTCACCTGATCCTCGGACAGACCAGGCCGCAGCGTGCCCGTAGGATCGGGCGACGGAGTAACGGTCAGGGCGAGTAGCAAGTGGTGCACGTTCAAACCTTCTATGGGAGCAGATGCAATTTCTACGAGCGATAGAAACTGGCGGCGTTCCTATCTTATCCCCGCGAAGAGGTCCTTCTCCGGCAGTTCGGACGGGACCCGCGAAGTGACCAGGGTGTAGTCCTCCCACGGCCATACCTTTCGCTGCAGCTCCGGTGACACAGCGAAGAAGAACCCCAGCGGGTCGATCTGGGTTCGGTGAGCGCGCAGGGCGTCGTCCCGGGCCTCGAAGAAGTCCCCGCAATCCACCTGGGTGGTTGTCTGGTGGGCCGGTACCGGCGGGGTGTGCCCCTCGGCGTCAGCTTCCAGCCAAGCAGCTAGCCGCTCGGCATACGGGGACTGCAGGCCGGCCTCTTCCAGGGCGAAGTGCAATGCCCGGAAGCGTTCGGGGCTGAATGCACGGTCGTAGTAGAGCTTGCTCGGCGCCCACGGCTCCCCCAGCCCCGGGTACCGGTCAGCGTCGCCTGCGGCTTCGAAGGCTTCCACAGCCACCTTGTGGGCCATGATGTGGTCCGGGTGCGGGTACCCTCCATTTTCGTCATAGCTGAGGATGACGTGGGGCTTGAAATTCCGGACCAGGCGGACCAGCGGCGCTGTGGCCCGCTCCAAAGGCTGCAGGGCGAAGCACCCTGCAGGGAGCGCAGGAAGCGGGTCACCTTCAGGCAAGCCTGAGTCCACGAAGCCCAGCCACCGTTGCTTGATGCCGAGGACTGCCGCTGCGTTCGCCATTTCCAGGCGCCGCGCACCGGCCATGTCGCGCTTGGGGTGCGGAGCATCCTCCATGGCGGGATTCTGGATATCTCCCCGCGAGCCGTCCGTGCACGTGGCAACCATGACGTCCACTCCGGCCGCGGCATACATTGCCATGGTCGCCGCGCCCTTGCTGGACTCATCATCCGGGTGGGCGTGGACGGCGAGCAGCCTCAGCTGGTGGTCGGAACTGCTGGACGCTGTCACGTGACGGCTCCTCTTTCGTATAACGGGTTTGTGGTACGGACTTGTGGGCGGTGAGCGGGCGCCGGGATCGGCACTAAACTGGATGGGTGACTTCAGAGGACCTATCGGCCACCCACGTACCGGCAAGCACCAGCCTAGCCAATCGCTACGGCGGCCAAAAGCACGCCATGACCCGCAAAACCAAGCGGATCATCGTCCTCGTGGCACTGATCGTTGGTATTGCGTTCGCGGCGTGGGTTGCCACGTCCTCGGCCACAGCCCCCGTCACCTTCAAAGATATCGGGTACAGCACGGTGGATGGGACCCAGGCAGAGGTGGACTACCAGGTCACCAAGAGTCCGGGCGCCACGGCAAAGTGCGCCATCAAGGCCATGGATTCCAAGTTCGCCGTAGTGGGGTGGAAAGTGGTGGAAATCGGCCCCAACCAGCCCGAGCAAAGCGCCGATGGCGGCCGGACCACCGTACAGCGGACCATCCTGCGCACCGAGTCCCCGGCGGTGTCCGGCGTCGTGGATAATTGCTGGATCGTGGACAGCGGAAAATAACAATCGTGTGACCCACGACTCAACCGGTTTGGGTTCGTCCAGAGGATTTACTACAATGGATGAAACCTTCACCCCGTTAAGTTGGTTACTGAGTTCCACGAGTGGCCACCTAGGCGGGGTCTTTTGCATTGTCAGATCAAGAGGAGAAATCCGTGTCTACCACCAACAGCGCCACTGCAGCTTGGCTTACCCAGGAAGCATTCGATCGCTTGACGGCTGAGCTGGACCACCTTTCCGGCGCTGGCCGGGCGGATATCGTCCAGAAGATCGAAGCTGCCCGCCAGGAGGGCGACCTCAAGGAGAACGGCGGCTACCACGCAGCCAAGGAGGAGCAGGGCAAGATTGAGGCCCGCATCCGACAGCTCACTGCACTTCTGCGCGATGCCCAGGTGGGCGAAGCACCTGCCGACGACGGCATCGTTGAACCCGGCATGCTGGTTGTTGCCCGCATTGCCGGCGACGAAGAGAAGTTCCTGCTCGGCTCCCGCGAAATCGCCGGGGATTCGGATATTGATGTTTTCAGCGAAAAGTCCCCCTTGGGCGCTGCCATCATCGGCCACAAAGAGGGCGAGAAACTGAGCTACGTTGCCCCCAACGGCAAGGAAATCCCGGTGGAGATCGTTTCCGCGAAGCCCTACGCCGGCTAAGCTGCAACGCCTTAACCAACGACGCCGGTCCGCCCCTTCCCGGGGCGGCCCGGCGTTTCCTTTGCCACCTTGCCGGCGGTCAGAAAGTTGCTGCGGGCTGCGCTTTAGGGCGTAACAGGACGGCCGCAATCACGCCGCCGACAGCTCCGCCGAGGTGTGCCTGCCAGGAGATGTACCCCATGACCGTGGGAAGCACCCCCAAAAGGATGCTGCCGTAGGCCATGAAGAGCACCACGGAGAGCAGGATCTGCCACCAGTTGCGGTTGAAGAAGCCCCGCACAAGGAGGAATGCGAAGAGTCCGAAGACCAGCCCGGAGGCGCCCACCGTAACCCCTCCCCCGCCGATAAGCCACACAGCCAGTCCTGAGCCCAGCCAACTGAACGCCAGGGCGGTGATGAACACACGGAATCCGGACATGAACGCCAGGAATCCGAAGATGATCAGCGGCAGCGTGTTGGAGAGCAGGTGATTGAAGTTGGCGTGCAGGAGCGGGAACGTCAGGATGTCCAGGACGCCATCCAGGGTCCGGGAACGCAGGCCAAAGGTGCGGTTGAGGCTGTGAAGCATCAGCGTGTTAATAAACTCGATGACGTAGAGCAGGATCACGAAGCCGCCCATGAACAACAGGCCGCCCTTCGCCCGCCCGGCCAACGAATCCTTCGCCTCTACCGGCGTCCCCTCAGGCATTCCCAGCACCAATGGCTCCCCCTGTCAGTGCACCACGATTGGCTGGAAGCCCTCGGCACGCAGCGCACCGAGAACCTGTTCTCCGTGTTCGTGGCCCTTGGTTTCCAGGTTGATGGTGATGGAGACATCGCCCATGCTGATGGATCCACCCAGGCGGGTGTGGTCGAGTCCGGTGACGTTGGCATCGTTTTCGGCGATGATCCGCGCGATGGTCGCCAGCGAACCGGGACGGTCATCCAGCATCATGCGCACCGTCATGAACCGGCCGGCGGCCGACAGGCCTCGCTGGATGACTTTGAGCATCAGCATGGGATCGATGTTTCCGCCGGAAAGCACGACGGCGGTGTTCCCCGGGTTTTCGATCTTGCCATCCATCAGTGCGGCTACTCCGACGGCACCGGCAGGTTCAACCACCATCTTTGCCCGTTCGAGCAGGAAGATCAGGGCGCGGGCCAACGAGTCTTCGCTGACGGTGACGACGTCGTCGACGAGTTCCCGGATGATGCTGAACGGAAGCTGACCCGGCCGGCCCACGGCGATACCGTCCGCCATCGTAGTGACCTTCTTGAGCGGCACCAGTGCATCTGCTGCAAGGGAGGGAGGGTAGGCTGCGGCGTTTTCCGCCTGCACGCCGATAACCCGGATTTCCCGGCCAAGTTCCTTGGCCCGGGCCTTGATGGCCACTGCCACACCGGCCAGGAGTCCACCACCGCCGACACCCATGAGGATCGTGTCCACGTTGGGGATCTGGTCCAGGATTTCGAGCCCGATGGTGCCTTGGCCGGCCACGACGTCCACGTTGTCGAAGGGGTGCACGAACACTGCGCCGGTTTCGTTGGCGTAGCGTTGGGCCTCGGCGAGTGCCTCATCCACGTTGTGCCCGTGCAGGACCACTTCGGCGCCATGGCTGCGGGTTGCTGCCAGTTTGGGCAGGGCAACGCCGAGCGGCATGTAGATTCTGGCATTGATGCCAAGGCTCTTAGCGGCTACGGCCACGCCTTGCGCGTGGTTTCCGGCGGAGGCCGCCACCACTCCGCGCTTCTTTTCGTCTTCGGTCAGGCGGGCCATCCGGACGTAGGCGCCACGGACCTTGAAGGAGCCTGCACGCTGGAGGTTCTCGCACTTGAAAAAGACGTTTCCGCCTACAAGGCTGCCCAACGCACGGGACGACTCCACCGGAGTCTTGGTAATAATGCCCTCGAGCAGCTCCTGCGCCTTGAGGACATCGTCCAGCGTGACGGGCAGGGTTTCGAGGGTATTCACTGACTATTCTCCTTTGTTGGTGTTGGCCGCAGGGTCCTCTACGGAGGTACTCCCTGAAACCTTGGTCTTGCCACCGACGCCGTTACCGGCCCGGGATGAGGGCTTTTGGACGCTGACGTCCTTGAAGTTGGCGTCCGCGTCCGGGGCCGTTGCAGCAGTGCCCTGCTGGAGCTCCACGCCGCCCAGTACTTCATCATGTTCCCACGTCCGGCCCGCAATGTAGCGAACTGCCGTGTTTACTACGGCGAGCAACGGCACCGCGAACAGCGCGCCGGGAATTCCTGCCAAGTAGGAGCCTGCGGCCACCGAGAGGATCACGGCCACCGGGTGGAGGGCTACGGCCTTGCCCATCACCAGCGGCTGGAGGATGTGGCTTTCGAGCTGCTGGACAAGCAGGACGATGGCCAGCATGATCAGCGCGTTGATGGGTCCGTTGGCTACCAGTGCGAGAAGCACGGCGATGGCACCGGTGACCAGGGCACCCACCACGGGGATAAAGGATCCAATGAACACCAGGACGGCGAGGGGCAGGGCAAGCGGAACCTGGATGATGGCAGCACCCACACCAATGCCCACTGCGTCCACGAACGCGACGAACATCTGGATGCGGACGTAACTGACCATCGAGGTCCAGCCGCGGCGGCCTGCGCCGTCCGTGGCCCGGCGTGCCGTCTTGGGCAACAGACGGACCAGGAATCCCCAGATCCGGCTGCCTTCAAGCAGGAAGAAGATCAGGATAAACAGTGCCAGGACCAGGCCTGCCGCAAAGTGCCCGGCGGTGCTGCCAAAGGACAGGGCACCGCTCAGGATGCTGCTGCTGTTGTTCTGCAGGGCATTGGCACCATCGGCAATGTATTGGTCGATCTGGTCGGCCGTGAGATGGAGCGGCCCATCTGCCAGCCACGTCTGGATCTGCTGGATTCCGATCAGGGCCTCTTGCCAAAGCTCGCCGAAGCCGGATATGAGCTGCCTGCCCACAAGGGCCAAGGCACCTACGATCACGCCGATGAAGCCCAGGACCGTGACAGCCACGGCAGCACCGTTGGGCATGCTCCGTTGACGCAGCCAAGCGACCACCGGATAAAGCAGGCCTGCCAGGAGGGCTGCCACCATCACGGGGATGATGAGGAAACTGACCTTGCCCAGCAGCCACACGAGGGCGCCGATCATGAGCAGGATCAACCCTGCCCGCCACGACCACGCGGCGGCAATACGCACCCCGTAGGGGATGTCTTCGGCGATTTGGCGGTCAGAACGTGATCTGGCGTCAGGTGTTGGCGTCATGAACCTATACTTCCGCAGCCCGCGCCGTATGGGAAACCGAACCGCGCCGTGGCAGGGCCTGGCTAAAGGGACGCCGTGATGCCCCAGTTCATGGTGAATGCTTCGCCTGGGGCCAGCCAGCGCAGGCCATCGCCGCTGTTGAACGCGTTGGCCGGTCCGGTCATGGGCTCTATGGCCACCGCCCTGGTACGGCCGGGGAAGGTGTCGGTGACGAAGACGTGCACGTACTGGCAGCTTTCGTCCTGCTCCAGGCTCACACTTCGGCCGTCGGCTGCCGTCAGCGTGTGGCGGGCCACACCGCCGTCGAACGCCAAGTCCGTCAAGGCGACGTCCACCAGGAGTCCGCCCAGTGTGCGCCCGGCGGAAAAGTCGTACTCCCCGCCTGCCGCAGCGGCGCTCCTGGGGATGAGCCGGTCATCAGCCACCAGACGGGTTCTTGCGTGGACGGTCAGCGTCAGGTCCTCCGGCGCGACGTCGCCGATGCGCAGGTACGGGTGGGCGCCCAGGACGAAGGGGGCCGCTGATGGGGAGTCGTTGAGCAAGGTCTGCGATACGCGGAGGTCCAAGGCTTCGTCCAGCTCGTAACGAACCTGGTGCCGCGCCAGGAACGGGTACCCGTGTTGCGGGAAAACGGTGGCTTCCAGGGTCACGGAAAACTCGGACTCATCCACCAGCGTGTATCCGGTATTCCGGAGGAGTCCGTGGCTGGCATTGTTGCGGGAGGCTTCGGTGATGTCGAGCTGTTGTTTCTTTCCGTCGAGGTACCAGACACCGTCTTCGATGCGGTTCGCCCAGGGAGCCAGGGTGATGCCTGTTGCGCCGGGCGGAATCTGGTCATCGCCGTAGCTTTCGGTCAGCGGGATACCCTTGCGCGAGTACAGGCGAAGGCCGGCCGCGAGCTCCGTGATGACGGCGAGCGCGTCGTCCCTGCGGAGCTCGAATTGCCGGCCCGTGGCGAATCGACGGGAGGCTGGCTGGTCGGTTTGGTCAACGGGCGCAGATGAGGCAGGCATGGCATTACCGTACTGCATCCCAGAAGGTCCGGACCGATCGGCAATGTTTGCTTTTGTTAGAAACTATGCGCTTTTGGTTACTTGTGGAATGATGGATTCATGAGTCGCATCACCAGCACCCGCCTCGCGGACAGCCGAGAGCTGATCTATTTCGATGACCCCGGAACTCCGGAACGAGCTCCCGAATCTCTGGTTGACCACCGCGGGCTTCCCGCCCGAGGCGAGCCCGGGGAAGTCAGGTATGACGCGTTGTCCGGTGACTGGGTAGCCGTAGCGGCCCATCGGCAAGCCCGGACGCATCTGCCCCCTGCAGATCAGTGCCCTATTTGCCCGACCACGCCTGCGAACCCGTCCGAGATCCCAGCACCGGATTATGACGTGGTGGTCTTCGAAAACCGTTTCCCGTCGCTCGGACCTGCAGTAGGTGACATCCCTCCCCTGCCGGCACCGGGCCTCAGCGGCCACGGCACCAAGGGAGTGGCCTACGGGCGCTGCGAAGTGGTGGCTTTCACCCCGCAGCACACCGGTTCGTTCGCCGAACTGGGTGAAACGCGCGGCCGCACCGTGATCGAAGCCTGGGCCCAGCGCACGGAAGCCCTGAGCGCCCTGCCCGGGATCAAACAGGTCTTCCCGTTCGAAAACCGTGGTGCGGACATCGGCGTCACCCTGCACCACCCCCACGGCCAGATCTACGCCTACCCCTACGTGACGCCCCGTGCGGCCCAACTGGGCGCCGTCGCCCGCAAGTACTACGACGACGTCGACGCGAAGGAAACCCTGGCGGCCTCGCTCCTCAAAGCCGAACGTGAAGATGGAAGCCGGATGGTCCTGGAGGCCAAGCACTTCAGCGCCTACGTCCCTTTCGCTGCGCGCTGGCCCCTGGAGATCCACTTGGTACCGCACCGCAGCGTCCCTGATTTGGCTGCACTGACCGGGGAGGAACGGGACGAACTGTCGCACGTCTACCTTGACCTGTTGAAGCGGCTGGACTTGCTCTACCCAACACCCATGCCGTACATCTCCGCATGGCACCAGGCCCCGTTGGATCCGGCCCTGCGCCCTGCGGGCCAACTCCACCTGCAGTTGACCTCGCCCCGCCGCGCGGCCGATAAGCTCAAGTACCTGGCCGGTTCAGAAGCGGCCATGGGAGCGTTCATCAACGACACCACGCCGGAGGCCGTCGCCGAACGGATGCGCAACGTTGCCGCCCCGGCCTCCGCCAAAACCCTGGAAGGCACCCCAGCATGAGCACCGCCACCGACACCAGCGTCCTCGCCGCCCGCTTCCAGGAAGTCTTTGGTGCCGCTCCCGACGGCGTGTGGCAGGCTCCCGGCCGGGTCAACCTCATCGGCGAGCACACCGACTACAACGAAGGGTTCGTCCTGCCCTTCGCGATCGACAAGACGGCAAAAGTGGCCCTGCGCGTCCGCGGCGATTCCACGGTGCGCCTGCTCTCCACGTTTGGTGGCCACGGCCTCGTGGAGGCGGACCTCAACGGTTTGGAGCCGGGTTCAGGCCACGGCTGGTCGCGGTATCCGCTGGGGGTGGCCTGGGCTTTGAAGGACCGGGACGTGAACGTCCCCGGATTCGACCTGCTCCTCGACTCCGATGTTCCCCTGGGCGCCGGCCTTTCTTCCTCCCATGCGATTGAGTGCGCCGTCATTTCCGCCCTCAACGAGCTCACGGGAGCAGGCTTCGCCGCCGAGGAACTGGTCTTGGCTACCCAGCGTGCAGAGAACGTCTTTGTTGGCGCGCCCACGGGAATCATGGACCAGTCGGCTTCCTTGCGGGGAGCCAAGGGTCAGGCCGTCTTCCTGGACTGCCGCGACCAGCACGTGGAGCTGGTCCCCTTCGATGCCCAGGCTTCAGGTTTGGTCCTGCTGGTCATCGATACGAAAGTGTCGCATTCCCATGCCGACGGCGGTTACGCCTCCAGGCGGGCGTCCTGCGAATTGGGTGCCGAGATCCTCGGTGTCAAA
Organism: Paenarthrobacter sp. UW852; assembly: GCF_024608385.1. Lineage (NCBI taxonomy): Bacteria > Bacillati > Actinomycetota > Actinomycetes > Micrococcales > Micrococcaceae > Paenarthrobacter > Paenarthrobacter sp. UW852. The sequence continues at coordinate 254,042 of NZ_JAMSGY010000002.1, forward strand.
GCACTGCGCGACGTCGGTGTGGAGCGTTTGGAGGAGGCGTCCGGTTTGCTGGACGAAACCACCCTTCGACGGGTCCGCCACGTGGTCACTGAAAACGACAGGGTCCTCCAAACTGTTGAATTCCTTGGCACCCAGGGTCCTGCCTCCATCGGCGCACTGCTGGATGCCAGCCACGTCTCCATGCGGGATGACTTCGAGATCTCCTGCCCGGAGCTGGACCTCGCCGTGGACACTTCCCGGTCCGCCGGCGCCATTGGTGCCCGCATGACCGGTGGAGGTTTCGGCGGCTCGGCCATTGCCCTGACTCCGGTGGGCCAGGAGCAGCAGGTGCGTGACGCCGTCGTGCGTTCCTTCGCGGAGGCGGGCTTCACCGCACCGGACATTTTCACCGTTACACCGGCAGAGGGCGCCCGGCGCCTGGCCTGACGTTCCACTCCGCTGGCGCCCTCAATTCCTCCCGGATGCCGGGCGTAAGCTGGGGCCATGACTGAGGCTGTCATCGTTTCCACCGCAAGGAGTCCCATAGGCCGGGCCTTCAAAGGCTCGCTCAAGGACGAACGTCCGGATGACCTCGCAACCGCCATGGTCCAGGCTGCCCTGGCCAAGCTGCCCGGCTTCGATCCTGGTGCCGATGGTGGCAAGGGACTCGATGACATCCTGCTCGGTTGTGCAGAGCCCAGCGGCGAGGCCGGCTCCAACATGGCGCGCGTGGTTGCTGTCCTGGCCGGGCTGGACCGCGTACCGGCGGCCACCATCAACCGTTTCTGTGCCTCGAGCCTCCAAACGCTGCGAATGGCCTTCCACGCCATCAAATCCGGAGAAGCCCACGCGATCGTCTCGGCCGGGGTGGAGAGCGTATCGCGGTACCAGAACTGGGCCGGAGCGGGTGAAACCGATACCGCCAACCACAATCCCCTTTTCGAGTCTGCCGCACAGCGCACAGCTGCCCGTGCGGCCTCAAACATCCCGTGGACCGACCCCAGGCTGGGCGGCCGTTTGCCGGACATCTACATCTCCATGGGCCAGACCGCCGAGAACGTCGCCACAAGCTATGGCATCAGCAGGGCCGAACAGGACCAGTGGGGCGTCCTAAGCCAAAACCGTGCCGAAGCCGCCATTGCCTCGGGGTTCTATTCACGCGACATCACACCGTACACACGCAAGGACGGGGTTATGGTGGACCGCGACGATTCGCCCCGGGCCGGGGTGACCCTTGAAGCGGTATCCGCGTTGCAACCAGTGTTCCGCGCATCAGGGACAGTGACAGCGGGGAACGCCTGCCCCCTTAACGATGGCGCCGCCGCCGTGGTGGTCATGAGCGACACCCGGGCGCGCGACCTTGGACTTCAGCCCCTGGCGCGCGTCGTTTCGACCGGAGTGAGCGCTCTCTCCCCCGAGCTCATGGGCATGGGACCGGTGGAATCCTCCCGCCGGGCACTCGCGTTGGCCGGCCTGACAATGGACGACATCGATTTGGTGGAGCTCAACGAAGCCTTCGCGGTCCAGGTTCTCGCCAGCGCCCGTGAACTGGGGATCGACCCGGCCAAGCTCAACGTCCATGGCGGTGCCATCGCATTGGGGCACCCCTTTGGGATGACCGGCGCCCGCATGACCAGCACGCTTCTGAATGGCTTGAAGGAGCGTGACGGGACATTGGGGCTTGCGACCTTGTGCGTGGGCGGCGGGCAGGGCATGGCGGTGGTGTTCGAGCGCCTGAGCTAGCAGTTAATACAAAAATGCCCCCAAACATTGTTCAGGGGCATTTTGGCGCTTACTTGTTCCGGCGGTGTTAGTCGTCGCCCCGCAGGATTGCCAGCAGGCGGATGATTTCGACGTAGAGCCACACCAGGGTGACCGTCAGGCCGAATGCGGCAATCCAGGAATAACGTTCCGGGGCACCGGCGCGGACGCCTTGCTCGATGCTGGTGAAGTCCATGATGAGCGAGAACGCTGCCAGGCCAATGGCCAGGATGCCGATGAAGACGCCCAACGGGATGCCCGCGATCGTGATGCTGGTGCGGAGACCGAACGGCTCCTGCACGGCGCCGGTCCACATCATGACCAGGTTAATGAGCGCGAAGACCGCGTAACCGATGGTGGCGATCATGAAGAAGCGGACCATCTTGGGAGTCGCACGGACCTTGCCACTCTTGAACAGGACCAGCGTGACACCGAAAACAGCAAGGGTGCCGATGACTGCTTGCAGGCCGACACCCGGGAACATGCCATCAAGGATGCGGGTGAGGCCGCCGAGGAACAGGCCCTCGAGGCCGGCGTAAGCCAGGATCAGCGCGGGCGAGGGCTGCTTCTTGAACGTGTTGACGAGGGCCAGGACGAAACCGCCCAGCGCGCCAACGATCATGAGCAGGCTGGAGAGCGCCGGGGCAACGAAGAGCGTTACACCTGCACCGATGACCAAAACCACGAGGCAGGCGACAGTCTTCATGATGACGTCGTCATACGTCATGCGCCCGGTGTCGGCGGGGCCGGCCGAGGGCTGGTTGTACATCTGCTGCAGCTGCTCGTTGGTCATGTTCTGCTGCTGGGCCGACCATGCGGCTTGGCCATCCATGACCTGCGAGGGCGCTCGACCGGCTTGGTTAAACTGCTGGCCGTAGGGATTTTGCGGTACAGGCGGGGCCTGCTTTGCTCCACGGAAATTCTTTCCGTTGAAGACTGGGTTTCCGCCAAGTGCCATTACGGGTGTCCTCCTGAAAAAGGGCTAAGTGATAGTTCACGGTACCAATTACCACGCCCGGCCGGCAGCGAAAGTTCCCTTGTTCACGAGGCCGAAACACAACCGTGACACGGAATTGGAACAGTGATGGGCGTAGGCGTTCGTCCGAACGTTTAGTAGCACCGTCAAACAACAAAGGTTTACTTAAGAAGCACTACATTGCTTGTTGCCTCCAGCTTCACAGTTGTTACCTGATCGCGATCTTCGCACCGCCGAACTGGGCATTCATTACTCCCCACGAGCGGTAACATAGGCCACACATGGGTGACTTAGATCACATCGAGGCAGCTAGGAAAAGAGTTGTTCACAAGCCCCATGACCGTTCGCACCGGCCGCAATGGCGCAGCCGGGACCACCCCCACTGTGGAGGTTTCCATTTTGAGAAGCACACTGCGCGACCCGTCCATCAGACGGTCCAAGGGACTGCAGAGAGTAGTGGGGGCGCTTTTCGCTTCCCTCATTGCTGTTCTGTTGATCGCCGCCCCCGCGGCGGAGGCAACCACCCCCTCGCCTTCGCCATCAGCAACAAATTTCCAAAACAACATCAGCGGATTCCTCCGCGATGATGCCCGGGCACCCATACCCGGCGTCAAAATCAAGGCCTCAGGCAATGGCTTCCAGGGCGAAGCCACTTCAGGAGCCAACGGTGCCTGGAGCATCGGCGTCCCGGTCCAGGGCACTTACAGGGTAGAGCTGGACACTTCCACCCTGCCGGACGGCATCAAGCTCGCTGAAGGCCAGGACAATCCCCGCGATGTCACCTTCAGCCAGACCTCCAACCTGTCGGTGATCTTCGCCTTCGGCAAAGGCATTGTGATCCAGCAACAGGACTTCGGCCAGAACCTGCTCAACCGCCTCGTCGCAGGCCTGAGCTTCGGCTTGCTCCTGGCCCTTGCCGCTGTTGGCCTTTCCCTGATCTTCGGAACCACCGGCCTCACCAACTTCGCCCACGGCGAGATGGTCACACTGGGCGCGGTCTTGGTGTTCATGTTCAACGGCATGGGTCTGCCCTTCTGGTTGGCCATCCTGCTGGCACTGGTCGGCGGCGGAGTCTTCGGCTACGTCCAGGACGCTGGACTGTGGCGCCCGCTGCGTAAACGTGGCTCAGGCCTTGTCCCCATGATGATCGTCAGCATCGGCCTTGCCTTGGCAATCCGGTATGTCATCCAGTTCTTCTTCGGCGGTGCCACACAGCAGCTGCCCGGAGCCCAAAGTGCCGAGATCCAGATCGGCCCCGTGTCCATCACGCCGAACAACCTTTGGTCACTGATCATCAGTGCCGTGGTCATCGCACTGGTGGGCATCGTCCTGCTGAAAACACGCCTCGGCAAAGCAACACGCGCAGTGGCGGACAACCCCGCACTGGCAGCGGCATCCGGCATCGACGTCGACTCCGTGATCAGGCTTGTGTGGATCGTTGGCGGTGTCCTTGCTTCCCTCGGCGGCATCCTGTGGGCGTACTACCGGCCAGGCGTCACCTTCGACATGGGCTCGCAGATCCTGCTTCTCATCTTCGCCGGCGTGACCCTGGGCGGCCTGGGAACCGTCTTCGGCGCACTGATCGGCTCGATCGTCGTCGGCGTCTTCGTGGAACTGACAACCGTGTTCGGCCTCCCCGCCGACCTCAAATACGTCGGTGCCCTGTTCATCATGATTGTTGTCCTTCTGTTCCGACCGCAGGGTATCCTCGGCCGGCGTGAGCGTGTGGGTTAGGAGCGGGCCATGGATTTCGGATTTATTCTCTCCAGCGCCCTTGGCGAACTTTTCAGTCCGACGACGGCGGCCTACGCGCTTGCCGCTTTGGGCCTTGCGGTCCACTTCGGCTACTCAGGCCTGCTGAACTTCGGCCAGGCAGGTTTCATGGCCGTGGGTGCTTACGGCTTTGCCATCTCCACCCTGACGTTCAAGGCTCCGTTCTTCATCGGCCTGCTGATCGCCATCCTGTGTTCGGTGATCTTCGCCTTCATCCTCGGCATTCCGACGCTGAGGCTACGGGCCGATTATCTGGCCATCGTGACCATCGCGTCCGCGGAAATCGTCCGGTACGTCGTCACTACCAATCAGCTGACCAGCGTCACTGGTTCGGCAAACGGCCTGGCCGCCTTCGAGGGCGATTTCTACGCCATGAATCCTTTCCCCGAAGGCTCCTACATGGGCATGAACAACAGGGACTTCTTCATCCGCGTGGTGGGTTGGGCCTTGGTCATCGTTTGCTGCCTGCTGGTCTGGCTCCTCATGCGCAGCCCCTGGGGCCGCGTACTGAAGGGCATCCGCGAAGACGAGAACGCCGTTCGATCACTCGGTAAGAACGTCTACTCCTACAAGATGCAGGCGCTGGTCATTGGCGGTGTGCTTGGCGCACTTGCCGGCATGATCTTCACCCTGCCCCGCGGCGCTGTCCAACCATCCAACTACGGCACCGAGCTGACGTTCTTCCTGTGGACCTGCCTCCTGCTCGGTGGCATGGCCACTGTCCTGGGGCCGGTCATTGGAGCCATGATCTTCTGGGTAGTGCTCTCGCTGACCCAGAGCCTTCTTTACGGCCTCATCGAATCGGGGGTCATCACGTGGCTGACCACTGTCCAGGCAGGCCAGCTCCGCTACATCCTGGTGGGTGTGGCACTGATGCTCCTGATGATCTTCCGCCCGCAAGGCGTCTTCGGCAATAAGAAGGAGCTTGCATTCGCATGAGTGAAATGAACGAACAAGACATCGACTATATGACCGATTCGCGGCCGATCGCCGTCGGGGAGAACCTGCCCGGCTGCAAGAAGCGCGACCCGATCGTGGTGGCAGAGGACGTTACCCGTTCCTTTGGCGGCATCAATGCCGTGGACGTCGAGTACCTCGAAATTCCCCGCCACAAGATCACGGCTCTGATCGGGCCCAACGGCGCAGGCAAGACCACGCTGTTCAACCTGCTCACGGGCTTCGACACCCCCAACACGGGAAAGTGGCAGTTCGAGGGCAACAGCCTCGCAGGTGTTTCCTCCTACAAGGTGGCCCGTATGGGCATGGTCCGCACCTTCCAGCTGACCAAGGTGATGGGCAAGCTGACGGTCATGGAAAACATGCGCCTCGGCGCTGCCGACCAGCCCGGCGAACGACTCTCCAAGGCCCTTTTCAAAGGCATGTGGGGTGGCCGGGAAAAGGAAATCACCGCCCAGGCTGACATCCTGTTGCAGAAGTTCAAGCTTGATGCCAAGAAGGACGACTACGCTGCGTCACTCTCCGGCGGCCAGCGCAAGCTCCTGGAAATGGCACGCTCGCTGATGGTCCGGCCCAAGCTCGTCATGCTCGATGAACCCATGGCAGGCGTGAATCCGGCCCTGACACAGTCGCTGTTGGATCACATCAAGAACCTCAAAGCCGAAGGCATGACCGTGCTGTTCGTTGAGCACGACATGAACATGGTCCGCCACATCGCTGACTGGGTGGTGGTCATGGCCGAAGGCAAGGTGGTGGCTGAGGGACCTCCGGGAGAAGTGATGAAGAATCCCGCCGTCATCGACGCCTACCTTGGCGCCCACCACGACGTCGATCTTGGCGACGCTGAAGGCATCAAGGAACTCGAAGCGGAACTCGTAGCCGATGACGAGTCGGTTGTCGGAACGGAAGATGCCGGCATTCTGTCCGACATCGAAGAACCCAAGAAGGAGGACGGGAAATGAGCAGTCCCGCTGCAATGCCCGCCTCGGCAGCCGCCCCGGCAAGCGATTCCGTCGTCAAAGTCACCAACCTGGTGGCGGGCTACATCCCGGGCGTCAACATCCTTAATGGCTGCAGCATCGAGGCGCGCAAGGGTGAACTGATCGGGATTATCGGACCCAATGGCGCCGGCAAGTCCACCCTGCTCAAGGCCATGTTCGGCCTGGTAAAGGTGCACTCCGGCACTGTTGTGGTCCGCGGGCAGGACCTCACCGGGTTGAAGGCCAACAAGCTGGTGACCCAAGGCGTGGGCTTCGTTCCGCAGACCAACAACGTCTTCGCTACCTTGACCATCGAAGAGAACCTCCAGATGGGCATGTTCCAGCGGCCCAAGGTCTTCGCCGAGCGCTTCGACTTTGTCACCAGCCTGTTCCCGGAACTGGGCAAGCGGCGCGCACAACGCGCCGGGTCCCTTTCGGGTGGCGAACGCCAGATGGTGGCCATGGGAAGGGCCCTCATGATGGACCCGGCTGTGTTGCTGCTGGATGAGCCGTCGGCCGGTCTCTCCCCCGTCAAGCAGGACGAGACGTTCCTGCGCGTCCACGAGATCAACCGTGCCGGCGTCTCCGTGATCATGGTGGAACAGAACGCACGCCGCTGCCTTCAGATCTGCGATCGCGGCTACGTCCTGGACCAGGGTAAGGACGCGTACACGGGTACGGGCCGTGAGCTCATGAAGGACCCCAAGGTGATCCAGCTGTACCTGGGCACCCTGGCGGACGAGGTCTAGTAGATCCACGACGCTCCAACACCACGTGGGCCCCAGCTCGGCTACTGAGCCGGGGCCCACGCTTTGTTGTGGGGCCCGCTCTGCGCCCCATACTCCCCTCATGGCGCGCAGAGCAGGCCTCACAACCCGCGTCGCCAGCAACCCGTGGCATGCTGGATTGGTGAAAGACGGGATCAGCGAGGAGCAGCAGCGGCTTCTGTCCTCGTGGCTGGGCCCCTTCGAGGTCATCAGCGACCACTCCTGGCCCATGCAGGACACCACGGTCCTGCAGCTCGGCACCCCGGATGGCGGGCGTTACATCGTCAAGGCCAGCCAAACCAGCCACCACATCCGCCGTGAGATCGCCGCCTATTCCCGTGGAATGCCAGGTCTGGAAGGCCGCGTGCCTTCACTTGTACACGCTTCCACGGACGCCCGCCTTCTGGTGACGCGCTTCTTGCCGGGCATTCTGGTGGCAGGGAGTCCGGCGGAGCACGTTCCCGATACCTACCGGCAGGCCGGAGCGCTTCTGGCACGGCTGCATAGTCCGGCCGGGGTCTCCCGGAGTTACATGCGTTCGCTGGCGGCCAGAACCAGGGCCGTGATCGGCAAAGCGCAGGGCCTCCTGGCTGGAGGCCTGGTACGGCGCCTGACAGAGGAGGTTGCCGCCGTCGAGCTTTCACCGGTTGAGTTGGTGACCAGTCACGGTGACTACCAACCAAGGAACTGGCTGTACGACGACGGCGAGGTGAAAGTCATAGACTTCGGCCGCGCCGACCTGCGCCCGTGGGTACACGATCTGGTCCGGCTCACCCACCAACAGTTCCTGGCGGATGCAGCCTTGGCCGCAGCCTTTCAGGAAGGTTTGGGAAGGGCTGTCACAAACCCTGAGGAGGCCTCTGCATGGCGGCTCGAAAACCTCGACCAAGCAGTGGGAACGGTGGTCTGGGCTCACAGCATAGGTGACGAATCCTTTGAACAGCAGGGAGTCGCCATGGTGGAAAGAGTCCTCACGATGGCTTAACGGGAACAGGTCCCCTTCCTCCGGGAGGAAGGGGACCTGTTGCGTTTGCTACCGTCTCAGAGCTTAGAGCTTGCCGAACTCTTCGCGGACCGGCTTGTAGGTGTTGTCATCCTGGTACTGGTAGATACCGATGTACGCCTCGGTGGGGTCACCGGCGTCGGAGAACGTGACTGGACCGGACTGGCCGTCGTAGTCGATGTCCTTGCCCTGGCGGAGCAAGGTAACGCAGGCTGCGTAGCTGTTGCACTTCTCGCCGCCTTCAGAAACTTCCTTCAGCTTGGCTGCGATGTCGGTGCCCTTGGTGCTCTTGGCCGCCTCGGAGGCCAGGGCGATCAGGTTCACGGCGTCGTAGGATTCACCTGCGTAGCTGTAGTCCTTCAGGGCCGGGTCGATTGCCAGGAGCTTCTTCTTGAAGTCATCCTTGGCGAACGTGCCGGGAATGGTTCCCTGCGCGCCCTTCAAGGTACCCGGCTGGAAGTCCTTGCTGTAATCAGAGGTGTTGCCGTCGACCATGAACAGCTGCGTGGGCTTGATGCCCTTGCCGGTGATCAGCGGGACGATGCTCTTGGCCTGGTCGAAGGTGATCAGTGCGATGGCGTCCGGCTTGGCGGCCAGTACCTTGTCCACCTGGCTGCTGAACTGCGAGTCGCCTTCGTTGAAGAGTTCCTCGGCCACAACCTTTCCGCCGGCTGCCTCGAAGGCTTCCTTGACGTTCTTCTGCAGGCCGGTTCCGTAAGCGTCGTTGAGGACGATCATGCCAACGGTCTGGGCTCCACAGGTGGCCATGTAGTTACCGAGCACCTTGCCCTGCAGGACGTCGGACGGTGCAGTACGCCAGTAGAGGCCCTTGTCGTCCCACGTTGTGAAGTCAGGCGACGTGTTCGCAGGCGAGAACTGGATGACACCGGCACCGGTGATCTGGTTGATGACGGTCTTGGAAACACCGGAGGAGGCAGCACCGATAATGGCGCTGACACCCTGTCCAAGGAGTGCCGTGGTGGACTGCGTGGCGATGTCGGTCTTGGTGTCACCGGAGTCGCGGTGGACCACGGATACGGGAGCACCCAGGACGCCGCCAGCGTCGTTGACTTCCTTGATGCCGAGGTTCACACCGGCGATTTCCGGTGGGCCAAGGAACGCCAGCGACCCCGTTGTCGGCAGGAGCGATCCAAGCTTGAGCGGCGTGGAAGTAGTAGTGGTCGAGGGAGGTACAGGTCCAGAGTTGGTGGCAGCCGCGCTGTTGCCGGCTCCCGCCCCCGCGCTGGGCGCCGGGCAGGAGATTCCTGCTGCGGCCGCGGCGGATGAAGACCCAGTTTGTGTTGGCGTCGAAGACCCACCACAAGCTGTGGCCAAGAGAGCGACCCCAATGCCAAGCGCGGTTAGCTTGGCGGCTCGGGGCGCCGCTGGGGAAAGATCAAACATTCGTTGTCTCCTCGATCGAAAGGTGCGAACTGCCTTTGATGCGATTACTCAGGTGTTCCTGATTAAGACTCAAACTAATGCAATTGATCGGCGAACATAAGTGATTCAGGTCACATCCCTATAACACTCGTTGCCTGTGGGAAATCTACGAGGTTGCTGGGAAATGGCGCCGAACCCGGCACCCGCGTCGCGGAAGGGAGAAACAGCTCTCACCTTCCGCAGTGCCCCAGGTGGGACTCGAACCCACAACACGCGGATTTTAAGTCCGCTGCCTCTGCCAATTGGGCTACTGGGGCGCCCGGACCATGGTATCCCAGCTACAGCCTGTTGAAGGGGTCGGCGTAGCGGAAGGTGCCCCGGGCGCCGTCGGGCCATTCCGGCAAGGGGAGTAACTGGAAGTGCTCGCCCCACGCCGCCTCCGGCGCTTGAACGCCCAGTGACGAGGCCGGCACGTAACCGAAACGAGGGTAGTAGGCGGTGCTGCCGAGCAACGCTATACCGCGCTCCCCCAGGGCTGTTGCCCGCGCTGTCGTTTCACGCATCAACGCCGATCCGACGCCGCGCCTTTGGAACGTGGGCAGCACGCCAATGGGGCCCAAACCCAGGACCGGCAGGCCGTCGATCCAAGCCCTTGTTGAGATGGCGTGACCCACGATCTCCCCACCGATCTCAGCAACAATGCTGAGTTCGGGAATGTACCCGCTGCATTCGAAAAGCTCCTGCAGCAAGCCAACCTCAACGGGCGTTCCCTCCACCGGCTCACCCGTCACGGGAGAGACGGAGAATGCGCGGGCCGTCAGGTCCAGGATCTCAGCCCTGTCCCCCGGCCTTTCCGAACGCAGCACCACTCCCTTGGACAGCAACTGGAGCACCTCCATGGCACGGCCCGTATCAGCAACCGCCACCAACAGGTGGTCGTGGTGGAATCCAGCGAGGACGTTGCAGCTGATTCCCGCGCGCGTCAGGGCCGCGCTGACAGCTGCTGTGAGACCTACGGCTTCGAGGGCGGAGTGGACCTGGAGGGTGATCCACGAGGCCACGAAATCGTAGGTGAGGCCCAGGCGATCGGCCTCGTCCCTTCGCAGGACGACGGTCAGTCCTTCGGCCTCACGCACGGCCGCCTCCACCCCGCCCTCCAGGGGACGCCCGTGCGGCCACAGCGCGTACACGTACTCACCGTCGCGGACCACGGGATAGAGGGACTGCAGGAGGGTTTTCAGGTCGGATTCACCGGGCATGCCACCAGTCTAGGGGCCGCGAAATCGCGACCGCTTAAACGCCGACGGCGGCCACTCCCGCTAAGGGGGTGGCCGCCGTCGTGCGTGTACTACTTGGCGTCAGCCGTTACCGGAGTCTTGGTTTCCTCGGCAGCAGGCTTGGCTTCGGCGGGTGCCGGGGCAGCTGCAGGCTTCGGGGCCGGCGTTGCTGCGGCCACGAAGGCACCGCGCGGGTTGTCGAGGTCGATCAGCTGCGTGGTGTCGCGGCCTGCGAAGAAGGCCAGGATCCAGCCGAAGACCACGCGGAACTTGCGCTCCACGGTGGGCATCGCCATGCCGTGGTAACCACGGTGTGCCAGCCAGGCGAGGCCGCCCTTGAGGCCGATACGGCCGAGCAGGTTGATGTTTGCAACACCCTTCCACTCGCCGAAGCCGGCCACAGCACCAAGGTTCTTGTGCTTGTAGTCGTGCAGCGGCTTGTCCCAGCGGGAAGCCCACAGGTTCTTGGCGAGCTTCTTGGCCTGGCGAAGAGCGTGCTGGGCATTGGGGACGCAGGTGCCGTCCGGCAGGCCCTTGCCCGTGAGGTCCGGAACAGCGGCGATGTCGCCAGCGGCCCAGGCGTTTTCCACGATGCCTTCGTCGCCTGCGATGCGCAGGTCCGGGAGGACGCGGACGCGGCCGCGGGGTTCCAACGGGAAGTCCGTGGAGCGGATCATCGGGTTGGCCTGCACGCCGGCAGCCCAGACCAGCGTGTCAGCTTCAACTTCCTGTGCCGGAGTCTTGTCCGGGAGGTTGATGAGCTTGAGGGTGCCCTCGGCGCTGTCCAGGGAGGTGTTGAGCAGAACTTCGATGCCGCGGCTACGGAGGTGCTCCACAACCCATTCTGCCTGCGAGGCGGTGACCTCGGGCATGATGCGTCCCATGGCTTCGACCAGGATGAAGCGGACTTCTTCCTGGCGGATGCGCGGGTTGTTGCGCACTGCGGCGCGGGCGAGGTCTTCCATTTCGGTGAGGCACTCGATGCCGGCAAAGCCGCCACCGACAACCACGAAGGTGAGGGCCTTGGCGCGCTCTGCGGGGTCGGTCATGGTGGAAGCGGCTTCGATGCGCTCGAGGAGCTTGTTGCGCAGTGCAACAGCTTCCTCGATGGTCTTCAGGCCGATGCCCTTGTCCGCGAGGCCCTTGATGGGGAACGTACGGGTGATGGCGCCAGCGGCCATAACGACGTCGAAGTACGGGATTTCGAAGTTCTCGCCGCCATCGGCCGGGGCGATGACCGCGGTGCGGTTGGCGTGGTCGATGCTGGTGACGCGGCCCTGGATGAGCTCAGTCTGCTTGAGGTGCTGACGGTGCGAGACGACGGCGTGGCGTGCCTCGATGTTGCCGCCTGCAACTTCCGGAAGGAAGGGCTGGTAGGTCATGTACGGCAGGGGATCGACGACGGTGACGATGCCGCCCGCGTTCGCGATCTTCTTCTGCAGTTTGAGGGCTACGTACAGGCCGACGTAACCGCCGCCGACGACGAGGACCCGGGGACGGTCAATGAGCTCAGGGGTGGTTGCCATGAGTCCAGAGTACAACACTTTGTGAAAATCTTCACTAACTACTTCTTGCCGGGTGGATCCACCGCTTCCATCACTCCGGTTTCAGCCTCCTCCACCACCGGATTGGGACGCTTGGAAACCCTTCGGAGTTGAATGGCGGCACCAACGATCAGTGCGACAAAAAGGCCGCCAAAACCCAGGACGACGGCGGCAGGGAGTGCGTCATCCATGGTCGCCGGCGTCTTGGCTACCGGGACGGTGGGATCAGCCAAGGTGGGCGCGGCGCTGGTAGGGCTCGCGACCGGTGCCTGCGACGGCACGCTGAGATCTCCGCGGCGATGGACGCGGATCCAGTCCGCGATGGAGCCCAAGGGATTACTGGCCGCTGCGGGCACATCATCCTTGAGGGCAGCTTCTGCGTTGAGGATGCCGTACCCGTACAGCGGGTCCTTACCCGGAGCACCTGCGTCCTTTGCCGTGCTGACGATCCTGTTGATGACCTGGCTGGCGCTCATCTCAGGCCACTTGGAACGGATCAGTGCGGCAACACCGGAGACGATCGGTGCCGCCCCGGACGTCCCGGCCCACTCGGCGTAGCCCGCGCCCGGCATCGCACCCACCAGCTTTTCGGCAGGGGCCGCCACCCCAATGCTGATCCCCTGGGAGGAGGAGTCCACGCTGGCGCGTCCCTCGCCGTCAAGCCCGGCTACGGTCAGGACACCGGGAATGGTGGCGGGGGCGCCGACCTGGATGTTGCCGCCAACCCGGTTACCGGCGGCAGCCACAATGACAACATCCTTTTGCTCGGCATAAAGAAACGCCGCGTCCCAGCTCTGTGGCCAGTCAGGCGAGGTGCTGCCCAGCGATATGTTGATGACTTTGGCGCCGTTGTCCACGGCCCAGCGAACGGCGTCCGGGATTTGTTCCTGGTCCGTCTTGCCGCCAGGGTTCGGGGAGCCGAGCCAGGTGGAGACCGAAAGGATCTGCGCCTCAGGCGCGACACCTACGATTCCGTCAGGCCCGCCTGCGGGAGGGGTGGTAGGTGGCGCAGCGGGAGGCGCGGAGGCGGATGCTGAAGGCGAGGCCGTGGGCGTAGTGTGTCCCCGGCCAGCCAACATGCTTGCCACCAACGTCCCATGCTCGGCCTTGGCGCCAATGCTCTTCTGCCCGTTGGGTGCCCCGGCACCGGATACATCGGTGCCTCCGACCACGACGCCGTTGAGGTCGGGATGGCTGCCGTCGATGCCGCTGTCGATGACCGCGACCTTGACGCCTGCACCCTTGGAAACCTGCCAGGCGTTGGTGATCCCGGAGTCCTTGAGCCAGAACTCCTTGTCACGCCAGGCATCGGCGTTGGCGGCCGGAGCCGTGAGCAGCGCACCCGCGAGGGTCCCGCCAGCCAGGGTGCTGGCCAGCGCAACCGAAAGGGAGCGGCGTCGCAACGTCATTCGGCTCCCCGGATACTCAGCGCAATGCCGTCCAGGATGTCGTGCTCGCTGGAAACAGCGGCACTGATGGCACCGTCGCTGACCTCGGCCAGCCGCGCCAGGATGCGGCGCCACACCAAGGCGCCGGCACCGATGACGTCTACGCGACCGGGATGCATGTAGGGAAGCGCTGCCCGTTCGGCACGGGTCATTTCGAGCAAGTTGGTGGCGGCGTCGCTGATCGTTTCCAGGTCAAGGGAGGCACCGTGGATCCGGCTTGGCTGGTACTCGCTCAGGCCAAGCGCGTGCGCGGTGATGGTGGTGATCGACCCGGCAACGCCGACGACGGCGGTGGCGCGGTTCAGCGGCACAGCCTGGGCCGCAAGCGCAAGGGCGGCATCGACGTCGGCCTCTGCTGCGGCGATCTGCGCGGCAGTGGGCGGATCGCTGCGAAGGTGGCGTTCAGTCAGACGCACGCATCCAATGTCCACGGAACGGGCAGCAATCACCCCGGTGGAATCCCCCAGGACGAATTCTGTGCTGCCTCCGCCCAGGTCCACGACCAGGATGGCGTCCTCACCCGTTGCGGGAAGGACGCTGCTGGCCCCCGCGAACGAGAGCGCAGCTTCCTCATCTCCGGAAATCACTGCAGGCTCGACGCCCAGCAGCTCCCGGATCCCGTCCACGAAAATCTGGCGGTTGCGGGCATCGCGGGTTGCCGATGTGGCCACGAAACGGACGCGTCCGGCACCGTGTTCCCTGATGAGCCCTGCGTAGTCCGCAGCTGCAGCGAACGTGCGTTCCAGGGCTTCCGGGGCGAGTTCGCCGGTGGCATCAACGCCTTGCCCGAGCCGCACTACGCGCATTTCGCGCACAACGTCCGTCAAGGGCCCCGGAGCTCCTTGGGCCGCGGTGTCCGCGATGAGCAGGCGGATGGAATTGGTTCCACAGTCGATCGCGGCGACGCGGCTCATGCGGTGCCCTCCTGCTCACTGCCGGACTGCTCACTGCCGGCCTGTTCGCCGGCAGTGTCGGTTTTCGGCTTCCGCACGGGTGCCGGCCGGCCCACAATGTCGGGCAGGCCCTGCGGACCATGGCGGCTGAGATCACGGGAAGGGGCCTCCCCCGCCGTATCCCAGGCGCCATCGCAGTAGCAGCGGTCCTTGGTCCACCACTCGGAGATGGCTTCCAAAGCCTCGTCCCCCAAGGGGTTCACGCCGGATCCGGCAGCCAAGGAATGACCCACCAGCACGTGCAGGCACTTGACCCGCGTGGGCATGCCACCGGCGGAGATTCCATCGATTTCGGGCACGGCCCCGGTTCCGGAACGGTCGGCAATATCGTTGCGTGCCTGGAGATACGCCTCATGTGCCCCGCGGTAGGACTCGGCGAGTTCCCCGTCCACGGTCAACCGGTCGTTCATCCGGTTCATGAGCCCGCCCGCTTCCAGCCGCGACACCGCGGAGGTGATGACCGGGTGGGTCAGGTAGAAAGTCGTGGGAAACGGTGTTCCATTGCTCAGCCGGGGCGCTGTGGCTGCAACCAGTGGGTTGCCGCAGACGCACCGCGCGGGGATCTCAACGACGTCCCGGACCGGCCTGCCGAGCTGGCGGCTAAGGACCTCGAGATCGTGTGCCGACGGCTGGCGGGATTCCTGGGGCAGGGCTGCCGTGTACTCTTCCACGTGCGTTGCCAACCTTCCTGCCCGTTAGTCGTGTCCCAGGCGGGAACGACGGCGGTGGGCGCCGCGTCTAGTCAGTTGCCGACCGTCTGATTGACTCCCAAAGAGCATCCACCCAGGGCAGATTCTCCGGGTTTGCAGACGAGCCGGAGCCGGTGCGGCCACCCGGCGTGCCAGCGGCTTCCTGCCCGCCAAACACCCAATAGCCCGTTTCACCCGGCATAACCATGTTAATGCGGTCGCGGGCCTGCTGTTTCACATAGTTGGGGTCCTGCCACCGTGAGATCTGTTTGTTCAGCTCGGTTTGCTCGGCCTTGCGGCTGGCGATTTCGCCCTCCAACGCCGAAATCTCGGCACGTTTCTCCAGGAAGATCTTCACCGTAGGAGCCAACATGATGGTGATTGCAATCATGACCACGGCCAACGCAAGCATTCGACCGGAGAATGCCTTCGCAGGAACGGGATCGGCCTCACGCCCGTCCTGGGCAGACGGAGTCGACCGTCCCGAGCCGCCGGACTCAGCTTTGGTGGAGGCAGCCGGTTTCTTTCCGGTGGCGGGGGCTTTCCCGGACTCCGTGGGCTTCTTTGGGCTCTTGCTGCCACTGCCGGCCGCCTTGGCGGGCGTCGCCGCCGTCGTCGGTTTCGAAGCGGTGCGGGTGGCACCGAACTCTGCCTTGATGACGTCGGCCCCGCCCTTGTCCGCGCTTGCTGCCCCGGCCGCCTCGGGACGGGGAGCCGGGGTGGACGGCCGGGTTGCGCTGGAGCCGGAGCCCAAGGCGTCGGCCCTGGGTACCTTCGGTCGACGGGTAGCCATGACACTCCTGTAATGCCCGGTGCTTGCCTGGCGGGTTGCTGCGCTTGCTTGTTTGAGGTGGCCAGCGTTAAACAGAACCGGTGGCCATGGTCTTTCCACCATAGCCACCGGTCAGCTGTTTTCGCGGAATGCTAGCCCTTGAAACGCGGGAACGCGCTGCGGCCGGCGTAGCGTGCGGCGTCGTCGAGTTCTTCTTCGATGCGCAGCAGCTGGTTGTACTTGGCGACACGCTCGGAGCGGGCCGGGGCACCGGTCTTGATCTGGCCCGCGTTGGTGGCAACGGCGATGTCAGCAATAGTGGTGTCCTCGGTTTCGCCGGAGCGGTGCGAGGTGATGGTGGTGTAACCGGAGCGCTGAGCCAGCGAAACGGCGTCGAGCGTTTCGGTCAGGGAACCGATCTGGTTGACCTTGACCAGCAGGGAGTTGGCCGTTGCGGCGTCGATGCCCTGCTGCAGGCGGACCGGGTTGGTGACGAAGAGGTCGTCGCCCACCAGCTGGACCTTGTCACCAATGGTGTCGGTGAGGGTCTTCCAGCCTTCCCAGTCGTTCTCGTCCAGCGGGTCCTCGATGGAAACCAGCGGGTAGTCGGCAACGAGCTCGGCGTAGTAAGCGCTCATCTCGGTGGCCGAGAGGGCCTTGCCCTCGAACTGGTAGGCACCGTCCTTGTAGAACTCCGAAGAGGCGACGTCCAGGGCCAGGGCGATGTCCGTGCCCGGGGTGTAGCCGGCGTTCTTGATGGCTTCGGTGATCAGGTCCAGGGCCGCACGGTTGGACGGCAGGTTGGGAGCGAAGCCACCCTCGTCGCCGAGGCCCGTGGAGAGGCCCTTTTCCTGCAGGACGGACTTGAGGTTGTGGTAGACCTCAACGCCCCAGCGCAGGCCTTCGGAGAAGGTCTCGGCACCGATCGGGGCGATCATGAATTCCTGGATGTCCACGTCGGAGTCGGCGTGCGAACCGCCGTTGAGGATGTTCATCAGCGGAACGGGCAGTACGTGGGCGTTGGGGCCGCCGAGGTACTTGTACAGCGGCAGGTCGGCCGAAGCTGCTGCGGCGTTGGCCACGGCCAGGGAGACACCCAGGATGGCGTTGGCGCCGAGCTTGCCCTTGTTGGGGGTGCCGTCCAGGTCGATCATGGCCTGGTCGATGCTGCGCTGGTCTGTGGCGTCGAAGCCGATCAGGGCCGGCGAGATCTCGTCGATGACCGCGTCAACGGCCTTCTGGACACCCTTGCCGAGGTAACGGCCCTTGTCGCCGTCACGGAGTTCGACAGCTTCGTGCTCGCCGGTGGAAGCACCGGACGGAACTGCTGCGCGGCCGATCTGGCCGTCGGAGAGCAGGACCTCAACTTCAACGGTCGGGTTTCCGCGGGAATCAAGGATCTCGCGTGCGTGGATGGCATCGATAAGCGCCATGGATGTGCTCCTTATGGGCAAATTACAGGAATGAGGAGGGAAATTCTCAACGTCCTCGTCGCTACTAGCGTAGTCCAGAGTGGCTCAGGTTACGGAACGACTTCCAACCTTTCACGTCATGAACCCTGGGCCTGGTTGTTCTGAAACGATCGAACCGTGGCGCGGAGGGCCCGTTCGGCGTCGAGACCTTGCTCCCGGGCCGCGGTGACGATGGCGAGCAGCAACTCACCGAGCGCCTCTTCCGAGGCCGGGACAACAGGAAGTCCGACGGCGGCCAGCGCGCCTTCCGCGTCGACGTCCAGCCCCGCACGGACAGCCCTGTCCAAGGACTTCTGCGCCGCTGCCAACGCAGGAAGGTGCGGCGGAATGCCCTCGAAGGGGTCCTTCCTTTCGGGCTTCTCGGCCCGTTTTGCGGCGTCCCATTTCACGATGATTTCCTCGACACTGGCCGGGAAACTCTCCTGCAGGGAACCGTCGGCCTTAAAGACGTGCTGGTTGCGCCGGACCATCTTGGCGTTGATGGACCGGGCTACGTCGTCGAAGGTGAAACTGCCGCGCTCCTCGGCGAGCCGGGCGTGAAGTACTACCTGAAGCAGTACATCGCCCAGCTCGCCGCGGAGTTCGCTGTCCCTCACAGGTGAGTCGCCGGCCTCGATCGAGTCCACCACTTCATAGGCTTCCTCGATCAAATACTCCACCAGCGACTCGTGGGTCAGCGCCCCCATCCAGGGACAATGCTCCCGGAGCGCGGCGACGCTGCCCAGCAGCTGGTTCAGGGGAGAATCAGGCGAGGTTGGCGTAGGCATCGTTGATGTACTCGACCAGGGCTTCACGCTCGTCCAGCGGCAGGAAAGCTGCCTCCGCTGCGTTGAGGGTGAGCTCGAGCAAATCGTCGAGGTCGTAGTCGAACGTTTCCACCAGGAGCTCGAACTCGTCCGTCAGGGTGACGCCACTCATGAGCCGGTTGTCCGTGTTGATGGTCACATTGAAACCGAGCTGGAACAGCATGTCCACGGGGTGGCTTTCGATGCCCTCTCCGAAGCTTGCGATCGCACCCGTCTGCAGGTTCGATGACGGGCAGACCTCCAAGGCAATGCCGCGGTCGCGGACCCAGGCGGCCACGCTGCCGATGGTGACCATGCCGATCACGTCCTCGCCGTCGTCGTCGGAGTTGTCCTCGAACTCAACCGAGATGTCCTCGGCGATCCGGACGCCGTGGCCGAGGCGCAGGGCCCGGCCGTCAACCAGTGCCGACTGGATGCTGTCCAAGCCTGCAGCTTCACCGGCGTGGACGGTTGCGGGGAAGTTGTTTTCGGCGAGGTAGGTGAAGGCGTCCTTGAAGCGGGACGGCAGGAAACCGTCTTCCGCGCCGGCAATGTCGAAGCCCACGGCGCCGTTGGCCCGGTGGCGGACGGCGAGTTCGGCGATCTCCTGGCCGCGGTCGGCATGGCGCATGGCGGTGATCAGCTGTCCCACCTGGATCTGCTGCCCGCGCTCCTCGGCCGCGTCAACACCGGCTTCGAGTCCAGTCTGGACGGCCTCCACCACTTCGTCGAGGGTCAGGCCCTTCTGGAGGTGCTGCTCAGGAGCCCACCGGACTTCACCGTAGACCACGCCGTCCTCGGCGAGGTCCTCCACGAATTCCTTGGCGACCCGGAACAGGCCCTCTTTGGTCTGCATGACGGCAATGGTGTGGTCGAACGTTTCAAGGTAGCGGACCAGCGAGCCGGAGTCGGCGGACTCGCGGAACCAGGCGCCCAATGCCACGGGATCGGTGGAGGGCAGGGTGTGGCCGACGGCTTCGGCCAGTTCAATGATGGTGCCTGGGCGAAGTCCTCCGTCCAGGTGATCATGGAGGGAAACCTTTGGCAGGCTCTTCAGGTCGAAGTCAAGGGCAGGGGCGGCGTCAAGTATGGGCTCAGTCACGTACTAAGACTAGTCCCACCGGCAAGCGCAGGCCGCTTAGCCGGTCGGTTTGGAGAGGTCGACGCCGGCAACCGCGTTGTGTTGTGAGTCCGGCTTGGGTGCCTGCGCAGGTGCCGCTGCCTCGCGGGCATGATCCTTTTTCTCCAAGTACTTGTGCCACCAGCGCAATGCGTGGTCCACCACGATGCCCAGGACCACCGCGAATGCCACGGCAATGCCCACACCGAGCAGCGGGTTGTTGTGTACCCACTGGCCCGCGAGGATGCCGATGCCGATGGAGTATCCCACCCACGTGACGCACGCAAAGGCGTCCAGGAGGAAGAAGGTCCGGTGGCGGAAGCCGGTCTGTCCCGCAACGTAGTTCACCGCGACGCGTCCCCACGGAATGTAGCGGGCCGTGAAGATGAGGACCGCTCCGCGCTTATCCAGCTCGTATTGGGCCCAGGCGAACATCTTCTGGACTTTGGGTCGTCGCATCCACTTCCAGCGGGTGAGGCCGATTTTACGGCCCAGCATGTAGGCCATGTTGTCGCCCGCCATGGCACCGATCAGTGCTGTAGCCCCGAGGATCCACAGGTTGGGCTCTCCGCTGTGAAGGGACAGCGCCGAGAGGCCAACGATGGCCGTTTCACTGGGGAGGATGGTGGCAAATCCGTCAATAAAGAAGAAGACAAGGAGTACCGGGTAAATCCAGGGCTGCCCGGCTGCATGCTCGAGCATTTGGTTCAAAGACTCCACGCGGTGGTAGCTCCTAGATGAATATGACTTGACACTGTGACCAAAGTCGCTATTAGTGTCCCACGGCCGGGACGTCGTTCGCTACGTCCCAGCCTTGGGATCACGCGTTTAACGCTACCGGTGGGCTGCTCGTTCCTGCGTCAGCCGCGGGACTGATCTTGGGGAGCCGCCAACGTCATACCGTGGGTGGAGGTGGAGCGCCTTCCCCGGGGATGTTTTTCCGGTCCAGCGGCACGGATCCGCGGACCCTGCTGATGATGCGATCGATAATGACGCCCAGGATCACGGCTACGACGATCGCTATGACAGCGCCCAACAGATGGTTGTGCTCGAACCACACTCCGAAGAAGTAGCCAAGCACCACAGAATACGAGGCCCACAGGATCGCGGACATAGCCGTCAGGCCGACGAAGCGCCGGTGGTTGAACTGCGTGGCACCCGCTGTCAGGTTGACCGCCACCCGCCCGATCGGGATGAACCGCGCCACCATGATCAGGGAGGCTGCCCGACGTCGGAGTTCCTTGCCCGCCCAGAGGAAGGCGCCCTGCATGCGCGGCGTACGCATCCATCGCCAGCGCTGGACGCCAATGCGTTGGCCAATAAGGTAGGCGATGTTGTCCCCCGCGAAAGCCCCCAGGGCCGCCATGAAGGCCAGCAGCCACACATTGGGCACGCCGCTGCTGCCGGAGACGGCGCTCAGGCCCACCACCACCGACTCGCTGGGGATCGGTGGAAAGAAGCCATCGATCACGCAGCAGGCCAACACCAGGAACAACACCCAAGGCTGCCCTGCCGCGGCGAGGATGAAATCGTTGATGCCCTGCACTGTGTCCTTAAGGTAGCCGGCTCACCGTAGCGCCGGATGACTCAATTGTCCGGGCTGATCCTGAGGGCCAGCCCGGAACAATTAAGCCTAGGCGATGCGGTCGATGATGAGCTGATGCGCCGGACGTGATCCCTCGGGCGCAATCACCACCGCGTCCTGGAGTGCTTCCTTGGCGCGGTCGAACTTTTCCGGGGTGTCTGTGAGCAGCGTCATCAGGGGCTCGCCGGCGCGCACCAGGGCACCCGGCTTGGCATGCAAGCGGACGCCTGCTCCGGCCTGGACCTGGTCCTCCTTGCGGGCCCGTCCGGCACCAAGGCGCCAAGCGGCGACACCCACAGAGAGCGCATCCAGCTCCATCAGGATGCCGTCAGCGGGTGCGTAGACAACCTCGGATTCCTTGGCCACAGGCAGCGCAGCCCGGGGATCCCCGCCCTGGGCTTCGATCATCCTGTTCCACACGTCCATGGCCCGGCCGTCCTTGAGGGCGGCTGCCGGATCGGCGTCGTGGATGCCCGCACCGGCGAGCATTTCCTCGGCCAACCGGACAGTCAGTTCGACGACGTCTTCCGGACCGCCGCCGGCAAGGACCTCCACCGACTCCTCGACCTCGATCGCGTTGCCCGCGGTCAGGCCCAGCGGAGTGGACATGTCGGTGATCAGTGCCACGGTGTGGACTCCGGCATCCTTCCCCAGGGCCACCATGGTCTCAGCCAGCTCCCGTGCCCGTGCTTCATCCTTCATGAAGGCACCCGAGCCCACCTTGACGTCCAGCACCAGCGAGCCAGTGCCTTCCGCGATCTTCTTGCTCATGATCGACGAGGCAATCAGTGGAATGGCTTCCACGGTCCCCGTGACGTCGCGCAGCGCGTACAGTTTCTTGTCCGCCGGCGCGAGTCCGGAACCTGCCGCGCAAATGACCGCACCCACGTCCTGGAGCTGCGCCATGATCTCGTCATTGCTCAAGTTGGCCCGCCAGCCGGGAATGGCCTCGAGCTTGTCCAACGTGCCGCCGGTGTGGCCCAGGCCGCGGCCCGAGAGCTGCGGGACCGCGACGCCGAAGACCGCGACAAGCGGTGCCAGCGGCAGGGTGATCTTGTCCCCCACCCCACCGGTGGAGTGCTTGTCGCTGGTAGCCTTCCGGCCGCCGTCGGGCGTTGTCAGCGACGAAAAGTCCATCCGTTCGCCCGAGGCGATCATGGCAGATGTCCACCGCGAAATCTCGGCGCGATCCATGCCGTTGAGCAGGATGGCCATGTTCAGGGCCGCCATCTGTTCATCGGCGATCACACCACGGGTGTAGGCGTCGATGGTCCAGTCGATCTGCTCGGGAGTGAGCGTCCCTTTGTCCCGCTTGATGGAAATAATCTGGACGGCGTCAAACGCTTCTGTGGTCACGCGGTTTCCTCCAAATGTTCGGGACCAAAGGCGTCAGGCAGCACCTGGTCCATGGATTTGATGCCCTGCGTTGTCATGAGCTGCATGCCCGGTGCCCGGAATTCGTAGAGCAGCTGGCGGCAACGCCCGCACGGCATGAGGACGTTGCCCTCGCCATCCACGCAGTAGAACGCGGCGATCCTGCCGCCACCGGTCATGTGGAGCTGTCCCACGAGAGCACATTCTGCGCAAAGGGTCAGGCCATAGCTGGCATTCTCCACGTTGCAGCCACTGACAATCCGCCCGTCCTCGGTAAGGGCCGCAGCGCCCACCGGGAACTTCGAATACGGCGCGTAGGCATGCTCCATGGCCCGCTTCGCGGCATCTTCAAGGGCGGCCCAGTCGACGTTGCTTGCCGGCATGGTCAACCCTTCACGTACGGTATGCCGCTTGCGGCCGGTGGCCGCGACTTACCCACCAAACCGGCGACGGCGAAGATGGTCACCAGGTACGGCAGCATGGCCATGAACTGGCTCGGAACGGGAGTACCGATGATGCCCAGGATGGACTGCAGGTTGTAGGCAAAGCCGAACAGCAGCGAAGCCAGGAAGGCACCGATCGGATTCCACCGGCCAAAGATCAGCGCGGCCAGGGCGATAAAGCCACGGCCACCGGAGATGTCCTTGGTGAAGGAATCGATGGTGACCAGCGTGAACACGGCACCCCCGATACCGGCGATGGCACCGCCCAGGGTGACGTTCCAGAACCGGGTGGCGTTGACGTTGATGCCCAACGTGTCCGCCGCCTGCGGGTGTTCGCCGACGGCGCGGACGCGAAGCCCCCACCGGGTCTTGAACAGGCCGAACCAGACCACGGCCACCGCAACATACATCAGGTAGCCGGCGATGGACTGCTCAAACAGGATCGGTCCGATGATGGGGATGTCCGAAAGCAGCGGGATCGGAAGGATGTCCAGGCGGCCCGGGGTGTTGAACTGCTCCTTGTTGGGCACCATCAGGGTGCCGAAAAGGAAGCCGGTGAGCCCGGAGACCAGGACGTTCAGCACCACGCCAACAATGATCTGGTTGACCAGGTATTTGATGCTGAACACGGCCAGGACCATGGACACTGCGGCACCTGCGGCAGCGGCGGCGATCAGGCCGATGTAGGGGCTGCCGGTAATGGTTGCCACCAAGGCCGCGGTGAATGCGCCACCCAGGAGTTGGCCCTCGATGGCGATATTGACCACGCCGACCCGCTCACACAGGACGCCCGACAACGAACCGAAAACCAAGGGTACGGCCAGCGTCACCGAACCGGCGACGAGGCCGGCCAACGAGATGGACGGCTGGCGTGCACCGGCCACGATCCACACCAGCAACGCGAACACAAACACCACGGCAAACGCGATAGGCAGCCACTTTGGTGACCGCTCGCCCCGCGTCCACAAATAGATCGAGTAGGCCGCCATGGCGAGCAGGAGAATGCCC
Organism: Paenarthrobacter sp. UW852; assembly: GCF_024608385.1. Lineage (NCBI taxonomy): Bacteria > Bacillati > Actinomycetota > Actinomycetes > Micrococcales > Micrococcaceae > Paenarthrobacter > Paenarthrobacter sp. UW852. The sequence goes on from NZ_JAMSGY010000002.1 coordinate 278,091, forward strand.
AGGACAACCCCGCCCACCTGGCCCGGGATCATCAAAGCCGGTACGACTACGGCATCCCCGGAGTCGCTGATCTTCATCTCGGCGGTCTTGTCCGGGCCCAGGAATCCGAAGAAGACCAGGGCTATCAGCGCCAGGACGCCAAGTGAGATGGGGACCTTCATGGACGGCCTGAACGCGGGCAGGGCTGTTGCTCCCGCCCTGGGAGCGGTGGTCGTAGCGCTCACTTGGCACCTCCGGTGGCGTTGGCAAGGGCAGCCTTCGGGGGCCGCTTTGGGTGTCTTGGTCTTCTTCTTGGCTTCAAGCCTGAAGATGGACCGGATCAGCGGCGGCGCCGCGATGAACAGGACGATCAGCGATTGCACCACCAGCACGATGTCGATGGGTGTGCCAGTCTGGATCTGCATCTGCACGGCTCCAGCGCGGAACGCACCGAACAGCAGGCCAGCGAAGAATGTCCCCCACGGCGTGCTGCGGCCAAGCAGGGCCACGGTGATGGAATCGAAGCCGATCTGGGCTGCAACGCCCCCTGTCAGTACCTTTTCGGTACCGGCAACCTGGGCGACGCCGCCGAACGCAGCCAACGCGCCGGCCATGGCCATCACCAGGATGGTGGCGCGGGATACCTTGACGCCGGCGGTCCTTGCTGCGATTGGGTTCGCACCGACGGCACGGAATTCAAAGCCGATGGTTGACCGGTTGAGCAGCCACCACACGCCGTAGGTCAGTGCCACTGCCACGAGGAAGCCAAGGTGGAGCCTGGAGCCCGGGATGAGCACAGGGTAGGTAGCCGACTCGTCAAGTCGCGGCGAGATGGGGCTATTGTCCCCCGGACGGCGGAATGCCGCCGTGTTCAGGAGGAAGTCCAACAGGAACAACGCCACGTAGTTCAGCATGATGGTCACGATCACCTCATGCGCACCGGTCCGGGCCTTGAGGATGCCAACGATCGCACCCCACACTGCGCCGCCCAGGACACCCATGATGAGGACCACCAGCAGGTGCAGGCCGAACGGCAGGTGCCATGCGAAGCCCACGTAAGCCGCCAGGGTGGCGCTGATAATGATTTGCCCCTGGGCACCGATGTTGAACAGGCCCGCACGGAACGCCAAGGCCACGCCGAGGCCCGCACAGATCAGCGGGGTGGCAACGGTCATGGTTTCCAGGATGGGCTTGAAGCCTTCGCGAGGACTAAAAACGGAGCCTTGGAAGAGTGCGCCGTAGCTCTCGGTCATTGCAGCCCACAAGGCACTCAGGAAGTCCGTGGGCCTCGCGAAGAGGTAGCCGGCGGTCTTGGCGACCTGGCTGTCTGTGCTGGCAATCAGCAGGCCACCCAGGAAGAGCGCGACGATGACCGCCAGGACGGAGACGAAGCCGTTGCCCATGACGATGCGACGCAACACGCTGCCCTGCTGGTGGCCCGAGTCTCCGCTCTGGGAGGACACCGGAACAATGGACGGTTCCAGCATTCCGCCGGCAGTATCAAGCGAGACGTCCGCGGCACGTACTTCCGCCGTGGATTCAGCGGGGGTCTGATCGCTCTGAGCCTGATCCTTCTCAGTCATCTGAGCCTCCTTCCGGGCCGACGCCGGCCATCATCAAGCCGAGGGTGTCCCGGGGAGTGCCCGCGGGGACAATGCCCACGAGCTTGCCCTTGTACAGCACCGCGATTCGGTCTGCGAGCTCAATGACTTCATCAAGCTCAGTGGATACGATCATCACCGGTGTTCCGACATCCCGCTCGGCAACGATGCGCTTATGCAGGAACTCGATGGAGCCCACATCCACGCCTCGGGTGGGTTGGCTTGCGATGAACAGGCGCAACGGGCGGGACAGTTCCCGCGCCATGACGACCTTCTGCTGGTTGCCACCGGACAGTGTTCCTGCCGCCGAACCGGCCGAAGGGGTCCGGATGTCGAACTCCTCGATCTTGGCTTTGGCGTGCTCTGCGACCTTGGCGGGCTTCATGCTGATGCCACTGGCGAACGGGGCCTGGTCGTAGAGGTCAAGAACCAGGTTCTCGGCCACCGAGAACGGACCTACGAGTCCGTCCACGGTGCGGTCTTCCGGGACGAAGCCGACGCCGGACCGCAGCACATCCTTGACCGGCAAGCCAAGCAACTGCTTGCCGTCCAGTGTCACGGATCCGGTCACGTGCTCCTGCACGCCCAGGATCGCTTCCGTCAGTTCGGTTTGGCCGTTGCCCTGGACGCCGGCGACGGCGAGGATCTCACCTTGGGCGATGTCGAAGCTGATGCCATCCACCACGTTGGTGCCGTTGGCTGCACGCACGGTCAGGTTCTCCACGACGAACGTGGTTTCCTTCGGCTGTGCCGGTGCTTTGTCCAGGCTCAGGCTGACAGGCCGGCCCACCATCATGGAGGCCAGCTCGGTAGCGGATGCCGTGGGAGGGGCGTCGCCCACCACTTTGCCGCGGCGGATGACGGTGATGACGTCCGAAACAGCCTTCACTTCGCGGAGCTTGTGCGAAATGAAGACAATGGACGTGCCGCCCGCTTTGAGCTGCCGCATGATGTCCAGGAGTTCATCGGTTTCCTGGGGTGTCAGCACTGCCGTGGGCTCGTCGAGGATGAGCACCTTGGCTTCGCGCACCAGTGCCTTGATGATTTCAACGCGCTGCTGGACCCCTACTGGGAGGTCCTCGACGAGGGCGTCGGGATCAACATCGAAACCGTACCTGTCGGAGATCTCCCGGATCTTCCTGCGGGTTTCGTCGATGCTCAGGACGCCGCCGAATGTTGTTGGTTCAGCGCCGAGGGCCACGTTTTCTGCGACCGTGAAGACGGGAACCAGCATGAAGTGCTGGTGCACCATGCCAATGCCCGCCGCCATGGCGTCGCCGGGGCCGCGGAAGCTGACGGGTTTGTCATCCACCAGGATGTGGCCGGCAGTGGGCTCGTAGAGCCCGTAGAGCACGTTCATGAGGGTCGATTTGCCGGCCCCGTTTTCGCCCAGGAGGCAATGGATCTGTCCGGATTCGACCACGAGGTCAATGTCTTGGTTGGCGTAGAAGGTCCCGAAGGCTTTCGAGATCCCCTTCAATTCGAGTTTCACAACTCCACCGTTCTGTGAGTCCGAGGGACTTTACTGCCCACAAGCCGTGGCTTGGGTTCAGCCTAGTCAGGGCAAAAACGCGCCGCCAGTACCGGGGCACGGTACTGGCGGCGCGTTCAGGAATTGTTTACTTCTTGGGGCTCGCTGCCGATTCGACAACCAGCTTGCCGGAGACGATGTCCGCCTTCAGGGCATCGAGTTCCTTCTTGGTGTCAGCGGAAACAGCGGAGTCGAGATCGTGGAACGGAGCAATGGCAACGCCGTCGTTCTGCAGCGTGCCAACGTAGGCCGTGTTGCTGAACTTGCCGTCCTTGTCGTCCTTCACCACGGTCTCCACAGCTTCGTCCATCTTCTTGACCACGGAGGTCAGCATGAGGTCCTTGTACTCGGGAGCCGTGAGGTAGCCATCGGAGTCAACCCAGATGAGCTTGACGTCCTTACCGGCTGCCTTGGCTTCCTTCAGCGCAGCGCCTGCACCCTTGCCGACCGGGCCGGCAACGGGCATCACGATGTCCGCACCCTGGTCCAGCAGGTTGATGGTGACCTGCTTGCCGGTGTCCTGCTTTTCGAAGTCTCCCGTGAACGAGCCGTCCTGGGTCTTCTTGTCCCAGCCGACAACCTGGACGGACTTGTTCTTTGCCTTGTTGTAGGCCTGGACGCCGTCGTAGAAGCCGTCCATGAAGATGGTGACCGTGGGGATCTTGATGCCGCCGAAGGTACCGACCTTGCCGGTCTTGGTGGTGGCCGCAGCAGCGTAGCCGGCCAGGTAGGCGGCCTGCGCGGTGTCGTAGACAACCGGCTTCACGTTGGCGATCGGAGTCTCGTACGTGTAGTCGATGATCGCGAAGTGCTTGTCAGTGTTCTTCTCTGCAGCGGCCTTGGTGGCATCGCCCAGGAGGAAGCCGACGGTGACCGTAAGGTTGCAGCCAGCGGAGATCATGCCGTTGAGGTTGGTCTCGAAGTCGCTGTTGGCCTTGGACTCGGCGGACTTCATGGTGATGCCAAGGTCCTTCTCGGACTTCTTGAGGCCTTCGAACGAGGACTGGTTGAAGGACTGGTCATCGAATCCACCGGAGTCGGACACGATGCATCCCACATAGTCGCTCTTGGTGGCCGCGCCGGATCCGGCGTCGGGAGCCTGGCCACAGCCGGTCAGCAGGAGCGCTGCTGCGCCGACGGTTGCAACACCGGCCATTGAACCGCGCTTCAGGGTGGCACGCAGTGGTTTCTTCAATTTTCCTCCAGGAAGAAAGTGATTGGCGCTACGACGGATGGTCAATGAGTGTCCGTTTCCTATACCTGAGGCAGAAATTCTGTTTTCACTGATGCTCGCAGCTGCGCCTAAGCGCATTGATGGAACCAACACTAGTGTCCTAAAACACACCCGGATAGCACATCGCGGTCCCCGAGGTCAGATTGTTGACCTTTTGTTACCAAGCAGTAGCCGGGTGCGCAAGTCACACCCGGCTACTGCTTGGTAAATCCTCGTTGCTAGAGCCGGACGAGCATCTTTCCGGTGTTTGCTCCGTCCAGCAGGTCAATGAAGGCCTGCGGTGCGTTTTCCAGGCCATCGACAATCGTCTCGTCGTAGCTGACGCTGCCATCGGCAAGCCAACCGGCCATCTTCTGCGCGAACTCAGCCGCGTGCTGGCGCTGTCCGCCCACCAGGAAACCGCGCAAGGTCAGCTGCTTACCGATAGCGACGGCCAGGTTGCGGGGGGCAACCGGCGGCTCGGTCGAGTTGTACTGGGCGATCGCGCCGCACATGGCCACACGTCCGCCCACCGTCAGGGTGGCCAAAGCTGCCTCGAGGTGTTCGCCACCAACGTTGTCGAAATAGACGTCGATGCCGCGCTCCCCCGCCGCCTCGCGGAGCTGGTCAAGCACCGGGGCGTCGTTGTAGTTGAACGCAGAGTCGAAGCCCAATTCCAGCAACCGGGCAACCTTCTCGACCGACCCAGCGCTACCGATCACCTTGGACGCGCCCATGGCCTTGGCAATCTGGCCCACCATGGAACCAACAGCCCCTGCCGCGCCGGAGACGAACACGACGTCGCCTTCCTTGAACTCCGCCACCTTCAGCAGGCCGGAGTAGGCAGTCAGGCCGGTCATGCCCAATGCGCCGAGGAACGCGGAGGTGGGAGCAAGCCCACCGGGAACCGGGGTGGTCGCTGCGGCATCCACCACTGCATGTTCGCGCCATCCGAGGGAATGCACGACGACGTCCCCCACCTTGTGCGCGTCCGAACGGGACGCAATCACCTCACCCACGGCACCGCCGTCGAGCGCTGCATCGATCTGGAACGGAGCCGAGTAGGACTTCACGTCGTTCATGCGGCCACGCATGTAGGGGTCAACGGACATGAACTGGTTCTTGACCAGGATCTGTCCTTCGCCGAGTTCAGGCAGCCCGGCCGTGGCCAGGCGGAAGTTCTCCTGTGCCGGGCGGCCTACGGGACGGGATGCCAGCTGGATTTCGCGGGTCTCTACGGGTGTGGAAACGGCGCTCATGCTGCGAACTCCACGAGCTTGAGGTCTACGGCCATGTTGCCACGGGTGGCGTTGGAGTAGGGGCACACCTGGTGCGCTTTGTGCATGAGCTGCTCGGCCGTTTCACGGTCCAGGGCGGGCAACGCGATTTCCAGTTCAGCGGCGAGGCCGAAGCCTTCACTGTCCGTCAGTGCGCCGATGTGGATCCTGGCCGCGACAGCAGAGTCCGTCAGGTCCACGCGCTCCTTGCGGCCCACCAGGCGAAGGGCAGAGTGGAAGCAGGCAGCGTAACCGGCAGCGAAGAGCTGCTCCGGGTTGGTGCCTTCGCCATTGCCGCCAAGCTCCTTGGGGCTGGCGAGGGCGACGTCCAGCTTGCCATCGTTGGTGCGGGCGTTGCCGTCACGGCCTTCGCCGGAGGCCAGGGCCTCAGCAGTGTAAAGAGTCTTCATGGTGGTTCCGTTTCTCTTCGGTAATGGGTGGCTTGGGAAAATTCTTAGAGTGAGCTGTTCAAGGCCGTGGTGAGCTTGCCGAGCGTGGCGTGGAGTTGCTGGATCTCCGCGGCGGACAGTCCCGCAGCATCGGCCAATGCCTGGGGCACGGCCTGGGCGCGGGCGCTGAGTTCCCTGCCGGCGTCGGTCAGCACAACGTCAACCCGGCGCTCGTCCTGTGAGGACCGCTTACGCTCCACCAGACCCAGGCCCTCAAGGCGCTTGAGGAGCGGCGAAAGCGTGCCGGAATCGAGGCCCAGTTCGGCGCCCAGTTCGCGGACGCTGCGCGGTTCCTGCTCCCACAGCACCAGCATGACCAGGTACTGCGGGTAGGTCAGGCCCAGGTCCTCCAGCACGGGGCGGTAGACCGCTGTGGCCGCTTTGGACGCCGAATACAGCGCAAAGCAGACCTGGTGGCGGAGGCGGGGTGCATCACTCATGGATAAAACGATAGTGCACAATTCAATTGTGCACAACTCAATTGGCCGGCACTAAGCAGAACAGGTTGCCGATAAGCGAGTTTTTGAGGGGAAAGAACGCGCTTGACGGCTTGGTCGGGGTTAGGACTCCAGGTCGCGGATGGTCCGCAGGGCAGCGCCGGTAAGCACCCGCACCGCGTACCCAAGCGCGCGCTCATCCACGATGAAGTCCCCGCGGTGAAGGTCATACTCCTCGCCGCCAGGGGTATGCGTCCCAAGCCGCATCATGGCTCCGGGAAGATCCGCGAGGAACCACGCGAAATCTTCTCCGCCCATGGACTGCGGGGTCAGGACCACGGCGTTCTCGCCAAGTTCCGCCCTCGCGGAAGCCTCGATCAGGGCGGTCTCATGCTCGGAGTTGACCACCGGCGGCACCCCGCGGGTGTGCTCCAGGTGCACATCAACGCCGTAGGGTGCTGCCACCTGCTTGACGACGTCGTCCAGCAATTCGCCGGCGCTGTGCCAGGCGTCCCGGTCCAAGCAGCGCATGGTGCCGGCCATGTAGCCCGACGCCGGGATGGCATTGGGAGCCGATCCGGCAGAAATCTGGCCCCACACCACGGAAACACCGCTGCGGACATCCACCCGACGGGAAAGTACAGCCGGGACGTTGATGGCGATCTGCGACAAAGCGAAGACCAGGTCTTCGGTAAGGTGCGGCCGTGACGTGTGTCCGCCACGCCCGGACAGTTCAATCTTGATGGTGTCCGATGCCGACGTGATCGCACCAATGCGGGTGCCGATCTGGCCCACGTTGATCCGGGGATCACAGTGCAGGGCCAGGATACGGGGAACCCCTTCCAACACACCCTGCTCGATGCAGGACAAAGCGCCTCCGGGCATGGTTTCCTCGGCGGGCTGGAAAATGATGCGTACCGTGCCGCCCAACGGGTTGTTCTTGTGCATCCGGTGCAGCACCAGGGCAATGCCCAGCATGGTGGTGGTGTGGATGTCGTGCCCGCAGGCATGGGTGACGCCGTGATTCTTCGAAGCGAACGGAAGGCCGGTCTCCTCGATGATCGGCAGGGCGTCGATGTCGCCGCGGAGTGCTGTGGCAATGGGCCCTTCGCCGACATCCACAGTGAGCCCGGTGCCCTCGAGCCGACGTGGCTTCAGGCCCGCTGCCTCGAGGCGCTCTACGAGCTTGTCGGTCGTCCTGAACTCCTTGAAGGACAGTTCAGGGTGCGCATGGAGGTCACGCCGGAATTCAATGAGTCCGGGCAGGAATTCGTCAACCCAGGGACCGACAACAGGGGTGGGCTCGGTTTCAGTCGTGTAATTGCGCACGTCACAACTCTAGCCATGCGCGGCCTCCGAAGAACGAAAGCCACCTCTTGGTTACGCTGCGTTCAGACGCAGGGCAACCAAAGAGGTGGCTCACGGTATAAGCAGATGCGTTACAGCACGTCCGTGTCGCCGCTGGCTTTAAGGGCGTCAACGGTGCCCTTGACCAGTTGCGCGTGCTCCTTCGTGGTCACCAGCAGGGCGTCCGGGGTGTCCACGATGACCACGTCCTTGATGCCGATCAGGGCAATGACGCGCTTGGTGTCAGAAACCACCACGCCGCTGGCATTCTCCGCGAAGACGCGGGCGCCCTCGCCCAGAACGGTGACTTCGTCGACGTCGCCGGCGTTGTTCAGTCGACCGATCGCGGCGAAGTCGCCGACGTCGTCCCAACGGAAAGTGCCAGGCACGACGGCGACGTCCCCGGCTTCCGCTGCAGGCTCAGCCACGGCGTAGTCGATGGCGATCTTGGGCAAGGTTGGCCAGACACGGGCCTTGACCTCGTCGCGCTGGGGCGTGTCCCACGCTTCGGCGATCTCCTGCAGGCCCGCGAAGAGCACCGGCTGGTTCGCTTCGAGGTGCTTCAGCATTAGTGCGACCGGCGCAACGAACATGCCAGCGTTCCACACGTAGTCCCCGGCTTCGAAGTACTTGTTGGCCACTTCCTGGCTGGGCTTCTCAACAAACTCGGCCACAGCCATGGCATTCGGAGCACTCTCGACGTTCAGGGCCGCGCCTGAGCGGATATAGCCGAAGCCCGTTGACGGGTGCGTGGGCTTAATACCGATGGTGACGATCTTGCCCTTGGCAGCTGTGTGGATCGCCTCACGCACGGCCTCCTGGAAGAGGTCGTCCGGGCTGATGACCTGGTCTGCGGCGAAGGAACCCATGATGGTCTCCGGATCGCGGCGGTGCAGGATCGCGGCGGCCAGCCCGATGGCAGCGCCGGAGTCTTTGGGCTCGCTTTCGAGGACGAGCTCGTCATCCCCTACCTCAGGCAGTTGGCGGCACACGGCGGCACGGTGCGCTTCACCGGTGACCACCAGCACGCGGTCTCCGGCCAGCGGCTCGAGCCTGTCATAGGTGGCCCTCAACAACGTGCTGCCCGAACCGGTCAGGTCGTGGAGGAACTTGGGCGCAGCGGCACGCGAGAGTGGCCACAGCCGGGTCCCCACACCGCCCGCCGGAATGACCGCGTGAAAGCGGTCCAATGGCGATTCCGGGTATTTCGCGTCTTCTGTACTCACCGCAACACTTTATCCTGTGCAAGCAGGAAGCCCCGCAGAACGCCACGCATGTGGCGTTCGTCTCAGGCAGTTCCCAAAATCGCCTGAATCCGGGCAGGAAACATGGAATTAACAAGCAGAGAAGTCCGCCCTAAATTGAATATGCTGTGAGCGAAGCCTAGATTTAGGCGTGAGCTACGAGTGCTCTCGCAGCAGGCGTTCCCCCCGCATGGATCCCATGCCAGCGCCGCTGTGTTGCAGGAAGGTTTAATCAGTGCCGACAAAACCAGCTGGCACCTTGTACCGCGGCCGTGAAGGCATGTGGTCCTGGGTTGGACACCGTATTACCGGTGTAGTGATCTTTTTCTTCTTGTTGGTCCATGTGCTGGACACCTCATTGGTGCGCGTGTCCCCTGAGGCCTACACCGCCGTCATCGGCGCATACAAGAACCCCCTGATGGCCCTGGGTGAAACGGGCCTGGTCGCAGCGATCATCTTCCACGCCTTCAACGGCCTGCGTGTGATCGCCATCGATTTCTGGAAGAAGGGCGCGAAGTACCAGCGCCAGCTGCTGTGGATCGTGCTTGCACTGTGGCTGGTCACGTTCGCCGGCTTCGCCATCCGCCACCTTTCCCTTGCGCTGGGAGGCCACTAAGCCATGACAACCATCGAATCCCCGCGCAGCGGGAAAATCGGGAGCGGCAAGATCGCGCCGAAGTACAACCGCAGCGGTTCCAGCCGCGGCAACTTCGAGATGATCGCCTGGCTCTTCATGCGCCTCTCCGGCATCGTCCTGGTGGTCCTGATCTTCGGCCACCTCTTCGTGAACCTGATGGTGGGCGATGGCATCCACGCCATCGACTTCGGCTTCGTTGCCGGCAAGTGGGCCGATCCCTTCTGGCAGTTCTGGGACCTGGCCATGCTGTGGCTTGCCATGCTGCACGGCACCAACGGCGTCCGCACCATCATCAACGACTACGCCGAGAAGGATTCCACTCGCTTCTGGCTCAAGATGGTCCTTTATGCGGCCACCCTGGTCATCATCATCCTGGGCACTCTGGTGATCTTCACCTTCAACCCGTGCCCCGTCGTCGACGGCGTTCAGCTGCCTGGCGGATTCTGCCCGGCCCCGTAGCGGGCTGTGCCACAGCGGCGGTCCGGCCCCTCCTTGGAGTAAACCGGTTCGCCGGACGTAGCGGAGCAGCCTCCGCCGACCATCTGAATTTTGAAAGAGAGAGCATCTGGTATGCAGGTCCATAAGTACGACGTCGTCATTGTCGGTGCAGGTGGCGCCGGCATGCGCGCCGCGATCGAGTCCGGTCAGCGCGCACGCACAGCGGTACTGACCAAGCTCTACCCCACCCGTTCGCACACTGGTGCGGCACAGGGCGGCATGTGTGCAGCACTGGCCAACGTCGAAGAAGACAACTGGGAATGGCACACCTTTGACACCATCAAGGGTGGCGACTACCTGGTTGACCAGGACGCAGCCGAGGTCATGGCGAAGGAAGCCATCGACGCCGTGCTGGACCTGGAAAAGATGGGTCTGCCGTTCAACCGCACGCCTGAGGGCCGCATTGACCAGCGTCGTTTCGGTGGCCACACCCGCGACCACGGTAAGGCTCCTGTCCGCCGTGCGTGCTACGCAGCTGACCGTACCGGCCACATGATCCTGCAGACGCTTTACCAAAACTGCGTCAAGCACAACGTTGAGTTCTACAACGAGTACTACGTCCTGGACCTGCTGATCGTCGAAGAAGACGCAGTACGCGAAGACGGTACTCCGTACAAGCAGAAGCGCGTTGCAGGCGTTGTCTCCTACGACCTCGCTTCCGGCGAACTCCACGTCTTCCAGGCCAAGTCCGTGGTGTTCGCCTCCGGCGGCGCCGGCAAGGTCTTCAAGACCACCTCCAACGCCCACACCCTCACCGGTGACGGCATGGGCATCGCGTTCCGCCGCGGTATCCCCCTGGAAGACATGGAGTTCTTCCAGTTCCACCCGACCGGCCTCGCCGGCCTGGGCATCCTCCTCACCGAGGGTGCACGTGGTGAAGGTGCCATCCTGCGTAACTCCGAGGGTGAGCGCTTCATGGAGCGCTACGCCCCCACCATCAAGGACCTCGCACCCCGTGACATCGTGGCCCGCGCCATGGCCAACGAAGTGCGTGAAGGCCGCGGCTGTGGCCCGAACAAGGACTACGTCCTCCTGGACCTGACCCACCTTGAACCTGCGCACATCGAGGCCAAGCTTCCGGACATCACCGAGTTCGCCCGCACCTACCTGGGTGTGGAACCGTTCACGGATCCGGTTCCCGTGTTCCCCACCGCGCACTACGCCATGGGCGGCATTCCGACGAACATCACCACCGAGGTGCTGCAGGACAACGACACGATCGTGCCGGGCCTCTACGCAGCCGGTGAAGTTGCCTGTGTTTCCGTGCACGGCTCCAACCGCCTCGGCACCAACTCGCTCCTGGACATCAACGTGTTCGGCAAGCGCGCCGGTATCGCCGCTGCGGAGTACTCCAAGACTGCTGACTTTGTTGAGCTGCCGGCTGACCCCGAAGCCATGACCCGTGGCATCCTGGACCGCCTGCTTACCGGCAACGGCACTGAGCGTGTTGCGCAGATCCGCAAGGAACTGCAGGACACCATGGACGCCAACATGCAGGTGTTCCGTACCAAGGAATCGCTGGAGCAGGTCCTGCGTGACATCGCATCCTTCGAAGAGCGATACAAGAACGTCACGGTCCAGGACAAGGGCAAGCGCTTCAACCTGGATCTCCTGGAAGCCGTGGAGTTGGGCTTCCTCCTGGACATGGCCAAGGTCATGACCGTCGGTGCGCTGCACCGTGAAGAGTCACGCGGTGGCCACTACCGTGAGGACTTCCCGGACCGCGACGACGAGAAGTTCATGAAGCACTCCATGGCTTACCTGGACAACACCGTCACCGCCGCATCCTCGGCGGAATCTGTTGCGGGCATCCGTCTTGAGACGAAGCCCGTCATCTTCACCCGTTACGAGCCGATGGAGCGTAAGTACTAATGACGACCGAAATGGCAGAGCCCGCTTCCAAGATCGAGCTCCCGGCAAGCGTTGCCGGCGACGGTGAAATCCCCACGTTCCACATCACGCTTCGCGTACGCCGCTACGATCCGGAAATCTCGGACGAGGCACGCTGGGACGACTACAAGCTGACCATGTACGGCACGGACCGCGTGTTGGATGCCCTTCACAAGGTCAAGTGGGAGATCGACGGAACTGTTTCCTTCCGCCGCTCCTGCGCCCACGGTGTCTGTGGTTCCGATGCCATGCGCATCAACGGCCGCAACCGCCTCGCCTGCAAGACGCTGCTGAAGGACCTGGACACGTCCAAGCCCATCACCGTCGAGCCGATCAAGGGCCTCCCCGTGGAGAAGGACCTGATCGTGGACATGGAACCCTTCTTCCAGTCCTTCCGCGAAGTCATGCCGTTCCTGATCAACAAGGGCCACGAGCCCACCAAGGAACGCCTGCAGTCCGTCGAGGACCGTGAGCGCTTTGACGACACCACCAAGTGCATCCTGTGCGCCGCCTGCACCTCGTCCTGCCCGGTCTTCTGGACCGACGGCCAGTACTTCGGTCCGGCAGCGATCGTCAACGCACACCGCTTCATCTTCGATTCCCGTGATGACGCCGGCGACATGCGCCTGGAAATCCTCAACGACAAAGAAGGTGTGTGGCGCTGCCGCACCACCTTCAACTGCTCCGAAGCATGCCCCCGTGGCATCCAGGTGACCAAGGCAATCGCCGAGGTCAAGCAGGCCATCCTGGCACGCAAGATCTAGTTAGCCGTTCCCTTAAAGAACAGCACGACGACGGCGCCGCTCACCCCACATGGTGACCGGCGCCGTCGTCGTTAATCACCGTCAGCAAACCGGTTATCGCACCACAAGGAGACCAGCGTGTCACGCTCTGAGAAGATCAGTTTCACCGGAAGCACCGGCGACACGCTGGCCGGCATCGTGGATGTCCCTGAGGGCCCCGTCCGCGGTTGGGGCCTTTACTCGCACGGCCTGACCCTTGGCAAGGACAGCCCCGCCGCCTCGCGCATCTGCAAGGGCCTTGCTGAGCAGGGAATCGGGATGCTGCGCTTCGACAACCTTGGCCTGGGTGGATCCGAGGGAGAGTGGTCTGCGGGCTCGTTCAGCGTCAAGGTGGCTGACACGATCCTGGCCGCCGGGTTCATGCGCGAACAGGGCCGCTCGATTTCGTTGCTGGTAGGCCACTCCTTCGGCGGTGCCGCTGTCCTGGCCGCGGCCCGCGATATCCCCGGGCTCAACGCAGTGGTGACCGTTGGTGCCCCCTACGAGCCCAAGCACGTCGAGCACATGTTCGACGCCGAGATCGAATCGATCCTGCGCGATGGCAGTGCCGTGGTGGATCTGGGCGGACGGCCCATGGAGGTCCGCAGGCACTTCGTGGAGGACGTGGAGCGGGCCGACCTGCGCGACTGCATCCGGACCCTCCACAAGCCGCTCATGGTGATGCACTCCCCCACCGACAACACGGTGGGGATCGATAACGCCAGCGAGATTTTCCGCACCGCCCGGCACCCCCGCAGCTTCATTTCCCTGGAGGGCAGCGAACACCTCCTCACCGGGAAGGGCCAAGCAGCACGGGTTGCACGAATCATTGCCGCGTGGGCCGACCCCTACCTCGAAGTCTCCTAAAGCAACCCGGGGTCACTTGTGGCCCATGTTCCACCCCTGGACGGGCCAAAAGTGACCCCGCGTTGCTCTTGGCTACTTGCCGATGGCGGCTTTGCTTTCGCTGAGCCACTGTTCCGCAGCCTTCTCGGGAGTGAGCCGCTTGAACAGGACATCGGTGTTGATGCGGGCCGTGATCTCGGAGACCGCCGTTGAACCGGTGGGACCGATGAACGTCGGCGCGAACTCCATCTTGCCGATCTGGTCGATGTACGCTGCCTCGGTCTTGCCCTGTGGCGTCAGGAGATCCTGAATGGCGGTACGCATGCCGGCATTGCTGGGCACACCGCGGTCGCTTTGAACGATCTTAGCCGCGGCCTCGTTGTTGACCAGAAAATTGACCAGTTTGGCTGCTGCATCAGTGTGCTTGCTGCGGGCGGAGATGGTGTAGAACTGCGAGGACTGGAGCCAAATGCCGGGAGTGGGCGTCTCACCCGGCAGCTTGAGCAGTTTCAGCTCGGCACCGGAGGCTTTGCTCAGCGCAGTCAGCGAATTGCTCCAAGTGAGCATCATCCCGGCCTGCCCCATGCCCATGAGTGTCTGCTCGGTGCTGACATTGAGTTTCTCAACGGTCTCCGATGCGCTGGGGGCCGCACCGGTTTCGCTGAGTTTCAACGAATAATCGAAGTAGGCCTGAACCGTGTCCTTCTCCAAGCCAAGCTGTCCGTCCTGCGTGTAAAGCGACTTGCCGTGCTGCCGGGCGAAGGCGTCCAGTGAATCGTGGGTCAGGACGGTGGCTGTACCGTAGGTTCCCTTCGGGCTCTTATCGGTAATGTCCTTCGCGGTCTTGGCGAAATCGTCCCAGGTCCATGAGGTGTCGTCGGGAAGTTCCACGCCGGCCGCCTGGAACACGGCGGGGTTAGCCACAATTGCCAGTGCGTTCGCGCCAGTGGACACACCGTACTGCGCGCCCTTGACCTGGCCATTCTCCAGGGCACCCGGGTCCAGTTTAGAGAGGTCCAGGGAATCCTTGACCTTGGACAGGTCCAGCAGCGCTCCCCTGTTTGCGTATTCGGCGGGGTACGCTCCACCCATGGTAATAACGTCGGGAGCGTCGTTTGCAGCTACTTGGGTTGCGAGCTTGTCGAAGTAACCGCTGATATCGCCGTATTCGGGCTTCACCTTGATGTTGGGGTTTGCGGCCTCGAACTCCTTGATGGCTTTGCTGGTGATGTCCGCCCGGGTTGCGTTGCCCCACCAGGAGAACCTGATTTCCATTGGGCCGTTCTCCGGCTGGTTTGAGGACGGGCTGGAGCAGGCCGCAGTGAGGCCCATCAGGCCGAGAGCGGCGACGAAGGCGATGGATTTTTGGATGATACGGAGAGATTTACGCGCCATTGGGTAAGCTTCTTTCAGACTCAAGAAAACGGTTCCTGAAACGTATCAAGGCGGTGTATATTCGTCAATAGTTTGGGGCATGAACTATATCTGCAGCAGAGGAAACCACCGTGTCGCACAGCTTGGATGACATCCAAATCAGGGATCCATTCGTACTAACACTGCCCGCCTCCGGGCGGTATCTGCTCTTTGGCAGTACCGACCGGAACATCTGGTCCGGCCAGGCAACGGGTTTCGATTGCTACGCGAGCCGTGACCTGATCCGCTGGGAGGGACCAGTGGCAGCCTTCCGCCCGTCTCCCGGATTCTGGAGCCAAGAACAGTACTGGGCCCCCGAAGTGCACCAGTATCAAGGCCGGTACTTCATGTTTGCCACATTCATTGCACCCGGCCGGCTCCGTGGAACCCAGGTTCTTGCCACGGAAGCGCCGGAAGGACCGTTCGAACCGTGGAGCGACGGTCCGCTCACTCCGGCAAACTGGCAGTGCCTGGACGGGACCCTCCACGTGGACCAGCAAGGGACGCCGTGGATGGTCTTCTGCCACGAATGGAAGCAGGTGCATGACGGCGCCATGATGGCCCAGCGCCTCAGCCCGGACCTGCGGACCGCCGAGGGCGTGCCGGTGTTCCTTTTCAGCGCCTCGGAAGCGCCATGGTCCCGGGCCTTGGATGTTCCGTCCGCAAAGGACCGGGAGCTTCCTGTCCATGTCACCGATGGCCCGTTCTTGTTCCGGCTCAGCAGCGGCAAACTGATCATGCTGTGGTCCAGCTTCGGTGACAACGGCTATGCCATGGGCATAGCGCGCAGCACCTCCGGGACTGTGCTTGGCCCGTGGATCCAGGAGGAAGAACCACTGTGGAACACCGACGGCGGCCACGGCATGATCGGCCGCAGGCTCGACGGCGGCTTGTTCCTTACCCTCCACCAACCCAACAAGACTCCGTATGAGCGGGCCGCATTCTTCCCACTGCGGGAACTTGAAGACACCGTTGTCCTCCAACCAGCAACCCAGGAACGGGATCCGCACCGTGCGTAACAACAAACCCATCGACCGCGAGAAACTCGTCCGCCGCCACAACGTCCGGCAGCACCAGCTCGACCCGCGAAGCCCTGTGTCCGTCGGCAACGGCGAATTCGCCTTCACCATGGACCTGACCGGCTTGCAGTCGTTTCCGGGCGCCTATCCCGTTGGCGCACGCGACGAGCTGCCACCGGGGACCCTGCTGGGGACCCAAGCGCAGTGGGGCTGGCACTCCGTTCCCTCCCAGCAGCCGCACGACCTTGCAGGTTCCACCGTCATGTATGACTCACCACGGGGTCCTGTCCCCTACGTGGACATGGTGGGCGACATCGTCAACGACCGGGAAACGGGCACGTCAGAGGCAGAAAACTGGTTGCGGGCCAACGCACACCGGTTGGACTTGGGCCGCATCGGACTGCGCTGGCTGGATCACGGCACTGAACGCCCGCTGGACCAGGCGGACATCACAGACGCCGAGCAAACGCTGGACCTGTGGACAGGCGTGGTGACCAGTCGCTTCACACTGGCCGGTTACCCCGTCAAAATCACGACGGCGTGCCACCCGTACCGCGACGAAGTCGCCTTCCGCATTGAGTCGCCCGCCCTCCGGTCCGGCCTGGTAATAGGCGTGGACTTCCCTTACGGTTCCGAAGCTTGGCATGACGCCGCTGACTGGACCAGGCCGGACGCACATTCCACCGTTGTGGGCGTGCCCATGTCCTCTGCCGATGACCAAGGGACAACCGCTTGGCCGGTCTTCCGTGCACTGGACAACTCCCGGTACCAGGCGTTGATCACCGGGCAACGCCTGGGAGTTGAACAGACAGGGCAACACACTATCCGCGTGTCCGCGGAGGACAGGGATCCGGGAGCTCCAGACGTGCTGGACTTCGCCGTCTTTTTCACCCCTTCCGGAGACGGCGACTGCATTCCACGTGGCTCTATCCGCTCAACCCCAGCGGCACCCCAGCCCGGCCTCCAAGCGGCGGCGGGATACGGCGTCGTGCTTTCAACTGCTGGAATCGTCATCGCCGCCTCCGCGCAGTATTGGCCGCAGT
The DNA here is from genome assembly GCF_024608385.1 of Paenarthrobacter sp. UW852. Taxonomy (NCBI): domain Bacteria; kingdom Bacillati; phylum Actinomycetota; class Actinomycetes; order Micrococcales; family Micrococcaceae; genus Paenarthrobacter; species Paenarthrobacter sp. UW852. The sequence continues at coordinate 295,297 of NZ_JAMSGY010000002.1, forward strand.
TCTGGTCCTCCGGCGGTGCCTTGGAACTGGAGGCCACGGACGATCCCCGGGCGAAGGAACTGGAACGCAGGATTGTGTTGTCGCAATACCTGACAGCGGTCAACTGCGCTGGTTCGTTGCCTCCGCAGGAAACAGGGCTGGTGTGCAACTCGTGGCGTGGCCGCTTCCACCTGGAAATGCATTGGTGGCATGCCGCGCATTTCGCGCACTGGAACCGGGTGGAGCTGCTCCTGCCGTCCCTGCGGTGGTACTCCACAGTCCTGGACAGCGCTCGGCAGACCGCCAAGGCACAGGGTTTGGACGGCGTGCGATGGCCCAAGCAGGTGGGTCCGGACGGCCGGGAAAGCCCCAGCACCATTGGCACCTTCCTCCTCTGGCAGCAGCCACACCCGATTTATCTCGCAGAGCTGGTGTATAGGGCCAACCCCAGCCGCGAGGTGCTGGAGGAGTTCGAGGAGATTGTTTTCGAGTCGGCCGCCTTCATGGCCAGCTTCGCGCATCCCACGTCCCGCGGCTTTGAATTGGGTCCTCCACTCGTGCCGGCCCAGGAAAGCTACGGCTCCATCAGGGCTACGGTCGCCAACCCCACCTTCGAGTTGGCGTACTGGCAGTGGGGGCTCAGAACAGCTGCCGCTTGGCGGGAGAGGTTGGGCCTGGAACCGGTGGAGGAATGGTCGGTGGTAGCGGACGGCATGGTCAAGCCACGGGTGATCGACGACGTGTACGCGGCCATCGACGTCGAGCCGTTCACCATCCGCACCGACCACCCCTCCATGTTGTGCGCACTCGGCGTCCTCCCGCAGACGGACGTGATTGATCCAGCGACCATGCGGGCAACCCTGACGGCTGTGCTTGCCGACTGGGATTGGGGCAGCACGTGGGGCTGGGACTACCCCGTGATGGCCATGACGGCTGCGCGGCTGGAGGACCCGGAAGCTGCGGTGGACGCACTCCTGCTGGACGCCGGGAAGAACACGTTCCTCGCCAATGGACACAACCGCCAAACCGACTCCCTGCCGTTGTATCTTCCCGGCAACGGCGGATTGTTGGCTGCAGTCGCTTTGATGGCAGCGGGTTGGGACAACGGACCTGAGCAGCACGCCCCGGGATTCCCTTCGGACTGGACCGTGAAGTGGGAGGGGCTGGCCAAGGCCCCGTAGCCTCCCGCGTTGCTCTTAGTTGCGGCGGGGACCCACGGCGGCACCCACAAGAGCCCCCAGCCCCACACCGATGAGGATGCCCAGGAAGGGTGAGTTGAAGATCAGCTGCCCAACGACGAGACCTGCCGCAGCACCGACGAGACAGGCGATCCACAGCTGGTTGTTCATTCGCGCCTCCCGGGGCCAGAAAAGAGTCAGGTACGGGGCGCTACGCGGCGCGAACCGAGGACCTTCGTGCGCGGCGCCTCCCCCGATTCGGCATCAGCCTCGCGGATCGCCGCCCACGACGCCGAAACAAGATAAACCTGGCTCACCAGGTTGAACCAGATCAGCAGGCCGATGATGATGGCGAACGACGCCAGGACGGGATTGTTCCCGGACCGGGCAAGGAGCTCGGTGCTGAAGAACTGGAGGACGGTGGTTCCGACCCCGGCCAGCGCCACCCCTTCGAGGAAGGCCTGGCGCCCCAACTTCAGGCCAGCGGCGACACGGAACAGTACTGCCGCCGTCGCGCAGTTCAAAAGGAGCGGAACCACGATCTTGACGGTGGCGGCGATGGGCGCTGCCACCTCCTCGTTTAGCTTCAGCAAGCCGATGAACCAGTCCGCCGCGGTTCCAAAGATCAGCGAGGCTCCGGCGCTGATCACCAGGATGACGCCGAGGAGCAGGAGCGTACCGGCGTCGATGGCCTTCTGCAGGAGCACATTTCGCACCAGGGGGCCAGCGTTCAAAACCCCCCGAAGACCTTCCCTGACGCTGGCAATCCAACCCAGGGATGTGAAAATGGTGACCGCCGCCGCGATGAGCGCCGTCCACCCCAGCCCGGACGGGTTGAGCAGCGTCTGTGGATCCACCAGCCCTTTACCGCCGTCGACCTGCAGGAGCCCTGGAGCGGCGGCGGCCACGCTGCTGATGACGGCGTCTTCGAGGACCGGATTGCCGCCCAGGACGATTCCGGCGATCGCGAAACCGGTAGTGAGGAGACCTGTCACCGAAAAGAACATGTTGAAGCCAATGCCCGCGCTGAGCAAAGGCCCGTGCTGCCGCGAGTAATGCTGGAACGAGCGCATGGCGCGGTTGGTGTTCAGCCTGGCCATGAAAACGGCGAAGAATGCACCTGCCCTGGCCGGGAAGCCCGCGCCGGAGCGCTTGGCGTGGCCTAATTCCTGCCGTTTATGCAGAAGCTCCAGTTTGAGCTTGGCCAGCTCAGTTGGCAGCGGAGGAGCGTCCGCCGCCGTGGCTTGGATCCGCTTGCTGTTCCTCGTCAGTATCGCCGCCAAAGTCGAGCTCTTCCCGTAGCTGCCATATTCCATTGGTGTCGTGCTCGTAAAGTCCCATGCTAACCACTGGGAACGTCGCCCGGTAATCCCTGAGCACCGTTTCGGCCTCATCAAGGTTCTTCTGGGCGACGTCGTGGGCCACCGTGACGTGCGGGTGGTACGGGAAGGGAAGCATCCGCTCAAGCGGGCCGCTTTGCAGCTTCTCGTGCAGCTGCACGCACTCCTCAAAGCCCTCTTCGACGTTGACGAACACCACGGGCGAGACGGGCCGGAAGGAACCAGTACCCGAGATGGTGATGTTGAACGGTTCCTGCGTTTTGGCGACCGCCCGCACGTGCTCGCGGGTTGCTGCCCAGTCCTGGGTGGGCGTAGTGGTGATCAGGGTGATGTGCGCAGGAATGACAGCCGCCATGGGATCACCGAACGATGCCCGCCATTCCTGGAGCTCTTGGGCGATCTCAGGCGGGAAGCCGAGAATCACGCCCACGCACATGGTGTCACCGGCACCACAATCGGCGCCGGTGACAGCCGGCTGGCGAGAATCGTCCGGACCGACACCCTTCCGGGCGTCGGTCTCGACGTTGAGCTGGCCAGCAGAGCACATGGGCTTAGCGGACTCCCTGCTCGCCGTGTACGGCGTCTCCGCGGTACGGCAGGAAGCCGACCTTGGAATAGACATCGGCCAGGGTGGCTGAGGCGATCCCGCGGGCCTTGTCCGCGCCGAGGGCCAACAGGCGGTCCAGTTCTGCCGGGTCCGCCAGGAGCTCGTTGGCCCGTTCCCGGATGGGTGCGAGGTGGGTGGAGACGAGCTCGGCGAGGTCCACCTTGAGGTGGCCGTACATCTTGCCCTGGTAGTCGGCCACGATCTTTTCCACGGGTGTGCCGCTGATGGCCGAGTAGATGGTCAGCAGGTTGGAAACACCAGGCTTGTTTTCGCGGTCGTAGCGGATCTCGGTTTCGGTATCCGTGACAGCGGACTTGATGCGCTTGGCCACTGTCTTGGGATCGTCCAGGAGGTTGATCAGCCCGGCCGGTGATTCGGCAGACTTGGACATCTTGGCCGTGGGGTTCTGGAGGTCGTAGATTTTGGCCGATTCCTTCTGGATGAAGGCTTCGGGCACCTGGAACGTCTCGCCAAACCGGCTGTTGAAGCGGTTCGCGAGGTCGCGGCTCAGCTCCACGTGCTGGCGCTGGTCTTCACCGACGGGCACGCCGTGCGGCTGGTAGAGCAGGATGTCCGCGGCCTGCAGGATGGGATACGTGAACAGGCCAACGCTCGCGTGGTCCGAGCCCTGCTTTTGTGCCTTGTCCTTGAACTGGGTCATGCGGGCAGCTTCACCCATGCCCGTGATGCAGTTCAGGACCCAGGCCAGCTGGGCGTGCTCAGGAACCTGGGACTGGACGAACAACGTGCACTTGTCCACGTCCACGCCGCCTGCAATGTACTGCGCGGCCGTAACACGGGTGCGGCGGGCCAGCTCGGCCGGATCCTGCGGCACGGTGATGGCGTGGAGGTCCGGAATGAAGAACACGGCGTCGTACTCGTCCTGCATCCGGACCCAGTTGACCAAGGCACCCAGGTAGTTGCCCAGGTGCAGGGAGTCAGCGGACGGCTGCATGCCTGAGAGAACGCGGTGCTTGGCGCCGACGGCCAGCTTGGTGGACGCTGCGGCGCGTTCTGTGGCCGCGGTGCCGGTTTCAGTCGTGATGGAACTGGTCATGGAGAAAATACCTTCGGAAGCTCAGAGCCGGTAGTCGACTACCAGCGGTGCGTGGTCAGAGAAGCGGGTGTCCCACGAAGGCGCCCGGTCAACAACGGCCGAGAAAGCGGCTGCTGCAAGGCCCGGGGTGGCCAGGTGGTAGTCGATGCGCCAGCCAGTGTCAGTGTCAAAGGCCTTACCGCGCTGGGACCACCAGGTGTAGGGGCCGGCGACATTTCCTGCCAGGCCCCTGTGGACATCCCTCCATCCGATCTCTTCGCCGAGGAAGCGGTCGAAGTATGCCCGCTCCTCGGGGAGGAAGCCGGCACGCTTGACGTTGCCCTTCCAGTTCTTGATGTCGAGTTCTGTGTGTCCGACGTTGAGGTCGCCAACCACCAAGGCATGATCGCTGTGCTTGGCGAGCTCGGGCAGCCTGACGGCCATGGCATCCAGGAAACGGAATTTGTCGTCCTGCTTGGGCGTCCCCACTTCGCCGGAGTGCACGTAGGCGCTGACGACGGAAAGAGTGGTGAAGTCGCCGGCAGCGGTCTGCACGGTGTAATCCGCCTCGACCCAACGGCCTGAGGTATCGAAATAGGAGTCGCCGATCCCGATGCGGGTAGCTGTGGGCTCCTGGCGGGAGGCGATGGCTACTCCGGCCCGGCCCTTGGCTTCAGCCTCGGTGTGGAGGATGTGCCACCCCTCGCCGATCAGCTTCCTGACGATGTCATCAGGGGCCCGCACTTCCTGCAAGCACAGGATGTCAACCTCGCGGGGCTCCAGCCATTCCGCCATGCCGTTCTTGTAGGCAGCCCGCAGGCCATTGACGTTGACTGATGCGATGCGAAGGAAATCCTTCTTCAATGCCGTACTCACCCGGTCCACTCTAGTCGATGATGGTTCCGGCTACAGGCTCCTCCGAGCCACCTGGGGACTTGATCATGTCCCGGGCGTTGGTGGCCGTGATGGCGATGGTTTCCAGTGCCCGGTTGATGGTGTCCTGGTCCGCAGCGGCTCCCTTGGCGCGTTCCTCGTCCACCACACGCACCTGCACCTGGACGATCTTGAAGGAGTGGTCCAACTTGAGGTCGCGGACTTCGTCTGCCTGGCTGCGTTCAGCGACCACGCGGGTGCCGCCATTGTCAGCAACACCCGACGACGGCGCGCGGCCGGTTGCGGAGTTGAATGCCGCTTGCGCTTCGCTCAGCTTCGCCCCGGCCCGCTGCGCGGCCTTGCGAATGCTCAGGACTACGAAGGTGGCCAGTGCCAGCCAGCCGAAGGCCACTGCGGCGACGACCCAGCCCACGACGTCGTTCTTGTTGGCCGCGAAGATGACGGCCACCAGGAAGGCGATGATGACGACAGTCATCCCCAGGCCGCCGATGCGGAAGCCCTTGAACATGCCTTTGCCGGCGGGGGACGTGGACGGGCGCGGGTCACCGAGAGATTGCATGGCTCTATTCTCTCAAAAGACCAATGGTGCCTGTGCCGGCTTCCACGGACGGCGAACACAGAGGCGTCATTTGAGGAACAGTTGGCGCAGCCGTCCGGTGGTCAACATGATCCCGAGCCCGATCATCACCACGTAATACCCCACGTGGATGGCCGTGGCAGGGCTGAACGAGCCCACGCTGATCTGCCGCAGCAACTCCACGCCGTGCCACAGGGGCATGGCTTGGATGAACCACTGGATGACCTGCGGGTAGACGCTCAGCGGGTAGAACGTGGCACTGAACAGGAACATGGGCAGCAGGAAGAAGTTGATCCAGTCCATCTGCTGGAAGGTCTTCATGAAACTGGTAATACCCATGCCGAAACTGGCAAAGCCGAAAGCGATCAACACCGATGCCGGGATGACCAGGATGGCCCACCAACTGGTAAGCAGCCCCATGACCCCCATGACGGCGGTGAACCCGGTGGCGTACAGCAGGCCCCGCAGCAGGGCCAGGAAGATCTCGCCGATGGCAACGTCCAGCGGCCCCAGCGATGTGTAGAGCATCCCCTGGTAGAGCTTGGCGAAGTTCATCTTGAAGAACACGTTCCAGGTGGAATCGTAGATGGCCCCGTTCATGGCCGAGACCGCCAGCAGGGCGGGCGCAATGTACGCCGCGTAGCTGATCTCTCCGCCTCCCGGGCCCTGCACGGTACCCACAATGGAACCCATCCCCACGCCCATGGCCAGCAGGAACAGCACCGGCTCGAAGAACCCGGACACCATCACCAGCCAAGTGCTCGACTTGGCCGCCATGAGCCCGCGTCCCACAACGGCCCGTGCGTTGCGGGAGTAGAGCGAGCCGAACTTCCGCTCGCGCGCAAGATCCGTGGCGCTGTGGCCACCTGTCAGGACACTCATGAGCCCATCCTTTTCACGAACTGGCGTCGGACAAGGACCCATCCAATGATGGCTGTCGCCAGCAGGAACACGACGTGTGTGATGGTCAGCAACGGGTCCTGGTCCATGCCGTAAGTGAAGACCCTGCCCAACTCCGTTCCGTGCCAAACAGGCGAGATCCATCCGATCCAGCGGACCGCCAGCGGCAAGGTATCAAGCGGGAAGAAGGTGCCGGAGAACAGGAACAACGGCATCACGATGAACCGCTGGACCAAGGCGAACTGCCCCTTGTCTTGGGTGATGCTCGCGGCGTAGGCCATCAACGGCAGCCCAAAAGACAATGCAGACACTGTGGCAACAAGGGCCGACACCCAACCCCACGGGCCCGGTGCGGCACCGAACAAGGCCACCACCACGAAGTAGACCACCGATTGCAGCAGGAACCGGACCGTGCTGGCCATGATGTGGCCACTGGCGATCTGCTGCGGTATCAACGGTGAAGCATGCGGACCGTAGAACACCCGGCGCCATTTGAAGCCGTCCATGATGGGGTACGAGAACTCTCCCGACGCCGTCATCACCGCTGCGGAAACCAACAGGGCCGGAGCCACGAACTCCAGGTAGCTGACGCCGCCGAACGCTGCCTCGCTGTTCGCGTCCACCAAGCTGGCGAGCCCAACCCCCATGGCGAACAGGTACGCCACCGGCTGGCCTACGCTGTAAAGGACCACGGACCAGCCGTAATTGCGCATGACGCGGAGCACCTGTTCCGCATAGAAGAAGGAACCCCAGCGTCGTGCCCTGGCAGCCGAAACCTCAGGTGAGTGGGCCGGCAACGGCTGCGCCGCCGTCGTGAGCGGTTTACCCGGTGAGTCAGTCAACAAGGCTCCTTCCGGTCAGCCGCAGGAACACGTCCTCCAGCGATGAACGGCGCACCAGCGACGTCATGGGCCGCAGCCCACGCGACGTGACCTGCTCCAACGCGGCCTCGCCGTCGTGCGCGTAGATGAGCACGCGGTCGGGCAGCGTCTCCAGCCGCTCACCGATGCCTTGGAGTTCGACGCCGATTGTTGCGTTCCGCTCGGACCCGAACCTGAGTTCGAGTACTTCGCGCGAGGAGTGCTCGCGGATCAGGTTGGCCGGCGACCCTTCGGCCATGATCCGCCCCTTGTCCACCACGATCAGCCGGTCGCAGAGTTGCTCGGCCTCGTCCATGTAGTGCGTGGTGAGGATCAGCGTCACTCCACTCTCCTTGAGCCGGAAAAGCCTGTCCCAAAGGATGTGGCGGGCCTGCGGGTCAAGGCCTGTGGTGGGCTCATCGAGGAGGAGGATCCGTGGCTCGTTGATGAGCGACCGCGCGATGGTGAGCCGCCTTTTCATGCCACCGGACAGCGCATCCACCTTCGAGTTGGCTTTGTCCGTCAGCTGCGCGAATTCCAGGAGCTCGTCGGCTTTGGGCCGCAGGTAGCTCAGCGGGAGCCCGAAGTAGCGCCCGTACACGATCAGGTTTTCGCGGACCCGTAGTTCCTCGTCCAGGTTGTCCTGCTGCGGGACCACGCCCAGGTGCGCCCTCACCTCCGGGCCATGTGACTCGGGGTCCAGGCCCATGATGTTGAGCGAGCCGGAGGTGCGCTGGGAGACACCGCCGATCATCTTCATGGTGGTGGACTTCCCGGCACCGTTGGGCCCCAGAAGGCCGAAGGACTCCCCCGCGGGTACGTCGAAGGAGATGTTGTCCACGGCGGTGAGGTCACCATAGGCCTTGGTGAGGTTCCGGGCGCTGATGACGGTTTGCGGGTTCATGTCGGGGTTGGTTCGCGACGATTCTGATGGTGTCAGGGACTGTGTCGAGGAGCGGATGGCTTCATTGTGCACCCTCAGCAGACTAGTAGCGCCAGGGAATATGTGAAAGGGCTCTTGCAGATATTCCTGCAAGAGCCCTCTCGTTTCAGTTTGGCGGCTGGTCAACTGCCCGGCTGCGAGCGCAACACCTCCAGCCGCTGGCGGAACTCGGTCTCATCGATCTCGCCGCGGGCGTAGCGCTCCCGCAGCACCCCCTCGGCGCCTTGGGTTGCGGCCCAGTGGTGGTTGCGGCGCCACGTACGCCGGCCCACAAAGATGAACAGGCCGATCACGATGATCCAGAACAGCGGGAAGATGATGAAGAACGGCCAGAACGGTCCGTCGCCCCACGGTCCGTGGGTGGCGACGGCGGCCGGCAACTGTGCCACCGCTCCCCCAAGCGTGGTGGTCTCCCCGACGATTGACGTCAATGCGGTGAACATGTGTTTGATCCAAACTCTGCGTCGCCGGTGCCCGGCGTGAACCGTCTTTCGGCTCTGGTTTGAGTCTGCCCGGGAGCGGCAGGTGGGGCGTCCGCCGTCGGGAGTCACCTTGCCGCGGCCGCCTACTCCCGGCGGAGTCCCGCCCGGGGGTCAGCTGCTCCAGCCCGGTTTCACCAGGCCTGATTCGTAGGCAAGGACTACCAGCTGGGACCTGTCGCGGACCATCAGCTTGGTCATGATGCGCGAAACATGGGTCTTGGCGGTGAGCGGTGTGATGAAGAGGCGTTCGGCGATTTCGGCGTTGTTCAGGCCCTCGCCCACCAGGGCCAGGACCTCGCGTTCGCGCTCGGTCACCTGGTCCAGCGGGACCACCTTGCCGGCAGCGCGGCTCTGGGACGCCAACTGGGCCATGATCCGCCGGGTCACCGACGGGGAGAGCAGCGCGTCTCCATCGTGCACCACCCGGACGGCCCGGATGAGCTCAGCCGGTTCCGTGTCCTTGACCAGGAAGCCTGCGGCGCCGGCCCGCACGGCTTCGGCAATGTACTCATCCAGCTCGAAGGTGGTGAGGATGATGATGCGCGTGCCGGCCATGGCAGGATCGCCCAGGATTGTGCGGGTGGCGGTGAGGCCGTCGTCGTCCGGCATGCGGATGTCCATGAGGATGACGTCGGGCCTGTCCCGGGCCGCGGCGCGGACAGCCTCGCGGCCGGTGCCTGCCTCACCCACCACCTCCATGTCCGGTTCGGCATCCAGGAGCGCCCGGAAGCCCGCCCGGATGAGGGTCTGGTCGTCGGCCAGGAGGATGCGGATCATGGGCGGGTTCCTTCGTGATGTGTCGGCAAGGTCGCTTGGACTCGCAAGCCTGGCTCAAGGCTGTGAAGCGTAAACGAGCCGCCCAAGGCGACCGCCCTCTCACGCATGCCCGTGAGGCCGTTGCCGGGGAGCGCGCCACCCATGCCCGCGCCGTCGTCGTCAATGGTCACCTCCAGCTCCCTGTCGGTTTGGGCAATGCGTACGACGGCGGACCGGGCGCCTGAGTGCCTGCCGACGTTGGTGAGTGCTTCCTGGATGATCCGGTAGGCGGCTTCCTGCTGGGCGGGGCCAACACCTGGGTGGTCGGCATTGTCCTCCAGCGTGACCCGAAGACCACCGACCTGCGCGTTTCGCACCAACTCGGGGACACGGGCCAACGTGGGCCGTGCGGCGGGAGCCAGCGGGACGTCCTCGCGCAGCACGCCCAGGAGCTGGCGTACCTCGGTGAGTGATTCTTTACTGGCGGCCTTGATGGCTTCGAGGGCGGGCCTGAGCTTTTCCGGATCATCAGCACCGACGTGCAGGGCCACGGATGCTTGGACGTTGATCATGGAAAGGGAATGGGCCACGACATCGTGGATATCCCGGGCCAGGGTGAGCCTGTACTCGTCGCGTTCCGCCTTCTGCGCTTCCTCGCGGCGACGACGATATTCGGCGAACCGTTCGCTCCGCCGTCGGAAGCCCTGCCCCAACAGGACCAGGATCGCGGCCCACGCGACCCCCGCGGACGCACGCACCGGCCAGTTCTCGTCGCCCGTCATTGCCGACCCGGCGATGACCGCCGCAGCCGCGATTGCGGCGCCTGCCCACGCCTGCCACCGCAGTCCGGCAGCTGCCGTGAGCACGATTGCCAGCGCCAAGGACAAAACGATCGGCCCCCAGGCGTAACCCAACACCAAATAGGCCCCGGTGGCGACGAGACCGAGCGGAAGCATCACCTGGGGAGCGCGTTTCCGGAGGGCCAACCCGGCCGGGCCAGCCAGGAGCAGCAGGATCGCCAGCCCGTCCAAAGGCCGGGGCGCATCCTGGTGGCCTGCGGAAAACAGCGTCCCCACAACCTGGACCACAGCGACCGTGATGACAATGAAACTTGTGGGCGGGCCTGCGAAACGGCGGGGGCCTGCGATGGGCGGTGGCCCCGGACGCCGTGTGGGCTCAGGGGAACGGGGCTGCATACTCAGAGCCTAGCCGTGGTTGTTGTGCGGCGTCGTCGGGTTAACGGAGCAGGGCGCCTACTCCGTGGGGAGTAGGCGCCCTGCTGTGTTCGCGGGAACGCTGTGCTCGCGGAACCTTAGGCGATTCCGGCCTGGCGTTCGGCGCTCTCCACCACGTTGGCGAGGAGCATGGCCCGGGTCATCGGGCCCACGCCGCCCGGGTTCGGGGACAACCAGGCCGCGACGTCGGCAGCTGCCGGGTCCACGTCTCCGGTGACAACAGCCTTGCCGTTGCCGTCGTCCACGCGGCTGACGCCGACGTCGAGCACTATTGCGCCCGGCTTAAGGTCTTCGGCCTTGATCATGTGCGGCACACCGGCGGCAGCAATCACGACGTCGGCCTGCTTGATTTCAGCGGGCAGGTCCACTGTCCCGGTGTGGGCGAGGATGACGGTTGCGTTGACTTCCTTGCGGGTAAGCAGCAAACCGATCGGGCGGCCGATGGTGACACCGCGGCCGACCACCAGGACGCGCTTGCCCTTGAGCTCGATGTTGTGGCGGCGCAGCAGTTCCACACAGCCCTTGGGGGTACAAGGCAGCGGGGACTTCATCTCGCCGTTGACGTTGGCCACCAGGCGGCCAAGGTTCATGGGGTGCAGGCCGTCGGCGTCCTTGTCCGGATCCATGGCCTCGAGGATGACGTCCTGGTCGATGTGCTTGGGCAGCGGAAGCTGAACGATGTAGCCGGTGCATTCCGGGTTGTCGTTGAGCTCGCGGACAACCTCCAGCAGGTCCTCCTGGGAGATGTCCTCAGGAAGGTCGCGGCGGATGGACTGGATGCCAACCTCGGCGCAGTCCTTGTGCTTGCCGCCCACATACCAGGTGCTGCCGGGGTCGGAACCCACCAGGATGGTGCCCAGGCCCGGAACAATTCCCTTGGCAGCGAGGACGGAAACGCGGGTGGTCAGTTCTGCCTTGATGGCTGCGGCGGTGGCCTTGCCGTCGAGGATCTGTGCGGTGGACTGTGTCATTCCATCTGCTCTTTCTGGTGGGTGACCTGTTGGCTCATGCCAACGGGACCCACCGCCGTAGATATGGCGGCGGATCCCGTCGGCTCCGGTTCAATGCCCGGGTAATGCGTGTTCAGCCTTAAAGGGGCTGGTTACCACTGCTCGTGCTGCGGGTACAGCGGGAAGTCGGCGGCGAGCTTGTCGACGCGGGCCTGGAGGGCTTCTACGTCCGTAGCCGAGCCTGCCTTGAGCGCCGTGGCGATGATCTCCGCAACCTCGGTGAACTCAGTGGCACCGAAACCGCGGGTAGCCAGGGCGGGCGTACCGATGCGGAGGCCGGAGGTGACCATCGGCGGGCGGGGGTCGAACGGAACAGAGTTGCGGTTCACGGTGATGCCAGCCGAGTGCAGGAGGTCTTCGGCCTGCTGACCGTCCAACTGCGAGTTGCGCAGGTCAACCAGGACCAGGTGCACATCGGTGCCGCCAGTGAGCACCGAGACGCCGGCCTCGGCAACATCGGACTGGTTCAGGCGGTCAGCGATGATCTTTGCGCCCTCGAGGACGCGCTCCTGGCGCTCCTTGAACTCCTCGCCGCCGGCGATCTTGAACGCAACAGCCTTGGCTGCGATCACGTGCATGAGCGGGCCGCCCTGCTGGCCCGGGAAGACGCTGGAGTTGAGCTTCTTGGCCCACTCCTGCTTGCCCAGGATCACACCGGACCGGGGGCCGGCCAGGGTCTTGTGGACCGTGGAGGTGACGACGTCGGAGTACGGCACCGGGCTGGGGTGCAGTCCTGCTGCAACGAGGCCGGCGAAGTGCGCCATGTCCGTCCAGAGAAGCGCGCCAACCTCGTCGGCGATGGAGCGGAAAGCAGCGAAATCGAGGTGGCGGGGGTACGCGGACCAGCCGGCAATGATGACCTGCGGCTTCTCGGCGATGGCCTGCTCACGGAGCTTGTCCATGTCGATCCGGAAGTTGTCTTCTTCAACCTGGTATGCCGCTACGTTGTAGAGCTTGCCGGAGAAGTTCAGCTTCATGCCGTGGGTCAGGTGTCCACCGTGAGCCAGGGACAGGCCCAGGATCTTGTCGCCCGGGGTGATCATGGCCGAAAGGGCGGCGGCATTGGCCTGAGCACCGGAGTGCGGCTGGACGTTCGCGTACTCTGCGCCGAAGAGTTCCTTGACGCGGTCGATGGCGAGCTGCTCGGCGACGTCGACGTATTCACAACCGCCGTAGTAGCGGCGGCCCGGGTAGCCCTCGGCGTACTTGTTGGTCAGGACAGAGCCCTGGGCTTCCATGACGGCGCGGGGAGCGAAGTTTTCGGACGCAATCATTTCCAGGGTGCCGCGCTGGCGGCCAAGTTCCTGGTTGAGGACTGCTGCGATCTCGGGATCGAGATCGGCGAGCGACTGGTTGCTGACAGACGCGGAAGTGGTTGTGGTAGTCACGGAGATCTCCTGGCTAGGCAACGGTGGTGCTACAGGTCAGGCTACCGGCAGCAGCATTCCCGCGTCCCGTAAATTACAGAGGGATTGGTCACGTGCGTGCAGCGGTAAGACATGACCCTCGGCCCAGGCGTACGATCCGTGGTCTTCATGATTGCCGCTCCCTGGTGGTAGTCCACCCAACGCCAGTTGCGACCCGTTAACAGTACAACAAGGCAGCACAGGTAGGCTTGATCGTGTGACTGAATCCACCGCTTTCGTAGTAACACTGTCCTGCCCTGACCGCCCCGGCATCGTTCATGCGGTAGCCGGCGCCTTGCTCGAGGCGGGATGCAACATCGCTGACTCCCAGCAATACGGAAGCCCCAGCACCGGCAACTTTTTCATGCGTGTGGAGGCAACGACGTCGAGCACGCAGGCGGAACTGACAGCCGCGCTGCAGCCGGTGGCTGAATCGTTCGGGATGACGTGGCAGATCAATCCCGTCGGGCAAAAGGTGCGCACCCTGATCCTGTGCTCCAAAGACGCCCACTGCCTGAACGACCTCCTGTTCGCACAGCGCGCCGGGACGTTGCCCATTGAGATCCCGGCCATCGTGTCCAACCACCGTGACCTGGAGTCCCTTGCGGAGTTCTACGGCATCCCGTTCCACCACATTCCCGTGACGGCCGATACCAAGGCAGACGCCGAGGCCGCGCTGCTCAAGCTCATCGCCGAACACGATGTTGAACTCACGGTCCTGGCCCGTTACATGCAGATCCTCTCCAATGACCTGTGCAAGGAGCTGAACGGCCGGGCCATCAACATCCACCACTCCTTCCTCCCGTCCTTCAAGGGCGCCAAGCCTTACCACCAGGCCCATGCCCGCGGTGTGAAGATCATTGGCGCCACGGCCCACTATGTGACAGCCGACCTGGATGAGGGCCCGATCATCGAGCAGGAAGTCATCCGCGTTGACCACGCCCGTACGGCGGAGCAGTTCGTCCAGATGGGCCGGGACGTCGAGGGCCGTACGCTGGTGCAGGCGGTGCAGTGGCAGGCCGAACACCGCGTGCTGCTCGATGGCACCCGGACCGTAGTGTTCAACTAAGGGCCCGCCGCGCCCAACTAAGCTGGGCGCATGGCTCCTTCCTACACGTTCGCCGGGGACACCCCGGACATCCATGAATCTGCTTTTGTGGCACCCACTGCGTCCATCATTGGCAAGGCCACGCTGGCCGAGGACTCCAGCGCCTTCTACGGCGTCTCCGTCCGCGCTGACACTGCCGCCATCAAGGTCGGCGCAGGGTCCAATCTGCAGGACAACGTAGTCCTCCACGCCGACCCCGGGTTCCCCTGCACCGTGGGCGAGCGCGTCTCCGTCGGCCACAGCGCTGTGGTCCATGGCTGCACTGTGGAGGACGACTGCCTGATTGGCATGAGCGCCACGATCCTGAACGGCGCCGTGATTGGTACCGGCTCCCTTATTGCCGCCGGTGCCGTCGTATTGGAGGGCACGGTCATTCCCCCGCGCTCACTTGTGGCGGGTGTCCCGGCGAAGGTCCGGCGGGAACTGACGGACGACGAGTTTGAGGGCGTCAAGCACAACGCAGCCCACTACAAGGAACTCGCGGCGGCGCACCGGGACATGCACTCGGCTTAAACGCGAATGCGAGGCCCGCTCTACGCGCCAACCAAGGGTTTTGGCGCGTAAAGCGGGCCTCGCAACAGAGCCTAATCCAGGCTGATCGGACCGAGCTCATCCAAGAGGTCACCCGGGCCCGGGTTGCCGGCAACGGACGAACCGCCGAGGTGGTTCACCACGCCCCACACAGCGTTGAGGCCGGTGGTCACAGCTCCTTCGGCCCAGCCCGCAGTGAAGGACACGTCATCCCCGGCAAGGAAGATGCCGCGCTGGTGCTCGGGCAACTTGTCCTGCTTGAAGTGCGTGAAAAGCCGCTGCTGGTACCGGTAGTGCCCGGGCAGGTTGGCTTTGAAGGCGCCCATGAAGTTGGGATCCGCCTCCCAAGACACGGTGATGGGTTGGCCAACGATGTGGCTCGCGATGTCCACGCCCGGGTAGATCTGCTCCAAGGAGTGCAGCATCAGCTTCACGCGTTCCTCGGCGCTGAGCGCCAGCCACTTCAGGGCATCGTCGTTCCAGGTGTAGGACAGGAGGATGACAGCGGGCTTGTCCGGGCCGTCGTCGAGCAGGTACGTGGCCCGGTTGAGGCGGTCGGTGAGTGTCATCGACAAAACTTCGCGCCCGGTCTCCGGGTCGATGTCCTTCCAGAACGGCCGGTCCACCATGACGAACGTCTTGGACGACTGCATGTAGTGCGAGCGCTCGATCGCCGTCCACAGCTCGGCCGGGAACAGCGCTTCCTCGGTGTGGATGCGCGTCGACAACAGCCACGACTGGCAGGTGGTCACTACGGCCTGGTACGTCGCTTCGCGTCCCCAGTTCTCCCGGACCAGGAGGTCGCCGTTTTCTGCGCGGCGGATGTTGTCCACCGCTCCGCGCGGCGAGCCGGAGTGCAAGGACGAAAGGGACGTTCCTTCCGGCCAGTGCTTAATGCCCGACGGCGCGTGGTTCCAAAGTGCCTCGGGGAGCCTTTGCGCTCCTCCCGCGATGGAGCGGTGCTGATCGTCGGCGTCGGTGTAAACAACCCGGAGGATTTCGAGGATGGAGTTGGGGAAGTCCGTGTCCCAGCCGCCGGTGCCGAAGCCCACCTGGCCGAACGCTTCACGGTGGGCGAAGCCGGCTTCCTTGAAGGACTTACTGGCAGCGATGAAGCCGTAGAAGGTCTGCTCGTCCAGTTCCGGCAGGAGCGCGTTCCACAGCTCCTTGATCCGCCGGGTGTCGCGGGCCTTGATGGCTTCTTGCATTTCGGCGAAGGCCGCGCCGTCGTTCACTGCGGCCTTCCAGGCATCGGCGACTTCACGGAAGAACTCCGGCAGCTCATCAGCGGTGGTGGCGTAGTGCTTCTTGCCGGCGAGCTCAATGACGGTGCTGGACGTGGCCGGGGCCATGGGGTTGGGGAAGTCGTTGGTGTCCAGGCCCAGCAGGTCCACGTAGTGGTAGAACGCCTTACCCGAGACCGGGAAGCGCATGCCGCCAAGGTCGGCTGTGACGCCCGGGGCGGACGGGAAGCTGGCTGTCCTGAGACGGCCACCGATCTGGTCGGCCTCGTAGATGACCGGTTTGAGGCCGAGCTTCATCAGTTCATAGGCAGTGACCAGTCCGGACAGGCCGGCACCGATGATGGCCACTTCGGTGCCGTACAGCTCTTCTGGAACGGAGCCCAGCCCGTCCGGGTGGGCCAGGTAGTGGTCGTAGCTGAAGGGGAAGTCCGGATTCAGCATGGTGATCGGTGCTTCTCCGGGCGCTCCGGCGTCATCGACGTGAGGGAGTTCGGTGGCAATGGTCATGGGTTGACTGCTTTCACAGGTTCCGGGCGGACGGCCCTGGTGGTCATTTCACGGTAGTCCTGCTCACTGAGCGCGGCTACCTTGGAGTTCCGGCGTCCATAGCCGAAGTAGATGGCGATGCCCACCAACATCCATACGCCGAATGTCACCCAGGTGTCGGCGCCGAGGTTGAGCATCAAGTATGCGCACATCAGGGTGCCCAGTATCGGCGTGATGGGGTACAGCGGAACCCGGAAGCTGCGCTCAAGGTCGGGGCGGTTGCGCCGGAGGTAGATGACGGCGACATTGACCAGGGCGAAAGCGAAGAGCGTGCCGATGCTGGTGGCGTCGGCCAGGGCCCCGAGCGGGACAAGCCCGGCGGTGAGGGCGACGACTGAGCCGATGATCAGGGTCCCGGCCACCGGGGTGCCGGTTCGGCGGGAGACGCGGCCAAAGACCTTGGGCACCATGCCATCGCGGGACATGGACAGCATGATGCGAGTCTGTCCGTAGAGGACGGTGAGAACGATGCTGGCGATCGCCAGGACGGCACCCACCGAGAAGACCAGTGCAATCCACGGCTGGCCGGTGATTTCGTGGAGGATCTGAACCAGTGCGGCTTCGGTCCCATCGAACCAACCCCAGGGACGGGCTCCGATGGCGGCGACGGAAACCAGGACATAGATGCTGGTGACGATCACCATGGAGAGCAGGATGGCGCGGGGAAGGTCACGTTTGGGGTTCTTGGCTTCCTCGCCGGCGGTGGAGGCGGCATCAAAGCCGATGTAGGAGAAGAAGACGCTCGACGCTGCGGCAGAAACACCGGCTGCGCCCATGGGCATGAGCGGCTCGAAGTTCCCTGCGTTGAAGGCAGTGAAGGCCACAGCGCAGAAGAAGATCAGGATACCCACCTTGATGATGACGATTGTGGTGTTGATCCAGGCGCTTTCCCGTGCACCCCGCACCAGCAGGATCATGGCAAGCACCACGATGATCAGCGCGGGGAGGTTGAGAACGCCCCCATCGCCCGGGGGCTGGCTGATGGCATCAGGCAGGACCTGCCCAAACGCTGCCAACGTCTCATTGACGTACTGCCCCGCACCCACGGCTACAGCTGCGACAGAGACCGCATACTCCAGCACCAGGCACCACCCGCAAATCCAGGCCATGCCCTCACCCATGGTGGCGTAGGAATATGAATAGCTGGATCCTGCCACGGGGACGAGGCCGGCCATTTCGGCGTACGAAACAGCTGAGAGGAGCGCGGCCACGCCGGCGATGACGAAGGAGATCCAAATGGCCGGTCCCGCCAACGGCACGGATTCACCCAGGATCACCAGGATGCCGGTGCCAAGCGTGGCACCAACACTGATCATGGTCAGCTGGAGTACGCCGAAGCTGCGGACCAACGGCGTACCGCCCTCGCCGCCTCCGGCTTCATCGACCATCTGGCCGATGGGCTTGCGGCGCAGGAGCTGCGCACCGAGGCTCGGCCTCGTCACGCTCACCGCCGCTTCGTTTTCGGTGTTCACAGGCACGGTCACCCTTGACGTCCCTTCAAAGTAGTTTCGATTTCCCCTCCACAAGACTGGCATGTGAGCCACCTCTCACTGCGGTGCAAAATGACCTATAGTGTTCAACCATGAGACGTAATGCACAGTATCAAGGGGCAGCCCCGGCCGCCCTTTCCGGACAGGTCACCGTAGACCTGTCCGCAATTTCAGACAATGTCCGGTCCTTGAAAGAGCGCAGCGAAGCGCCCTATTTCATGGCCGTCGTGAAGGGCAATGCCTATGGTCACGGACTCGTGGAAGTGGCCCGCGAAGCCATTGCGGCGGGCGCGGACTGGCTGGGAACCGCCCAGCTCACCGAAGCCATCGCGCTACGGCAAGCAGGAGTCACCGTCCCCATCCTTTCCTGGCTCTATCTGGCATCCCAGACAAGCGCCACCATTCTTGAAGCCCTCGAAAACGACGTTGATGTTTCGCTTGGAAGCGTCGGCCAACTGGAGGTGCTGGTAGGCATCGCTGGACGCCTTGGCCGGCCCGCCGTCGTGCATTTGGAGCTTGACAGCGGCCTCAGCCGCGGTGGCGCGCGAAAGGAGGATTGGGCCGAACTGGTGGCCCGGGCGCGGGAGGCCGAACTCGACGGGACCCTGCGCGTTCGCGGCCTCTGGACCCACCTGGCCTGGGCCGATGTTCCCGCGCACCCCGGCAACGCCACCGCCGTCGCCGAGTTCGAAGACGCGGTACGTCAGGCCCGGGAAGCCGGGCTCACCCCCGATCTCCGGCACGTGTCCAGCTCCGCCAACATCCTGGACCGGCCCGAATTCCACTTCGACATGGTCAGGGCAGGGCTGGCCATCTACGGCCTCGCCCCCGCCGACCACCTGAACCCGGCAGACTTCGGGCTGCGTCCCGCACTCAGCGTCACTGCCCCGCTGGTGATGGTCAAAAAAGTCCCGGCCGGCACCGGCGTGAGCTACGAACACCAGGCCATCACCTACGAACCCCGCTACCTCGGACTGATCCCGCTCGGCTACGCGGACGGCATCCCCAAAGGCATCAGCGGACGCTCGGTGGTGAATATCGCAGGCCGCGCCGTACCGGTGATCGGCAAGGTCTGCATGGACCAGTTCATGGTCGACCTGGGCCCGGACGCCACCGGAATCGACGTCGGTGATACAGCTGTGCTGTTCGGGGACCCTGCCTGCGGGGCGGCGAGCGCCGACGATTGGGGCGCCGCAATCGGCAGCCACGGGGACGAAATCATCAACAGGATCGCCCCTCGCCTGCCGCGGGCCTACGCCACAGCCGCTTACCAGTGCCCCGACTACCAGGAGCCGGCTGCCGCCGGGCCGGGCAATGTCGCCTGAGCCCGCCACCGCCCGCCTGAGTTTCGTCACGCTGGAACAGTTCCTGGAGCAACTGCCGCCGGAGTTGAAAATGCTTCACGACGGCGGCAGCGGCTCCTCGCTGCTGCGATGGGTGGAACCGAGTGAGCTTGAGGACCCCACGCCCTACCTGCCCGAGGGCGAGTTCCTCCTGACTGCCGGGCTGCCTTTCCTTGGGGAGGGCGGCTCGGCGGAGAAGGTTGACGCCTACGTCCAGCGGCTGGTGGAAGCGAAGGTGGCGGCACTTGGATTCGGGATCAGGCCCTATTTCGACGGCGTTCCTGACGTGCTGCTGGACGCTTGCCGCAGGCACAACCTCACCCTGTTCGAGGTGCCCGAATCCGTTCCCTTCGCGGCGATCGGCTTGGAGTTCTCGCAGCTCCTGGAAAGCGACAACGCACGGGTGTTCCGCCATCTGGCCGACACCAACCGACAACTCATGCGGGCCGTCCTCTCCCCCAGGCCCGAACACGAACTGCTCGCCGCACTCGTGCAGCGGGTGCCGGTGTGGGCCGTGCTGGTGGGCGCGGACGGACGGGTCCGGGCGCGCGGGCACAATGCCGGCGGCAGCACCGGCGTCGAACATTCCCTCCTGGAACCGATGCTGGGCAGGTTGCTGTCCGGAAGCGGGCCGCGGGTGGAGATGGACGGCTTCGAACAGCCGGGGTCGGCACTGGTGTTCGGGCATCCGCTGCGCAGCACCAAGGACGCGAACCTGGGTGCCTTGATCCTCGGCTCGGACACGCCCCTGACCCCTGCGCAGAACAACGTTGTGCAAGCTGCGGTGGGGTTGCTGGAGCTGCTGGTGAGGCAGCGGACCAGCGGCTCCCTCGCCCCGAGCCAATTGGCCACAGCGGTCCTCCTGCACCCGGAATCGCTGGCCACGGGCGGGACCAAGCATGTCAACGGTTTGAAGGACCTGCTTGCGCAGAGCCTGTCCTCCACGCGATCCGCGCAAATGCGGGTTGTGCAGGGGGTCCGGGTGGACGGCGCGGCGGATGAAGGGCCCGTGCGGGAGCTGCTGCAATGGAGGCGGCTGTTCGACACCAAACTCGTGGAGATTACCGACTATGGTTTCGCGGCCATCACCCGGCTGCGCGTTGACGATTCCTTGCTGGCAGATGTCGAGAAACTCGGTTGGCGGCTGGTGATCGGAGAGCCAACGGAACTGACCGGGCTCACGGCAGCGTACCAGCGGGCAAGCTCGTTGCGGAGCCGTGTCGTGACAAGCGGTGTAAGTGCCCGCGTGGATGAGATTTCGTGGACCGTGGCTGGTCTCTTGGGTCGTGATGCGGGAACCATGTTGGCGTCACGGCTGTTGTCTCCCGTGCTGTCGCTGGAGCCGGACCGCAGGGACCCGCTGTTGAGCGTCCTGCGCGGCTGGCTCAGTGAAAATGGCAGCTGGGACGGTTCGGCCAAACTCCTGGGACTGCACCGCAACAGCGTGCGTCGCCAGATCGGCGTCCTCGGGGAACTCCTGGAGATGGACCTCAACCAGGCACAGGTACGGGCCGAGTTGTGGTTTGCGCTGCAGTACGTGGACGATCTCCTGACAGCGGGCGCCACCGCTTCAGATTAGGCTCAACCCTATGGAAACCTTGGCTGTCATAGCGGTGCCGATCGCCCTTGCCCTCGGCGTCGTTTGGAGAAGCTTCCGCCAAAAGAGGAAGGCGAAGGACAAGCCACCCGCCCACAGGGGGACGTTCCAATCCCAGCGTGGCCGGGTTTACCGGGACGGCGGTACGTACAGGAACGCCAACCCGAGTGACGGCACAGGCGGGGGCTACTAGTCCGCGCGGCTGCCTACAGGTGGGGCGCATCGCAAAGCGCACTTTTCCGGATGCTGGGCGTCCGTCTATCTAGCCGCAGCAAACAGTTTCGTAATACGATAGACCGCATGGAACGAAAGATGCACGGACGTGAGGTTTCAGATACTGAGATCGACCAATGGGCTGACGAGGCCGAAGCCGGTTTCGACGTCAAGGAACTGAAGGCACGAATGGGGCGGCCTGCCCGGGGCGCCGAGGCCTCGCAGGTGGTTCCAGTTCGACTGACAGTCGACGAATTGGCTGCGGTCATGGCTCGAGCCGAGCGCGAGCACCTGAACCGGTCCGAGGCATTCCGGGCCGCCCTCGCGGCTTGGGCAAACGCAGCGTGATTGCGCGCAGCTCCGCACGCAAGCATGGGATCAGTACCGAGGACGGCATCGAGGCAGCGACCTGGCCCTTGGTTTCAGTTCCGCTTGATGACGAGGATCCGCGGCGGTTCCTCCGTCTCGGCTTCGATACGCACGGTCGGCTTCTGGAACTCCTCGTGCTGGTATGGGACGACGAGAGTGAAGAACTGATCCACGCCATGAAATGCCGGCCTCAATACCTCGAGTTGCTCGCCTAGGGGCAAGCCATGGATAAGTTGCTGCCTACCGAGGGCATCACAGACGAACTTCAGTGTTCCCAGCTGCCATAAAGGTCCGGCCGTCGTTCGCGCAGGTATGGGACTTCGTCCCGTGCCGCCTTAACGGCTTCCGTGCCCACCTCGGCGAACAGCAGCGTCGCGGACTCCCCCGCGGCGGCAAGCAACGAGCCGTCCGGTCCGGCCACCACGCTGCCGCCCAGGAAGTTGTAGACGTCCTCGTGTCCGGAGTGGTTGGCGTAGGCCACGTTTAACTGGCTTTCCAAAGCGCGGGCCCGGATGAGGACCTGCGGGACGTTCTCGAATCCGGCGGACAGGGCTGTTGGCACGAGCAGAAGCTCGGCACCCCTGGTTGCTGCGGCCCTGACGGCTTCCGGGAATTCGACGTCGTAGCAGATCAGCATCGACGTCCGGATTCCATTGAAATCCACGACGGCGGGAGGTTCTTTGGCGCCGACGAACGCCTTGTGTTCATCCTGGCCAAAAAGGTGGACCTTGGCGTAGTTGAGGACCTCTGAGCCGGTTGCGTCCAGCAAAGTAGCCGTGATGTTCCAGGCGCCATGAGTTGCAGGCGACTCTGCGCCGTCGTGCGTTTCCTGGCCCGACGCTACGGCAGGAAGGCTGTAGACCAAGCCAATGCCGTGGGACTGCGCAATCGCCGCCAGCCGTGCGCGGATGCCTGGCAGCGTGGCGGGATCAAGTTCAGCATGGAGCCGCAGTGGTGCGTATCCAACGGGAAACAGCTCCGGCGTGAGGAGCAGCCCGGCACCGGCGTGGGCGGCTCGCTGCGCGGCGTCGTCGATGGTGCGCAGGTTCGCTTCGACATCCATGACGGAAGCGTTGGCCTGCAGGACGGATAGCAGCATCATTACCACCTAGGTTTTCGCTAAATCCCGGAGGCTCATCTCAAGGCCGGGAAGTTTCTTGATTCAAGCCTAGGCCGGGACCCGTCCTGATGATTGAGGCAATTGGACCCGCACACTTCCAAAATGGGACGCATTGCCCGCCCCCGTCGCGTTGTGAGGCCCGCTCTGCACGGTATGGCGCGCACTAACCCTGCAAACCGGGCCCCGCAATGCTTAGAGGGCTTCACAAGGGGTACATAGCAATTGCTCTTGTGTTGGAGTATCTCGGTGAAAGTTGACTCACTGTGTTCACTTCTTGACTACAAGGATGCTTGTGGGGCAATCTTCTTGTCATGCCCGCTACACAGCGCTCAACGAAGAGCCACCCTCGAAAACCCGGCTCGCAGTCGGCGCTCCGCCACCTTAATCAACAGCGCATCATCGAGTGCTTGCTGAGCGGGCCATCCACGCAGGCAGAGCTCTCGCGTCAGACCGGGCTCTCAACGGCAACGGTGTCCAACATCGTCAAAATCATGCAGGACGCCGGCTTGGTCTCGACGGAACCCACCACCAGTTCCGGCCGCAGAGCCACCAACGTGAGGCTGAACAGCAACGGTGCGGTCGCCGTCGGAATCGACTTTGGGCGCCGCCACCTTCGGGTGGTCCTGGCGTCACTGGGCTATCACGTCATTGCCGAGGATTACATCGAACTGCCGCTGGGTCACCAGGCAGAGGAAGGCATCGAAGCGGCCGTCCAACTGCTGGAAAAACTGCTCCGCGAAAACGGTATCGACCGCACTGCCGTGGTGGGAGCGGGCGCCGGCATTCCAGGACCAATCGACCGGCGCACAGGCACCGTGGCCCAAGGTGCCATCCTGCCTGAATGGGTGGGCATCGACATCCTCCACCGGCTGGAGGAAGCACTCAATTGCCCCGTATTCGTTGATAACGACGCGAACTTGGGCGCGCTGTCCGAAGTGACATGGGGACCGCACAGCGGCGTCTCCAACCTGATGTTCCTCAAGATCGGATCCGGCATCGGCGCGGGCCTGATCCTGAATGGATTTCCCTATTACGGCAACGTGGGAATCACCGGGGAGATCGGCCACGCAACCATCCACGAGCATGGACTGGTGTGCCGGTGCGGGAACAGGGGTTGCCTCGAAACGATCGCCTCCACAACCACCATGATCGAGTTGCTGGGGCGTGGGCAAGAGTCGCTCCTGACACCCCAGGATATTGTCCGCAATTGCCTCGCCGGGGACTCCGCGACGCAGCGGGTGGTGGACGACGCCGGGCTGGCGGTCGGCCGCGCTTTGGGCAACGTATCCAACCTGATCAACCCGGAGGTGATCGTGGTGGGTGGTCCTCTCGCGGGGCTCGGTGACCTGCTGCTGGACCCTATCCGCCGCGGACTCGTCAGGCACGCAGTGCCCGTTGTGGGCGAGACGACACATCTGGCCATGTCCTCGCTGGGGGCACGTGCAGAGGCACTCGGAGCGGCCGCTTTGGTGTTCCAACACGCGGGTATTACTGGCAGGTAACGAAATCGTTAGCTGGATGATGCGTTCAAGTCTTGACGACAAGCCGGGTGATCCAGTTTACTTTTTCATCAGACAGCTCCGCCGTTTGCGGGGCCGACAACGAAGTCATGCATTGGAGGCGTAAGGGCTGATGACATCCCTCGACACGCAAGGTGATCCCGTCCTTTTGGAGATGCGTTCGATCACGAAGGAATTCCCGGGCGTGAAGGCATTGTCCAATGTGAGCCTCCGGGTGATGGCTGGCGAAATCCACGCCATCTGTGGTGAAAACGGAGCAGGGAAATCCACCCTCATGAAGGTCCTCTCCGGCGTTTACCCTTATGGGAGCTACACGGGCGACATCGTGTACCAAGCCGAGACGCAGCAGTTCAAGGACATCCGTGCCAGCGAGGCCGCAGGCATCGTGATCATCCACCAGGAACTGGCACTGATCCCGGAACTGTCCATCATGGAGAACATCTTCCTGGGCAACGAGCCCACCAAGTGGGGCGTCATTGACTGGGCCGAAGCCCGCAAGCGTTCCTTGGAACTGCTGGCCCGCGTAGGCCTGCGGGACGACCCCGATACCCCCATCAAGGAAATCGGCGTCGGCAAGCAGCAGCTCGTGGAAATCGCTAAAGCGCTGAACAAGTCGGTAAAGCTCCTGATTCTGGACGAACCAACGGCGGCGCTGAACGAATCCGACTCACAGCACCTGCTCGACTTGATCCTTGGCCTGAAGGGCAAGGGCGTCACCTCGATCATCATTTCCCACAAGCTCAACGAGATCGAACAGATCGCCGATGAGATCACCATCATCCGCGACGGCAAGTCGATCGAGACTTTGAACGTCAAACGCGACGGCGTGGACGAAGACCGCATCATCAAGGGCATGGTGGGCAGGACGCTTGAGTCCCGCTTCCCGGACCACGAGCCCAAGATCGGCGAAGTCTTCTTCGAGGTCAAGGACTGGACCGTGGGCCACCCGCAGATCCAGGAACGCCTGGTCTGCAAGGGCTCCAACTTCTACGTACGGCGCGGCGAGATTGTCGGCTTCGCCGGCCTGATGGGTGCGGGGCGGACCGAACTGGCCCGTTCCCTGTTCGGCCACTCCTACGGCCGCTTCATCAAGGGCCAGGTCTATAAGGACGGCAAGCCGGTGAACCTCCGCAGCGTCAAGCAGGCGATCGACGCTGGACTCGGTTACGTCACCGAGGACCGCAAGTCCCTGGGCCTGAACCTGTTGGATGACATCAAGACCACCACTGTGGCAGCGGCGCTGGACAAGATCAGCAACTACTCGGTGGTGGATACCCGCAAGGAGTTCTCCGTCGCGGAGGAATACCGCAAGTCACTGCGCACCAAGACCCCCTCGGTTGAGGAAGGCGTAGCCAAGCTTTCCGGTGGTAACCAGCAAAAGGTGGTGCTGGCCAAGTGGATGTTCACCGATCCGGACCTCCTGATCCTGGACGAACCCACCCGCGGAATCGACGTGGGCGCCAAGTACGAGATTTACGGCATCATCCAGAGGCTCGCGAACCAGGGCAAGGGAGTGATTGTCATTTCCTCTGAGCTTCCTGAGCTCCTGGGCCTGTCCGACCGTATCTACACCATCTTCGAAGGCGCCATCACAGGCGTCCTGGACAAGAACGAAGCAGACCAGGAAAGCCTCATGAAACTCATGACTTCCGCCCGCAAGACCGCCTGACCCGTTGGCCCAGACTTACCCCTTCCTGACACAAGGACCAAAACAATGAACGCGCTCAAGAAGCTATTTGGTGGCAATACCCGCCAGTTCGGCATGATCTTCGCCCTGGTGGCACTTATCGTCTTCTTCCAGATCTTCACCGAGGGACGCACGCTCACCCCCGGCAACGTGATCAACCTGTTCAACGGCAACTCCTACATCCTGATTCTGGCCATCGGCATGGTGCTGGTCATCATCGCCGGCCACATTGATCTTTCTGTGGGCTCGGTAGCCGCTTTCGTGGGCGTCTTCGTGGCTCTCGCGATGCGGGACTGGGGATTCCCCTGGTGGGTCGGGGTGCTCTTCGGCCTGTTCCTGGGCGCGGTGATCGGTGCCTGGCAAGGGTTCTGGGTGGCCTACGTGGGTATACCTGCCTTTATCGTGACACTGGCCGGCATGTTGCTTTTCCGTGGCTTCAACCAGTTCGTGGGCAAGTCCAACACCATTCCAGTCCCCAAGGAATTCCAGTTCATTGGCTCGGGGTACCTTCCCGAGGTTGGGCCGAACACCGGCTTCAACAACCTCACATTGCTTATTGGCCTGGTAGCCGTCGCATTCGTGATCATCATGTCCCTGCGTGCCCGTGCCGCCGCCAAGGCCCTTGGCGCCGAAGTTCCGGAGCTCTGGGTTGAGGTCACCAAGCTGGTCCTGATCTGTGGCGCCATTCTTTACGCAACGTACCTGTTCGCCACAGGCCGTCCCGGGACCTCCTTCCCCATCCCCGGCCTGATCCTGGCTGTCCTGGTCCTCATCTACGGCTTCATCGCCGACAAGACCGTCCTCGGCCGCCACGTCTACGCGGTGGGTGGCAACCGCCACGCAGCGGAACTGTCCGGTGTGCAGTCCAAGAAGGTCAACTTCATGGTCATGATGAACATGTCCATCCTTGCTGGCCTGGCCGGCATGATCTTCGTAGCCCGCTCTACCGCATCGGGTCCGTTCGACGGCGTCGGTTGGGAACTGGATGCCATCGCCGCAGTCTTCATCGGTGGCGCTGCCGTCACCGGTGGTGTTGGTACGGTTATCGGCTCGATCGTCGGTGGCCTGGTGATGGCTGTCCTGAACAACGGCCTCCAGCTCCTCGGCGTTGGCGCCGACCTCACCCAGATCATCAAGGGCCTGGTGCTCCTGGCCGCCGTGGCCTTCGATGTCTACAACAAGTCCCAGGGCAAGCGCTCCATCACCGGACTGTTGATGAAGAACTTCCAGCGCAACAACGAGCTCAAGCCCGAAGAAGCCACCTCCACCAAAGAGGTCATTTCCAAGGAAGCCTGACCGGTTTCCGCACGACTCGCTCCACCCCACCCACACAGAAAGTGAACCAAGATATGCGAATGTTTGGTAAAGCAGGAAAGGCAGCAGCAGTCGCTGCCATCGCGGCACTGGCGCTGACGGCCTGCGGCCGCACTGACAGCGGCTCAAGCAGCAGCACAGCTGGCGGGGAAGCGTTCCCCAAGGACTCGCTGATCGGCGTCGCACTTCCGCAGAAGACCAGTGAGAACTGGGTCCTGGCGGAGAAGCTGTTCAACGACGGCCTCACCGGCGCCGGCTTCAAGGCCGACGTCCAGTTCGCCAACGGCGGCGTGTCCGAGCAGCAGAACCAGATCAGTGCCATGGTCACCAAGGGTGCCAAGGTGATCATTGTGGGTGCCATCGACGGCGCCCAGCTGGGTACGCAGCTCAAGCAGGCCAAGGATTCCGGCGCAACGGTCATCGCTTACGACCGCCTGCTCCTGAACACCGAGAACGTGGACTACTACGTGGCCTACGACAACTTCAAGGTTGGTGTCCTCCAGGGCCAGGCCCTGCTGGACGGCATGAAGGCCAAGAAGCCGTCCGGCCCGTACAACATTGAGCTCTTCGCCGGTTCCCCCGACGACGCCAACGCCAAGGTCTTCTTCGACGGCGCCATGAGCGTCCTGAAGCCGAAGATGGACGATGGCACCCTGAAGGTAGTTTCCGGCCAGACCTCGTTCGAGCAGGCTGTTACCCAGGGCTGGAAGGCTGAAAACGCCCAGCGTCGCGCTGACACGCTGCTCACCGGCAGCTACGGCACCGCTTCACTGGACGGCGTCCTGTCCCCGAACGACACCCTGGCCCGTGCAGTGCTGACGTCCGTCAAGGCCGCCGGCAAGCCGCTCCCCGTTGTCACCGGCCAGGACTCCGAAGTTGAGTCCGTCAAGTCGATCATGGCTGGCGAGCAGTACTCCACCATCAACAAGGACACCCGCAAGCTCGTTGAGCACGCCATCACCATGGTGAAGGACCTCCAGGCAGGCAAGCAGCTGGAGATCAACGACAAGGACTCCTACAACAACGGCGTCAAGACCGTTCCGGCATTCCTCCTGCCGCCACAGATCGTGACCAAGGAGAACGTCAAGACGGCTTACGTTGACGATCCGGTATTGGGCCCGATCACCAAGTAACACCTCTTTACAGCAAGCCCGGTCCGCCAAACAGGCGGGCCGGGCTTTTGCTTTGCAACCCACGCTTTGCCAACACGCTTTCACAGCCCACACATAGCTTCGGCTGGTGCGCCGCACAGCAGTGCTGAGCAATGTTGGACCTGCGGCCCGCGCCTGAGCGGGCCGGACAATCTGCAGGTCCAGAGGAGAAACGTGAGCGTCCTTGCCCGAAGCGTAGGCAATGCCTTCCGCAACAAGATCAGAACGGCGGCGGTTGTTGCCGTCCTGGCCGTAGCCATCGGCTTGGCTTTGGCCATGCTCGTGGCCAACCAGGCCGTGGGTGCCAAGGTCCAGGAGCTGAACGCCTCCGTGGGGACCACCCTGACCGTCAACCCTGCAGGCGGCCAGGGCTTTGAAGGCGGCGGCGAACCGCTCACGACGACGGAAGCCCAGACCGTGGCCTCGGTAGCCAACGTCACGTCCGTGGTGGGAACCAAGGCGCTGCGGCTCCAAACCGCGAGCACGACGACGGGAAGCACCGGTGCGACCACCGGCACTACCGAGCAGGCCGGCCCGGGTGGCGGGTTTGGTCCGGGCGGGCAGCAGGCGACGGTGAGCACCAACCTGACGGCCGCCGTCGACGCCGGAACTCTTGGCAACCGCAACAGCTCCACCGGAACAACAGGCTCCACCGGTTCCACCACCCAGCCGACACGCACCTTGCCCATCACCGCAACAGGGACCGGCGCCGAGGTGGACAGCACGGGTAAGGCGCTGAACATCACCAGCGGTACCGGCCTGGGCGACTACACCGCGGCCGAAGCCAAAGCCCTGGTGGGCAGCTCGCTTGCCGAGAAGAACAACCTCACCGTGGGCTCAACCTTCACCGTCCAGGACAAAACGTTCACGGTAGCTGGCATCTTCGACGCAGGAACCACGTTCGGCAACAACGCCGTCTACGTGACACTGCCCGAAGCCCAGGCCCTTGCCGCAACCCCGGATGAACTCTCCACCATGATCGTCACGGTCAACAGCATGGAGAACGTGGACAGCACCAAGACCGCCGTCCAAAACGCTCTGGGTACGGACAAAGCAGACGTCACGCAGGGCCAGCGCAACCTCGAAACAGCCGTCAGCTCCCTGAACAGCGTGAAGAACATCTCACTGATCGCTTTCATCGCCGCACTGGCCACAGCTGGCATCATCATCCTGCTCATCATGGTGATGTTGGTCCGCGAACGCCGCCGCGAGATCGGCGTCCTCAAGGCGATCGGCGCCCCGAACCGCACCATCGGCCTGCAATTTGTGCTGGAGTCCCTGGTGCTCGTGGCCCTCGGCAGCGTAGTGGGTGCCGTCATTGCCTCCCTTGCCAGCGGCGGCATCGCTTCGGCGCTGATCAGTTCCAACACCACCACGACGGCGGCCACCAGGACCCAGCGGGGTGGCGGCCTGGCCGGGGCCGTACCGAACGGTTCACTACCCGGTGGTGGCGGCTTCCAGGGTGGTGGTCAGGGAGGTCCATTCGGCGGCGCTTCCCAACTGCTGACGTCCGTTACGGCCAGCGTCTCCCCCGGCGTCCTCGCTGCAGGCATCGCAGCCGTGTTCGCTGTAGCCATCATCGGCGCCCTGGTACCCGCGCTGCTGACTGCACGTATCCGCCCCATCGAAGTACTCCGAGGAGAATAGCCGTGATTGTAGTCAAGGATTTGGTCCGTCAGTTCAAGTCCGGCGACCGGACCATCAAGCCGGTCAACGGCGTCAGCTTTGAACTCGGGAAGGGTTCGCTCGCATCCATCGTCGGCAAGAGCGGCAGCGGCAAAAGCACGCTGTTGTCCCTCCTCGGCGCGCTGGACAAGCCCACTTCGGGAGACGTCGTCGTGGATGGCGTCAGCCTGGCGGGCCTGCCGGACGGCAAACTGACCGAATACCGGCGCCGGGACATCGGCTTCGTGTTCCAGCAGTTCAACCTGATCCCCAACCTCAGCGCCGTGGACAACGTGATGCTGCCCATGGAGTTCGCCGGTGTCCGCAAGTCGGCCCGTTTGCAGCGGGCCAAAGAGCTCTTGGAGCAGGTTCAACTGGATCCGGAAAAGCACGCGCGCAGGACCAACCGGCTCTCGGGCGGCGAACAGCAGCGGGTGGCCATAGCCCGTGCGCTGGCCAACGAACCCAAGCTGATCCTCGCCGATGAGCCCACCGGAAACCTGGACGAGCAGACCGGTGAGCACATCATCGAGCTGCTCAGCTCGCTGAGCCGCGACCACAACACCACCATCCTGGTGGTCACCCACGACCGCAGCCTGGCCCAGAAAACCGAACGCTGCTTCCGGCTTCAGCAAGGCCGGCTCACGGAGGAGGTCAGAAGCGGATCGCGTCGATAACCTTGACGCGCACCGCCACCAGGGCGGGGATTGCTCCGGCGAGCGCACCCACCAGGACGGCGGCACCGAAGCCCAGAAGGGCCGCGTTGACGGGAAAGGCCGGATATTCAGTGAGTCCCGGAGCCACCTTAGATTCGATCCAGGGGTGTTTGACCACCGCGACGGCGAGCATCACTCCGGCGATGCCCGCCACCGCGGTGGCCACCACGGACTCCATCATGACGCCAACGAAGATGCGGCCCGATGTCGCTCCGAAGCTCCGCCGGATGCCGATTTCCCGCACCCGGTAGCGCACGGTGACCATGGAGATGTTCAGCATGCCGACCGCCCCGAGGAGCAGCACCAGCCCGGCAACTCCGCCCACCACCAACTGCACGGGAGCAAGCGGGTCGCCCCAGGCCGCGTAGTCGACACGATTGGCTTGGGCGTAGTAGCCGGGGAATTGTCCTTGCAGGTCTGCGGTGATCGCGGCCATGACGACATCAGCCTGCTCCTCGCCCACCCACAGTTTGAACTCCGACATTTGCGGTTTCATCCCCGTCACGGCCGCACCCTCGGTGAGGATGAACGCAGCCGGAGGCATGTCCGGAAAAACGTCCCGCACCACGCCGATGATCACGGCCGTTGCCGGCTGGTCACCTGGAATGGTGACTGTGGGGTGGGTTGTCAGGTTGGGCCTGCCCGCTTGGTTGTAGAACGCTTCGGAAACCACGACGGCGGGGGCCAGCCTTTGGCCGTCGTCGGCAGCGAACCAGCTTCCCTGCAGAAGCGGTACGCGGTGGATGGTGCCGTATCCGATGTCCACGATGGTCATGCTGACCGGGGTCACTCCGCGGGGAAACTGGAAACCCGCCTGGGTCTGGCCCATGTGGGTGGAGGTACTGATGCCGTAGCGCTGCTGGATCCCTTGGTACACCTTCTCGATCTTCTCCGGGTCCGGAGGGGTGGGGCCGTTGACGCTGAGGGCCAGCGTGGCAACACGTCCCCCGTTGCGCTCCGACTGCACTTTGTAGCCTTCGCGGGCCAGGTTTCCCACGCCCACTACGGAGGTCAGGGCAGCCACGGACAGGGCAACGCCCATGAGCGCCAACAGAATTCTCACCTTGTTGATCCGGAGTTCCTGCCAGGCTTCCACCAACGTGGAGATCACGCCCGTCATGCGGACACCCCCGTGTCGGCGGGCGCGAGCGGGCTGAGGACCCCGGCATCCAGGCGGAAACAAGCCCGGGCCAGCGCTGCCACGTTGGTGTCGTGGGTAATGGTGACCAGGGCCGCGGCGGTTTCCGTGGCGACAGTATCCAGCAGCGCCATGACCGACTGGCCGGTCTCAACGTCCAGGGCGCCTGTCGGCTCGTCGGCAAGGATGAGCCGGGGCCGGCGGACCAAGGCCCGCGCGATGGCAACGCGCTGCTGCTCACCGCCGGAGAGCATATTGGGCATGGTGTTGGCCCGCGCCGCGAGGCCCACCCGCTCCAACATATCCATGGCCAGTTCCCTTCGACGCCAGAACTCCCGGCCTTTGGCGTAAAACAGCGGGGTGATCACGTTGTCCAACGCGCTGCGTCCCGGTAACAGGTTGAATTGCTGGAAGACGAAGCCCACGGTGGATCCGCGGAGGCGGGCGCGGGCGTTGTTGCCCAGCCTGTCAGCGGGCTGGCCCAGAAACTCCAGCTCCCCCGACGTCGGAACGTCCAACAGGCCCAAAAGGTTGAGCAGGGTGGATTTGCCGCACCCTGAACGGCCCACAATCGCAGTGTGGTCTCCGCTGTGGACCTCCAGGTCGATGCCTTTGAGGATGTGAAGTTGTTGTTCGTCCGGCAAGGTGACGGACCGGGTGACCGAGCGGAGGCTGACGAGTGTTTCCTTGGGTTGCTCCATTGCCGCTAACCCGCCGGGGCGACGGCAACCTGTCCAGGACCCATGGGCCCTGGGACAGCCGGCGCGCCGGGTACGAATTCAAGGACCTGCTCGCCCTCGGCCAGGCCAGACGTCACTTCCACCACGGAGCCATCATTAAGGCCCAATTGGACCGTGCGCTGCTCGGGTGCGGCCGCTGCCCCACCCGGCCCTGCGATCCAGACGATCCCGTCCTTCACGCTTCCTTTCACCGACGTCAACGGAACGGTCACCACATCCGGTGCGACGCCCGCACTGACCGTCATGGTGGCTCCCAAACCAGGGAAGACCTGCTGGCCCGACGGGACGGGGCAGCTCAACGTTCCTGTGGGGCTGCCGCCTTCTTCCGGTTGGCTCGGCGCCCCCGGGCCGGCAACAGCCATGCCCACGCCCATTCCAGCACCTCCACCGCTGGCGACAGAACCGCCGGAGCCGCTGCCGCCGTCGTCGGACGCGTTGTTCTTGAGCGTCACTTCGGTGCACTGGAACGGCGCCGGGCCGCCCACCAGGGCGATTTCTGCCGGACCGGGCTTGCCGAGCAGCCGGTACTGCTGGGCGGCGGTAACTGAACCCGCCACAGTGTAGGTTCCGGGATCGATCTTGCCCACGGGCTCACCAACGGTCACTTGCTGGTCAACGAGTGTGGAGAGTGACTGCAGGGTTCCTGCGCTGGGGGCAAGGATGTCGAAGTAGTCGTAGACAGGCTTCGGCGGGGTCCCGTCCTTGGACGGTGCGCCGGTGACAGCGCGCTCGGCCTTGACCTGGAACAGCGCGTCACCCTTGGCAACGGTGGCACCCTGATCAACGAAGACCTTGATAACTTTTCCGGCCGAGGTGCTGCGGACGATGGCGGCTGCGTCGCTCTGGACGGTGCCCTTGATCTGGACGGTGTTGGTGACCGTGGCCCGGGTGGCCGGGACCACCGGAATGTCCACTTGGGCCAGCGGTGCCGGCTCCGATGCCGCTGACTCCATGCCATCGACAAAAGCGATCTTGACCAAGGCCACCGCGATAACGGCGAATATGGCCAACCAGGCAACCGGCAAAATGACGCGCCGAAAAATACCCATCCCTGCTCCATTTCGGTAACTCCCCACAGAACCTCTGCGAGGGATGATGGCCTAAGCC
The DNA here is from genome assembly GCF_024608385.1 of Paenarthrobacter sp. UW852. NCBI lineage: Bacteria > Bacillati > Actinomycetota > Actinomycetes > Micrococcales > Micrococcaceae > Paenarthrobacter > Paenarthrobacter sp. UW852. Next base: position 329,099 of record NZ_JAMSGY010000002.1, read on the forward strand.
TAGGCGAGGAAATCCACGGCTCCGGGCATTCGTGTGACTTGACAGAAGGCTTACCGTGTCGGGCCCTTTGTTCCGCGCGTGCGCACCCGTTCCCGCCCGGTGCACCAGAGGTTCCGGGTGCGAGCGGGGCAAAAGGGTGCGGCACCAACCACGCTCGAGACCCTCACACTCCAAGCCCCACACTCTCCCAGGCCGAGCCCTGGCTGCATCGTGCACAGCGCACCCGTTGCCGCCGGGCGCACCCCACGTTCCCGGCGGCCGCACCCGTTCCCGCCCGGCGCACCAGAGGTTCCGGGAGCGAGCGGCGCGAAAGGGTGCGCACCGCAGCGGCTTGGCCGCCCAACCCTTGCGCCGAATGACTTGTGCCAAATGAGAGGATGGCACTCATGACCCTCCCCATCGCCAGGCCGTGGCTGTTCGAGCAAACCAACCAAGATCCCCGGGCAGCGACCGGACAGCCGTTGCGGTGGGGCGTGGTGTCCACGGGCAACATCGCCAACAGCGTGTCCCAGGACCTGGCGATGCTGGAAGACGCGGAACTCTACGCCGTAAGTTCACGGACTCAAGAGGCAGCGGATGCTTTCGCCAGTGCACTCGGCTTCGCCAAGGGTTACGGGGACGACGGCGGTGTTCCCGGCTACCAGCGGATGTTCGCCGACCCCGCGGTGGACGTGGTGTACATCGGGACTCCGCATGCCCAGCACTTCCAGATCGCCTCCGCCGCACTGCGGTCCGGCAAACACGTCCTCTGCGAGAAGGCCCTGACCATCAACGCCCGCGAAGCGTCGGAATTGGTGAAGCTGGCTAAGGAAAACAAGGTGTTTTTCATGGAGGCCGTGTGGAGCCGGTTCCTGCCCAGCATGCAGCGCGCGTTCGAGATCGCCGGTTCAGGTGAGCTTGGGAGCATCCAGTGGGTCAGCGCAGATCTGGGTTTCCCGGCGCCCTATGATCCCGCCGCCCGGATCTGGGCTTTGAACGATGGCGGCGGGGCGCTCCTGGACATCACCGTCTATCCCCTGCTCTGGGCGCTGGGAACCCTTGGCTTTCCGCATTCTGTCACTGCCATCGGATCGTTGAACGAGGACGGCGTGGACACCCAGAACGCACTGACACTCGGGTACGCCGACGGCGCGCAGGCCCAGCTGACGTCGTCCTTGATGGCGCACGGGCCACGGACTGCCACAGTTGCCGGCGGATTGGGCTTCCTGCAAACGGTCGGGTCGGTGAACAACCCCCGCGAACTGCTCATCAGGGTTGGCTGGGACGAGCCCCGGCACGAGCACTTCGACGTGGTGGGCATCGGCTACACGTACGAGCTCCGCGAAGTGACGCGATGCGTCCAGCAAGGCCTCACCGAAAGTCCCGTGATGCCGTTGGAGGACTCGGTCAACGTGATGCGCTTGTTTGACGGAGTGCGCTCACAGCTGGGTATCCGGTACCCGAACGACGCACGGTGAGTGCCGCCGTCGTGAGGGGTTAGCTCTCGGGGCTTTGGCATTGGGTTCAAGCGCCGGGACGTCGCCCCTCGACGAGAACCGCCGGCGTGATTTAACCCAGGTGAGCTAACGTCACGTGCGCTAGCGACCGCGAGCCGGCTGGCGCGCCAGTTTGCGGTCCAAGGACAGCGCGCCGGGGCCCAGGAACACGAACGCCACGGAAATGGCGAAATAGATAATCAGGAGCTCGGCCGTAACCCCGGCCGCGTCGGTCAGCAGCGGCTTGCCCGCCTCCGTCACGAACCAGATCGAGGCAAACAGGATCGCCGCGAGGAACCCGGCCACCCGGGTCAGCGCACCCAGGACCAACAGCGTGCCAAGGCCAAGCTCGCCCGCGATGACCAACCAGGCAATGAGTTCGGGCTTCTGGACACCCATGGCGGCCACGGACGCGGCGAAAGCTGCGTGTCCGGCCATGAGCTTCTGGAGGCCGTGGACCACCATGAGCGCACCGAACACCACGCGCAGGATGGCGACACCGCGGGAGGAGGACTGGGGAGTGGGGTGAAGGAATTTCACCGTCCCAATCTTCCACGTCCGCGTGTCAGGCGCCAACCAGGGCCTGCATCAGGGCGTTCCCAACGCGCAGAACGATGCGAACCGTCACTTGGTCGGGCGCTTGGGGGCAGAATGGGAGGTGGCCCTGTTCGGGGCCGCGTTTCAAGAGGGCCACGGTGGATGGAGCAGGCATGGAAGTTGATGTTGTAGTTGTTGGTGGAGGAGCCATGGGATCGGCTGCCGCGTGGCAACTCTCCCGGTCCGGACGCTCAGTGGTCCTCCTGGAACGGTTCGAGGCCGGCCACCACATCGGCGCATCCCATGGCGCAACCCGCAACTTCAACACCGCCTACGCCGAGGCCGACTACCTGGACCTCCTGGCTGAGTCCAAGACCCTCTGGGACGAACTCGCCGCAGAGCACGGCGCACCCCTGCTGGACCTGGTGGGGCTGGCGAACCACGGCAACATCCCCAAGCTGGAAAAGGTCCGCGAAGCCCACCAGGAACGCGGCATCGAGAGCTACTTCATTTCCGCGGACGAGGCCGCCAATCGCTGGCAGGGCATGAACTTCGCCACCGACGTCCTGTTCGTGCCAGGTTCCGGACGGATCCGCTCAGCAGATGCCCTGGTGGCGCTCCGGAACAGTGCCGAGGCCCGGGGAGCCATTTTCAAGTATTCGACGCCGGTCCGGGACATCCGCGTGGACGGCGCGGAATCTGTGGTCGTGGTGACCGAGGAAACCGAGTACAGAGCCAAACGGGTGGTGGTCACTGCCGGGGCGTGGACCCCCAAAGTCCTGAACGGCCTCGCCAAGCTTCCGTCCCTGGTGGTCACGCAGGAGCAACCTGCCCATTTCACCCCTACGGACAACACCCTGGTGTGGCCCAGCTTCAACCACAGCCCGGACCCCGACCCCAACAACGAGCTCTACGAATACTGGTTCAGCCCCGTGTACGGCATGCTCACACCGGGCGAAGGCGTCAAAGCGGGCTGGCATGGCGTTGGCCCCGTCATGGACCCCGATGAGCGCACATTCGAACCCATCCCCCAGCAGCTCGAAGCCTTGGTGCGGTACGCAGAAGAGTGGCTTCCCGGCGTCGACCCCTCCACTGCGGTTCCCATCAGCTGCACCTACACCACCACCCCCACCGAAGACTTCGTGCTGGACAGTTTCGGGCCGCTGGTGGTGGGCGCCGGTTTCTCGGGTCACGGTTTCAAGTTCACGCCGGCCATTGGCCGGGTGCTGAAGGACATCGTCGACGGCGGCACCGCACCCGCCAGGTTCCACGCCGACCGCTAAGCCGACCGCCAACCGGGGCACGAACGCAAAAAAGACCCCGCAAGCTTGACGCTTGCGGGGTCTTTTCGCTTGGCTTAGCCCAAGGTCGAGAGAACCTTGTTGAACGTCGCCGACGGGCGCATGATCTCAGCGGCCTTGGCAGCGTCCGGACGGTAGTAACCTCCCAGGTCGACGCCGTGACCCTGCACTGCGGCGAGCTCGCCAACGATGGTGTCCTCGTTGGAGGTCAGGGCTTCAGCGATTGCTGCGAAGTCCTTGGCCAGCTCTGCGTCTTCGGTCTGCTTGGCCAGTTCCTGGGCCCAGTACGTGGCCAGGTAGTAATGGCTGCCGCGGTTGTCCAGCTCGCCGACGCTGCGGCGCGGGGACTTGTTTTCCAGCAGGAACGTACCCGTTGCGCGGTCCAGCGTGTCAGCCAGGACCTGTGCGCGGGCGTTGTCCGTGGTGGTGGCAAGGTGCTCGAAGCTCACTGCCAGGGCAAGGAACTCACCCAGGCTGTCCCAACGCAGATGGTTTTCCTTGACCAGCTGCTGGACGTGCTTCGGAGCGGAGCCACCGGCACCGGTCTCGAACAGCCCGCCACCGTTGATCAGCGGAACGATGGAGAGCATCTTGGCGCTGGTACCGAGCTCGAGGATGGGGAACAGGTCCGTGAGGTAGTCGCGGAGGACGTTGCCCGTAACGGAGATGGTGTCCTCGCCCTTACGGATGCGCTCCAGGGTAAAGGCCGTGGCCTCAACCGGGGAGAGGATCTCGATCTGCAGGCCTTCGGTGTCGTGTTCCTTGAGGTACTCGTTCACCTTGGCGATCAGGTTGGCGTCGTGCGCGCGGGTCTTGTCCAGCCAGAACACGGCCGGAGTCTGGGACGCGCGGGCACGGGTGACGGCCAGCTTGACCCAGTCGCGGACCGGGATGTCCTTGGTCTGGCAGGCGCGCCAGATGTCGCCCGGGGCAACTTCGTGCTCGATCAGGACCTTGCCGGCGCCGTTGACCAGCTGGACCGTGCCCGGAACCTCGATTTCGAAGGTCTTGTCGTGGCTGCCGTATTCTTCGGCAGCCTGCGCCATGAGGCCCACGTTGGGAACGGTGCCCATGGTGGTGGGATCAAACGCACCGTTGGCGCGGCAGTCGTCCAGGACAACCTGGTAGACACCGGCGTAGGAGCTGTCCGGGAGGACGGCCAGCGTGTCGGCTTCCTTGCCGTCCGGGCCCCACATGTGGCCGGACTGGCGGATCATGGCGGGCATGGAAGCGTCCACGATGATGTCGGAAGGGACGTGGAGGCTCGTGATGCCCTTGTCGGAATCCACCATGGCCAGCGCCGGACCATCTTCGAGGCCCTTGGTGATGGCAGCCTTGACGCCTTCGCGGACGTCTTCCGGAAGGTCTTCGAGACCGTTGAGGATAGCGGCCAGGCCGTTGTTGGGGCTGATGCCAGCTGCGGCGAGCTGCTTGCCGTAGGTCTCGAACAGCTCGGAGAAGTAGGCCTTGACCACGTGGCCGAAGATGATGGGGTCCGAGACCTTCATCATGGTGGCCTTCAGGTGCGCGGAGAAGAGGATGCCCTCTTCCTTGGCGCGGGCAACCTGTGCTTTGAGGAATTCGTCCAAGGCTGCTGCGCGGAGGACTGTGCCGTCAACGATTTCGCCAGCCAGGACCGGGAAACCCTTCTTCAGGACCTTGACGGAGCCGTCTTCGCGGACGAGCTGGATGGTGAGGGAGTCATCCTTGTCCAGGACAACGGACTTCTCGTTGGAGCGGAAGTCATTCTCGCCCATGGTGGCAACGTTGGTCTTGGAATCTGCGCTCCAGGCACCCATGGAGTGCGGGTTCTGGCGGGCGTAGTTCTTCACCGACAGGGGTGCGCGGCGGTCGGAGTTGCCTTCGCGCAGTACCGGGTTCACGGCGGAGCCCTTGATCTTGTCGTAGCGCGAGCGGATGTCCGTCTCGGTGTCCGAGGAGGGGTTGTCCGGGTAGTCCGGGAGGGCGTAGCCCTGGGCCTGGAGCTCGGCGATGGCAGCCTTGAGCTGCGGCACGGAGGCGCTGATGTTGGGCAGCTTGATGATGTTGGCTTCCGGCTGCTTTGCCAGTTCGCCAAGTTCAGCCAGGGCGTTGCCCGTGCGCTGCTCCTCGGTCAGGAAATCACCGAAGACGGCGATGATGCGGCCGGCCAGCGAAATGTCGCGGGTCTCCACCTCTACACCTGCGGTCGAGGCATACGCTTCCACAATCGGCAGGAATGAGTAGGTTGCCAGCATCGGCGCTTCGTCTGTGTGGGTATAGATAATCTTGGCCATTGGCGGGGTTCTCCCTGAAAGTCTGCAGATTTCAACATCTCCTAACTTACCCGAGTAGGCCGTTTTGGCGGCTCTTCGTGTCCGGGATCACTCCTTTGGTTACCGGCCGGGAAAACGATTTATGCCGGGCGGTGACCTGCCCGCCGCCGCTGCGCACCGCCGTCGTACGCCCCCTCCAGTAGCACGACAAGAAGTGACAGCCAAATATCACAAACTCTGAAACATCTCTTTACAAACTTGTCATACGCGCGATACCTTCGATTCCGTCAGTCGGCGGTCGCCATCACTGGCCGCCTCACTCCCTCGATAGGTAGGAACAACGTGACGAAAACCAAGACCCTGGCCACAAGCCTGCTGAGTCTGTCCGCTGCCGCAATCCTGGCGCTGGTTGGAACCACCAGTGCCAACGCGGCACCGGTGAACACCACAGACTCCAGCGGCGCTGCGGTCAGCAGCCATGCAGCGTCCGACACCGGCGCTGCAGACTACTGGACGCCTGAGCGCATGAAGAACGCCAAGTCCGGCGACATCCTCGGCGTCAAGGCACTGGAACGCGGCAAGCTCCTCAACCTCGGCAAAGCCCAGGTCACCGAAGCCCCGGGCGCTGTCAGCAGCATTCCCGGGCAGCAAGCCGCCGACTCCACCACGATCGACCGCAAGGTCAACCAGAGCGAAACCCCGGTCAAGCACATCGGCAAGATCTTCTTCACCCTCGGTGGCTCCAACTACGTCTGCTCCGGCAACTCCGTGACCGCCGCCAATAAGAGCACGGTGTCCACCGCCGGCCACTGCGTCAACGAAGGACCCGGCGCCTACGCCACCAACTTCGTCTTCGTGCCGGCCTACCTCAACGGCGCAGCACCCTACGGGAAGTGGACGGCAAAGGCGCTGTACTCCCCCACCCAGTGGGCCTCCAACGGCAACATGCAGTACGACACCGCTTTCGCCGTCATGAACACCCTCAACGGCCAGAAGCTCGCAGACGTCGTGGGCTCCTCCGGAGTCCAGTTCAACGCCGCACGCGGCCTGAGCTACAAGTCCTTCGGCTACCCGGCAGCTTCCCCGTTCAACGGCGAATCACTCAAGAGCTGCTCCGGCACTGCCACCAACGATCCCAACAACCCGCAGTTCAACACCCAGGGCATCCCCTGCAACATGACCGGTGGCTCCTCAGGCGGTCCGTGGTTCATCGGCAACAGCTCCACCGGCTACCAGAACTCCATCAACAGCTACGGCTACGGCAGCAACTCCACCACCATGTACGGCCCCTACTGGGGCACCGTGATCCAGTCCACCTACAACACCGCGGCGGCTTCGTAACGGTTCCTCAATAGCACGTCCCTGTTAAGTACGACGGCGGCCGTCCCCTACCGGGGGCGGCCGCCGTTGCGTTGTGGTGCTTATAGGGCGCGTGGTTTCGACACGCTTGGGTTCCTAGTGGAACGCACCTGGGTTCCTAGTGGAAGAAGTGGCGTGCGCCGGTGAAGTACATCGTGATGCCCGCGGCGTTGGCTGCGGCGATGACTTCCTCGTCACGGACGGAACCGCCGGGCTGGACCACTGCGCGGACACCTGCCTCGATCAGGATTTCCAGTCCATCGGCGAACGGGAAGAACGCATCGGACGCTGCAACGGCGCCGCGTGCGCGCTCGGGTGCGTCGGCACCGCTGGCGTTGGACGCGCCGCCAGCACCTTCGACGTCGGACTCCACCTGGACGCCAAGTGTGTTGGCGCGTTCGACGGCGAGGCGGCAGGAGTCGAGGCGGTTGACCTGGCCCATGCCGATGCCCACAGCAGCACCGTGGTTGGCTAGGAGGATGGCGTTGGACTTGGCCGCGCGGCACGCGGTCCACGCGAACGCGAGGTCAGCGAGGGTTGCATCGTCAGCAGCTTCTCCGGCAGCGAGCGTCCAGTTGGCGGGGTTGTCGCCGTCGGCGTCCACCTTGTCGGACATCTGGACCAGGACGCCGCCGGAAACCTGGCGCATCTCGGACGGGTAGCGGCCGTAGCCCTCGGGCAGGGCGAGCAGGCGGATGTTCTTCTTCTTGGAGAGGATCTCCACGGCCTCGGGCTCGAAGTCCGGGGCGATGACAACCTCCGTGAAGATGTCCGCAACCGTGCGGGCCATGCCAGCAGTAACCGTACGGTTCGCCGCGATCACACCGCCGAAAGCGGAGACGGGGTCGCAGGCGTGGGCCTTGGCGTGTGCGTCGGCGATCGGGTCCGCAGAGTCTGCAGAACCAACAGCAACACCACACGGGTTGGCGTGCTTGATGATCGCAACTGCGGGCTCGGCGAAGTCGAACGCAGCGCGGAGGGCGGCATCGGCGTCGACGAAATTGTTGTAGCTCATGGCCTTGCCGTGCAGCTGGTCAGCCTGGGCGATGCCGGCCGGAGCAGCCTTGTCTACGTAAAGTGCAGCCTGCTGGTGCGGGTTCTCGCCGTAGCGGAGGACCTCGGAGCGCTCGAGTGCCAGGCCGGCGTATGCGGGCCAGTCGATGATGCCGTCGCCGTCTTCGTCTAGGAACTGGCTGGCGGTCCAGGAAGCAACAGCGTTGTCATAGCTTGCCGTGTGCGCGAAGGCCTTGGCGGCCAGGCGGCGACGGGTGTTCAGGTCGAAACCGCCGTGGGCTGCGGCGTCGACAACAGCACCGTAGAAGTTCGGGTCCGTGACGATGGCGACGGCGGCGTGGTTCTTCGCAGCCGAACGCACCATGGCGGGGCCTCCGATGTCGATCTGCTCAACAACGTCATCCTGCGCTGCGCCGGACTTCACGGTCTCGACGAACGGGTACAGGTTAACCACCACGAGGTCGAAGGTTTCGATCTCCATGCCGGCCAGGGTGTCCATGTGGGCCGGGACGCGGCGGTCAGCCAGGATGCCGCCGTGCACGCGCGGGTGCAGGGTCTTGACGCGGCCGTCCAGCATTTCCGGGGAGCCGGTGACTTCTTCGACTTCCTTGACCGGGATGCCTGCGGCGGCGATCTTCTTGGCGGTGGATCCGGTGGAGACGATTGCGACGCCTGCTGCGTGCAGGCCCTTCGCGAGCTCCTCCAGTCCCGTCTTGTCGTAAACCGAGATCAGTGCACGGCGGATGGGAACACGGTCAAGCTGCGTCAAGCTCACAAAAGTCTCCGTCTTAGTTCGCGTAGATATCGCGGGTGGTGGGATACGGGCAGTTTATCGTGTTTCGTTGGTTGGCTCGTTTTGCGTCTTTGGGGACCCTTGCGTTGCGAGGCCCGCTCTGCGTGCCACTCGCGCACCTAAGCGCGCACACCAGGCCCCACAAATCACGCCCCCGCGTTGCGAGGCCCGCTCCGCGCCCCAACTCCCGGACCTCACACGCACACCAGGCCCCACAAATCACGCCCCCGCGTTGCGAGGCCCGCTCCGCGCCCCAACTCCCGGACCTCACACGCACACCAGGCCCCACAAGTGCGCCCCCGCGTTGCGAGGCCCGCTCCGCGCCCCAACTTCCGGACCTCACACGCACACCAGGCCCCACAAGTGCGCCCCCGCGTTGCGAGGCCCGCTCTGCGTGCCACCCCGAGCACGAAAGGCGCACACCAGGCCCCACAAATCGTTGCCCCGCGTTGCCCCACGTTGCGAGGCCCGCTCCGCGCCCCAGTGCGCGCCCAGACGTGACTTACGCAGACGGCCCTCGCCAACCGCGCGATGTCAACGCGTCTCGTACTTTGCGTTCTGCGTTGGCCCACCCGGCCTTCATTTGGACCTCAGAAAATTTCAGAACAATCCATCCCATGGCCCGAAGCCGATCGTCGCGCTCAATGTCCCTGCCCCACTGCACAGGGTCGGAGCGGTGATGGTCCCCCTCATACTCCATGGCAATTTTGTACTCCTTGTACTGGAGGTCGGGCGTTGAGACATAACGGCCATGATCATCGAAGATTGGTTGGGTTACTGCTGGCTCCGGCAGCCCGGCGTCGACTATCTTCAGGCGCAGCCTTGACTCCTGCGGCGAGTCGACGCCCGACCGCAACAATGGCAAAATTTCCCGCGCCATACGGATCCCCTTGACCTTCGGGCGCCGATCAACAACTTCTTGGAGCGCTTCGATCGAGGACAAAGGATTCTTCCTGGCCAGCAGCGAATCCCCTGCCGCCACCAGAGATGACCTGCCCATATGCCTGGCCAAATCTACCCATGTCCATTCCGGCGACGTCAGTTGAACTCCGTTTAGCACCCGCACATCCCGAGCGAGCAGAGGTGCCCGATGACCTATCACTCCGCGACGCTTGACCCTCCCAATTTCTTGCCGACGCGTCACGTGGATCAGCCCGCCCCTCCCCTCTTCCTCGAGGTAGATAGGAAGCGGAATAGACCACAAGAGTGCCGCCGTGACATGGCTCACTGCGCAGCGGGGTGTGACTGTGGTGTGCAGCCGTCCGAGCAGTTCGAGGTCGCGTTCGTTTGCCTCTGCAACACGAAGGCCCCGACTCGGCGTTAGGAGCCCTTTCGTCTGGAGCCGCCATCGCGGCACACCGACGGCATATGCGTCTGCGACGAGAAAACCTCGGGGATCGACCTCCGGCGGCAAAGGGGTGAGATTTCGCATGGGTCCATAGTTGCCGGAAACGATGGCTCACATTCGGTTATCCACAGAAGACGCTGCCAGAGGCATCTCTGTCTACTCCTCCACAGCTGTTGTGAGGCCCACTCTGCGCCCCAAACACCCGAAGTGCCACGCACAGCAGGCCCCACAACGCGTGATCGCAGCACTGGGGGAGGCCCGCTCTGCGGGGCAAACCCACAACCAAACACGCACAGCGGGCCCCGCAACATAGGGTTGTGCCATGGAAGACCCCCAGGATGTGGTTCTTGTTGCCGATGTAGGGAAGAGCCGGTGCCGCGTGGAGTTGCGCCGCGGTTCGGAGTTGCTGGGTGCCGCGGACCAGCACGGGTTCCCGGGAGTTCACGTGGACAACGGCCCTACCCTCGCGTTCGACCTCCTGCTTGAGACCGTTGCGCTGCTGCCGCCGGGCCTGCCCTTGACGACGGTAACGGGTATCGGCGCTGCTGTGGCCGGCGTCGAGGCTTCGGCGCAGAAGTCACAGGAGCTTGCCACCATGTTGTCCCTACGCTTCGGAGTTCCCGCGGCGGTCCTCTCCGATGCCACAGCCGCCCAACTCGGCGCACTCCAGGGCGCCCCCGGCACGACGTTGATCGTGGGCACCGGCGCCGTCGCTTTCCGCTTCGACGAGCTCGGTGTCCTGCACCGGGCCGACGGCTGGGGACCTTACCTGGGTGATCGCGGCAGCGGCCGTTGGATAGGCCAGCAGGGTCTGCAGGCAGTTCTTGAAGCGCACGACGGCGGCCCGGCCACCTCGTTGTCCGTTGCGGCCGGGGCTTTGGTTGAGTCGCCGGAGATGCTCCCGGGGTGGCTGGCCGACCAGGAAAACCCCTACCGGGCGATGGCCCGTTTCGCACCGCTGGTTCTGCAGGCAGCGGAGGCGGGTGACGCCGTCGCACTTAACATCGTTGGTGAGGCGTGCCGCATCCTGACGGCTACGGTGCAAAGAGCCTCCGGCGACGACACCTCGCAACGGGTGGCGCTGCTGGGCGGCGTGGTGGGGTCGGACTTCTTCGCGTCGCTCTTGCGGAAGTCCCTCGCTTCGGCTGGGATTGAGGTGGTGGCCCCGCTGGGCGATGGCCTGGACGGCGCCGCCCTCGCTGCGACGCGCCGCGGGCTCATCCAGGAAAGGTACATCCACCGTGACGGAACAAACTGGCCCGACTGACGCCGACAAACTTGCGGGCCTGCGCACGGAACTCGCCGGATTGCAGACCGAAGCCACCGCGGAGGGCCTGGAGAACCTGGACATCCTTGGCACCGAAGAACTCGTGGCCGCAATGCTGGCCCACACGGCAGGCGTGCACGCTGCCGTTGCAGCGGCCAGTCCCGCGATTATCCAAACGGTCGACGCCGTTGCGGAGCGGCTCCAGCGCGGCGGCCGCCTTTTGTACGTGGGCGCCGGGACCGCCGGGCGGCTGGGTGTGCTCGATGCGAGCGAGTGCCCGCCAACGTTCGGCACACCGCCGGGACTCGTCGTCGGATTGATCGCCGGTGGCACCAAAGCGATCCAGCACCCGGTGGAGTACGCCGAGGACAACGCAACGGCCGGCGCGCGGGACCTGCACGACATCAACGTGACGGAAGCGGACGCCGTCGTCGGTATCACTGCCTCCGGGAGGACGCCGTACGTGATCGGCGCGCTTGAGGAGGCACGTAAGCGCGGTGCGTTCACGGCGTCGCTGGCCTGCAATAAGGGATCGGCCGTGAGCCATGTGGCCGATGCTGCGATCGAGGTTGTTGTGGGTCCGGAGTTCATCGCCGGCTCAACCCGGCTGAACTCGGGCACCGCCCAGAAACTTGTCCTCAACATGATCAGCACGTTGGTGATGGTCAAGCTCGGCAAGACCTACGGGAACCTCATGGTTGACCTGCGTGCCACCAACGAGAAATTGCTGGCCCGGTCACAGCGGACCGTGCAGCACGCCACCGGTGTTTCCGCGGCGGAAGCGGCAGCGGCGTTGGACTCCGTGGGCGGCTCTGTTAAGGCGGCAATCCTGGTGCTCCTCACGGGAATCGAAGCCTCCGCAGCGAAGGGCGCGCTTGAGGAAGCGGGCGGTTTCCTGCGAAGGGCCATCGAGAACCAGAAGTAACGTCGGCCGCCAGGCCAAAGGTGTTGCCCGGCAGGGCCTAAAGTTGCATGCAGGAGGCCCTATGAATACGTACACAACCGTGCCCAGCGGCGAACAAGTGGTGCAGGAACTGCCATGGCGCTGGAAGGTTCAAGGCAAGATCTTCGTCATCGGCGGCCTTGGATTCATGTTCGACGCCTGGGACGTGACCCTCAACGGCATCCTGATCCCCTTGCTGTCCAAGCACTGGTCCCTGCAACCCGCTGACGCGGCGTGGATCGGCACGGCCAACCTGATTGGCATGGCTGTAGGTGCGTTCGCATGGGGCACCATAGCCGACACCATCGGTCGCAAGAAGGCGTTCACGGCCACCCTCCTGATCTTCAGCATCTTTACGGTCCTTGGCGCGTTTTCGCCGGACATTGTGTGGTTCTGCATCTTCCGTTTCATGGCCGGCTTTGGCTTGGGCGGCTGCATCCCCGTGGACTACGCCTTGGTGGGTGAGTTCACGCCCCGCAAGCAAAGAGGCAAAGTCCTTACCGCCATGGATGGTTGGTGGCCGGTGGGGGCAGCACTGTGTGGTTTCCTGTCCGCCTGGCTGGTGGCGGCTTTCGGAGACTGGCAGCTCACCATGCTGATCATGGTGCTGCCCGCGTTGCTCGTGTTCTGGGTGCGCCGATCGGTCCCCGAATCGCCGTTGTTCCTGATCCGGAAGGGTCGTCGCGCTGAAGCTGCGGCTGTGATCGACGGCTTGGTCGACGCCACAGGGGCTGAACCCCGCGCCTACAGCCTGCCCGAGCCGGAGGCCGCACCCCGGCTCTCCGCCGGCAGTGCGTGGTCGCAGCTTCAGAAGATCTGGCAGTTCAACTGGAAGATCACCACCACGGCCTGGGCCTTGTTCTTCTCCGTGCTCCTGGTCTACTACCTGTCGCTGACGTGGATGCCGCGCATTCTCATCGGCGCCGGGTTCGAGGAGTACAAAGCGTTCGTAACGACGGCGGGTATGGCCGCCGTCGGGCTTTTGGGCGTGGTGGTTGCTGCGCTCCTGGTGGAACGGGTGGGCCGCAAGTGGATCTTGGCTATCACCGGTCCCCTGTCCGCGGTGACGCTGGTGATTGTGGCGCTCGTGGTGGACGTTCCCTCGGCTGCGGTGTTCTGGCTGCTGGTGTTCGGGTTCGTGGTCCAGGTGGCCATCCCGGTGCTGTACGCCTACGTGTCCGAGCTGTATCCCACCGAGCTTCGCGGCTCCGGATTCGGGTGGGCTTCGACGTTCTCCCGCATCGGCGCGGGCTTTGGGCCCTTGGTGTTTGCGTCATTCTTCTGGCCGGAGTTCGGTTTGGCGACGTCCTTTGCCCTCGCCGGTGGCCTGGTGCTCCTGTCGGTGCTGTGGATGGCGTTCTTCGCCCCGGAGACCAAGCAGCGCGAGCTCTCCTGACGCGAGCTCTCCTGACCCGGGCGGGGGCGGGCTAGTGGGCCGCGAGGTCCCGCAGCGTCTGGACCAGCAGTCGGCGCTCCACGATCTTGATGCGCTCGTGGAGGGTTTCTTCGGTGTCATCCGGAAGCACAGAGACGGCCTCTTGGGCGATGATGGGGCCCGTGTCCACGCCGGCGTCGGCCCAGTGCACGGTGCAGCCGGTGACCTTAACGCCGTAGGCCATCGCATCGCGGACACCGTGGGCGCCGGGGAAGGACGGGAGCAGCGCCGGGTGGGTGTTGACGTACTTGCCGCCGAAGGCATCGATGAAGTCGGCGCTCACGATCCGCATGAAACCGGAGGAAACCACCACATCCGGGCTGTAGGAAAGCACCTTGTCGCGCAAGGCCGCGTCCCACTCGGCGCGGGTTTCGAAGGAGTTGAAGTTCACCACGAACGTCTCAATGCCCGCTTCGTCGGAACGCTCCACGCCGTAGGTATCGGGCCGGTCAGCGCCCACAGCGGCGATCTCGACATCCAGTTCACCTGACTTCACGGCGTCGATGACTGCCTGAAGATTGGAACCGGTACCGGAGACGAGGACAACAATGCGCATTGCACTAGCTTATGGGCGGCTCGCGTAGGCTGGAAAACATGAATCCCGACGTCGGTCCCAAGCCGAGCCAGCAATCCCGGTCCGAGGCCGAAAAGTCCGCGCTCGGCGTGACCCAGATCCTGTTCCGCGCCTTCCTTTTGTCGGCCTTGGGCGCGTTCTTCGTGTTCTCCCTGAACGTGGATTACGTCTGGCTGAGCGCCATCCTCACGCTCGCCGCCGGGGTGTTGGGCGTTGTGGTGCTGGTGCGGACAGTGAAGTTCAAGCAGCCCCGCCTGATCCTGTTCGGGACCATCTCCGGCCTGATCGTTACCGCCGTGATGTGCCTGCTCATCCTGACGTCCGTGCTTTTCTTCAAGCAGGTCAGCACCTACCAGGATTGCTCCCGCAGTGCGCTCACGGAAACCGCGAAGTCGCAGTGCCTGACCCAGCTGGAAAACTCCATGCCGGGGCCGTTGCGGTAGCCCGGCGTCCGCTTGGCGGCCGCTGACCGCTTAGGCGTGTTCGTCGTCGTACGCTGCTTCGTCGAGGTTCGCCTCGCGCTGCTTCTGGCTGCGTTCCAGCCAGGGCCCCACTGCGTACCCAATCACGACGCCGATCCCCACTTCGGCGGCAAGCCAGACTGCCGTCCACAGCGGGTGAGGTCCGATTTCCGTGAGCCGGCCAATACCGGCAGAACCGCGGGCGATCCAGGCCATCGCGCCGCCGAGCAGCCCTGCGACGGTGCCGATGAACGCGCCGAGGAACAGCGTTGATGCCGCGGCAGTGAACCAGCGGGCTTTGATTTTGATGGAGAGCCATTCGTCAAAGTGGTTTTCGCCTTCGCGCAGGAACCACCACCCTGCCAAGATCCCGGCGACTACCGGCAGTGCCAGGGCGGCGGAGCCGAAGTCGAGCTGCCCGGCCGGGAGACCACCCAGAATGGGGACTGCCGGGAGCGGTCCAACCGTGGTGCCCAGTGGACCTGCCGTGGAGCCGACACCCAGTGAGAACCCCGCGCCGGAGGACCAGGAAAGCGCAAAGATCACCAGGTTCGGCAGGAAACCGAGCTGCGCAATGGTGAGCACGGCGCCGCCCAACGCGCCGGCCTGGATGCCCTCGTAGACGGCAATAATGTCAGTCCAGTGCCACACGATGGTGGCAGCCAGCAGTACCGCCGACAAGCTCACCGCGGCCGTGATCGCCACAAAACCGGCCTTCAACCCGGAGCCGACATACGAGCCTGCCCACCGTGAATGCTGACTGGTTTTCGAAAGCCAGGCGACGGCATCCACGCCAATCAGCCGGCTCCACGAACCAGCCTCACGCCGGGCACCGACGATCATGCCCAGGGCGAAGGAAATGAGCGGGATGGTCATGGCGTACCAAAGGTTGATGACCACTTCCGGGGTGCGGCACACAAACCCGGTAGCCATCCCGAACGCCGCGTACACAACGAAAGCGCCCAAGAACGCCTGCCACAGCTGGTCCGTGTACGAGGCACGGGCGAGTCGCCGGCCTGCACGCCAGGCAAGCAGGAACGGGACGAGCGTCAGCCCCAGCGGGTGCAGGGACAACAGGCCAGATCCCGGTTGTGCCGCCGTGCCCATATCGACGTGTGCCAGTCCAAGCGGAACACCGTGGATTAGCAGCCAGGCCTGGCCGGCCAGACGGGCCAGGGTGTCGACGTTGCGGTCCTGAAAACCGTCGGTCGCCCACACCCCCACCAGCGGCAACACAACAACAATGGCCGAAATGAACGCCGACTGAGCCGCTTCCAAACCGCCCTGCAGCCAAAGGGGCATGGGGAGGCCACGGTTTCCGGTCTGATCAGCGCGCAGTTTCATCGTGATCTATCGTGCCACGGTGGGCAGCACCCGCCCGTCAGACTCCCCCGAAATACCGCGAATTCCTGCGCTTTTTCCTATGGGCCGCCGTAAGATGGGAGGTGTTCTCCCGGGGCGGATGACGGCCCCCAACTGATGTTGAAAGACCCGGAAACAAACGAAGCCGGGAACTAGGAGCGGCCAATGAATAGGTGTCACAACTTCTAAACGGAAAGTCGTACTAGCAGCTGGTGCAGCCACCTTCGGATCTTTTCCCAGGCTGCACCAGCCTTCTTTTGTTCCCTCCTTCCTTGCGCCGAGGGGCGACTTCTAACCCCTCCCGCCCCGCCGAGGGGCGACGTCTCACCCCTATGAAGCCCTTCTAAGTCGCGAAAGCTCACCCCTCGCGAAGAAACGCACGACGGCGGCCGGCCCACCTAAGTGCCACTCCCGCCGAGGGGCGACGTCTCGGCACTTTGGACCCGCCGGGTTGCCGCACAAATGACGCACAAATGTGCTGGACTCCCCGCTTCGGCGCAACGAGACTGTGTACACGAGCAACCATTTGGCCTATTGGGGGTCAACCAAAGTGTGTCGCTCACACCGTCTGAAGGGACAAGGTCAATGGACGACCTCGCAGCTTTCTTCCCGCTGATCGCCATCATTCTGGGCGTCGTACTCGTGATCGGCTTCATTTGGCTGGCCACGAAGGCGATGTGGAAGGTGGCGGAACCGAATGAGGCTCTCATCATCTCGGGCCTTACGCGCGGAACACTGGAAAATACAGACGGCATGGACTTCAAGATCGTCACCGGAAAGGGCGCCCTGGTGGTCCCGGGGTTGCAGACGGTCCGCAGCCTTGCCCTGACCCTGAATGAAACTGAACTCAAGGTCTCGTGCGTGACCTCGCAGGGCATCCAAGTGATCGTGGACGGTGTGGTGATCTACAAGATCGGCGACGCTCCCCCGTTCATCGCCAACGCTGCCCGGCGGTTCCTGGGACAGCAGCCGAAGATGGAGAGCCAGGTCTACAACGTCTTCGAAGGGCACCTGCGTTCGATCATCGGCAGCATGACCGTGGAGGAAATCATCCGCGAGCGCGACAAGCTGGCTTCTTTGGTTCGCAGTGCCAGCGGCGTGGAGATGGAGAAACTGGGCCTGGTGGTGGATTCACTGCAGATCAAGGACCTGCAGGACCCCACCGGCTATATCCAGAACCTGGCAAAGCCGCACATCGCGCAGGTGAAGATGGAGGCCCGCATAGCGGAGGCCACCAGCAACCGGGAAGCTGCAGAGAAAGAAGCGGAAGCCGCGGCCCTGATCGCGGACGCACAGAGCCTTTCCGCTATCAAGCAATCCGCAGCACAGGCCAACGCGGAGCAGGCACGCGCCCAGGCCGCGCAAGCCGGGCCGCTGGCCGACGCCACCGCCCGTCAGCAGGTGGTGGTTCAGGAGACCGAAGTGGCCAAGCTTGAGGCCGATCGCGAAGAGCAGAAACTGCAGACCACCATCCGTAAGCCCGCAGATGCCCGGGCATACGCCCAACGTACCGACGCCGAAGCCAAGAAGGCGGCTGACATCAGCGCCGCGGAAGCATTGGCCAAGCGCACCGAACTCGAGGCCCAAGCCAACGCCCGGCGGGTCGAGCTCGAAGCCCAAGCCAACGCCGGGGCAGCCGCAGCCATGGCAGGCGCAACGCGCGTCACGGGTGAGGCCGAGGCAGCGGCGACGACGGCGCGCGGCAATGCGGCCGCCTCCGCTGTGAAGGCCAAGGCGTTGGCTGAAGCTGAAGGCATCAAGGCACGCGGTGAAGCGCTCGAAACCAACCAGGATGCCGTCATCTCCCAGCAGATCGCGGAGAACATGCCCGCGATCGTGTCGGCAGCCGCTGAGCCGTTCTCACGGATTGGGCAGCTTACAGTACTCAATGGTGGCGAGGGGCTGAACAGCATGGTGGGCGGAATCCTGTCCCAGGTGGGCAACTTCCTGCCGTCGCTTGCTTCGGCGCTGCGGGGCAAGGAAACGCCTGCTCCTTCTCCCCGCCCAGCTCCGGTCAAGGCACCACCCGCTCAATCCCCTTCCGGCAAGGCACCAGATGCCTAGAGCGGTGGATCGAAGTCTGACCGGAAAGATCGGCAGGGTCACAGGCACCGTCGCGCCTGGAACCATTGGCGAAGTCATGCTTCCCTTCCATGGTGGGACCAGCGCCTTCTTCGCCTACCCATTTGACAAGACGAGTGTCTTTACCGTGGGCGAGAAAGTTCTGGTGATCTACTTCGAACCGCCGCAATCGGTCTACGTGGACGAACTGCCGGACGTCCTGCAGGAATAGCCGCCCTCGCGCGGCACGCCCTTACAACTGTGGCCCGTAGATGAACTCCTTGGCATGGTTGACCGCCTTCTTGAACGCGTCATTCCGGAGTGTCACCTGCTCTCGACTCGCTCCCCCGCTGGGTTCCAGGAACGTGGTGGGTCCAGGCCGCAGCATCCAAATATCGCCGGCTGGCGGTAGGTAGAAGACGCCGAAGGATCTGTGCTCGGGGTCGTCGGTCCAGATAGGAACGACCGCCACGGCCGCGCCCGTATCGGGGTTGATCCACTGGGCACGGGGCATGGGCTGCTCATGGACCTCGGGATCGAGGAACGGCGCGGTCCCCCTCCCCCAGCGTTTCTCGAACCGTTCGTAGAAGGCCGGGATGATGTGGCCGTCGTAGGGACGCCATGCGCTCATGAATGTCTCCTTGGAAGTCGGGTGCTTCGGGGCAGGGGCTCCCATCGGGCCGGGCCAAACGACAGCGGCCCCTGCCCCGAGGTGGGACCGGGCGTAGCTTCCGGCGATCGATGGACTCGGACCTTCACAGGCGTTCCACGATCACCGTATGGAGCACTGGAGCGCCGCTCACGGTCGTATGCCGCCCGCTTTCCTGGGTCCGACAAAACGACGTACGCCTGCATGATGGCGTGCAGTTCCTGGACGTCGCTCGCTGAGGGGGCGCCGCCGTCGTCGGCTGCTTGGCGCGTGTCCGGGTGGTGGGTGCGCAGCAGCGCCCGGTAGGCGCGTGCGATCTCGCGCGGGGTGGCGTCGGGTGTCACGTGCAGGGTGGCGTAGTGGTCTGGCTGGGTGTTCACTGCTGGTTCCGGGTGGGATGCGGTGGATGGGAGATGGCCCCCGGCCGAAGCCGAGGGCCATCCGATCGGGAGGCGACGTCAGGGGCCGCGTTTTCCTCTGCGCGTCAAGCGCTGTGGCGTGGCGCGAAGCCTGCGCCCATTTTCCGATGCTGCGGCCGATCCGAAGCTCCCGTCCTGCGCTCCGCTGAGGGCCACCCCCGGGCGAGCCCTCAGCGGAGAGGGTGGATTACGCGTTAATTTCCTGTCGTTGCTCGTTGGACGTGATTTCGATGCGCCGGGGCTTGGCCTTCTCGGCGACGGGGATGCGGAGTGTCAGCACACCTGCGTCGTAGCTGGCCTTGACGCCGTCGGTGTCCAGGGTGTCGCCCAGGATGAGTTGGCGGCTGAAAACGCCTTGGGGGCGTTCGGCGGCGATCAGTTCGGTGTTCTCGCCCGCTGGCGACTTCCGTTCTGCCTTAACGGTCAGGACGTTACGCTCGACGTCGAGGTCCACCGATTCAGGGTTTACACCAGGCAGATCGAAAGCGACCACAAACTCTTCGCCTTCCTGCCAGGCGTCCATCGGCATGCCGGCGGGGCGTGCTGTTGTGCCAAAAACCTGTTGGGCGAGCCTGTCGAATTCGCGGAACGGGTCAGTGCGCATCAGCATTTTGTTCTCACTCCTTAGATCTTGATGCTGACTCTTCTGTTGGTCCAGCCTTCCAGATCTGTGTTGGCTGGTATAGATTTTTTATAGCACTGGTGAGAGAGTGGTGCAAGTAGGTTTTCGGAAGAATTTTGGAGAGGTTTCGGATGGGTGCTGCGGACAGTTCATCTGGAGGGCACGACGGCGGATTGGGCGCCGCCGCGTCCGACGGCGGGTCGGGTTCTACCGGCGACCGGGACGCGCTCGGCGTCTACGCGATCTCCGTTGCAGCTGAGCTCGTGGGCACCGGCCAGCAAAACCTTCGGCTGTACGAACGTAAAGGGCTACTCACCCCCGAGAGGACCGACGGCGGCACCCGCCGCTACAGCGAACGGAACCTGGCGACCCTGCGCCGGATCGGGGTGTTGCTGGATGAGGGGCTGAACCTGGCCGGCGTGAAGCTCGTGTTGGAGCTGGAAGCTCAGAATCGTGGACTGACAGAGGACAACCATGGCCTGACGCAGGACAACCGGGAACTACGGGCGGACAACAAGGGGCTGCGGAAGGACTTGAAGGCTGCGCGAAGTGGGGGCGCTGGCACTGGCTCATGAGTTGTTTACATGCCGAGAAGGCCTGACATGCGCACAACCCAAGGCTCAGACACCTTGTCGAGCAGCACGCGTCAGATTATCGCCGTCATCACATTCCACCCGGCCCCAACCTGCTTCGCCGTGGGCCATGCCGATCCTCCTTGACCGGAGTACAACCACAGCCCACCGCTGGAGTCCCGGGCCAGCAGATCAGCCCGCCCGTCGCCGTCGAAATCGCCGGGTCCAACCAGTGAGTTCATCGCGTTCCAACCTTGACCGGTGACCTGGCGGGGCAGCCATCCGCTGGTTCCCTTGGGCGGGTACAACCACAAGGTCCCAGCGCTGTCGCGGGCCACGAGGTCGGTGACGCCGTCGCCGTTGAAGTCGTCGGCGCCAGTGATTTCAGACAATGCCGACCAGCCCGAATCAACCCACATCCGGGGCAACCAGCCACCCTTTCCGTCGCCCCGGTACAGCCACAAGGCCCCGCCACGGTCGCGGGCCACGACGTCCCCGAAGCCGGCGCCAAAGAAGTTGATGGGCTCGATGGCGTTCATGTTTTCCCAGCCGCTACCAACCAGCACCCGGGTTCCGAGCCCGCCTGCACCGTTGCCCGGGTAGAGCCACAGGAGACCCCCGCCGTCGCGCGCCAAAACGTCGGCAAAGGAGTCGCCGTTGAAGTCGCCCGGCGCGATCAGGGCCGTCATCACGTTCCAGCCTTGGCCGACTTGGACGCGCTGGAGCCAGCCGCCCGATCCGTTGCCCGGGTACAGCCACAGCGCGCCGGATACGTCGCGCGCCAACACGTCAGGATGCGAATCACCGTTGAAGTCGTTCTTCACAGGCGCTGCAACAGAGCCGTCAATCACGGACACGGAGGCACTTCCGTTGTTGGAGACGTAGACCTTGCCGGTGTTCGGGTTGACCGCGGCGTCCAGGGGATCCTGTCCGGAGAACACGGCGGAGAAACGGTTGTCGCCATCCACCACGGTGACTCCCCTCCCTTGCAGGAGCGCATAAGCCTTGTTGCCTCTGGAGTTGACCAGAATGTCGGTGACACGAGAGGGAGTTCGCAGTTTGGCGACCTGTGTCTTTGTGGCTGGGTCAATGACCTGCACGAACCCGTCGATGCCCTCGCTGTCCCCAGCGACGTACACGGTGTTGGTCACCGGGTTCACTGCCAGTTTGCCCACGTTGTTTGTGGTCGGAATCGTGTCAGTAATGGTGTCCGTCATGCCGTCAATCACGCGCACCCCGGCTCCATACTTGCCCAGGGTGGTGAAGTAGATCTTGTTCGTGGTTTCGTTGATGGCTAGATCCAAGATGCCGCCGGCGCCGATGCTGATGGTCGAGGTCACCACACCACCAGCGCCAATCACCTTGATGACTCCGCCACCCAAAATGTAGACCTTGCCGGTGGTCGAGTTCACCGCGATCTCCTGGGCGCCGGCTACCGGCAAAGCAGTGGCGGTGAGGGTGGCACCGTCGATCACTTTCACGCCGTTCTGCCATGCGACGTAGGTCTTGTTCGTCACCGGGTTCACTGCAAGCCTGCCCGGGTTCGCGCCGACAGGAACTGAAGTCACGGCGCGGGTAGCACCATCGACCACGGCCACGGCCCCACCGATTTCGCTGACGAAAACCTTGTTCGTCACTGGGTTCACCGCGACGTCCACCGGCATGTCCCCCGTGTACAGGAGGCCACTGGAGAGCTCGCCGTCAACCACATCGACACCGTCAAAGGTGGCCACATACGCCTTGTTGGTGGCCGGATTCACGGCGATACCCGTAGGGCGCTCGCCGACGGGGACAACGCGGGTGAGATCGTCCGCTACAGCGGGCGAACCCAAGGTTCCCAAAAACAGCCCCAGCGCCAGTCCGACGGCGACAGTTCCCGCCGCTGCCCGGCGCCGTCGTCGTACCCCACCTAGCCGTCGTAAGCCCGGTCGCAAAACCTCAAAAGGCGCGCGCGAAACATCCCCAGCAGCAACCATGGCAGAACCCCCAGATAAAGGACGCCTGAGCGCGTCCGTTGAAGGGAGTCTACAAGCGGGCCCGGACAAAACTAAGAACCGCCTGTTAACCAACTCTTCCTCCACAGGCCACCCGCCCGCACCCGCACCGCCAACCGCCCCGACCACCGTTGAAGGCGTGAGGATCGCAATCGTCGCCGAATCATTCCTGCCATTGATGAATGGGGTAACCCACTCGATACTGCGGGTGCTGGAGCATCTGCAGGAGCGCGGGGATGAGGTGATGGTGATCGCGCCGTCGACGTCGGACACTGATGTTTCGAGCGTCGAGAAGGGTGCGTATGTGCACCGGCTTCCCTCGGTGCCGCTGGCCGGTTACACAAATGTGCGGGTTGCGTTAGGTGGTGTGAATCGGGTCAAGCGAATCCTTGCCGATTTCTCGCCCGACGTGGTGCACCTCGCCTCCCCGTTCGTCCTCGGCTGGCGCGCCGTGCAGGCCGCCCACCAACTCGGCATCCCGAGCGTGGCGATCTATCAAACCGAGGTTCCAAGCTACGCCGCCCGCTATGGCGTGCCGTTCCTGGAGAACTGGGCATGGAACCGTGTGGACAACATCCACCTCCTGGCAACCCGAACCCTTGTGCCGTCCACGTTCGCGCTGAATCAGTTGCGCGGTCGCGGCATCCTGCGCGTGGATATGTGGCGTCGCGGTGTGGATACCGCGCGCTTCAACCCCGGCAAACGTTCGACGGCGTGGCGCAGCCAAGTAGCGCCCGACGGTCACCGCATCATCGGCTACGTCGGCCGGCTCGCCGTGGAGAAACAGGTTGAGGACCTCGCCGTGCTCGCTGATCTGCCGAACACGAAGCTGGTGATTGTGGGCGATGGCCCGCAGCGCGCCTCCCTTGAAGCTGCGCTGCCGGGCGCTGTATTTACGGGCTTCCTTGGCGGGGATGCCCTGGCCGAAGCTGTTGCCTCCTTTGACCTGTTCGTCCATCCCGGCGAGTTCGAAACCTTCTGCCAGACCATCCAGGAAGCCATGGCGTCGGGCGTTCCCGTGGTGGCTACCGGACGCGGCGGCCCCTTGGACCTCGTGGAGAACTCGCGCACCGGCTGGCTCTACGAGCCCGGGAACCTCACCCAGCTGCGCGATTACGTGCAGGATCTGATGGGCGACGACGCCAAGCGCCGCGCGTTCGCAACGGCAGCAGCCGCGTCTGTCCAGGGCAGGACGTGGCCTGTGCTCAGCGCCGACCTGGTCCGCCATTACACCGAAGTCATCGCCTCTTTCTCGCGGGAAAACGGCCCCACCGAATTGACCTCAAGCAAAGGACCCACTTCATGAAGATTTCCGTGATCGGCTGCGGCTACCTCGGCGCAGTCCACGCAGCAACGCTCGCTTCGATGGGCCACACTGTGGTGGGTATCGACGTCGATTCCTCCAAAGTTGAACAGCTCAACAAGGCAATGGCCCCCTTCCACGAACCCGGCCTGGACGAACTCCTGAGCGACGGTCGCACCACCGGCCGGCTCCAGTTCACCACGGACTTCGCTCTCGCCGCGGATGCCGAAGTTCACTTCCTCTGTGTAGGCACTCCCCAGTCCAAAACCTCGGATACCGCGGACCTCTCCTACCTCATGGGCGCCACGAAGAGCCTCCTGCCGCACCTGGCCAAGGGGGCCGCCGTCGTCGGTAAATCGACGGTGCCGGTAGGCACGGTGGAGAAGCTGCGCGAGCTGCTGGCACGTCGCTCGGACGTGCTGCTCGGCTGGAACCCAGAGTTCCTGCGCCAGGGCACTGCCGTCAAGGATTCGTTGGTCCCCGACCGGCTGGTCTACGGCGTCCCGGGTGGTAAGGATGCCGCGGCCGGGGCTCCAGTCACCGCCGTGCTCGACGCCGTCTACGAGCCACTGATCATTGCCGGGATCCCGCGCTTGGTCTGCAATTTTGCGACGGCGGAACTGATCAAGTCGGCGTCGAACGCGTTCCTGGCCACGAAGGTCAGCTTCATCAACGCCATGGCAGAGCTGTGCGACGCTTCGGGCGCGGACGTCAGCGAACTCAGCGAGGCGATGGGCCTGGATCCGCGCATCGGCAACCGGTACCTGCACGCCGGGCTCGGCTTCGGCGGTGGCTGCCTGCCCAAGGACATCCGGTCCTTCCGGGCCCAGGCACGTGAGCTTTCGGTGCCCTCGGTGGACGAGTGGATGGCGTTGGTTGATTCGGTCAACCTCGATCAGCGCTCCCGCGCAGTGGAAGTCGCCCGTGAGATGTGCCGCGGATTCCTGTCCGGCCGCACCGTGACTATCCTCGGCGCAGCCTTCAAGCCCGACACCGACGACATCCGCGACTCCCCCGCCCTGGACGTCGCCCAGCAACTCGCCTCCGCCGGCGCGCACGTCACCGTCACCGACCCCAAAGCCATCAACAACGCCTGGATCCGCTACCCGCAGATCCGCTTCGAAGCCTCCACCAAACGCGCCCTCGAAGGCGCCGAACTCGTGCTGCTGCTGACGGAATGGGACGAGTACGTCTCGCTGTCACCCGTTGCTGTCGGCTCGCTGGTACGACGCCGGATGGTGCTTGACGCTCGAAACGTCCTGGACACTGAGGCTTGGCGGAGCGCCGGGTGGACGGTCCGCGGGTTGGGGACGGGTGCCGCGCTCTCCGCGGAAGGCACTGGGAAGCTGCCTGCGCGGCGGAAGCACGCACGGGCTTGATGCACGGATGGCGCGGAAGCAGTCGATCGTAACTTTCGCTCCATGCAAAGTCATAGATAACTTCCTCTCCCTTTGCTGTTCGGCCGGTGTTATGGTCGCAACACGCGCCATCGCATCGGCGCATCTAAAGGGGGCATTACATTGAAAAAGGGTGCTATTCGCACGTCCAAAAATAGGCATTTCCGGCGCAAGTCTTCCTTGGCTCAAGGCCGTAAATCGCTCGCCCTGCTCGCCTTAGGCTCTGTCGTTGTCCTGCTGACGGCCTGCGGACAGGGGTCCACAACCACCGCCAGCTCAGTGAGCACGTCCAAGTCCTCGCCGTCGTCGACGCCGACACCAACTCCGAGCAAGGTCGCCGGAACGTCCTGTACAACAGAGAAGGCTACGCAGGTCGGCGCCGGTGACACCTATGTCTGTGGCATGGATCAATCCGGGAAATTCGTGTGGTTGGACTCAGCAACCGCACGGAAACTTTCGGATCAGCGCGCTGCCGAAGCCGCAGCTAAGGCTGCAGCGGATAAGGCCGCGGCCGATAAAGCAGCTGCTGATAAGGCCGCGGCCGACAAAGTCGCTGCGGACAAGGCGGCAGCGGACAAGGCGGCTTCAGAGCAGGCCTCAGCTGCTCAAGCTGCGGCAGCTAAAGCGGCTGCTGACAAGGCAGCAGCCGCGGTAGTTCCAAAGGCGCAAGCCCCCGCACCACAGGCACAAAATGGCTGCGATCCGAACTACAGCGGCTGCGTTCCTATAGCTTCCGATGTTGACTGCGCCGGCGGAAAGGGCAATGGTCCCGCATACGTTCGGGGTCCGGTGACCGTCATCGGCTCGGATATCTACAAGCTCGACTCGGACGGCGACGGAATCGCCTGCGAAAAGTAGCTTCTTCTGTGGGGCGGTCGTGGCGTGAAGTGCCGTGGTCGCCCCACACTGCTATCAGCGTCTGCGCTTCGACGCTTCACCGAGGGATAGCAACCTGGGTTCGTCCGGCTGAGTGTTGTCGACAACCCTGGTTGCGCGCGTCCACGGTTCCACGGCCTCGAAGTAGAGACGCTGGCCGCCGACATACCGGCGCATGGACGGATGTTCGGGGTCTGGGTTGCCGCCGTCGCGTATGGACATTCGTCGTGCGGTTTCGGTGAACGGGACATCGAGGAAGATCGAGTAGTCCCACTGGCCCATCAATTCGTCCCGGTGAAGGAACATCCCCTCGACCAGCACCAAGGCTTCCTCCGGCGCTTCCCGTATAGGTAACTCAAGTCTCTGGTTCTGACGGGCATCCGTGACGGCCGGGCGATACTTTCCGTCCCCGCCCCTTCGCAGCGGAGTCAGAACGTTTTCCTGGAAGGCCGCGTAGTCGTAGGTGTCCAGCCAGAACCCGTCCGGCGATGTCCGTCCTCGCCGGTGCCGGACTTCCTGCAGGTTGAGGAAATCGTCTAGGTGGATAGTCACGACCGGCCGGCTCTGAATCACGGATGCAAGTTCATCGGTGAACGTTGTTTTGCCGCATCCGTCGGCGCCATCAATGCCAATCAGGCGGCGGCCCTCACCGAGTTCCACGATTTCTCTCGCCAGGAACTGCAAGAGTTCCGCTCTGCCAGCCAGTAGGCTCTCCCCAATCATCGGACCATCGTGGCACAGGATGACCTCATCCCCCAGCACCTAGGGACGCCGAATCTCCACTCATCTTGGGCCATGAACCACACAAACCGGGCGCGCTCAGCACCTAGTTATCCCTTCCCACCACCTAGTCCCAAAATCCGCCCATAGTCTCTTCTTGTGCCTCTGGGGCGGGATCCCGGTGTCCGGCGGGAAACCCCACCCGCCCCGGCGTCGGAGGCATACCGGCACGGCTCCACCCGATTACCCCCAGGTGGAGTCGTGCCCAGCCCGCCGAAGCCGCGACCAACTCTGGTGTTTGGGCGCGAGTTCCTAATATCACTATCGGCTCTGAGTGAGGACGAATTGAAATTTAGCAACGTCTTAAGGCTGTCCAAGTCCTTCGGAATTTTCCTAGCACTGAACAACATCAGGAATACTGCTTCATGCTGACTCACGACCTTTCGCCTGCACTCCGCATCCTGGGCTTAGCAGTTGCGGGCTGCTCGGGCCTCTCAGCGGTGATACTCGGGCTAAATCCACCACCCGCCGGCTTGTCAAAGCTCAACCCCAATATTGTTCTCAACTCAGTAATGATCGGATTGCTGATCCTTGGTGTCCTCGGACCAATCACACTTCACTTCATGAATCCGGACCGGCTCCTTGTTCTGCGGGCAGGCATCTTCGCCAGCGCGGGTTTTGCCAACTCTGTAGCTCTGACCCCGCTCCTTGCCGTGCCAATTCAAGAGACCATAGGCCTTGTCGCTGCGGTCTGCGCCCTAACGGTGGCTGTTCTGAGCCTCTACAAGTACATGGCTAGAGATGACGACAGCGCGCAGGAATCCCTTCATACCACCTAGTCCCACAAACCAGCCATGGTCTCTTCTTCTGCCGCTGGGGCGGGATCCCGGTTTCCGGCGGGAAACCCCACCCGCCCCGGCGTCGGAGGCACTACGACACGGCTCCACCCGATTACCCCCAGGTGGAGTCGTGCCCAGCCCGGCGGAGCCGCAGCAGCCGGAACACGATGCCAACCACAAACATGAGAACACCAAGCCCCACGGACAGTGGCGGCAGCGTCACAACAAGCACCACGCACGCCACCGCTCCAGCAACCTGTAGTGCCTTCGGATAGCGACGATCCTCGGCAGGTTGCGTGAACGCGGCGATGTTGGCCACCAAGTAATAGAGCAGCACGCCGAAAGATGAGAAGCCGATGGCACCCCGCAGATCAGCCACCGCAACGATCACGCAAATGACCACCGCCAGCGTCATCTCCGCTCGGTGCGGCACTTTATATTTCGGGTGGACGGCGGCGAGCGCATGCGGAAGATCGTGCTCACGGGCCATCGCCAGGCTTGTCCTCCCCAACCCGGCGATCAGAGCCAGCAGTGCGCCCAGCGAAGCCATCGCAGCTCCGACGCGAACCACGGGAGCAGCCCACGCAATGGTTCCCTGTTCGACGGCGGCGGCGAGCGGCGTCGTATTTTCCGCGATACCGTCGGGACCGAGCGCGACCAGCAGCGTGACGGCGATGGTCGCATAGACCAGGATCGTGATCCCAAGGGCGATGCTGATGGCCCTAGGGATGGTGCGACGCGGCTCCCGGACTTCCTCGCCCATCGTTGCAATCCGCGCATACCCGGCGAAGGCAAAGAACAGCAGCCCGGCCGACTGCAGAATCCCGTACCAGCCGTGGGCCAGCAGCCCATCCCCCACCAGGTTGCCAAAGTCAGGCCCTGATCCGCCCCACACCGCACCGACTGCGATGGCCAGCGCAATCAACACAGCAACCACCAGGATCCGGGTCAGGCCGGCTGTTCGGGTTACGCCGTGATAGTTCACTGCCGTCAGGAGTACGACGGCGGCAATCGCCATCGGGCGTTCCCAGCCTTGGGGTGCGGCGTAGGCGGCGAACGTCATTGCCATTGCTGCGGCGCTGGCCGTCTTGCCGATGATGAAACCCCAACCGGCCAGGAACCCGTACCACGGCCCGAGTCGCTCGCGGCCGTAGACGTAGGTACCACCCGATGTCGGGTAGGTGGCGGCCAGTTGAGCGGACGATGTGGCGTTGCAGAACGCCACGAAGGCTGCAACTACCAAGCCCACGAGCAGCCCCGAACCTGCAGCAGCCGCAGCGGGGGTGAACGCAGCGAACACGCCGGCACCGATCATGGAACCGAGGCCGATGAGTGAGGCATCGAAGGTGCCGAGCCTGCGGGCCAAGGCCGGGGAATTGCTCACGGAAACCCTTCACGTGTTGGGAGTCTGAACGCCACAAAAGGTGCGTTACTCCGAGCGTATCCCGGGTCAGCGCGGTGGAAGTGAATTCCCCACGAGCATGAAGAGACTGTTGCGCGACGTCGCACCGGTTTTCCTGAGTGCGTTGGAAATGTGGTTTTCCACTGTTCTGGCGCTGATGCCCAAGTGTTCGCCAATCTCGACATTTGAGCGGTGTCCCGCCAGCACAGCCACCTCGATCTCCCTTTCAGTCAGTGGTGTAGTCCTGAAGGTATTGAAGGACAGTTGTTCGTTGGCCGAGGGGAACCGAACCGCGAACATCGACGAGGCCTGGGCAAGGGCGTCGGCAGCGACACTGTCACCTTCGATGACGTGGCGTTTGAGTGCGCCGCGGAGCAGCATCCCTATTTGGTAAGTGTCGGGATCGGGTTCGTAGTGCTTCAGGAGGAGGCCCAGCAGCTGGTGGTCTCCCTCAACAACAGCGGCGGCAATGGCCAGGAGTTTGTCGTGGACGGCTATTCCGCACTCCCTGAGGATCTTCTGCAGCAACTCCAGAACAGGCCGCCCTGGACACAGGCATGTGCACAGCAACGCCGTCATCATGGCTTCCAGAACGTATCCACTCTTCAGCTGTCGTTTGACGAGCTTGGTTGCCTTGCGATCGAACGTTGCGGGTTGGGCGCTGCTGTGGGCGATGAGTTCGTAGGCGCCTTTACCAATGCCGGGAAGCGGTCCGATATCGTGCACGTCTTCCCGTGCCTGGGCGGCGATGGAGAAAGCCGGTGAGACCACGTTGGTTGCGTGCCTCAGCCCGGCAAGCCGCAGCATGGCATCGTACAAGGAGTCGACCACAAACCCGGGCCGGCCCATGGCGAAGACGCTGCTCATGAGGTATTCGGCTTCTTCGAAGTTTCCTCGGTACAGCAGCCCGTGGGCAGCAATGTAACTGCTGGTGACTATGCCGAACTGATCCAGGTTCTTGCGGGCCTCGGCACGCCACTCCAGGGCGAAGACGAGTGATTCATCCACGCGGCCGGCGGCGAACATCGCGAAACCCCGGATAAAGGGGCGAAGGTGTGTGAAGGCGTCTTCATCCCCGTCACCCTCGACTGCTTTGACGGCAGCTTCGGGCCGCAGGCGGTATAGCTCCAGTAGCCCGCTCACCAGGTTCCGCATGCCGGGCTGCGGATCTGAACCCTCTGGATGGTGCCCGTCGGTGGGCTGAACACGACCATGGGATGCGCTGAGAAAGAGAACCGCGTTGGCGACTTCCGTTTCATGCTCGGGGTGGGCCGCCGACAAGGACCGCAGAATCTCGACGGCGGCACTTGGACCTTGGCCCGTATGGATAGCGAGCATCGCCTTGGTGATGGTGAGGAACAGCAGGTCTGATGGATCGGCGTCGGCGGTTGTTGTCTCCGCACAGACACGGACGGCGCGCTGAATGTTCACTGGAGCGCCCCAATACGTACGGAGGAGCGCCACCGCGTTCGCGGCGGTCTTGTTGCCTTCCCAGCGTTCGAACCGGGTGCGTTCACGTGCTGCGTTGTGGTCGTGGATGTGGCGAGCGGTCACGGCGTCGTCGTCGCCCTTCTCAAGGCGGAGTTCGGCGAGAAGCTGGGTGAGGCAATCGGTCGTCGAAGAATTTTCGCCAGCCACCTGGGGAGCGGTCTCGAGTATCCCCGCGATCTTGCTTCGCAGCAGATGCCGGTCGCGGAGCATCTTCGCTCCTCTGAAATAGTCGGCGATCACCGGTGGACTAATGGCGGCGATCGCCCCGCCGTGGTGATCGTTCATCACGGACAGAAATCCGCGGCGTTCCAGGTTCTCCAGGATTTCTGCGCTGATGACCTTCTGAAGGATATCGATACGCGCAGTGCCAAGTATCGCCATGATGTGGAGGGCCGTGAACTCCTCGGCGGTGAGTTCCGCCAGCAGCGCTTCCAACGTTCCCCGAAGGTGCTCGTTCCATAGGGTGTGGCTGGTCATGCGCCATTGTTTGTCCCGCAGAACAAGGAGGTCGCTCATTGAGGCCGTCTCAGCTATCCGGACTATGAGCCGGGGATTTCCCGCGGACTTGGTGAGTATACGGGCGGTTGCCTCCGCATCTGCAGGCGCACCAAGCACCTGGGCAATCAGCATGTGGACCTGCTCGTAGTGGAGAGGGTCCAGCTGCATATGAGCCTCGCGGCCCTGGTTGAGGACAGCGAGTTGGCCCTTTGAGAATGCCCACGTCTCCGGTGCGGTGGCCACCAAGGGGCAGTCGGAGCGGCGCCGGACGGCTTCCAGGACAGCCAGCGACTCGTTGTCCACCAGGTGGATGTCGTCAGCCACCATCAGGTGCTTTCCAGGTTTGGCCAACTGCGCGGCGAACACGTCCGCAAGATCGAAGACACCATTTCGGCCCGGGCGCAGGTCCAGGCCGAGCCCCTTGATGGCCGAGTACGGAATACCGCGGTGCGTGCGCATGCCGCTGATGAAGTGGACAGAGACGCCCGTCTTCTCCAGGTTAGCGATCACGTTATTTACGACGGCGGTCTTGCCGCTTCCAGGGGCACCGACGACGCGCACTCCTATGCCGCGTGCAACGAAATCGAGGATTCGTTGAACCTCTGAATCGAACACTCGACCTGACCTTCTGTTTCTGTGGACGCCCGACATGCGGCTCACTTCGCAGGCTAGATCGACGAAACAGGACTAGGTGGCAAAACGGCCTTGCACAGGCCATTTTGGGGGCTTCTAGGTGGTGATTTCGGCCAAACTAGGTGCTGGGCCGACTCGTCTAGGTGGTGGGAGGCCGTTGCTTTAGTGCTTGAGCGCGTGCTCGGGGTGTTCATCTGGTTCCCTCGCGTAGTGGGTGATTGAGTACTACGCTACGGACGGCTGGCGGCGAATTACATGGGTGTAATTCGCTATGTGGATATGTGTTCTAACAGCTACCGACCTAGTAGTACATATATCCACTTGGGCAGACAAAAAGCAGGGCCGGTCCGTGACCGGGCCTGCGTCTCCGTCGAAGGAACCCTCCTGGTCTTCTTCGACGGAACGGTACGCCGAGGAGTTGATCAGAGAGTAGTGAGCTACCGCCGGCCGGCACGCAGACGGGATGCACCCGCTCACCACTGCGCAGTCGCCAGATCATCGAATCTCGAGAATCACAATTCGCCCTCGCCTTCTTTTATGAATCTACATACGCAGCCCTCTTCTACGGGTAGAGGGAGAAAATTGAACTAGGTGGTAATTCGTCCTTGCACAGCCCGTTTTCGGGCCCTCTAGGTGGTGATTTAGCCAAAAGTAGGTGGTGGCGCGTCTCCTCTAGGTGGTGAACGCTTTGCTAACTCAGTGATCGCACTGAAACAACCCTTGGATTGTTTGTGCTGCTCCCAATGTGAACGTTTGACAAATGCAGATCTGGGGTTGAGAGTATTGCTCAATCACTTGAACGGCTAGCGGAACAGCGACCGAAAAAGTGAAAGTGATGTCGCTAGCATCAACTTGTTAATGCACTCAAACCAAGCTCAATGCCCGAGAAGGTGTTGGGAAAATCTCAATCAAGTAGGCCTGTGTGGCACTTGAGATCATGTCCATTGGGGGACACAAGATCATGAAACTTCGCACTAGCATCACAGCAATATGTTTGTCAGTATTCATCGCAGCCCTGGCAACTCCGGCCCATGCAGCTGATGAGCCCCTGGAGCCGGGTGACGAGTAGTTACGGATATCAACGCGTTGGCGCTTTCGGGTTCAACACGGTTCAGGCGCTGGGCATCAATCGAAGTTACGTGAGCAACTGGCAGCACTCCTTCAGAGCACTAACCGACGCAGGCGTAGGCACCCCGACCCCTTGGGGAAATGTCAACGTCTATCACTCAACCGTCATCCAGAGCGCAAACGTATACGGCGACGGCGCCTGGTATGCGTGGCAGGGCTAGTCACTGACTCATAGCCCGTAGGGGCCGGTCCAGAGCGGCCGGACCCTCCATAAACGAGGACTCATGTTACGCATAACAGATCTTTCCAAACGGTACGGGCGCACAAACGTATTGCACAACGTATCATTGACTATTCCGTCAAGTGGAATTTACGTACTTCGAGGTGAAAACGGGACCGGCAAGACCACCCTCCTGAAGTGTTTGGCTGGGCTTGAACGATACCGAGGAAGCATTCTCTGGCACAGAGATCCATTGTTGAACAACATTGCTGCAGCCTTTGATGATTCCACAGTGCACGGCCGACTCACAGGTCTACAGAATCTGCAAGCCTTACTGGATGCATCACCAAAAGTCATTGAAGAGACTCCTGCAGTTCGGATGTTTTTAAATCATGATCTTCTCAAGAAGAGGTCTGCGACCTACTCTCTCGGACAAAGAAAAAAGATCAAGATAGCAGCTGCTTTCGCGGCACGGAAACCATGCATCTTGTTGGATGAGCCGCTGTCTGGGCTGGACAAATCCGGTCGAGAGGGCCTGCTGCATTTGCTTGAATCCAGCGCCGACACCAACTGTGTACTGATCTCAGATCACGAATCCGCGTTCTACCGCAGCGTTTCCTCATCTGAGTTCACCATTCGACATGGCAAGGTTCATCGGGATCCAGGCAACGAGGCGTTCAAGAGTGATGATTTTGATGAATAGCCTACTTCGTTCCATAAGAACAGAACTGAGATACCAGCACTGGAGCAGAATGCTCTGGCTTCCCTTCTGTGGCCTGGTTTTGGCTCTCGTATTCGCATTCACCGGGAGTGCCAGCAACGTCGGTGCCAGCATGACTCGTCTTGAGGCGACTGAAGCACAAGCTGCAGCCAACGGACTGTCCCTGGCTCAGGCCATGGAACAGCCCATGAGCCTGGTGGTTCAGGACGGTCAGAAGCTGGTGGACAATCCACTTCGCTATGACTACGAAAGGGCCTACCTTGCGTACCAAGCCCTCGAAGGAACGAATGGAGTCGGAACCGGACTTGAAATGATCACCTTCTTGGTCATCCCGCTACTCTTTTTCGTGTACGGGTGCGGCGTGGCGGCCGGCGACGCCCGCTTTCGTATTTTGAAGGATCGAGTGGTCATACAAGGCGCAACGTCATACGTCGTTGCCAAGGCGGCGACTGTCGTAGCCGTTTCCCTCGCCGCGATCCTGATCGCGGCGACGTTGAGCCTTGCTGCTGCGCCTATCGTCAGAGCCGCCTTTCTACCCTCTGTCGATCGCAGCTTTCCCTACCCTGTGGCAACAGTGGCTGTTGAAAGCCCCGCAGTCCAAATCGCGTTCAGTGCATCTACGGCAATGATGTTCGGGCTACTGGGTCTGTTTGTCGGACTCGTGGCCAGAAGCATGCTGATACCGAGCTTGGCCGCCGGCGGGCTGCTTATGGTGGCACCTTTCGCTGGGCCCTACGATCCACGAAACATTCTTACCGCTGCCGGAGAGGGCGTCTTCAACTACTGGGGCGGGTTCAGTCCACGCCCGCCATTCCCAGTGCAGATCGAACTCGGCTTGGCAGCCATGGCCGGCGGATTGGTCTTTGTTTCCCTGGTGTCCGTCGTTATTTGGTCACGAATGACGAAATTTGTGTAACCGGCCACGTGGGCAGACAAAAAAGCACGGCCGGTCAGTGACCGGCCGTGCTTCTGAGTTATCCGAAGACTAGATAGCCTGGATGTTTACTGCCTGGGGACCCTTGGGGCCCTGCTCGACGTCGAAGGAAACCTTCTGGTTCTCTTCGAGGGAGCGGTAGCCCGAGGAGTTGATCGCAGAGTAGTGAGCGAAAACGTCCTGGCTGCCATCTTCAGGAGAGATGAAGCCGAAGCCCTTTTCGGAGTTGAACCATTTCACGGTACCTGTAGCCATTTTTTCAGTCCTTACTGAAGGTGGAGATTGTCCCGACTTTCGGGTCTCCGGGTGTGGGGTGTTCTCCACCGTTACTTCAGAAGGTCACGATCCGGAAGGATCGTGGGGACTGCCTGAACTACCAAATGCCAAACACAACAACACCGTCAAGTCTACAGAGTTTTGAGCAGATGGCTAGTGCTGGGAAATATTTATCCATCAGATGCGTTCCGGAGACAGTCCCGGCAACCCCACTTGGGCGTTACTGCCGCTCGTCGCCTTTGCCTACACCCTGGAGCCTTTCCTCGATCACCCAGCTGGAAATCGCCGGAGCGGCAGTCGCTATCAGGCACGCCGTTGCCCAGAGGTTGTCCAATAGTCCGCTGAAGAGCAGAACCAGGCTAAGGGCCGCCACCACCCACGTCGCGATATCGAGAGCCCGAATCAAGCTTGTGGTCGACATCTGCAAATCATCCCCCCAGATTGTCTTCCGGAAAGCCTACGTCTTTTCAAAACCTTCTTCGCCCATCCCCAAACGCCGCCCGCAAGCGTAACGTTCACCCCATGGGACCGACACCTGACACGGTCATCATCGGCGCAGGCCAAGCCGGCCTCACGACGAGCTACTGGCTCACGCAGTTCGGCGTCGAGCATCAAATCCTCGAGCGGCGCGCCACTCTGGGCGGCGCCTTCCAGGATCGTTGGGACGGTTTCTACATGAACACTCCCAACCTTTCGCTGGACCTCCCTGGGATGCCGTACGACGGCGACGACCGGGACGCGTTCATCCCCCGCGATGCCGCGGTGAACCTCTTCAGGCGGTACGCGGAGCTGATCGCAGCGCCAGTTCACACCGGCGTCGACGCGACCAAGTTATCCCCGACCTCGAACGGAGGCTTCCAGATTGAGACGTCTCTGGGCAGCTTGAAGGCGCGCAACGTTGTTCTTGCAACGGGCGCCTACCAAGTTCCCAGGATCCCGGCTCTCGCCGCGAAGCTCCCGAGCGGTGTCACCCAGCTGCACACTCACGACTACCGCAATCCCGAGCAACTACCCGACGGTGGCGTGCTCGTCGTCGGCACCGGACAATCAGGCGGCCAGATCGCCGAGGAACTCCACGCAGCCGGACGCGAGGTCCACCTCGCGGTTTCGATCGTTCCCGAAGCGCCCCGCCGGTACCGGGGCCAGGACCTCATCTATTGGATGCTCGAAACGGGCAAGCACGGCCCCGACTACGGAATCAACGCCCTTACCGCCAAGGCACTCCCCTCCCCCTCCCTGCGATTCGCCCCCAATCCCCTGCTCTCCGGCATCGACGGCGGGCACAGCATCCACCTTCGCGAACTCGGCCGCCGCGGCATGCACTTGCATGGCCATGTTGAAGCAATCGACGACGGCGACATCACCTTCAGCGACGACCTCCCCGAGCGCCTCGCCGCCGTCGAGTCCGCGTTTGGACAGCGGTCGCGAAAGGCGATTGATGCTTACATTGCGGCAGCGGGGATTGATGCGCCGTCGCAGCCACCTTTGGCAGCGGATGACTGGCTGCCGGATGAGCCGGCGCAGCTGAACCTGGCCGACGCCGACATCACGTCCGTCTTGTGGGCAACCGGGTACAAACTCGACTTCAGCTTCGTTGACATGCCGGTGGTTGATGAGTGGGGCTACCCGAAGCACATGGGTGGGGTGATGGAGGCAGCTGGACTGTTCGTCGTCGGGCTGCCCTGGCTCACGCGGCACTATTCAGCGATAGTCGGTGGTGTGGGCTTAGACGC
Source organism: Paenarthrobacter sp. UW852 (assembly GCF_024608385.1). Lineage (NCBI taxonomy): Bacteria > Bacillati > Actinomycetota > Actinomycetes > Micrococcales > Micrococcaceae > Paenarthrobacter > Paenarthrobacter sp. UW852. The sequence goes on from NZ_JAMSGY010000002.1 coordinate 365,651, forward strand.
CAGATTTATCGCTGAGCGAATTTCCGGCCTATGAACACTGTTCCCACTCAGTCAATACGCTCCCAGGAGGACGATCCATGCAAATGCCCAAGCCCTCAGAGGCGGACAAAGAACGCTTCCGCTCTGCCGTCCCCGAAAATTCAGACGTGGAGGTCAAGCCGATGTTCGGGAACCTCGGCGCTTTCGTCAACGGCAACATGTTCGCCGGCCTGTTCGGGCCCACCATCGGCGTGAAGCTCTCCGAGGCCGACCAGCAGGAACTGGAGTCCAATCACCAGACGCAACCCTTTGGTCCCGCAGAACGTCCAATGGGCGGTTACGTCGGACTTCCGGAGTCGTGGCAGGACGACGCCGAGCAAACTGCGGAATGGGTGGCCAAGGCCTTTGCGAACGTGGCGGCGCTACCGCCCAAAACGCCCAAGGCATCCAGGGCAAAGCAGCCCAAGAAATAGGCAAACCTGCACCCAAAAGCCCTCGCCAAACATATCCGGAAGTGCTGTGATCCTGCTATGGCATCTATGAATGGGCGAGTGTGCCTTGTGTCGGGCGCTACGGGCGGCCTTGGCAAGGCCATCGCAACTGCGCTGGCCCGCGAAGGAGGGACCGTCGTCGTGCCTGGCCGTTCAGAAGCGCGGGCAGAAGACGCGATTCGCGACATCCAGGCTGTGGTCCCCAACGCGGCGCTGGAGCCGCTTGCGTGTGACCTCTCGAGTCAGGCCACAATCCGGTCGGCGGTTGACGAGTTCCACTCCCGTCACCAAACGCTCAACGTACTCGTCAACGCCGCCGGCGTGTTCCGTAAGGAACGCCAAGTGACTCCGGACGGCCTTGAAGTCACGTTCGCCACCAACGTGATGGGCTATTTCCTGCTCACCAATCTGCTCGTGGATTCGCTGAAACAAGGCGCGAGTAAAGACGATGCCTTGACGTCGCGGGTGGTCAATATCGCGTCCAAGTATTCAGGTGGGCCGTCAGTTACCACGATCGATTTCGACGACCTTCAGACCACCAAACGCAAGTACAGCTACCTGCGCGCTACCCCACCAACGATGCTTGGCCGGGTTCTGTTGACGCAGGAGTTCGCGGAGCGTCTTCGGGGCTCAAACGTTGTGGTGAATGCCGTGCACCCGGGCCTGGTAAAGAACACGGGGTTGCTGCAGGACGTTGGCGGACCATTCCGCTGGCTGACAAACACCTTGGGCAAGCCTGCCGAGGAAGCGGCTGATACGCCCGTTTGGCTGGCCACTTCGCCGGAGACTGCTGCGGTGCCCGGCAAGCTCTGGGCCAAGCGCAAGGAACTGCCGACGCCGGGCATGGGGTCGGACCCGGCGGCGCGAAGGAGGCTGTGGGAGGAATGCACCCGTCTGGCGAAGATCCTCTGAGCTTCCGCTCAGGCCCCTACGCCTCCTTCAGGTCCAACTGCGGCGCAGGCCTGCGGAAACCACGCGTCAAGTAGGCGAGCCAGACCAAGCCAACGGCAGCCCATGCCAGACCGAATCCGATCGACAGGCCATTCAGACTCGTCCATAGCCAGATCGTGAGTACAAACCCAATGCCCGGAAGCACAAGGTTATGGATCACGCCGCGAGCTCCGCGGGCCTTTTGGTCGAAGTAGTAGTGCTTGATGACGGCAAGGTTGACCACGGAGAACGCTACGAGGGCTCCGAAGCTGATCAGCGATGAGATGGTCAAAAGGTCCAATACGAACGCCAGTAGGGACACCGCAGAGGTCAGCAGGATGGGCAGAACGGGAGTCCGGAATCGTTCGTGCAACCGTCCCAAGGCTGCCGGGAAAACTCCGCTGCGACCCATTGAATGAATGATCCGCGAGACCGAGGCTTGGGAGGTCAATGCTGATCCGAGGCTGCCGGCAATGTAGGCAGCCGTGAAGAAGGCAACCAGCAACTCGCCGCCCGCTGCTCCAATGACCTCGATGGCCGCCGAGTCCACGTCCTTGAAGGTGCTGACGGGGAGAACCAGGTGGCTGATGTACGCGAGTCCAAGGAAGATCATGCCGGCCAGCACCGTGGTGATCATGATGGCGCGGGGCAGATTCCGCTTCGGGTCCTTTGTTTCCTCGGCGAAGGTCGAGACGGCGTCGAACCCCAAGTAGGAGAGGCAGAGGATCGCTGAGCCAGCGAAGACGGGCGAAAGGCCTTCCGCACCTTCGGCCCCGGTGAAGGGGGCCAGCAGATCAACGCTGCCGGTTCCCGTGATTGAGGAAAGCCCCAGGGCCACAAACAACACAATGAAGAGCGCTTGGAGACCCACCACCACAAAGTTGGCCTTCGCAATCGCAGTAATGCCGAGGATGTTCAGCACGGTCACTGCCACAATCGAGACGATCATGAACACCCAGGCCGGGATAGCCGGGAATGCGGCTTCCATGTAAATGCCGATCAGCAGGTAGTTGATCATCGGCAACAGCAAATAGTCCAGCAGGAGCGACCATCCGGCCATGAAGCCAAGGCCCGGCCCGAAGGAACGGGTTGCATACGTGTACGCGGATCCCCCGAACGGGAACGCCTGCGACATCCGGCCATACGAGCGAGCCGTGAACAGCATGACCACCAGGGTCACGGCATAGGCAGCCGAGAGCCGCCCGCCCGTAAGTTCCACGACGATGCCGTAGGTGCTGAAGATAGTCAGCGGCACCATGTAGACCAAGCCCAGCAGGACCAGGGATGGAACACCGAGGACACGGCGCCAACCCTGGTTCGCTGATTCCGTAGACGCGGGCCCCACAGGCTTCTCGCCTGCCGGTGTATCAGTTTCAAACGTGGGGGTCATTGGGGATCCTTGATGGTCATGCTGGTGTGCTGGGAAGCTGCGACGCTGCAGAACTTCGTAGCTGCGACCGAATCTACGGGGTCACCGAGATCCTGAAGTGCTGGGGGTTGACTCGTGGGCGCGTGGTGGAAGCCTCTGGTCTTGTGAACGTGAAATGAATAGCGTTCATTTAGTGTGACGGTGAGGCGGGTCACAGTCAATATATGAAGGACGGATCTTCAGACAGCAGCACACGAGATCCGAGTACGGCGCCATCGGCTCGCCCTCCAGGCGCCGCCCTCCCCGCGCCCGCTTCGCCTCAGCCCCCTGCTCTCCGGCACCGACGGCGGACACGCCATCCCCCTCAGAGAACTCGGCCGCCACGGCATGCACCTGCACGGCCACCTTGAAGCGATACACGACGGCGGCGTCACCTTCAGCGACGGCCTCTCCGAACGCCCGGCAGCAGTTGAGTCCGCGTTTGGACAGCGCTCATGCAAGTCGATCGCTGCGTACGCTGCCGCAGCGGGGAGCGACGCTCCGGAGGAGGTGCCCTTAGAGGCAGATCGCTTGCCCCCAACTGAGCCTGCTCAGGCGAACCTGCCCCACTAAGACGTCACCTCGGCGCTGAAGGCGACCGATTACAAGATCAATTTTCAGTTCGTGGATCTGCCCTTGGTGGACGAGCGGTGTACGGTAACCACTTCCTCGGAGTCGCGGAGATTCCCGGATTGTTCGTGGTGGGGCTGCCATGGCTGACCAGGCACTGCTCGTCCATTGTCGGCGGGGTGGGACTGGATGCGGAGTACGTGGCAGGCCGGGTTGCCCTCGTGACAGCCTGACTAGCTACGACGACGGCGACGGACTACGCCCCGTCCCTCATCTTCTCGGCGCCCTGGCGCCGCTCAAGGATCACCCAAACTACCGTCGTCGGGAGCCCGATGAGTACCAAGAGCGCCATGCCCCAGAACATGCTGATCAGTTGGGTGGATTGCAGAATCACGACGGCCATCAACAGGACTGTGGATGCAATGTTCAAGATGCGGAGCTTACGTGCAGTAGTCATTTTCAGAATCGTTTCCCCTACGATGTCGTCCAAGAAGCCTAAAGGCTAACGCCCATCAAAGACTTCGGATGGAAGTGGCGGTTCTGTGCCGCGTTTGAGGCCAGTCACCCTCCCTGTTTAGAAAACCAAGGTTCCCTCTCAGAGAAAGTTGCTGTTGGGTACTCGTCCCCCTGAGGAGAATCGATGCGGGGCTCCAACCCGTGGTCAGTAAGGTATTTCAACGCCCGCTCGATGGTGTCAATCTTCCGTTTCAGCTCCTTGAGCGCAGGTGCCGACGCATCAGAAAACCCAAAGTCCCCCGCCCTGTCAGCCAGGATCCCTGCGCGAAGTCCATCCCTCCGTCTCAAGTGTTTCCGAAGCGGCCCGCAGATATCGGGCCCAGGACCTCATCTACTGGATGCTCGAAACCGACAAGCACGGTCCCGAGTTCGGCGTCAACGCCCTCACCCGTGAAGCGCTCCCCTCCCCCGCCGCCCGCTTCGCCCCCGACCCCTTGCTCCGGGGGTACCGACGGCGGCCACGGAATTCATCTCCGCGAACTCGACCGCCGCGGCATGCAGCTGCACGGCCATCTGGAATCAATCGACGACGACGACATCAGCCTTAGCGATGACCTCCCCGACCGCATTCCGGCCGTTGAGTCGATGTTCGCGAAGCGGTCCGGAAAGGCGATTGATGCGTACAGCGCGGCGGCGCGGATTGATGCGCCCCAGCAGGAACCCGTACCGGCCGGTGGCCGGCTCTCGGGTACAAAACTCGACTTCGGGTTGGTCGGCATACCTCTGGTCGATGAATGGGGCTTCCCGAAACACGACCGAGAAGTTCCAGAGGTTCCTGGCATATACGTGGTGGGTCTGCCATGGCTTACCAAGCACTACTCAGCCACAGTCAGCGGAGAGGGGCTGGACGCAGAGTACGGGACGGGCAGGATTGCCAGAGGTCGAGATTTTGAGCGATTCCGCCCGGAGACCTAACGCGGGCAAGCCACTTGCTTGGTACGATACTCGGCCAGACCAGAACACGGACCAACTACGCTGCTTCCTTTCTGCCCACGCCCCGACTACGCCACGCCCTCGGGCCGAACTTCGATAATGCGCTGAAGGCGAACGTCACTCGGCCTACGCCGAAATTGTCAGGGGCTACGGGCAAGGTGGGAAAGACCCGGCAGCATGTCCGGCCGGAGCTCAGCTGAACTTGAAGAGGAAAGCTGATTCTTCGGTGGCAGAAGTCTTGCTGGTGGCTCGGCGCGTCATTCGCACACTGGGTCAGATATACGACAGAATGTCGGGTGAACAACCCAGATAGGACATGATGGACAACGCACTCACGCTTCTCAGGCAAGCACGCGCACGATACACACAACGACAGCTCGCAGAGCAGCTAAACGTCTCCGAGAGGACGGTAGCGCGCTGGGAAAATGGAGATACAGCCTGCCCGACGATGCTCGCCCCCGCACTCAAGGAACTCCTAGGCATGAGGATCAAGAGTGATTCGGGTGCTTTCAAGTTCATCGATCTATTTGCAGGAATCGGCGGGATCCGAAAGGGCTTCGAGGCACATGGAGGTCGCTGTGTGTTTACCAGCGAGTGGAACAAGTACGCCGAAAAGACCTACTTGACCAATTTTCCCGATGACCATGAAGACGCTCATACGTTTGTTGGTGACATACAGCCGTTCGCTGCTGAAGAAGTCCCCGACCATGACATCCTTTTGGGTGGCTTCCCATGCCAGCCGTTCTCGATAGCGGGGGTGAGCAAGAAGAACTCGCTCGGACGACTGCACGGTTTCGAAGACGCCACACAAGGCACGCTATTTTTCGATGTTGCCAGGATAATTAATGAAAAGCGCCCTGCCGCGTTCATGCTGGAGAACGTCAAGAACCTCCGATCCCACGACAAGGGTCGGACTTTTGCCGTGATCATGGAAACGCTGCAGGAGGAACTTGGCTACGAGGTTCATACCAAGGTAATAGATGCCATCAAGTTCACTCCTCAACACAGAGAACGCATAATCATTGTTGGGTTCAGGGAGCCAACTGACTTCAGCTGGGACGATCTTGAGATTCCACCTGTGGGCCCGAAACTGAACACCATTCTTCACAAGACCGACGGAACTGAACCATTCCTCGAATGGGATGGTGACCGCTTCTTCGACCACGAAAACGCGGAAGTTCAGTCTAAATTCACCCTAACCCCCAAGCTTTGGGCTTACTTACAGGCCTATGCCGCAAAGCACAAGGCTGCGGGCAACGGTTTTGGCTTCGGGCTTGTTCACCCCACGGGAACGACCCGGACGCTGTCCGCTAGATACTATAAGGACGGTTCCGAGATCTTGGTTGCGCAAGAGGGACTTCGCCCTCGCAGGCTAACGCCGCGCGAATGTGCGCGCCTGATGGGCTACGAGGACTCATTCCGGATCCCCGTAAGCGACACGCAAGCCTATAAGCAGTTTGGAAACAGTGTCGTTACGCCCGTCATGAGCGAAATCGCACGCATCATGACCCCTCATGTCTCGAAAATCATCGACCAGTCCGATTCCTCTTCGGAAGCCATTTCGGCCTAAACGAGAGCCGCTGGCCGTGTCGTGGCGCACTGGCTTACATGGGCACGCGATACGGTCAGTTTCTGGGCACAACGAACTCGGCTTTAGGGGACGGCATGGATTTTGGGGATTTGGCAGACCACTTCGATGGAGTTGCGGCAAAGATACTCAGCACGGTCGAAACGGTTGGTCGCAGCTCGAATCAACACGAGCTAGACGGAGTGCGGGCACTCCAAGAACTATTTGGCCGCCCGACCGAGAAACTGTTCATTCCCACTCGGTTTCTTCAAGTTACCGATGACACGGATCAACCCGCCGTGGAAGATGGGACGTTAACCTTTTACGACGCCCGCAGCAACATCCCGAACAGATCCGAATACCGGCTCTACTATCCGGCCGCCATCAATGCGATGAAGATGGCCCAGCCAGGTGACATCGTTTTCATCGCTAAGCAGAAGACCCCTGGCGTCTTGTTCATTGTCGCTCCGGCTAACTCAAGCATCGCCGCCCAACTTGACTGGCTCTTCGGCACCAACGTCCTCGAACATCGAGGATTCTCAGTCCGCGCTGGACTTGAGACCGGACACGATACTCTCAGCTTGACTGCTATGTACCTCCTAGACATGCTCGGAATTGCCGTCGAGCCAGCCAATGACGATTGGCTTGAAAGAATCTTGGCAAAGTTTGGCCCCCGATTTCCTACTTCGGCTGAATTCGGGGCGTTCGCTCGTTCTACGTTGCCAGGCCTCGACCCAACCGACGACCCGGACGGGGTCCTCTTGGCGTGGATTGAGCAGGAAGAAATGCTCTTTCGAACCTTGGAACGCTACTTGGCGGCCGACACACTTGATGCCCTTTACACAAATGGCCATGTGGATGTCGACAGTTTCATCGAGGTCTCACTATCCCTCCACAACCGGCGCAAGAGCCGCGCCGGCAAGGGGTTGGAGAATCATCTAATAGCACTTTTTGGGGCTCTCAACGTACGCAATAGCTTTAACCCAGTGACGGAGAACCGGGCACGACCGGACTTTATCTTCCCAAGCATCGACGAATACGGCGATCTCAGATTTCCATCCGTCAAACTCACCATGTTGGGCGTGAAAACCACCTGCAAAGACCGATGGAGACAGATCCTGAGTGAAGCCAAGCGCATAGAAGACAAGCATCTCTTGACGCTGGAAAGCCCGATAAGCCCAGCCCAGACCGACGAAATGAAAGAACACGGGGTCCAGCTCGTAATTCCGCAACCCCTCCATGAGCCATACAAGCCACAGCAACAGGAGTGGCTCATGAATGTAGACGACTTCATCAAAACGGCTCGGGAACGCGATAGCCGGGGACCGATGCAAGGAATGTTGCACTGACAACAAGTTGCTCTTTGGCTGAAAGGGTCCCTTCTTCACAACCTCAGATAAAGATGTCACCTGCAGGATAGAATCCATAATTACTCGCGAGGCTACGTGGCGTGCCTCAATTGGTCTTTAGAAATCACTAGATATTGTGTAGCTGCGCCGGAGCAATGAGCTAAACGCCTTCGACGGCCTGAAGTCAGGTCCACACTAAGGCGGAAGTTAATTTGAGCGCACGCAAGGTCAGCATGATATCTGGTTATACGCAAATCAAATTGAAAAGTATGGGATTCTTCATAGGCCGCACCTCAATGGGCCTAAAGGCTGCCGTACTCCTCCTGAAGAGAAACATTTGTGTAATCCGGGAAAGCCTTCTGGGTATTAGTTAATGTGTTGCTACGTAGGGCGGTCAGTTGGTCTTCATTGGTAGTGCTCCAGATGTCCCAGCCACAAATGATGTCAACATAGCCATCCAAGCGTTCCTGTTGTGGTTCCGTCAGAGGCTCAAGAAAAAGCCGATTCCACTTCGCTTTTACAAATTGATGCTGAAAAGCGGGAATTAGGATCGCCTTCAACCACCAACCGACCGAACCTTGCATGAAGAAATTTCGAGCCCGACGAGTGTGTATATCTTCTTGAATGCCGGCCGCTTTCGGATTCCATTTGTCAGAAAGGACATTACTTGTAATGCGATTAATAAATTGCACTATCGCATCACGCTCATTCTCGCGAGGTAATGAGTCGTCCAATGGCGCAGCGAGTAATTCCTGACAAACCAATGGTCGGATTATCTTGGTGACCAAAACACGATCTGTTAGCGGCGAGTTGCGATCAGCCTTTGTGCTCAAGAATTCTTTGATTGTAAGATCTTCATGGTCTAATATAGCAAATTCAAAGTTCTCGAGGAGTCTTTTCTTGAAAGCAGCCTGGTTCTGCGCCGGCTGAGCTTTAACCAGCTCGATTTCATTTGGACTTTTGTCGTTATTTTTCGACCTATATTCCGCAACCTTGTCCTTAACCACATCATCTAATTTTTTTAAGGTATCAGTAGTAGATAATGGTCGTTTCTTTATACCCTGCTGAATTTGCACAACAAGGTTCTGCATCATGGGCAGATCGGGGTCCACGTAAAATTTCATAGGCACCTCCGTTCGTCCAAGAAGTATCTGAGCTGTCGTTTTGTGTTGACCATCGAATTGTTTGAGCTCGGCGAGGTCATCACCAATCGACACAAGGCGGCAATTGCTCGGCTCATGCACTGGCTTGCCCGCAAAATCGATAGCAAGAGCCCGAACGTGGTCGTGTTCAATGTACCGTGGTTGAGTTTCATCATCATTTTGGATAAACTGCATTGGCGCGGACATGAAGAAGAACTTCGTTTGGGTGGCTGGATCTATATAAACGGGTGCTTGACGCTTTTCGCCACCAAATGTAAGTTCTACAAGCCCTTCTGAGAATGTTACGCCCACTCTCTGGTTACCCCCGGGCAAATACCTATCAATCACATGATTGAATGATGTTCTGGGATGGGCTATGCACCACTTTGAAAAGGGAATGATCCTCTTTGCAAGTTCGAAGGGGACGTTTTTGCGGCTGCGGTTACAAAACCTATGTGCAAGGTAGAGGTTTTGGATCTCATTGCTCCCACCAGTGCCTTCCTTCTTGGCGACCATGTGATCAACATCGACCATGGATCCGTCGGCAGGAAGCGCCTCGCCACAAAGCGAACACCGACCTTCCGACTTGCGCCAAAGGGTTTCCGGAGCAGTCGCTCTGATGCCTTCCGGAAGTACATCGCGAATTGACTTGGGCAGTTTGAAGCCCTCAGGGATAGATGAGGACGGCGAGGTTGAACTCATGACTCTCAATCTATAGTCCTAGAGGCCACAAGCGGTACTCTCAAGTGGCTCTCTCAGAGAGTTCGGTGGTCCGGTCGGTACCAGTCGTCCAACGCCGAATCTGCGACCGCCACATGCAACGCTGCTGCACAATGGCCCGAAGGCCGCAGCACGTGGGCTGCTGCTATCCTGCTCGGTTAACCGTTCGCCGCAAATGTTTATCGCTTCTGCCCCATGACGCTATGGGCATCTTACGAATGTGTGACGACTGGCTTCTGGGCACAAAGACAGCGTCTGATGGCCTGCTCGATTCTTGACATTTCACGCTCATGTCGGAGTTCGGGAGTTGGGACTTGGATACTACGCTTTTGCAGTTTCAGCCGCAAGCATCAATCTGATGGGTCGCGGCTAGGGAAATGGCGTCCGACCCGGAAAGGCCTCTGCACCAAAAACACCGACCCCAGCACCAATACCGCCCCAATCAACTGCAACCCCGACAACGCCTCCCCTAGGAACACAAACCCCAGCACCGTAGCCACAAGCGGGCTCAGGAATCCCAGGAACGACACCACCATCGTCGGCAGCCGCTGGATACCCCGGAACCACACCGCATAAGCAGCCAAGGCACCGATTACGCTCAAGTAAGCAAAGCCCGCCAGGTTAGACAGCGACACCGACCCCGGCAGCCCTTCAACTGCCAAGGTCACGGGCAGCAGCATCACCCCACCCATCGCCAACTGCAGGCCTGTAAACCCAAGCAGCCCCACGCCGTCGGGCCTTCCCCAGCCTTTCGTGAGGACGATGCCGGCCGCCATGCTCAGCGCCGCCGCCATTCCGGCGAGCACACCCACAATAGTCAGCGTCGCGTCGGATCGCAGGACGAGCAAACCGATACCCGCAACTCCTACTGCGCAGGCAAGGATGTGCGCCTTGCGGATCCTCTCCCCCAGCAAAAGCACGCCGAGGAAGAGCACGAACAAGGGCTGAATGGACATGACCAGCGCCGCGAGCCCACCCGGCAATTGGTACGCAGTGAAGAACAGGAGGAAGAAGAACAGCCCAATGTTGAGCGCGCCCAGCGCCGCCGCTTTGAACCACCAACTCCCCCGCGGCCACGTTCGGGTGACCACCATGAGCACGATCCCAGCTGGCAGGGCCCGCACGGTCGCAGCCAAGAGCGGCCGGTCGGCGGGGAGGAACTCCGTGGTCACCAGGTAGGTTGAACCCCAAACCATCGGGGCAAGGGCGGTGATGAAAAGGTCGCGACGGGATGCCTTGGGCGCCCCAGCTCCCGCCCTGCTGGCAACCGCTGCAGATGAACTCATCTTTCAACTCCACACATTTCGATGTCAAACTATTTGATGTAAGACAATGTAAGTGCTGTACTGTTTGAGGTCAAGCATTGGAGGACGATGGACCGCGACGCAGTGGACATGATTCTTGAGCAGTGGAACAAGGAGCGGCCAGACTTGGACGTCAGCTCCATGGGTGTTCTGGGCCGGCTCAATAGGGCGAGTCGCCTCGCCTCCCTCGAGGTTCAGAAATTCATGAACCAGTTCGGGCTGGAGCCGTGGGAGTTCGACGTCCTGGCAACGCTCCGGCGGTCGGCGCCCGAGGCTCCACTGACGCCGGGCAGGCTCGCCAGCCTGACCATGATCGGCTCGGCGGCGATGACCAACAGAGTGGACCGGTTAGTAAGCCGCGGCCTGGTTCATCGCGAGACCAACCCCGAGAACCGCCGGCAACTCCTCATCAGTCTCACGCCCGAAGGGCTCGCCCTGGTGGATGACGTGGTGGAGCACCACGTCGAGAACCAACAGAAAATGCTCGAGGGGCTCTCCAGGACGGAGCAGACCCAGCTGGCGAACCTCCTGCGTAAGTTCTTGCTAACAAACAACGACGGCGAACCCTCCTAAGAGGGCCCATGCGAGGATGAGGCGTGGACACTTCCTCTGAGCAGCTTGCGATCGCAATCGGAAAAGCACTGGGTGGTGGGCAAGCAAGCGCCTACACCGGCACGTCGTACTGCCAGAACGGCAACCACTTGGTGAGGCATGCCGTTTCGGTGCACCCAAGGGCCTTCATGTGGTCTGCGAAGGAGTTGCCGGACGGGCCTACGAGAACATTCGACCCGCGTTCCCTCACCATTCAGACGGATGGCGTCGATAATTTCAGCCTGTCAATTGACCGCATCCCGTTTTCCTTTCCTGAAGCCGTCCAGCTTTCGTTTCCACTCTCGCTGCCCATATGGGGCCGACAGCTGGACGACTATCACCCGGTGGCTTGTGAGATGAATGGCTTGGACACAACACTCCTCCTCAGGCACCGCCTTGATCCGACCATCTTCGGGTCCTTCACCTTTGATACGGAAAGCGGTATCGCGAAGACGCTCTTCACACCGACGACGGCACTGAAACTGGAGCGCGAGGTCCCGCCGGAGAACGGAAAGTACGACTTCGGATTTGTGGCTGGCTCCGGAGACGCTGAATTTCAGAACCACCTCCGCCCCGACGGAGACACTCACCAGTAGAGGTGGCCTGCAAATGACCGTCTGCAGGCCATCCTCAACCTCATGGTCACTCGAGCTCTCTGGACATCTAATTGACCTGTTTACGTTTGCTTCGCCGCAGCAGCCACCAGCCATAAATGCCACCAGCTAGCATCACAGCAGCACCCACGCCCCGCCACCAAACAAGAGGCTGCCAGGTCGCGAAGATCACGGCCATCACGAAGAACAACACCACCTGCAACGGCGACGGAATCCGTTTCATCGGGCTGCCTTCAGTCATCGCTGCACGCTACCAACCCGCGCAGCCCATGAGCGTCAGCCCAATGCTCGACAACGTTCCAGCGAGCGCCCAGCCAACGACAGCACCGCCCGGCGCGAAGATGGTGACCATGCTGACTCCCACGCCCAACGCGCAGCTCCACAGGACCGAACCCGGGCTTCCACCGATGTTCAGGTGCGAGACCTGCTGTCCCCCGATGTACACGTCCAGGTACCCGGGACAAGTGGCCGGATCGTTGCTGGTCCAGTTGAACGACATGCCCAGGTTCGTGCAAAACGAGTAGTACTGCCCTGCCGGCTCCGGCGGCGCCGGGCTGTTCAACTCGGCGGGTATTTCGACGGCGGCCGCATGGGTTTGTGCTGGCGGCTCAGCTGCGGTGGCCGGAGCCAACCCCGTGAGAATTAAAGCGGCGCTTGCGGTCAGGACGATTGCTATCTTGCTGAGGTACCTCCGGATCATTATTGCTCCTAGTGAAGAACGATCTTGCTTGACCCGCACAGCCTGCGCCGGGAACCATCGGCTAGGTGCCCAAAAGCACCGAACTAGGTGGCGGGCCAGCCAAAATAGGTGCTAAAAGGCCCAAAAATGAGTGGCATAGCAGGCCCTCTAGGTGCCACCAATCAGCCCCGAACTTGTCCTGTCGGAAATTTCCGACATATCCTCATCAAGTGCTTCCCGACGTCTTCGGAGCCCTCGCGAACCCCTCGCGGCGCACCATCCTCGACAGCCTCCTCGGAGGTCCCCTGACTGCGGGCGAACTCACCGGCCGCCTCGAACTCAGCCGCTCATCGGCATCGGAACACCTCAGCGTCCTCAAGGAAGCCGGCCTGATCCGGGAGGAAAGGCAAGGCAGGCACAGGATCTACCACCTCCAAGCCGCCGGGCTGCAGGAAGTCAGCGGCTGGCTGAAGCACTACGAGCAATATTGGAACCAGCGGCTCGACGCCCTGGCCGATCTACTGAACAGGAACACCGATGACTGACAACGCAATCCGGCTGGAACGCACCTTCCCGCACCCCCAGGACGCCGTGTGGGCAGCCCTGACAACGCCCGACCTCCTCGCCCGCTGGTGGGCACCCGGCGATATCGCGCCCGTGGTCGGCCACCGGTTCACCATGGACATGGGCGCCTGGGGCCAACAGTCCTGCGAAGTCCTCACGGTCGAGCCCGGCACGTCCATCAGCTTCAGCTTCGCCGAAGGAACCTTGGACACCACCATCACGTGGACACTGAAAACGGTCGACGCCGGAACCACCCTCTACTTCGAACACGCCGGCTTCAACGTGGACTCCCCCATGGGACGCCAGGCCATCGAGGGCATGGGCAACGGCTGGCCGGGCCTCCTCGCGCGCATCGACCAAGTTTTGGTTAACGCAAGCTAGGGTGCGTTCCAAGGCAGGTTAGAACGGCTCGTTTAGGCCTTGTCCTTGGCCCACCACAGGAACTCGGAAGCATGTTGTTGGTGTCTAAAGCCCTCTCCGAGGAGTGCCAGCAGCAGGTCGTTGCTCCACAGGATAAGACGTCCTATGGTCCAGTCAACCTTCTCAGGGTCGGGCAATTCCAGGCCCAGAGGGAAAGGGCAATCTCACGCTTTCCAGCTTCTCCGGTGTACTTGAGGATTGTCAGGTACCTCTGAGGGTAAACGATGCACAGGACCTTCGTGAGCAGCGATTCCTTGAACCCCTTCATTCCGAAGGGCTTCGTGTCCTGGATCAGCGCTGTAAGGCGGTCCTCAAGATCGACTGGGGACGTGCCCCGGAGCAGATACTCCACCACCTTACGAACTCGCGCTGCACTGGCTTCTGGGCCCAATTCTTTCCACGCTTCGTTGAAGACGGACATGTTCCCTGGATTTGCCCCCACGTTGGAGTTGCCAAAGTCTTTAAACTCCTGAGGGTCCGCCTTTTGGAGGCCCTCAGCGCTGAAAATCTCCTGGTATCGCGCCCAATAAGGAGCGACATTAGGCACTGGCTCGGGCTCCCGGCGAAGAAATTCAGTCTTTAGTTGCCGGACAACCGCGAGCCTCTCGGGGTCGACATCCGTTGGCTGAGGAAACCTTTTCTTGATCTCTTCCAGGCGGGGAAGTTGAATCTTCGGCCGCAGAGGCTCGCCGCGCAGCCACTCCAGCCCGCATTTCGCGCATCTCAGCCTTTTCTGAGTTCCCGTCAACCGTTCGACGAGCCCGACGTGTTCGTCAGTCTGACAGCGGGAACACTCTAGGAGATCGATTGCCATGAGGCCTACCTTCCGAACGCGATGGCGATGTGAAGCGAACTCACGTTATCAGCCCAAATCGCACCAAACCTAAGGACGGAACCACCGACAATCGGCTCGCTCCCGTAATTACCCAGATCAGGGTGGAGAATCGCGGGTATGGGTGGATCAATGTACCAATTGGCAACTGACAATCCGGCTCGGGATGCTGCCTGGAAGCAACGCGCCGCCCGCGCGCAAGACTTCGGCGAATTCGCAGTGCGACTGTCACTCACGGATCCGGGCCCGTCCTCCATTTCCGGCCCATCCAAGGTCCGAGCGGGAATCATGGTCTCTGCGAACTTCGCCGACGCGAACAAGGGCGCGCTGTGCCTGATAACCCTCATACCGGCGCAGAACCTGCCCATGCGGAGCGTGCACATTGTGGACCTCTATGCAAACGAACTTACAAACTTCGCGTGCAGCCATATGGTTCCATACGGTGACGACGTGGCGGCGGCCCTTGGACGCGGCAGCGCTCAGCCCGCATCCATCCGAATAAACGGGATCGATACTGCCGGGTGGAGTCTGCAGCATCATGAGCTGCACGGCCTTGTCGTCCATACCGGAAACCGTGTGTATATGCGGCTCAGGACGAGCGCCCCCGAAGCGTCACTGGCACTAACAACCGAAGACTTGGGCGCACATCTCAGGGCGCTGCGCGGGAGCTAAGCCCAGTGGGGCCGCGCACGAATGCGGCTGGTTCTAGGGGGACGGCGTGGCATCCTGGCGTGGCTCTACGCCAAACCGAGGCTCGTAGGCCCTTCCAACAGCGTCCGCCTCAAGAAGACCCTCTAAAAGCGCAAGCTAAACCTAGGCCGCCAAGCCGCCCGCCGCCGTCGTACCCTTCACGGAGCACAAGGCGGTCAGCCGCCCGCAATCTCCCGCAACGTCTGCAGATGACCGGCCCACACCTCGCGCCCGGCAGCCGTCAGGCTCGCCGACGTCCGAGGCATCTTCCCCGCGAAGCTCTTCTTGATCTTCACGAACTCGGCCTTCTCCAGGATGGCAAGCTGCTTGCTCAGTACGGAGTCGCTGACCTGGATCGCGTCCCGCAAATCCTTGAAGTCCAGCGACTCGGCTTTGGCGAGCGCAGCCATGATGGAGAACCGGACGGGTGAGTGGACGAGTTCGTTGAGCTTGTGGCGCGGGTGTTCCGCCGACATGCTCATGCGCGCAGCTCCCGGAAGGCCGCGGCCAAGCCCACGACAGCAAGCGCGATGCCCGCCGGTAGGTAGAACCACAGGTTTCCGTCCTGGAACAGGATGGCTCCTGCCGCCAAGGCCACCGCATACAGGGCGAAATACGCCACCAAGGATGTCAGGAAGCGCTTGGTGTACCCAGCCTTCGTGGAACGCTGGAACATGGGCCAAATACTGGCCGTCACTGCGGCCCATGCACCAACGGAACAGGCCAGCAACGGAGCGCCGTAGCCGGTGACGAGCACTATGTGCATGCCGATCATGAGCAGCGACCCTATGATCGCGAGGCTGGTGAAGGTGACAGCAACCGGCCAAGCGGCGGCGTTGGTTGAGGTGGCGCCGATGGCCTCTGCCTTGGCCAGCAGTTCACGTGCTTCTGCAGCGGATGGGCTGCCGGTGGTCTCATTCATGCTTCCCCCAAAGTTTCGAATCTGATGTCTCAACAGTAGGAAAGTACTTTCCATGTTGTCAAGTACTTTCCAGTGATCACCGTTAACACGCGCCCCACCAGACCCGGTAAATTTGATTCCACGAGTTTGACCCTCGGTGAGCAACACCATTCGCGCGCCTCACGAAAGCAGGATCACATGACCGTCTCTCCCCTCATCTGGGGCATCACCATCGTCGTTATTTTGGCGCTTTTGGCCTTCGACTACTTCTTCCACATCCGCAAGGCCCACGTCCCATCGCTGAAGGAAGCGGCCATCTGGTCCTCCATCTATGTGGGCCTCGCGATCGTTTTTGGCATCCTGGTGCTGATCTTCGGTGGTGGCCAGATGGGGTCCGAGTACTTCGCCGGTTACATCACGGAGAAGGCCCTCTCGGTCGACAACCTGTTCGTGTTCCTGATCATCATGGCGAGCTTCCGAGTGCCGCGCGAGGATCAGCAAAAGGTCCTGCTCTTCGGCATCGTGTTCTCGCTGATCGCCCGCACTGGCTTCATTTTCCTGGGCGCCGCGCTGATCAACTCGTTCGCTTGGGTGTTCTACATCTTCGGCCTCATCCTGCTCCTCACGGCAGGCAACCTGCTCAAGCCCGGCGACCACGGGGACGATCAGGCTAACAACTTCATCATCCGCGTGGCCAAGAAGCTCTTCCACACCACGGATAAGTACGACGGCGACAAGCTCTTCACCATGGTCAACGGCAAGCGTGCCCTCACGCCGATGCTCTTGGTGATGGTCGCTATCGGCGGCACGGACATCCTTTTCGCGCTCGACTCCATCCCAGCCATCTTCGGCCTGACCCAGAACGTCTTCGTCGTGTTCACCGCCACCGCGTTCTCCCTGATGGGCCTCCGTCAGCTGTACTTCCTGATCGACGGCCTGCTGGACCGCCTCATCTATCTTTCCTATGGCCTCGCGGCGATCCTGGCGTTCATCGGCGTCAAGCTGATCCTGCACGCGCTGCACGAGAACAACCTGCCGTTCATCAACGACGGCGAGCACGTCAACGTCATCGAAATCACCACCGGCCTCTCGCTGAGCGTGATCATCGGTGTCCTGGTCATCACCGTGGTTCTCTCCCTGATTAGCCCGGCCGGCAAGGCGCAGACGGCCATCAACAACGCACGCCGCCACGCCGTCGATTATCTGGACCTCGACTACACCGCCGACGCCAACGAGCGCGAGCGTATCTACCGCGCACTGACGGCTGAGGAAGCGCAGATCGTTCAGATGCCGCTGAAGTACCGGAACAAGGCCAAGGACGTGGAGAAGATCCGCGAGCAAGTGGCCGAGGCGCACCGCCAGCACGAGGCGTTCCTCAACCGCTAAAGCTAGCCGCCCAGCAGCACGCTGACCTGGGCACGGATATCGTCGCCAACCTGGGCATCGCTCAGGCCCAGGTTGGCTGCCGACGTCATACTGATGAACATGATCGCGGAGATGATTCCGGCCAGCTTTTCAGCTCCCCGCGCCGCCAGATTCTTGTCACGGTTCAGGACATCGACGACGGCGGCTTCCGTCCGTTGGGTGAGGGCCAGCGCCTCTGCGTGGTGCGGCTCTGCCGGATCACCAAAGACGATCTCCTTCAGATAGGTTCTGCCGTTCTCAATCTGGACCCGGTTGCAGGTGATGATCGGGTTGACGATGGCCATCACCGCGTCAAGGACCTCGGCTTCGGCAGCGGCCGCTTCGACTCCCGCGGCGAGCGCCTCAGCGTATTTCACGTTGTGCACCAGAAGCAGCAGCTCCGCCTTGGTTTTCGCATACAAGAACAAGGTTCCCGATCCGACGTCGGCCTTCTCAGCCACTTGCTGGGTGGTGACCTCATCCACTCCGTGCTGGGTGAAAAGCTCTCGGGCGGCCGCGGTGATGCGGTCAAGCTTTTCCTGCTTGTTCCGCTCGCGTCGGCCAAGGGTCTGGGGCGCAGGCTGCATTCAGCTACCGTATCAGCGGCCCAAGAACTCGAGGACTACAGGGACGAACCTGTCATGGAATTGGAAGATGCCACCGTGTCCGGAATCAGGATAGATGACCAGTTCGCTGCCCGGAATCCGGCGGTGCATGTCGCTTGAAAGCACAGAGGGCACCATGCGGTCGTTGTCGCCGTTGGCGATCAGGGTCGGCTGGGTGATGACGCCCAGATCGACCGACGGCGACAGCCCCCACCGGCGGATCGCTTTCAGTTGCGTCTGGAAAGCGCTGAGCTTGATGGGAGCCTCGCGATTGGTGGTGCGTTCCTTGAGTCGGTTAATGAAGGCCCGGGCGGCAGGCTTACCGGTGGCATTCCTGTTGAAGAACAGGAACTCCTTGGGATCCTGCCGGGTGAGGCTGCCCCGGAGAACGTCGTAGTACGTGGTTCCCATAATCTTCTGGATGCCTTCTCCACCGGCAGGGCCGGTACCGGCGAGAACCAGCTTGCGCACCAAACCGGGGTGCTTGAGCACCAACGACTGCGCGATCATGCCCCCGAGTGAGAAGCCGAAGAGATCCACCTGCTGATATCCGAGAGCTTGGATGAAGGTGGCGGCGTCGTCGGCCATGCTGTCGATGCTGTCCGGAACGGTGCCAGTGGACACGCCTACTCCTCGGTTGCTGAAGGTGATGACGTGGTGCTTCGCGGCGATGGGATCGATGATGCGCGGATCCCAGTTGTCCATGGTCCCGGCGAGGTGAATCAGGAAGACCACCGGAACCCCACCCTTGGGCCCCATCTCCCGGTACGCGTACGTGACTCCGCCTGCTGTTACGGTCTTAGCGGGTACTTGCAAATATGACTGTTCTTCACTGCTCATGATGTTCGTCCTGTCCTGTGGTTGTTGCTGGCTAAAGGTTTCTGGCTAAAGGTGGCTGACAACGGTCTTGCCGCGGACGCCGCCCTTTTCCATGGCAGCAAGGACATCGGCCGTCTGATCGAACGGCACCACCCGGCCAAGGACCGGCTTGATCTCCCCCGCATCGATAAGTCCCGCAATGCGCCGAAGCTGGTCGCCGTCGGCACGCATGAAGAGGAACTGGTAGCTAACGCCCAGGCGGCGGGCCTTGCGGCGGATACCCGAGCTCAGCAGGGTCGTCGCACCCAGCAGCACAGGGTTTCCGCCCAGCTGCCGAGCAAAGTCTGCGTCCGGTGGACCCGCGATGCCGATGGCTTTGCCACCCTTTTTCAAGACCTTCAGGGACCGTTCCAGGTTCTCGCCGCCGAGGCTGTCCAGAACGAGGTCGTAGTCGTGAAGGATCTCCACGAAGTCCTCGGCGCGGTAGTCAATCACTACATCAGCGCCCAGCTCACGGACAAAGTCTTTGTTCCCGGCGCTGACCGTCGTCGCTACGGTTGCGCCCAGGTACTTGGCCAACTGGATGGCGATGGAGCCTACTCCCCCGGCACCGGCATGGATGAACACTTTCTGCCCGGGGCCAACGTTTCCGCGCTCCACCAGCGCCTGCCACGCGGTCAAGGCCACCAACGGAAGCGAGCCCGCTTCTTCCATGCTGATGGTGGCCGGCTTGATGGCCAGGTCTTCTTCGGCCACCGCGATGCGCTCCGCGAACGTGCCGATCCGGTGGTCCCCTGCGCGAGCGAAGACCTCGTCGCCGGGCGTGAAGGACCGCACCTTTGGCCCCACCTGCAGGACCACGCCAGCGACGTCGTGACCAAGAACCTGCGGCAGTTTGTACGGGAGGATCTGCTTGAACTCCCCCAGCCTGATCTTCTCGTCCAACTGGTTCAGGCCGGCTGCGTGAACCTCCACCAACACATCGTGATCTCCGAGCACCGGCTCGGGAACGTCAACCTGCTGCAGCGGTTCCTTGTACTGGTTGAGGACGAAGGCTTTCATAAGGGGTCTCCCGTGGTTGATTTCTGACTTAACTCAATTATGAGTCTACTCAGTAATTTAAGCAAGGGAAGCTCCGGACCTCCCCCATCGGAGATGCCCGCACGCTACCCCGGGAGAGGGCGCCGGTGGGACTGCTGAGCCCCGTTTAGACGACTCGCTGCGTATAAGACGGTAGGAAACGTCGAATACGCAGCGAATCATCGAAATGGCCGGCCTGAAGCGTTACGTCGCCGGCTTCCGCCACATCACTGCGAGCACCAGCACCACGGCACTGAGCCCCAGCATCACCAGTACCATGAGCCCCCAGTTGGCCTGGTTCACACCAGGGCCGTAGAACACGCCGATCAGTACGGTCGCCGTGATCGCGCCAAGGTAGCGGCAGGTCTGGAAAATCCCGGCGGCCACTCCGCGTTCTTCGGGCCGGGCGGAAACGTAGAGACCCTGATTGGATGCTGTGCTGACCACGCCATACGGCACACCCATCAACGCGGTGAGCACGAACACCAGCGGCGCCCACAGCGTCAGCGTCAGCGCACCCAACGTTCCTGCCGCAGCAGTAAGAATCAGAACCCCGGTGATCAATACAGGCCGGACGCCGTACCGCTCAATGAACCGCACAGTCAGCGGCGTCACCACAACCGACAACGCCGCAAGGGGCAGCATGAGCAGGCCTACTATCCCGGCGTCGTAATGGCCAGCTTCCTGCAGCAACTGCGGAAGGCCGAAGAACGCGAAATAGTAGACGCCGCTGAAGACGATAAACAGCAAGTAAACCAGCAACAGCGGACGGTTCCGCCCCAGCAAACGCAGGTCCAGGAATGGCGGACGGAAGCGCAGCTCACGCCAGGCGAAGAGCGCCCCGATCACTGTGGCAGCGCCGAGCAGGTACCACCGGTAGCCGGGCATCACGTTGAGCAGCGCCATCATCGCAAGCATGAGCGAGGTAACGAAGGCCAAGATGCCGGGGATATCAGAGTCCCGGATCAGCGTCCCCAAGGAACCGGTCTCGCGATGAGCGTCCGCGGGCGCCGTCTGCCGAACCACGAACAACGCAAGCAAAGCGATAGGCACGTTGATCGCGAACAGCGCCTGCCACCCGACAAGGCTCACCAACAGCCCGCCCACTACTGGTCCAACAGCAGCGGCGGACGTATTCGCCATCTGGATCCGGCCCAACGGCCGCGTGGGCGGCAGCTTAGACAGCCGGCTCAGCTCGGTGACCATGACGACGGCGGATGGGTACGCCGTCGCGGTCCCGACAGCCATCAGTGCGCGGGCCACGCAGACGAGCGCGAAGTTGGGCAGGAACGGGGCGATCGCGCAGGTGACTGCGACCAAAGCCATGCCGAACATGAACAGTCGGCGGGGGCCGAAGCGGTCCGCGAGCCTGCCCATCAACGGCTGCCCGGCGGCGGATGCCAGGTAGAACGAGGTGATGACCCAGGTGACCGTGGCGACGTCCAGCGAGAAATGCTCCCGCAGCACCACCAACGCAACGGCGATCATGGATGAGTTCAACGGGTTCAGCGCCGTCCCCAGGCTCAACGCAGCAATAGCCAAGCCGGGGCGGGGGTTGTTGGCGGTCACCTACCCAAGTTTGCTCCATGGTTGCCTCGGGTCACGAAACGGGCTCACAGGGCGGACTTCGCACGCCATCCCAAACAGTTAACCTCCCCGCCATTTGAAGTACGGCAGTCTCGTAATTCCGATTCAGATACTGCTGGTTTCGTAATTCCCGTCACCCCCCACACATGACGGAAGGCACCACCATGCACGCTCGTGCAGGCATCATCGCAACATCGCTCATCGGCCTCCTGGCCATCGGCGCCCTCGCCGGCTGTTCAGGCGACGCCACCGCGGCCGGAGCAAACAAGAGCAGGACCGAGCTGGTCTTCGCCACCCCTCCGGGCACCGACGATCCCGAAGAGCAAGCCATCATGGCCGACCTCGCCACCATGGTGGGCGACGCATCCGGCCGCACCGTGACCAACCAGCAGCCGGCCGACTACCTGGGCGTCGTCGAAGCCGTCCGCAACGGATCCGTGGACGTCGCCGTCCTCAGCCAGTTCTCCGCCGCCCTCGCCTACAAGACGGAAAGCGTTGATCCGCTGCTGGTCTGGCCCGCCAGCACGGAGCCCGCCAGCTTCTGCCTCGCCAAGAAGGACAGTGGGATCAAGTCCCTCGCTGACGTCAAGGGCAAGCAGGTGGCGTTCATCGATCCCGGCTCCACCACCGGCTACTTCATGCCCAAGTCGCTCCTCGCCAAGGCCGGGCTCACCGACGGCACTGACTACAAGAGCACCTTCGCCGGCTCCCACGACTCCGCCGTCCTGGCCATGGCCAACGGGAACGTGGACGTCGCCTGCACCGCCCGCCAGCTCTACCCCACGTTCGTCCAGAAGGGCGTCATCAAGGAGGACCAGGTCACCATCATCGCCAAGTCCGACCCCATCCCCGTCGGCATCTCCATCGTGGTGTGCAAGGACTTGGACAATGAGGCCCGGGAAGCCCTTAAGGCCAAACTCCCCGCCCTCATGGCCGGGAACGAGAAGATCGCAAAGACGTTCGGCATCACCGGCCAACCCACTGCCGATCCGGACTTCAGCACCTACGCTCCCCTGGTGGACGTGGCCGAATCCATCGGCGTGGACCTCCAGGACCTCCGATGAGCCTCTTGTCACCAGCAGAAAGCACGACGGCGGCAGTCACCTTGAGCGGCTCGCCCACCGTCCGCGCACGCCGGTTGCGGGTCCAGTACGGCGAGCAGGTAGCGCTGGCAGGCGTCGACCTGGATGTCTACCCGGGCGAAGTCGTAGCACTGCTGGGCCACTCCGGTTCGGGCAAGTCGACCCTCATGAAAACCCTCACTGGCATTGCACCCTTTACTGCCGACGCATTGGAAGTGGCCGGCCGCGAAGTAGCCCGGCAAAACGCGGGCGGCCTGCGGGAGCTGCGATCCGACGTCGGATATGTTTTCCAGCACTTCAACCTGGTGCCGCGACTGACCGCCCTCACCAACGTGCTGTCCGGCGGCCTCCACTCGGCAGGGCCGTTGAACATGCTAGGCACGTTCAGCAGGGCGCAGCGGACCATGGCGTTGGAACTGCTGGACCGTGTGGGCCTGGCACATAAGGCCAAGCAGCCGTGCCGCAGCCTGAGCGGTGGTGAGCAGCAGCGCGTCGCAATCGCCCGGGCGCTCATGCAGCAGCCACGCCTCATCCTGGCCGACGAGCCCGTTGCGTCGTTGGATCCGCGGCTCGCCGGGAACATCCTTGGCCTGCTCCGCGACATCGCCCACGAAGAACAGATCCCCGTGATCGTCAGCCTGCATGTCGTGGGCCTCGCCCGCCGCTATGCCGATCGGGTCCTCGGCCTCCACTCGGGTGAGCTCGTGTTCGCCGGACCCGCCACCAACATCACGGAAAAGGAGGTGCACCAGATTTATGGAACAGACACTGAGCTCCTCGAAAACTGAAGCCCCCGCAGATGCATCCAAGACCATCAATACCACACTCCCCGAGGCTGACCGCCTCCGGCTCTCCCGCCCCTTCGGCCTCCCCACACCACGAGGCGCTGCGCTCTGGGTGATTGTTGCCGTCGTGCTGGTCTGGGCCGGAATGGGAGCGGGGTTCAACCCCGACAAGCTGCTCAGCGGTATCCCCAACATGGGCAACTTCCTGGGCCGCCTGTTCCCGCCCACGTTCGACAAGTTCGGCATCATCATCAAGCTGCTGGTCGAAACGCTCCAGATGGCGCTGGTTGGTACCGTGCTTGGCGCGCTGGCATCCCTGCTGCTTAGCTTTGGGGCGGCCAGCAATGTCGCCCCGCGCTGGGTGTACACGTCCTGCCGTGCGGTGCTGAACGTTCTGCGCTCGATTCCGGAACTAATCTTCGCCCTGATGTTCGTCTCCGCTGTGGGCCTGGGACCGTTCGCCGGCATCCTGGCGATCGTGCTGGGCTCGGTCGGGTCCATCGGCAAGGTGTACGCCGAAGCCATGGAATCCGTGCAGACTGGACCAGTGGAAGCACTCACCGCCGTCGGCGCCAACAAGCGGCAGATCATCACCTACGCAGTGCTCCCCCAGGCCGCCCCCCTGCTGGTCAGCTACACATTGCTCCTGTTCGAAGGCAACGTGCGCGGTGCCACCATCCTCGGATTGGTGGGGGCTGGCGGCATCGGCCTGGAGCTGACTACCGCCATGCGCATGTACGACTACGGACACCTTTGCGCCATCATCATCAGCATCGTCGTGCTGGTGACCATCATCGACCGGGTCAGCGCCTTCATCCGCGCCAAACTCAGCTAGGAAATCCCACTTGGAAACTCTGGACCTCGCCCCCGTCAACCTGCGCGACCTCGGCGGCCTGCCCGTAGACGGTGGCACCACCCGCCCAGGTGTGCTGCTCCGCAGCGATGACGTTTCGGTCATGCCTGCCGCTTTCGCCCAGCAAATGATCGACGACGGCGTCACGTCCGTCATTGATCTCCGGTCCCCCGAAGAGGCGCTGTTCACCGGGCGTGGACCCCTCACTGTGCCCGGCGTGAGCTACCACCACCTCGCATTGACGGCTTCCGTTTCATCGCCAGAGGACATCAGCCACGAAATAATGTCCTCCACCACTACTCCTGAACATGTGGGTGCCTGGTACGCGAACCTCCTTGAAACCCAGGCCCGGCAGCTCGCCCTCGGCGTAACCCTCGTGGCCATGGCGGACGGCGCAACTGTCTTCCACTGCGCGGCAGGCAAGGATCGTACGGGAGTGTTCGCCGCCGTCGTGCTTTCGGCCTTGGGCGCCACTCCCGAAACCATTTCCGCGGACTACGCAGTCACGGCCACACGCTTGCCACAGCTGTTCCCGAGGCTCCGCGCCATCATGGGCGGACTCATGCCGGACCGGGTCCTGGACGAGAAAGCTATCAAAGGCATGGGTGCCATGATGGGCGCGCACGTGGAGTCGATGGAAGCCATGCAAAACGTGCTGATTGAGCGTCATGGGAGTGTGCTGGCGCCGATCCGCAAGGCCGGACTAACCGACGCGACTATTGCGCAGCTTCATGAGCGACTGGTGGTTGCGGATGCATGATTCCGTAGCAGTTGCTGAGCGGCGGCCCGGGCGGCCACGCGACACCGCGCTGGAGTCCACCGTCCTGTCCGCCACGGTGGAACTGTTGCTGGAACGGGACACTCGCGAAGTCACTGTCTCGGCGATCACCGAGCGCTCGGGCGTTAGCCGGGCAGCGCTCTACCGGCGCTGGAACAGCCGCGAGGAACTGCTGGCCGCGGCGTTGGATAGCGTCCGATCCGGTATTGGCCTGAAGCGCGCGACCACGACGCTGGAGACCATCCTCAACTCCTACGAGGAAGCCACGATCGACGTCGACGGCCGCGTCGGTGCGCTGGTGAAAAAGCGTGTGGCCATGGGCCTGGAGAACGACGATCTCCGCGCCCTCTCATGGGACCGGCATGTCTCCCGGCGGCGGGAACCCATCGCGGCGGAGATCCGGCGGGGTATCTCCACAGGAGAACTGGCGCCGGACGTGGACGTCGAGGCCATGATCGACCTCATCAACGGACTGTACTACTACCAGTTCGTAGTGCGCCCCCCAGGTTCCGATGCTGCCACTGCTGCTGAGACACGGGAACGCGTCCGCAACGCGGTGAAGCTGGTGTGGGAGGGCGCGCTGCGTCGGTGATTACTCCTCGAAGTGGGTTGTGATCTTACCCGAGGAAACGGCCGCGATGATGGACCGGGCCAGGTGCCGCAGCTTGATGTTGCGGTTGCTCGAGGCGGTGCGGAGGATGGTGAACGCCTCTTCCTGGCTGCAATGGTTTTGGGCCATGATGGCGCCCACCGCAAGGTCAATGACGGTGCGCGACTGCATCGCGGCGGCGAGGTCGTTCCGGGCATCGCTGAGCTGGGCGATCTTCAACGCAAGGCGAAGCGACTTGGCAGCGTGCGACGCGAAAACCTCTGCCCTCTCCACGTCGTCCGGGCCGAAAGCGTGGGTGCGTTCCGAGTAGAGGTTCAGTGCGGCACGGGTGTCGCCTTCAACCAGGAGCGGCACACTCAGGATGGATGCGAGGCCCTGCTGTGAAGCGGCTTCGACATAGTCCGGCCAGCGATGCTCGCTTGCGAGATCCGGGACCAGGACGGACGTGAGCTTATCCATGGCCGTCAAGCAGGGGCCGTCATACTCGCTCTGCAATTCATCCATGACGCGGGCGCGCTCATCGCTGCTGGCCGCCGTGGCTGATTTCTTTCGGCGCAACACCGTGATCCCGGAGAAAACGGGGTCCGTTCCGTGGGAGAGGCTCTCGGCGGAGAATGCCGCTAGATCTGTGAGGAACGCCTCGACATCTTCGCTGCCGAGGACCAGATCGAGGAAGTATCCGTTGCGGAGAGCTTCCTGCTCGGGGCGGGGGTTAGACATATGAGACGTTCCTACTGACTGAAATGCGTCCCCAGCAGACAGCAAAGGAGCGAAAATTGCCGCCCTCTGCAAAACGGTCTGGAAATACCTTATCGCCCAACGAACGACGGTACAAAGTTCAGCCCGTGACGGCTTGACCTGCACAGACACGACCCACTTACCGCCTTCCTGTCAAGTCAGTGCAGGGTGTCGCTTTGTGCAACAACTAAGTAGGCTTACTATGTGAGCCGGGTTCGATCCCGGACCATTTCTGCAAAGGAGTCATCTCATGGGCGTCGAAGACAGCATCCGCAAGGCCACCGAAAACGCGATGGAAGACCTGGCGAACACCTCCAAGCCAGTGAACGACCAGCAGGTTCCCGAGCCGGGCGAGAAGGACGACGATATCCAGGTCCACTCCTCCATCAGCGAAGGCTCCAATGCCATGGACGAGGACCTTTCCCCAAAGCCCACGGGTCGCCGTCGCGCGCCGGGAGAACCCGACGGCGGGACTCGCGCCGCGTCATCGGATTCCGACGGCGGCACTCACCGGGGCGACGACGTCACCTCTGACGCCACGTCCGAAGCCTCCTCGGGAGACGTCGCAGGCCCAGCCGGCTTGCCCAGCAGCGACCCCGACGATCTGCGCGCAGACCCCTCCGAGGGCAGCGGCGACCCCTCGACCAGCCTGGGCCGGGGCTAAGCGTATTCCGGCCCCGTCTGATCGCAGTCCGTAAGCTGTGGGCATGCTCCCCCACCCCACCGACCGGCTGCGCTTCCGCGAGATGACACCGGATGATCTCGACGCCATGAGCGCCATGCTGGGCGACCCCGACGTCATGACGTATTACCCGGCACCGAAATCCCGGGACGAAGCAGCGGCCTGGATCGACGGGAACCAGGCGAACTATGCGCAGCACGGCTACGGACTCTGGATCGTGGAAACGCACGCCGGCGACTTCGTCGGAGACTGCGGGCTGACATGGCAGAAGGTCAACGGCAGGTCCGAGCTTGAGGTTGGCTACCACGTCCGCCTGGACCTTCAAGGCCGGGGTTACGCCACGGAAGCAGCTACGGTCTGCCTTGAATATGCGCCGGACGTGGTCGGCGCGAGCTCACTTGTCGCCATCATTCATCCCGAAAATGCCGCCTCCCGCCGGGTCGCTGAACGGATCGGCATGCGCCACATCGAGGATGACACGGACGGGCCGGTAACCCGGACCGTGATGGGTGTGCAGCTGGCTTAGCTACCGCTTCCGGACTCCCCCATCAAGCGAACCGAGCGTCCGTGTCCGGGTCCTTCCGGGTGTCCAGCATCCCCGCGATCTTCCCTTCCAGCGCCGCGACCGTGGCCTCGGGAAGCACGATCAACCCGTCGAGTTCCTTGCGTGCACGCTTGTATGCGGTCTGACGTTCGGCAGGGGTCGCGGCGGTGTCTTCGGCAATGCGCAGCAGCTTGCGCGCGGTCGCCAGCCGTTGGCGTTCGGGGCCGCTGAAATTGCCGTCCTTGATGCGTCGGGCTTCGCGCTCGGCGACATCGAAAGCGAGTTCGTAACTGTGGACCGCTGCACGATATTGAGCCAGCCGGGCCGGCGTCGTGATGTCCTCCGGCGCTGCGGGCCTCAAGCCGTCGGCCTCTTTCTTGGCCTTGAGGAAGGCGACCGTGAGGGGCTCGCGCACATCGGTCATGAGGGGGAAGTCGATGAGGTTGCCGACGTCCAGCTCGTAGTCCAGCCATCGGTGGTTCACGGAATCGTGGGCGGCTATGAGCGAGACGACCTCTGCCTGGTTGGCTTCCTCGTGCACGGCGAGCTGGTTCCTCAGCTTGAGCAACTCCACCTTGCGGCGGTGCCGCTCTTCGCTGGCCTTGGACCACGACCTCGCCCAGCCACCAGCCATGCCGCCAATGGGAAAGATGAGCCACCAATAATGACCAAGGAAATCGAAGAGGGGTTCCACCGCTCCATCCTCCCACCGGCCCGGACGGGCACTCAACAGGACGGGCACTCAACAGGACAGGACCGCTCGCTACTATTCCCCTATGGACCAGCAACTGCACTTCATCACGTTTGCCACGCGGGACCTCGACGCCGCCCGCGCGTTCTACAAGGCCGGCCTCGGGTGGGAACCGCTCATGGATGTCCCTGGCGAGATCCTCTTCTTCCAGGTTGCGCCGGGCCTGGTACTCGGCCTGTTCGACGCCGAAAAGTTCGACCAGGACCTCAACAACACCACCGCCACCTCCGGAGTCAGCGGAGTCACCCTCTCCCATAATGTCGGCAGCGCGGAGGACGTCACCAGCACCATCGATGCCCTGGTCGCAGCCGGCGCCATGCTGCTGAAACCCGCCCAGGCCGGCGCGTTCGGCGGCATCTTCCATGGGCACGTCAAGGACCCCAACGACATCGTCTGGGAAATCGCGCACAACCCCGGCTGGAAAATCAACGACGACGGCACGGTGGTTTTCGGATGAGCACGCACACTTCAACGGAGGACGTCATCAACAACAGCGAACGGGTCCAGTTCGATACCTTCCTGGACGAGCACCGTCGGGCTCTGAACGACAGTCTCGATGGGCTCACTGAAGAACAGGCACGACGGCGGCTGGTCCCGTCCCGGACTACGCTGCTGGGCCTGGTGAAGCACGCCACCTTCGTGGAAAAGGTGTGGTTCGACGAAGCCATCACGGGCCGGTCCCGTGCCGAAATAGGCATCCCGGCGTCGCCTGACGAGTCGTTCATCCTGGATGACCAGGACACGATCGCCAGCATTCGGGCAGCCCATGTGGAGGCATGCGAAGCATCCAGGAGAGCGGCGGCGCAGCTGGCCTTGGACGATCTTGTCCTCGGAAACCGCCGCGGCCCGCTCCCGCTGCGTTGGGTGTACCTCCACATGCTCCGGGAGCTGGCCCAGCACTGCGGTCACGCCGACATCCTGCGCGAACAAATCACCAGCGCCGACGCGTAGGGCGGGTCGAGTTCGCTGGAATGCCGCGAGTTCGCGGGAGGGGACCCTGCGAACTCGCACGCTTCCCGCGAACTCACCGGGACCCGCCGAAAATCCGTTGACACGTGACCAAATAGTCACCTATTCTGAGGCCATGGACACCGTGTTCAAGGCGCTGGCAGACCCCACCCGCAGGGAACTCCTGGACGAACTGTTCCGCGAGGATGGCCAGTCTGCCTCCGCCTTGGGAGCACGTTTCGAGATGACCCGGTTCGGCATCGCTAAGCACCTCAAGCTGCTCGAAGATGCAGGGCTGGTGGTTACCCGCCGTCGTGGTCGTGAAAAGCTGCATTTCCTGAACCCGGTCCCCATCCGCCTCATCCACGACCGCTGGGTGAGTAAATTCGCAGAACCATGGGCCGCTGCACTCAGCGACCTCAAATCCAGATTGGAAAGTCCCATGGAAAAGATCTTCGAGATTTACATCAAGACCACACCGGAACGGTTGTGGGAGGCCATCACCAACAGCGAGATCCGCAGCAAGTACCAGTTCGGGAACACCCTGACCTCGGACTGGACCCAGGGCGGCCACTTCGAAATGCGGAACCCCAAAGCCGATGCGCCGCTGGGCGAGGGCGAGAACATCGAGGTTGATCCTCCGCGCAGGCTCGTCCAGACCATGACCGCGCTGTGGGGCGAGGATGTGAAGGCCGAGGGCACGTCCCGGATCACTTGGGAGATCGAACCGGTCGGCGATTCGTGCCACCTCACCGTCACGCACGATCAACTCCGCGAGGGCGCCAACGACCAACTGTACGGCGGCTGGCCCATGATCCTCTCAGGCTTGAAGACCTGGCTGGAGACCGGCGAAACCCTCACCACACCCGGCTCACTCATGTACGCGTAGCCGACCTAAGCGACCTGAACTTCAGTAAGCCACGCCGCCTGCAGTGTGCCCAGCAGATGCGGAGCAAAGTCCTCGCCGATGGAGAGCACCACCCGGCAACGGGCACCGCGTTGTTCCGGGAAACCGGCGTACTGTCCACGAAGGTCGCACACCGTTTGGCCGCGGCCGGGTCCGTCCGTGGTGTCCACCTGGACGCGAACGGTGGGAGCTGAGGCCAGCTCCACTCCCCTGACGGCGATGGCTGCGGCCAGGGGGTCGTGCATGGCCGAGCATGCACGGCCGAAGATGTCGATGTAGAAACCGAAGTAGTACCCCAGCATTTCACCGAGGGCCTGCGAAACCGGGTGATCGTTTGCGAGCAGTTCCTGCCGGTGGTTTTCCTCCAGGACATTGGTCATGGTGACATCCAAGGGCACCATGGTGACGGTCCAGTCGGCGGCCAGGACTTCTGCCGCAGCTTCAGGATCGTTGGCGATGTTCGCTTCGGCCACGGGCGTGATGTTGCCCGGAGCCAGCGCGGCGCCGCCCATGATGGTGAGCTCGGCGACCAGTTCCGGCAACTTGGGTTCCAGCCGCAGGGCGTCGGCGATGTTGGTCAGCGGACCGATGGCGACCACCCGCAACTCCCCTGCGTACTGGTGTGCCAGTTGGACCAACAGCTCCGCTGCCGAGGCCGTGACAGGCTCCCGGTCTGAGGGCGCCAGGTCCACCCCGCCAATCCCATTGTCGCCGTGGACGTGCGGAGCGCCCCCATGGAACGTGCCCACTTGGGGATCGTGCGCACCGACGGCCACGGGGATGTCCGGGTGGCCTGCCAGGTTCAGCAGATCCAGGGTGTTCCGTGCGCCACCGGCGGCGGAGACGTTCCCACTGACGGTGCCGATCCCCACCAGGTTGGCCCGTGGGGTGGCCAGGAGGTAGGCGAGGGCCAGGGCATCGTCGATGCCGGTGTCGCAATCAAGGAAGAAGGGTGCGGGCTGGGTCATTGAGGTCTCTCGATTCGGGTGAAGTGGACTGTGGTGAAGCGGCAGTGGGCGGCCCGCATTAGGTGGGAGCCGGCGTCGTGCGTTAGATCTTTTCGCCTTTCGGCGCTGCGATGAACAGGCTAACAATGAACGCCAGCGCTGTGATGGACACCGAAATCCAGAGGGCCGTGGAGTATCCGGCCGCAGTGCCCAAGCCGGCGAACGGCGCAACAATCACGACGCCGAGGCTCGCCCCGATCCCGAAGGAGGCGCCGTTGATGCCCGGCAACGCGGCCGGCGCTTCCTTGGGCGAGAGCAGGACGGACAGGCCGTTGATCGCGGTGAGGAAGAAGCCGTTGTAGAAGATGCCCAGTGCGGCGATGGCGATGAGGACTGTGACCTGGTTGTGCGCAAACAGTGCGGCCACGATCGCGCAGGCGAGGCTGGTGGCGGTGCCAACGCGAACGGTCTTGATCCAGCCGCGACGGTCGGCGATCCAACCGGCCAGCGGTGCAGCGAACACGCCGATCAACGCGGCGGGGGTGAGGAACAGGAGCGCCGCAACGGACGCGGAGAGGCCGAAGCCGTTTTCCTTGTCCTGGCTGAGCAGCACCACGGTGAAGTTGATGATGGCGAAGATGCCGGCAAGCGTCAGCACGGTGGTGGCGATAACGGGCCACACTTGGCGCGAACGGAGGTGGTGGACTGCAACCAACGGGGTTTCGCGCTTCTTTTCGATGAGCCAGAAGGCCGCGAAGGACGCGATGCTGCCAGCCAGCAAGCCGAGGGCTGCCGGTGAGGTCC
This sequence comes from Paenarthrobacter sp. UW852, assembly GCF_024608385.1. Lineage (NCBI taxonomy): Bacteria > Bacillati > Actinomycetota > Actinomycetes > Micrococcales > Micrococcaceae > Paenarthrobacter > Paenarthrobacter sp. UW852. The sequence continues at coordinate 397,775 of NZ_JAMSGY010000002.1, forward strand.
AGCCTGCGGAGGAACCCGTGGATACGAAGTACGTGATGAACACCAGGAACACGGACAGCGATCCCGCTCCCCACCAGTCCATCCGGCCCGGAGCGACGGCGGACTTGCCGCCCGGGACCACTTTGATGACACAGACGACGGCGATCGCGGCCAGTACCAGCACGGCGACGAAAATCGACTGGAAGCCCAGGGTCTCTGCCATGAGCCCGCCGAAGTAGCCATCCACGCCACCGACGCCACCGTTGATGGCCGCGATAATGCCGATGGATGTACCGAAGAGCCGGGCCGGCAGGTACTCGTTCAGGACGATGTAGGAGAGAGCGAAGATGGCGCTCGAAACACCCTGCATGAAGCGGCCGGCCACCAGCAACGGCAGGCTCGGGGCGAAGATGCACAGCACCGTACCGGCACCCATGATCGCCAGGACCAGCAGGAGTGCGTTGCGCCGGCCGATGAAGTCGCTCCAGCGCCCGATCACTGGACCTGAAATGGCACCAGCAAGGAAGAACATGGATTGCACTTGGGCTACGGCTTCCGGGGACTCACCGAAGAAGGAGCCGATGTGCGGGAGGGCAGGGGTGATCATGCTGGCGTTCAGCTGGAACGCCAGGACGGCAAGCACCAGGGTGGTGATCAGCAGGGCGGCGGCCTTGCCCTGGACGCGACCCGCGTCAGTCTTTGTGCCGGCTGCTCCGGTGTCGGCTGAGGCTGGGGACTGCGGGTCTCCAGCCTGCGTGCCTGTGGCGGTGGGGATGTTCACATCAAACTCCTTTGTCCGAGGGCGCGGGGCGGCGCCACGAGATGTGAGTTGTTATACAAGCATGTATTACGAGCTTGTGCAACCTGTCACATCGATCCGGTACAGTATCGGTAACCCATCCCAAGTGAGGCACCCTTGACCGACAACGCCGTCAAATTCCTGTCCCGCCCCATCGCTACCCAACCAGGGCAGCCGTTGCGCGTCGCGGCATACTCCCGCATCGCCGAGGCCATCAGGACCAAGGTCCTGCCGCCGGGCTCGTTGCTTCCAACGGAGACAGAGTTGGGCATCATGATGGACGTCAGCCGTACTGTGATCCGGGAAGCGCTGATGCTGCTGGAAGAAGACGGCCTCACCCGCGCCCGCCGAGGGGTGGGCCGCTTCGTGGCAGATTCACTGCCACGGATCGGGATCGAACACATCCGGCCCTTCGATCAGCTACTTGGTGGCCCGGACCAGGACATCCAAGTTAAAAGGGTGGCCGCCATCAAACAGCCCGCCTCGGAATTCGTGGCACCGGGTGTGGGCGTGGAGCCGGCCCAGGACGTCTGGTTCTGGGAAAGCGTGCTCATCCGCGACGGCGAACCCGTGGCCCACCTGCAGGAAAACGTGTCGCAGGAAATACCCGAAGCCGCTCCCCTGACAGAGGCCGCGGAAGCACCAACACTTTCTGCCTCCACGCTGCTGGAAGTACTGGGCGGGCTACCCGGCGTGACCCTTGGCCCCGGCGAATGCGAAATCAGCCTCAGCACCGCGGGTCCAAGCCGAGCCAAACTCCTGGGACTCCGCCCCTCCGATCCTGTACTGGTCCTCACCCAATACGTGCGCCGGAACGGCTCCCCCTTCTACCTCGCCAAATGCCTCGTAGCCGCTAAGGCCGGGCACCTTTCCGTCATCCAGTCCTCCTGAAACCTTCCCGAAAAGGACCTCCCATGAGCACGCCCGTTCAGTCCTCCGCGCCCACACTCACCGTGGTGGGCAGCATCAACCTCGACATCACGGCCACCGCCAGCCGGCTCCCCTCGCCGGGCGAGACGGTGGGCGGAGCTGTCCTGCGGCAGCAACCAGGGGGCAAGGGCGCCAACCAGGCAGTCGCCGCAGCCCGGCTCGCAGGCAGCTCCCGCATGGTGGGGGCAGTAGGGCGGGACGACGCCGGGCGGACACTTCTGGAGGCAATGGCCGGTGCCGGCGTCGACGTTCGGGACATCGCTGCCGTGGACGAAGCCACCGGCACCGCGCTGGTACTGGTGGACAGCGACGGCGAAAACCAGATCGTCGTGTGCCCCGGCGCCAACGCGTCCGTGAGCCTGGAAAACGTGAGCTTTGGCGAGGACGAGGCCGTCTTGTGCCAGCTCGAAGTGGACCAGGAAGTTGTCCTCGAGGCAGCACAGGCCACCAAAGGATTCTTTGTGCTGAACGCAGCCCCCGCGGCACCCATCCTTCCTGAACTGCTGGAGCGTTGCGACCTGGTGATCGTGAACGAGACCGAATATGAGCTGATCCCCGCGCTGAAGAACGCCCCGCTGGTGGCCGTCACGTACGGTGGCGACGGCTCGGCGATCTTCGTCGACGGCGAACGGGTTGCCGAAGCTCCCGCCGTGCGTGTCACGGACATTGCCAACACCATCGGAGCCGGCGATGCCTTCTGCGCCGCACTGGTCCTGGCGCTGCAAACCGGGCTCGACTACGCTCACGCGCTGGCCGTGGCAAATGCTGTTGGCGCGGACGCAGTGCGTGATGCTTCGTCCCAGCCTGCGCTGAAGTCACTGGAGCACTACATCGAGGCGACGCGGACCTCGCTCGCGTCAGGTTCCGCCACTGCATAGTCCGCCGATTGCGTTTTTGCCGATGTTATCGAGCCCCATCGCTCTCGGCTGCTACGATTGCTACGGAGGCTAACCATGACAACTATTCCCCACCGCGAACTGCGCAATCAAAGCAGCAAGATACTCGAACGCGTCAAGAACGGTGAGGTCATCGACGTCACCAACAATGGCGAGGTCGCCGCTACGCTTATTCCGCCGTCCGCATCCCCGTTCGAGCGTCTCCTGCGAGCAGGCAGCGTGCGGCCAGCCTCTGATTCGCCAGTCGATTTTCGTATCCTGCCGCGGGTTCAAAGTGAGATGTCCACGGCCGAGATTCTGGCCGATCTGCGTGGCGATCGGTGATCGTCTACGCCGATACATCCGCGATTCTGAAGCTTGTGGTGGAGGAACGCGAATCCGTGGCACTGGCCGCCCACCTCTACGATGTCCGTGCGGCCGGCGGCCATTTGGTGACGTCAATGCTCCTCTATACCGAGCTTCATTGCGCAGCACGCCGCCGCAACCTGCCCTTTGACCAAGTCAACAATGTCCTCACGGGCATCAATCTTGTTGATGTCACTCGCTCGGACCTAATGTATGCCTCGGCCCTCCCCGGGAAGCTCAGGAGCGCAGACGCAATCCACCTCGCAACCGCCATCCGATTGCAGGCGGACGCGGTGGTGGCCTACGACCAAGAACTCCTCATGGCTGCGAAGGAGTCCGGGCTCATGACTGCGTCACCGGGAAATTAGCGCTGCTACCCAACGATCCGGAAGTCGTCGAACTCCCCGGTGGCCTCGGAAACCTGGAAGTCGACGTTCTCCACCCGGCCCGGGGCGTTCGAGGAATGGAGCCAGCTCGTGAAACGCTCAACACGTTCCACGGACCCCTCGGCCACGAGTTCCACCGAACCATCTGAAGCGTTCCGCACGGTCCCTGTGAGCATAAGTTCGTCGGCACTCCGGGCAGTCCAGTAGCGGAAACCCACGCCTTGCACCACGCCGGAAATGCGTGCGGTAACCCGGACCGTGTCTGCTGCCATGGACCCACCTTAACGAGTCCCGCCCTTGTTGGTCACGCACCCCGTACAACGGGAGGCGCCACGAACAAGGGCGGGATCCAGCAAAGGAAAGAGCTAGCCGACCACGATGTCCCGGGTCACGTGGTTGTACGTGATGGTGACGGGACCGCCGTCGTGGTTCAACTCGTGGTTGGCACCGTCGCGGGCACCGAACGCACCGTAGTTCTCATCCCACGAACGGTTCAAGGCGATCTTGTAGGTGTAGTGCCCGGCCGGAAGATCAGCTGTCAGCGTCCACACCTGCACCAACGGGTTGAACTCCATCTGGGCTTCGTCGTACTGCGGCGCCCAGTCCTCGGGTGCGCCCAGAATGGTGTTGAAGTCGCCCGCAACCGCGACGGCATCGGGCTGCGGGACGGTCTCGACGGCGGGAGCCGCCGCAGCTTTCGACGGCGCCTTGCGCGGTGACTTCTTCGCGGCCGGCTCCGCCTTGGCAGCAGCCGCCCTCGCTTTGGGGGCCGAGACCTTTGCAGCGGCAACCTTCGGCTCAGCCACTTCATCAGGAGCCGCTTTCTTGGCTGCAGCGCGTTTGGTAGCTGCCTTCTTCGCCGCAGGCTTCACAGGCGGGGCGGTCGGAACCGGAACGTCGGCTGGTACCGGAGTTCCGGCGTCGAGCGCTGCCGCGAAAGCCGCCACATCAGGGAAAGCGACTGTGGCGCGCAAGCCGTCCTCGGGAATGGTCCACCCGGACCGGCCCTTGACCAGCCACCCAGCCTTGACCAGTTTCGCCGAAGCCGATGTCAGGGTCTTGTGGCCGCGGGGAATACCGCCGCTCAGGAGCTCGGCTTCGTGATCGTTGAACGGAACGCGGGCGATCGCCTCGGCCAACACCTCCCCGGCGTTCAGCGAAGTTCCGGCCCACACGCTCTCGGCGAGGATGTCCAGTACGGCCTTCAGACGAAGGTTGGTGTTCTCGGCGGTGTTCGCGCCCATGCTTCTCCTTCAACGGTGGTTACTCCACAGCAGTTTGCCAATGATTTGTTAATTCCCACGACTGCTGAAGGTAAACACCGTGTGTCGTGACCGAGTGTGACATCACATTCGCCGCAACTGATCTACGGGTCTCGGCTGCCGTGCCCAAGCGAGCCTCAGGGGTGCGGAACGGAGGATTTAACCCACTCCGTAACCTCGTCCAACAGCGCCGCTTTGCGGGCGTCGCTGGCGAACGAGGACCGGATGGAGTTCGCGGCCAGGGTTGCCTGCTCCGGTACCGAGAATTCCAGGACCTTGACCAACTGCTCAAAGTTGTCATCCACGTACCCACCGAAGTAGGCGGGGTCATCTGAATTCACGCAAACGTTTAAGCCGATGGCGAGCATTTCCGGGAGCGGATGGTCTTCCAGCTTGTCCACCGCGCGCAGGCGCACGTTGGACAGCGGGCAAACGGTCAGCGGCACCTGCTCGGCGACGAGCCGCTGCACGACGTCGGTATCTTCCATGCAGCGGATGCCGTGGTCGATCCGTTCGACGTGCAGGACGTCCAGCGCCTCGGTGATGTACGACGCCGGTCCTTCCTCGCCCGCGTGTGCGATCCTGCGCAGTCCGGCCTCGCCCGCGCGCTGGTACAGGCGTTCAAATTTCGACGGCGGATTGCCCACCTCTGCGGAGTCCAGCCCGATGCCGGCGATGGGTGCGTGCATGGCCAGGAGCTGGTCCAGCACCTCAAGGGCCGAATCCTCGGACATATCCCGCAGGAAAGCTGCAATGAGGAGGGTCGAAACGCCGAAGTCCTCTTCCGAGGTAGCCAAGGCGTTGGCCACGCCGTTCACGCAGGTTTCCAGGGCAACGCCGCGGGAGACGTGGGCTTGGGGGTCCATCATGATTTCCGCATGGCGAACTCCCCCGGCTGCCGCCCGCTCCAGGTAGGCGCGGGTCATGTCGGTGAAGTCCTGCTCGGTCTGCAGGACTGCCATGTTGGCGTAGTAGAGGTCCAGGAAGGACTGCAGATCGGTGAACTCGTACTTTTCGCGGAGTTCCTCGATGTCTTCGTACGGCAGTTCCATGCCGTTGCGTTCGGCCAAAGCAAAGATGAGCTCTGGCTGGAGGGTCCCTTCGATGTGCAGGTGCAGTTCGGCAACCGGGGGCGCCGTGGTCGTCGTTTTCTCGCCAAAAGTTTCCACCCGACAACTCTAGGCCCCATCGGCGCACGTGTCCCGGAGCACTCAACTTGGTTCTCAAGCCCGGCACCCTCAAACTGAAAGGATGCAGACTTTCCTCCCCTTCGCCGATTTCCGTGAGAGTGCCGCGGCGCTCGACACTTCAAGGCTCGGCAAACAGCGCGTCGAAGCACTCCAGGTCCTCCGCGCGTTGGTGATCCCGGAGTACGGTTGGCAGTCACACCCGGCCGTGCGCATGTGGATGGGCCACGTCCCGGCGCTCACCTTGTACGGGCTGGCGATGGCCGACGAGTGGATGGAGCGGGGCCACCCGGACAACACGCGCACCAATATCGCGGAGTTCGCACCTCAGGCCGCCCACCCGGACTACGCCTCCAGGATCATCATGCCGCCATGGCTCGGACACGAGGACCTGCACCTCAGCCACCGCTCCAAGCTGATCGGCAAGGACCCCAAGTTCTACACGCAGCTGTTCCCCGGCACCGACGAAAAGCTGGAATACGTGTGGCCGGAACCCAAGCACGAGTTCCACCCCGAGGAACCCGAAGAGGACAGCCTCTGGATCCTGCGCGCCCCGGCGGAGGAAATCCGTCCCGAGCAGCTCACCACGGTCAGCATGCCCCCGCACGGGAAGTCGAAGCCCGTTTCGGACACCGACGATTACGAGTTCGTGTACGCCGAGGAGAAGTCCCGCAGGCAGGTTGGTGGGCCCAAGAAGCGTCCCGCCGCGCCGAAGGAGAAGAAGCCCACCCGCAAGCGCCAGGCCCAGGATCAGGCGTTCAACACGCTTCCCGGCAAAACCGAGGTTGCCGTCCCGTTCGACGGCGGCCAGGTCTTCGCCGTCGGCCTCATCCAGGGACGCCCCATCACCGTTGACGGACGCTTCGCCCGCGACTTCGAGGTCACCAACGTGATCAAGCGCTCCGATTTCGACTACCCGGCGCTCCTGCAGGATCCCCGCGTGTTCTTCCGGGTCCCGGCGCCCGCGCTGTAGCTTTTGCTCGTTCACGACGGCGGCAGCCGGGTTCCGTAGCTAGGGGACCTGACTGTCGCCGTCGCTTGTTTGTGAGACGGTGGAGGCACGCACCTAACCGGGGAGGGCCATGGATTTCCAGCACATCATCGAAGCAGTCGGCCGGTACATGGACTTCGCCGGGGTGGCGGTGATGGTGATCGGCGCCTTGGTGTCCATCCCCATGGCCCTCCGTGGATACCAACCCAAACGCGCCAGCGGCCTGGAACCGTTCTCCCCGTACCGCGCCTACCGGCAGTTGTTGGGCAGGTCAATCTTGCTGGGCCTGGAACTGCTGGTGGCCGCCGACATCATCCGAACCGTCGCCGTCACCCCCACCTTCGAGAGCGTCGGGGTATTGGCGATCATCGTGCTGATCCGGACTTTCCTGAGCTTCTCGCTGGAACTCGAAATCACCGGGCGTTGGCCGTGGCAGAAAGAGAAGACTTCATGACCGGGGCATGGGTTCCGGACATACTTGGTGCCGGCTTTGAGCAACAGACCTTGGAGCTCGACGGCGGCGCTGTCGCCACTTTGGTGAGGTACGTCGGGGCGCCGCCTGAAGTGGGCGGGCTCGATGCGGATGTCCTGTACGTGCACGGCTGGTCCGACTACTTTTTCCAACGCCATGTGGCCGAGTTCTGGCATAACGCCGGCGCGCGCTTCTTCGCCTTGGACCTGCACAATTATGGCCGCAGCCTCCGGCCCGGACTGGTTCCAGGGTTCGTTACCAGCCTGGACGACTACGACGCCGACATTGACGCAGCGCTGGAGGCCATGGGCCGTTCAGGCGCTTCGGAGCGGCCACTCATTCTGTTGGGCCACTCCACCGGAGGACTCACCCTCAGTCTCTGGGCTGCCCGCCACCCTGGCATGGCTTCGGCACTGATCCTCAACAGTCCCTGGCTGGAGTTCCAAGCTACCGAACTCGGCAGACGCGCTATCGCGCCCTTGGTGGGACTCCACGCCCGGCTTCATCCGTTGGCGCCGCTGCCACCGGTGGACCCGGGCATCTACACCCGGGCCGTTTCCGCTTCGTTGGACGGCGAGTGGGATTACAACCTTGAGTGGCGTCCGGACCGCGGATTCCCCCTCACACCCGCGTTCCTGGATGCGGTGTTCCGTGGACAGGCGACTGTCGCGGCCGGTCTGGGCATCGACGTTCCGGTGTTGGTGATGCTCTCGGACAAGAGCTACTTGCAGCCAAAATGGTCCGCCGACGCACTCACCGCGGACGTGGCCCTCAACGTCGACGCCGTAGCCCACCGGTCACTTTCCCTTGCGGACACCGTCACCATCAGCCGGCTGCCGAACGCGCTCCACGACATCTTCCTGTCGCCCGAACCCATCCGGCGGGAAGCCTTTGCGCGGATCGTTCGCTGGCTTCCCGCAGCCCTGCAGCCACACGAAGCAACCTTGGGGAACGCCAGGACCGCAGGCGCGTAGCCCACGAGTCCCCCGTCCAGACAGAACCCAGCCCTTGTTCGTCAGCCTCACCGTAGAACGGCAAGGCACACAAACAAGGGCGGGATTTGTGGGCGGGCGAGGCCTACTTCCCCAGTCCTGCCCGACGCAGCGCCTCGGCCATTGCCGTGTTGGCGGGCGCGGGTTGGGATTGCTGAGGCTTGCCCTGACGCTGTCCACCCTGCTGGGGGCGACCCTGGTTACCCCGGCGATCGCCCTGACCTCGCTGAGCGGGCTGGCCGCCGCGCTGGCCCTGCTGTCCCCCAGGACGCTGGCCATCACCTGAAGACGCCCGCCGGAGGTGCGGCCGCCCCCGGTGCCGGGTTCGTCGTCGAGCCTCAACGTCAGTGAGATGCGTTTGCGCTCGGGATCCGCCTCAAGGACCTTGACCCTGACCACTTGGCCGGACTTCACGATCTCGCGCGGATCCGACACGAACTTGTTGGACAGGGCCGAGACGTGGACCAAACCGTCCTGGTGCACTCCCACGTCCACGAACGCGCCAAACGCGGCAACGTTGGTAACAGTGCCCTCCATGATCATGCCTGGCTTGAGGTCGGAGATCTTCTCGATGCCTTCGGAGAACGACGCCGCTTTGAACGCCGGCCGGGGATCACGGCCCGGCTTCTCGAGCTCCGACATGATGTCCTTGACCGTGGGAAGGCCAAAAGTGCCATCAACGAAGGCCTGCGGGTCCAAGGCCGTGGCGGGTCCTCCGCCGGCGGCGACCAGGATCTTTCGGGCCACGGAGTACGCCTCGGGGTGAACGCTGGAGGCGTCCAGTGGCTCCGCTCCCCCGGTAATCCGAAGGAATCCTGCGCACTGTTCGAAGGCCTTTGCGCCCAGGCGCGGCACCTTCTTGAGGTCGCTTCGCTTGGCAAACGGACCATTCTCGTTCCGGTAAGCCACGATATTTTCGCTGAGCAGCGGCCCGACGCCGGCCACCCGGCTGAGCAGCGCCGGGGAGGCAGTGTTGACGTCCACACCCACGGCGTTCACACAGTCCTCCACCACGGCATCCAGGGATCGATCAAGCTTGGCGGCGGTGACGTCGTGCTGGTATTGCCCCACACCGATGGACTTCGGCTCAATCTTGACCAGTTCCGCCAGCGGATCCTGCAGGCGGCGGGCAATGGACACGGCACCTCGGAGCGACACATCCATCCCCGGAAGCTCGGAAGCTGCGAGCGCGGATGCTGAGTACACGGATGCTCCAGCCTCGGAGACCACCAGCTTCTGGATTCCCTTGGACCCGGCTGCCTCAAGGGATTTGATGAGCTCGGTTGCCAGCTTGTCCGTCTCCCGGGAGGCCGTCCCATTGCCGATCGCCACCAGTTCCACGTTGTACTGTTTGGCGAGCCGGCCGAGGGTGGCCAGTGCTTCGCCCCACTTCTTCGCGGGTGCGTGCGGGTAGATGGTGTCTGTAGTGACCACCTTGCCGGTTCCGTCTACCACCGCGACCTTGACCCCGGTCCGCAGTCCAGGATCCAGGCCCAGCGTTGCGCGGTTTCCCGCGGGGGCGGCCAGGAGGACGTCGCGCAGGTTGGCAGCGAAAACGCGCACGGCTTCATCTTCCGCGTCGGCGAACATTCGACCACGAAGGTCCGTTGTGAGACGGTCCAGGATACGTCCGCGCCAGGCAAGCTGAGCGGTCTGTGTCAGCCAGGTATCGGCGGGCCGGCCCTGGTTGGAAACACCCAGGCACTTGGCCACAGCGTTCTCATACTTACCGCGGGCGGCGGCCAGGGCGTCGTCGTCGGCGGGGTCGGCTTCGGCGAGGTCCAGTTCAAGGACGCCGTCCTTCTCACCACGCAGGAGTGCCAGCACGCGGTGCGACGGCATCCCCGACGGCACCTGGGTGAATTCGAAGTAGTCCTTGAACTTCTGGCCCTCGGCCTCCATGCCTTTCTTCACGCGGGACACCATCCGGCCCTGCTTCCAGAGCCGTTCGCGGAGGTCCTCAGCCAGGTCCGCATCCTGCCCGACGCGCTCCACCAGGATGGCTCGCGCACCCGCAAGCGCTGTGGTGGCGTCCTCGATGGAGTGCTCGGCATTCAGGTATTTGGCGGCCTCGGTGGTGGGATCCAGCTGCGGGTTGGCAAGCAGGGCGTCAGCGAGTGGTTCCAACCCGGCTTCGCGGGCGATCTGGGCTTTGGTGCGGCGCTTGGATTTGAAGGGAAGGTAGATGTCTTCCAGCCGCGCCTTGGTGTCAGCACCGACGACGGCGGCTTCCAGTTCCGGGGTCAGCTTGCCTTGGGCGGCAATCGCCTCGAGGACGGACTTGCGCCGTTCTTCCAGTTCCCGCAGGTACCTGAGGCGCTCCTCAAGGTCGCGGAGCTGGGTGTCATCGAGCGTCCCGGTGGCTTCCTTGCGGTAGCGGGCGATGAAGGGAACGGTGGATCCGGCGTCGAGCAGTTCCACCGCGGCTTTGACCTGCCAGGCTTTGACGCCGAGTTCCTCGGCGATCTGGGTGTGGATGGCGGAGTCGGCTGACTGGTGTTGGAGATTTGAAGTCACCATGACAGTTTGCCTCACCCGGCCGACAGTTTCAGGTCCGGCATCCTGCGGGCCTATCCCTGCGGCCCGGTTAGTGGTGTAGTTGGAGCAAAAGACGGGCCGCGAGGCGTTCCCCCGGAAGGGGTGCCTCGCGGCGGCTGGGGATGGTGACAGGCTGCCCGCGATAGGCGGGGCCTAGTGGGCCATGTGCTCCTTGGCGGAGATGTGCTCCACCATTTCACCGAGGCGATCTTCCGCGTAGTGGTGGCGGGCAATGTCGCCCTGGCTGATGATGCCCACCAGTTTGTGGTCGCTGATGACCGGCAGGCGCCGCACCTGATGCTCTTCCATCATGGCAATGGCGTCGTCGACGTTGGCATCCGCGTCAACCCAATGGGGCTTGCCTGTGGCGAGGTCCCCGGCACGGACTTCCCGGGCGTCCTTACCCTCAGCCAGGCACTTGACCACAATGTCGCGGTCGGTGATGAAACCAGTGAGCTTGCCGTCCCGGCCGCAGATGGGAAGTGAGCCGCAGTCCAGGTCCCTCATCAGCATGGCGGCATCCTGAAGAGTTTTATCCTCTTCGATGCACTGGCAATCCGTTGACATGAATTCACGTACGACACTCATGGATCCTCCTTCATCGATTGGATTACCGACGCGGGGCCTTGGGGATGAGTCTTTCGGCTCAGCGCCGATGAAGCCAAGCCTACGCTCGATCGGCCTCTTCAGCGATGTCCTCGGCCCACAGTTCCGGGTGCTTTTCCTGGAACGTCCGCATCATGTCCACGCACCGGGGATCGTCCAGAACCACCACCTCAACGCCGCGTGACCGGAGGAGGTCGAACTCGCCGGGAAAGGTCTCCGCTTCGCCGACTACCACCCGTGGAATCTTGAACTGGATGATGGTTCCCGTGCACATCGCGCATGGCGCCAAGGTGGTGTAAAGGGTGGTGTCGCGGTAGCTTTTCTGCCGTCCCGCGGCGCGCAGTGCGGACATCTCGCCGTGCGCAATCGGATCGCCGTGCTGCACGCGTTCATTGTGTCCGGTGGCAATAACCTCGCCGTCACGGGCCAAGGCAGCTCCGATGGGGATCCCACCTTCGCTGAGGCTCTTTTGCGCGGCCTGGAACGCGGCTTCAAAAGCCGGGTCAGCGCTTTGGGCTGTTTCAGTCATGCGTGAAGTCTAAATTGCTTCCACGCTAAATTGTCGGGGCCCGCTGATAGCTTGGCTGCAAGGGTTTAACCATGGCATGGAAGGAAGGTGGGTCGCAGTGTTCTTTCTCGATTCCGAGACCGCAGGCGCCCCGCAGGACTTGGTCTTTTCCGCCAGCGACCTCGTCATCGCTGCAACCTGCGAGTACCAGTTGCTCCGGAAGCTCGATGAAAAGCTGGGCCGGACCCCCAAGCCGGACTTTCCGCCCGACGCCATGCTGGAGCGCACCGCAACGCTGGGCGACGTCCACGAGCACAAGGTGCTCGATGACTTCGTGGCGGAGTTCGGCCACTGGGACCCGGCGACAGGAAAAGGCGTTTACGACGTCGTCCCCGCCGACGCGATGGACCGCACCACCCTTTCGGCCAAGCATGCGGAATCCATCGACGCCCTCAAATCCGGCGCGGACATCGTATTCCAGGCCGCCTTCTTCGATGGCCGGTTCCACGGCCGTTCGGACTTCCTGGTGAAGCGTCCCGGTGGCATGTACGCAGTCTTTGACACCAAGCTGGCACGGCATGCGAAAGTCACGGCCTTGCTGCAATTGGCCGCGTACGGGGATCAAATGCTGCAGGCCGGCATCACCCCTGACCCCACGATCACCTTGGTCCTGGGCAACCGCGTCCACAGCGACCACCCTTTATCGCAGGTCCTCCCGGTATTCCGCGAGCGCCGCGAACGATTCCTTGGCATGACCGCTGCGCACATGGCGGAGCCCGGGCCCATCGAATGGGGTGACGCCCGCTACTCCGCATGCGGCCGCTGCGACTACTGCGCAGAGCAGGTCCAGCTCCACCGGGACCTCCTGATGGTGGCAGGAATGCGCATCAGCCGACGGAGGAAGCTGATCGAGGCCGGAATCACCACCATCGACCAACTGGCAGCATCTCCTGCCGACGGCGACCCGATGTTCCTCAGGCTCCGGGAGCAAGCCCAGTTGCAGACCGGCACAGGCACACCTGATGGAACGGTCAATTACACGGACAAGTCCGGCGAAGCCAAGTCAGTGAGTTACACAGTGCTTCCCGACAACACTCTGGGCAGGCTCCCCGTGCCGGACCCGGGCGACATCTTCTTCGACTTCGAAGGCGACCCCCTCTGGCAGGACCCTGTCACCGGGAAGTGGGGGCTTGAGTACCTTTTCGGCGTCATCGAGAATCCAGCGGAACCTGGGGGCACCCCGGTCTTCAAGCCGTTCTGGGCGCACTCGCGTGCCGAGGAAGGCCATGCGTTCGTGGCTTTCCTGGACTACGTGGCCAAACGTCGCGCACAGTATCCGGGGATGCACATCTACCACTACGCGGCCTACGAAAAGACGGCGCTCAGGAACCTTTCCCTGACGCACGTGGTGGGCGAGTCCGCCGTCGACGACCTCCTGCGCGAGGGCGTCCTGGTGGACCTTTTCGACACCGTCCGGCACAGCATCCGGGTCTCCGAGAACTCGTACAGCATCAAGAAACTGGAACCGCTGTACATGGGCCAGCACCTGCGATCCGGGGACGTCACCGACGCCGGTGCCTCCGTGGTTGCCTACGCGGACTTCTGCACGGCGCGGGACACTGGCGAAGCAGACGCTGCGGCGGCAATCCTCGAGGGCATCCGGGACTACAACGAATACGACTGCCTCTCTACCCTGGAGCTGCGCAACTGGTTGCTGGAGCGGGCTGCCGAACGCTCCATCCAGCCGGCCGGCGGATCGGACGAAGCAGCTCCGACTGATACCGAACCCGAGAAGTACGAAGCAGCCCCGGAAGAAAAATCCCTGTTCGATTACCTGGCCGGCCTACCGGAGGATGGGAAATCCACCGCGGACGCGCGCGCCATTGGCATCGTCGCAGCTGGAGTGGGCTACCACCGCCGCGAGGACAAGCAGCATTGGTGGGGGCACTTCGACCGACTGGAAAAGCCCACCTCGCAGTGGCCGGATGAGCGTGATCTCTTTGTGGTGGATCACGCTGAGCTGCTCCAGGACTGGGCCAAGCCGACACCCCGGAGCAACCCAGCGCGGACGGTGAAGCTCTATGGCCGCTCGGGGGACGGAGCAGGACTCGAGGCCGGCAAGAAGTACTTCAGAATGTATGGCTCGCCCCTTCCGGACGGCTTGCAGGGGAAGGAATCGGCCGTGCTGGGCCGTGCCGGCTGGAACGGGACCCTGGTCACCGAAGTTGGCGAGGACCAGGACTTCGAAACGGTCACCATCACCGAAGGCCTTCGCAAGGACTCCAGTGCGTTCAGCCAACTGCCCATTGCCCTGACTCCGGATCCGCCCATCGCTACGAAAGGCCAGCGGGCAGCCCTCGCCGCGCTGGCAACACAGCTCAAGGACGCCCTGCCGGACTGGCCACAGGACCCGGCCTTGGACCTGGTGCGGAGAAGGCCGCCCAAGCTACGGAGCCTGGACGCTCTGCCTCGCGTGGAATCCGGGCCTGACGGATACGTTGACGCCATCACTGCGGCCGTAACCGACCTGGACGATTCCTACCTTGCCGTGCAGGGACCTCCGGGGAGTGGGAAGACCCACGTGGGTGCCCACGTCCTGGCACGGCTCGTAGCCAAAGGCTGGAAGGTGGGCGTCGTGGCGCAGTCGCACGCCGTGGTGGAAAACATGCTGTGCGCCGCAGTGGAGAAAGCAGGGTTGGACCCCCGGCAGGTTGCCAAGGAAGTCAAGCACGATAACCCCGTGCCATGGATGCACTGCGGCAAAGGCAACGTTGAGGACTTGCTCGCCAAGCCGGGCGGAGCATTGATCGGCGGGACGGCCTGGACCATGGTTGGCAAGGAGGTCCCGGCCGGTTCCTTGGATTTATTGGTCATCGACGAAGCAGGCCAGTTCTCCCTGGCTAACACCATGGCAGTAAGTAGTGCAGCCAAACGGCTCCTGCTCCTGGGCGATCCGCAGCAGCTGCCGCAGGTCACGCAGGGCAAACATCCCGAACCCGTCGACGAGTCGGCGCTTGGCTGGCTGTCCGATGGCTACAATACCTTGCCGCGGGAACTGGGCTATTTCCTGGCCCTGTCCTGGCGCATGCATCCCGAACTGTGCAGCGCAGTCTCAGAGCTCTCGTACGACAACCGGCTCGAGGCAGCGCCTGCCGCCAAGGAACGCCACTTGGAAGGGGCGAGTCCCGGGATCTCCTGCGTCTATGTCCCGCACGCCGGGAACTCGAGCAATTCGCCCGAAGAAGCCGCCGAAGTGGTCAGGCAAGTCCAAGACCATTTGGGACTGGAATGGCTGGACCCCTCGCAAGCCCCGGAGCCGAAGCCACTGCAGGAATCCGACATCCTGGTAGTCGCGGCTTACAACACCCAGGTCCAACTCATCAAGCATGAGCTCCGGGCCGCGGGCCTTCTCCACGTTCGGGTAGGAACAGTGGACAAGTTCCAAGGGCAGGAAGCACCGGTGGTCATCGTGTCCATGGCCGCCTC
The DNA here is from genome assembly GCF_024608385.1 of Paenarthrobacter sp. UW852. NCBI lineage: Bacteria > Bacillati > Actinomycetota > Actinomycetes > Micrococcales > Micrococcaceae > Paenarthrobacter > Paenarthrobacter sp. UW852. The sequence goes on from NZ_JAMSGY010000002.1 coordinate 413,152, forward strand.
GGCAGCCGCCGAGGTTCCCCGGGGCATGGAGTTCCTGCTCTTGCGCAACCGGATCAATGTGGCGGTGTCCCGCGGCAAGTGGCGGGCCGTCGTCGTGCGTTCGCCTGAACTGACCAACTACCTCCCCACCCATCCGGAGGGACTGGAGAATCTGGGCGGCTTCGTTGCCCTGTGCCAGCGGAGTGTGAACACAGCTGACGACCCTACAGAGTCCCGTTAAGGACCTCTGCCGTACTGAAACGCAATGCTTCGTCCAGCACAAGGCCGAAGTTCGTGGCGTCGTGCGCAAAGCGGCCCAGGAAGAGCCCGGAAACCCCGGTAAGTTGAGGCAGCAGCCCCGGCTTGGCCGATCCCCCATAAATGATGGGTAGCCCGCCCAGTCCCTGCTGACCGAGCGAGTCCCGCAAGGCAGCCACCACGCGGGAAACATAGGCGGCGGACGCTGGCTCGGGGGCACCAATCGCCCAGACCGGTTCATACGCAATAACCAGTTTGGCGGCCGCTGACCAGTCGGCGGACACCGCTGACGTGATCTGCCGAAACACTGTCTCTGCGGCCGTCTCCGGTTCCACCATGTTAGGCTCCCCCACGCACAACAGCGGAGTGAGGCCAGCATCGACAGCGGCACTGACCTTAAGCGCCACCACACGGTCGTCTTCGGCGAAGTGCCGCCGCCGTTCCGCGTGGCCGACCTCAACAAGGCCCACACCGAGCTCAGCCAGCATCGAAGGAGAGACTTCCCCCGTCCACGGCCCGTCGGCCCATCCGCAATTCTGCGCGCCGAGCAGCAGAGGAGAACCTGCCGTCATTGGGGCCGCGGCGGGCAATACAGGAAACGACGGGATCACAAACGGGACCACCCGCCCGGCCGCAAGGGCCGGGCGGGCGTCGACTTCCGCCACCAACTGCTCCAACCACGCCAGGGAATGCGCGTAGCCCATGTACATCTTGGTGCTGACCCCTATGTAAAGGACGTCAGGCGAAGGTGAGGAGGCAGCTGGGCGCATTTTCTACTTGCCCAGCAGTTCGTCGGCTTTGTTGGTGAAGGCGCGGGTGCCAAACATCATCAGGGCCGCCACGAACGGCAGGACACCCAAGGCGTAGACACCCATGGTGCCGGTATCCGAAGCCGTGACCTCGTTGACGGTAGTCCGCAGGATTGGTGCGACGAATCCGCCCAGGTTTCCGAGCGAGTTGATCAGCCCGATACCGGCAGCGGCCGCGGTCCCGGTGAGGAACGCCGTCGGGTATGACCAGCAGATGGGGCCCGTCGCCAGGAAGCTGCACACCGCAAGAGTGATGAAGATGATGCCGATGGCCGGCAAGTGGTTGGCACCAGCCCAGGCGGAGCCGAAGATGCACAGGCCAGTGGAGACAAACAGCGCGGTGCCCCAGCGGCGTCGGCGGGCAACAGTGTTGGCCGCTTTGCCAATGAAGTAGCAGGCGAAGATGCCGAAGAACCACGGAATGGCAGCCATCAGGCCAACGGCCAGGCCCACCTTCTGGCCGGTGAGCTGAGCCACCTGCTGCGGGAGGTAGAAGGTGACACCGTAGACGGCGATCTGAAGGCAGAAGTAGATGACGGTGAAGTACCAGACCTTGCCGTTGCGCATGGAAGCCAGCACGCCCTTGGGACCTGTTTCTTCCTTGACCGTGTCTTCCAGTGCCATGACGTCTGACAAGGCCTTCTTTTCCTCTTTCGAGAGGAACTTGGCGTCCTGCGGGCTGTTGATGAGGAAGAAGTAGGCTGCCACACCGGCCAGGACGGCGAGCATGCCTTCAACGAAGAACATGACCTGCCAGCCTGCGACGCCGGGAACCTGGTCGCCGATGTTGATGAGCCAACCGGACAGCGGCGCACCCATCATCTGCGAGAACGGCTGGGCCAGGTAGAAGATGGCGAACATTTTCACGCGGACCTTATTCGGGAACCAGGCCGCGAGGAACATGATGACGCCGGGGAACAACCCTGCTTCGGTAACACCCAGCAGGAATCGAAGGATGATGAAGGACGTCTCGCCCTGCACGAACGCGAAGCAGGCCGACACGATGCCCCACGTGATCGCGATACGTGCCAGCCACACTTTGGCACCGAACTTGGTGAGCAGCAGGTTGCTGGGGATTTCAAACAGGGCGTAGCCGATGAAGAAGATACCGGCACCCAGGGCGTATGCCCCTGCCGTGATGCCCTTGTCCACTTCCAGCGCAGCTTCGGCGAAGCCAACATTGGTACGGTCCAGGAAAGCCACCACGTACAGGATGACAAGCATCGGCATGAGCCGACGGGATGCTTTGGAGATCGCCGATTTGAGGACCGGCGTATCCAGCAACTCCTTGGTGGAATTGGCGGTTACTGACATTGAAACTCCTCTTTGAGTGACAGCAAATTGATGGGTGCGGCGCTATCAGCGCGGGAAGAAAATGAGCACCATGCCCACGGCGCAGGCGAGAATGCCCACGGCAAGGTAGATCTTGCGTTCTCTGGTCCAGGTCCGCATGGCTGTCCTAGTGCATGTACAGTCCGCCATCCACATTCAGCGTCTGGCCGGAGATGTATCCGGAGTCCTCGCTGATGAGGAAGGCGATGGCGGCGGCTATGTCCCGGGTGGAGCCCACCCGGTTCACCACGAGGTCCTTGGTGAGTTCGTCCTTGCGCTCCTGGCTCAGCGTGCCGCCCATGATGTCGGTGTCGATGGGGCCGGGAGAGATGGCGTTGACGGTGATGTCGTACTCGCCCAGTTCGCGGGCTGTTGCCCGGGTAAGGCCGAGGACGCCGGCCTTGGCTACCGAGTACGGGGTCTTGGAGAAGGTGCCGCCGCCGCGTTGCGCGGAAACGGAAGAGATGTTCACGATCCGGCCGATCCGGTTCTTGACCATGGATTCAGCCACGCGACGGGTTGCATAGTGGACACCGTTGAGGTTGATGTTGAGGACCCGGTCCCACTCAGCCGGTTCAAGTTCAAGGTAGCCGATGGGCGAGCTGACGCCTGCAACATTGGCCAGAGCGACAATCTGGGGCAGTTCAGCTTCGAGTTCGTCAATGGCCGCACGGACTTCGGCTTCGCTGGCCACGTTCGCGCCCACGCCGTGGGCCTGCACGCCAAATGCTGCGGCGATTTCCTTGGCAGCGAGCTTGCAGGCAGCGTCGTCAAGGTCGATGATGCCGATGTTCCAGCCCTCGGCCGCCAGGTAGTTGACGGTGGCCCGGCCGATGCCGCGCTCGGACACTGCGCCGGTGACAATTGCGGTGCGTGATTCTGGGAAAGTCATGGGTCTTCTCCTGTGAAGTGTTAGTTGATGGGGGCCGGGCCAAGCTCTTCAATGAGCTTCTGCATGGCCACGTAGGCCTTATTGCGATAGGCGATGAGCTCCGGGGTCCGCTCGGCGGGTACGTTGAGGAAGCCCGAGCCGGTCTTGGTGCCCAGCTTGCCTGCCTCGACCAGGTCCGAGAGGATCTTCGGCGTCGCGAAGCGCTCCGGGAAGCCCGTTTGCAGCGACTTGTAGCAGAAGTTGTACACATCCAAACCGGCCATGTCGGCTATGGCGAACGGACCGAAGAACGGCAAGCGGAAGCCGAAGGTCGTACGCACCAGGGTGTCGACGTCGTCCGCTGTTGCGATCCCCTGCTCGACCAGTTGGGCCGCCTCGTGGAACAGCGCGTACTGCAGGCGGTTCAGGACAAACCCGGTGACGTCCTTCACGACGGCGGTCTGCTTGCCGGCTGCGTGGACGAGGTCGCGGGAGGCGGACACTGTTGCGGCAGAGGTTTCAGCGTGAGGGATGATCTCGACGCCGGGAATGAACGGCGACGGGTTGGAGAAGTGGACACCCAGGAAGCGCTCGGGGTTGATCACGGCTTCGGCCAGGTCCGCAATGGAAATGGTGGACGTGTTCGAGCCGATCAGGGCATCCGGCCGGGCCGCGGCGCTGATCCGCGAAAGGGTCTGGTGCTTGATCTCCAGGACCTCAGGGACGGCTTCTTCGATGAAGTCGGCATCGGCCACGGCTTCCTCAATGTCCTTGGCAGCCCACAGGTTCTGCTTGAGGATTTCCGTGGACCCGGCCGGGAAAAGTCCGTCGGCGATGAACTGCTCCGATTCCTCCAACAACCTGTCGTAGTTCTTCTGCGCCACTTCGGCGGAAACATCAGCCAGCGCCACGCGCGCTCCGCCGAGGGCCAGGACCTGGGCGATGCCGCCGCCCATGTAGCCGGAACCGACGACGGCGATCTTCCGGGCTGCGTTGCTGGCAGGCTCTGCGTTTGCTTCAGAAATGGTCATGGTCAGACTGCCTTCGTGTAGTCGGGCTCATAGGAGCAGATGGCATCCACCTTCGCGGCGGAGGATGAGGTTTGGTCGAAGCGGTGGTCCAGCCACTCCCCTACGAGCTTTTTGGCCAGTTCCAAGCCAATCACCCGCTGGCCGAGCGTCAGGACCTGCGCATTGTTGCTGAGGACGGACCGCTCCACGGAGTAGCTGTCGTGGGCGGTTACCGCACGGATGCCGGGCACTTTGTTGGCCGCGATGGCCACGCCCAGTCCGGTGCCACAGATCAGCAGCGCCCGGTCGGCTTCGCCCGCTGCCACCTTGCGGGCGGCGTCAACGGCAACGTGCGGGTAGGCCGTGGAATCGTTGAAGCCCACTCCCACATCCGTCACGGACGCTACACGCGGATCCGCTTCCAGGAGGGCCAGGAGTGCCTGCTTGTACTCAACGCCGGCTTCGTCATTGCCGACGACGATGCGCCAGCCTTGGTTGTTGCTCATGTTCAGGCTCCGTTTCCGGCCGGGGCCGCGGAAGTGGCGGCGGCCAGTAGTGAATCGATGTGGCTGGAGATTCTTGTGACGATCAGTCCGAAGGAGACCGCGCCGGGATCGGGATGGCCGAGGCTCTTTTCGGCGAGCGGACGGGCACGGCCCTTCAGCGGCCTCAGTTCAGCGGTCCCGGCGGCAGCGGACTCGGCCGCCGCGGCGGCGACTGCCAGCGCCCGGTCAACGGGAGCACCGCCGTCGAGCTCTGCCAGGAAAGTGTCCCGGAACGGCAGGAGCGCGTCCACCATGGTCTTGTCACCGGGGTCGGCTTTGCCGAGTTCGGTAATAGCACGCACGAAGGCCTTCACCGCTGCGGCTGCGTCCTCCGACGCGTAACTGTCGCGGTTGCCGAGCGACTGTCCGGCTGCGATCACTGCAGACCCCCACAGCGCGCCCGACGTCCCACCGGCCCGCTCGCTCCAGGCTTCACCGGCCGTGGTCAGAACGCGGGCCACGGACGAACCAGTTGCTGCTTCCCCGGCCGAAGCGGCCGCGTCGACACCGCGGCGCATGCCGATCCCGTGGTCGCCGTCTCCGGCGATGGCGTCCAGCTTCCCTAGTTCCTCTTCGTGCTCCACCACCACATCCCGCACCTGGGCGAGGATGGCTACGGCCTGCCGCCCGAGTTCCGCGGCCGCCGCGGTGGGCTGTTCGACGTCGGCCGTCCCGGCGTCGTCGACTATCGCCTCGGCGCGTGGTGCGCGCGGGGCCATGCTTCCCTTGCGGAACGCCGGGGTATCGGCGGGCGCAGCCCAGTACTGTTCCAGTTCCTCGTCCAACCACAGGAGCGTGAGCGAGAGGCCGGACATGTCCAGACTGGTCACCAGCTCACCGCATTCGGGTTCCACCACCGTGAGTCCCGCAGCGGTGAGGAGCTTCTCGGCCTTGCCAAAGAGCAGGAAGAGTTCGTCGTATTTCACGGTGCCCAGTCCGTTGACTATGGCGACCACGCGGTCACCGGCGTCCTCGGGCTTGTCGGCGAGCAGCTTTGACACCAGGAGTTCGGCAAGCTCGGAAGCCGTGGGCATGGGGTGCTCGGAGATTCCTGGTTCGCCGTGGATACCGAGCCCCAATGACATCTGCCCGGATGGCACATGGAACAGCGGATCCTTGGCACCGGGCAACGTGCAGCCGTCAAAGGCCACGCCGAGCGAACGCGTGCGGTAGTTGGTCTTGATGGCCAAACGCTCGACGTCGTCAAGGTCCAGTCCCGCTTCGGCCGCAGCTCCTGCGATCTTGAAGACCGTGAGGTCTCCGGCGATACCGCGGCGCCTCTCGAGCTGGTCGATGGGAGCGCTGGCGATGTCGTCGGTGACGGTAACGGTGCGGGTTTCGATGCCCTCTGCGTTGAGCCGCAGCTGGGCTTGGCCGAAGTGGAGGACGTCGCCGGCGTAGTTGCCGTAGCTCAGGAGGACACCGCCTCCGGCGTTGGCTGCCTTGGCCACCCGGTACACCTGTCCCGCTGCCGGTGAAGCGAACATGTTGCCGCATGCGGAGCCAGTTGCCAGGCCGGGGCCGACCAGACCGGCGAAGGCCGGGTAGTGACCCGAACCGCCGCCGACCACCAGTGCTACCTGGCCGGACGGAACTTCGGTGGAGCGGACCACGCCGCCGTCCACCCGGGCAACGTAGCCACGGTTGGCGGCAACAAAGCCGTCCAGTGCTTCATCGGCGAAGTCTGCCGGATTGTCGAAAATCTGTGTCATTTCCTAGACTCCTGCCAGCTGGGTAGCTGGTTCCTGGCGTCCCTGCGCTACCTGGCTGGTGCCCAGTGCATAGCCGTCGGACTTCGGCAGGACGTGCCTGCGCAGGTAGTCCTGGTTGCCGGCCGTGACGCTCAGGCCGTCGCCACCATAGTGCTCGGTGCAGAGGATGCCCTGGAAACCAACCGACAGCGCGAATTTGAAAGCCTCGCGGTAGTTGATGAGCCCGCTCTCCATCGGAGCCGGCATGGTGATGTAGCTGTCCCGGGCCACGTCCTCGTCCCGGATGTAGTTCTTCATGTGCCAGTAGTTTGAGTAGGGCAGGGTCTTTTCCACCATTTCGCGCCAATCCTCGATGGGACGGTGAAGGCGGATGAGGTTGCCCAGGTCCGGGTTGAGGCCCACGTTGTCCAGGCCGATGTCCTGGACCAGTTGGACCGAGGAGTCTGCAGTGCCGAGGTACGTGTCCTCGTACATTTCCAGCGAGAGAAGGATGCCTGCCTCTGCGGCGTGCTTGCCAAGTTCACGGAGACGGGAGACAGCGTTGCCCCAGGCTTCCTTGTCCCCCACGGGGTCCTTGTAGCCCTCGACGGTCCAGAACCAGAGCTGTTTCTGCTGCTCCGGCGTGATGGCCTGGTGCAGGCCGAATGAGACTACTTCGCACCCGAGCTCCGCGGCGGCGTCGATGGTGCGGTGGCTGTAGGCGAGGTTGTCTGCCCAGTCCGTGTGGTGGATGACGCTGCGCCGGATCGCGGAAATGACGGGAACCCCAATGCCCACGTCGGCAGCGGTCTGCTTGAACTCAGCCAGGCGCTCTTTGCTGAGGTCTCCTGGTCGGACCCAGCTGTCGGTGAGGTCTGCGTTCGCGAAACCTGCGTCCTTCACTTCCTGGAGGACGGAGGCCCACACTGAAGCGTCGGCATCGTTGACCTGTGTTCCCTCGGCGTCGGTGCCGGGGAATTGCAGGAGGGCCGCGGTGATGGGCCAATTCTCGGCGGTGTACGCCATGATGATCACTCCTTCGTGGAATCCTGTTTCCTATAGGATTTACGATACGAGCAATGCTGTCAACCCTTTTTGAAAACTTCCTAGATCCTATATGTCATACATATGTATGTGAAGGGGGTCACGCCTTGTGCTGGGTGTGCTTGGTGGGGGCGCCCTTTTCCGCCCGGCGCACCCGTAACCACGGGCGCGCTCGGCGCGAAAGGGTGCGCCGCGAGCCACTAACGGGTGCCCAGGGCGGGAACAGGCGCGCAGCCCGAAAGGGAACGCGGACTTAGTCCTCGGGCGCGTCAGCCATCGCCCGGCCGCGCACCTTCTCCACGTGATCGACCATCATGTCCGCAGCCCTCTCCGGGTCCCCGCTCAGCATGGCGTCCAGCACGGCCTGGTGCTCGGCGATCGCCTGCTCGGCATCGGTGATGCCCACTCCCCCGAAAAGCCGGAACCGTTGGATCTGCCCGCCCAGGGTGTTGTAGGCCGCGAGCAGGAACTGGTTGTTGGCCTGCGCGGCAATGAGCTGGTGGAAGCGCTCGTCGGCCTCCAGGTAGCTGCGGTACTCGGCAAATGTTCCACCGCGGGGTGCCGTTTTCAGGTCCTCCACGGCCTGCTTAAGTGCGTCCAGGCCGTCGGGTGTCATGCGCGAGCAAGCCAAGCGGGCATTGACCGGTTCGATGGACAGCCGCGCTTCCATGAGCTCAGCGAAATCCTCGCGGGTGAAGACCGGCGCCACCCGATAACCCTTCAAAGCGACGCGCCGGACCATTCCGGTGTGCTCCAGCCGGGCCAATGCCTCGCGGACCGGGGTGGGCGAAACGTCGAGTTCCCGCGCCATGCCGTCGATGCTGACGGCCGCGCCAGGCTCCAGCCTGCCGTCCATGAGCCATTCCAGGAGGGCTTCGTAGACGTGGTCGGCCAGCACTTGGCGGCTGACGGGGAAGCCGGCGCGGGCGACGGAAGGATCAGGCATGCCACAAATCCTATAGGAACGCCGACGTCTGACAGGGCAGGCGCCCCCGTCACATTCCGCCCAAACCACGCGTTAAACCACGACGTCGGCACCCGGGTTGGGTGCCGACGTCGTGGGTTTCGTACAGCTTAGTTAGCGTAGAACGGGTAGTCCGTGTACCCCTCGGCGCCCTCAGCGTAGAAGGTGGACGCATCCGGCTCGTTGAGCGGAAGGCTCTCGCGCCAGCGGCGGGCGAGGTCCGGGTTGGCGATGGCGGGACGACCCACCACTACGGCGTCGGCCAGTCCGTCCTCGATAATGGCCACGGCTTCCTCGCGGGTGGTGATCTCGCTGAAGCCGGTGTTCACCAGGAACGTTCCGTTGAAACGCTCACGAAGGTCCTGGACCAGGGCGCCCTTGGGGTCGTGGTGCAGGATGCTCAGGTAGGCCAGGTTGAGCGGTGCGATGGAGTCCACCAGGACCTCGTACGTAGCGCGTACGTCCGCGGCATCTACCTCGGCGATGCCCTGGACGTTGTGCTCCGGAGAAATCCGGATGCCGACGCGGTTGGCACCGAGGGCTTCGACAACCGCATTGACGGTCTCGATCACGAAGCGGGCACGGTTCTCCGGGGAGCCACCGTAGCTGTCCGTGCGCACGTTCGAGTTCGGGGCGAGGAACTCATGCAGCAGGTAGCCGTTGGCCGAGTGGAGTTCAACGCCGTCGAAACCTGCCTCAATGGCATTCTTGGAAGCGGTGACGATTTCCTGGATGACGCCCGGGAGTTCATCGGTGCGCAGTTCGCGGGGCACCGGGTAGGCCTGCTTGCCGTTGGGCGTGCGGACTTCGCCTTCGATGGCGACGGCGCTGGGGCCTACGATCTCAACACCGCCAGTGATGTCGGCGTGCGAAACACGTCCACCGTGCATGATCTGGGCAAACATGCGGCCGCCCTCTGCGTGAACGGCTTCAGTGACCTGCTTCCAACCGGCGATCTGCTCTTCAGTGACGAGTCCCGGCTGGCCCGGGTAGGACCGGCCTGCGGGGGTCGGGTAGGTTCCCTCGCTGACGATCAAGCCGAGGGACGCCCGCTGGCGGTAATGCTCTGCGATCAATGAACCGGGAATTCCTTGCTCACCTGCGCGAAGGCGCGTCAGGGGGGCCATTACCAATCGGTTGGACAGTTCAAGCTCGCCGAGGGCCAGGGGGGAAAACAGCATGCGCGGATCCTTTCAGAATGAATCAGGTTCACTCTGGGCAACTGCATGGCGTCTGCAACTATTCCGTGTGAGGCGGAGATCACACAGAGGGGCCGGCATCCCGGGCGGAGCACGCGTCCAGAAGCTCACCTACGCGAGCCAGGAAAGTTTTACGATGATCCTGGGCGGCTTCCTGGTCGATGGAAATATCAACCGGAACTTCAACGCAGTCTTCCACAGTCAACCGACAGCCTGCGGCGGTGGCATCCAAACGATAGGTGGTTCTTTGCGACACAGGACTTGGTGGAAAGAGTGCTTGGGTTACCGCCATTCGCCCGGGAATTTCCTCGACAACTTCGATGACCTCGATCTGACCGTTCCTGAGGAAAAAGCACTGCCGCTCCCCTGGGCCATCTGGTAACCCAGGTACGGAGACCGCCTGGATCACGTTCTCGCTCAGCAGGGTCGCTGATTCCGCAGGCTTGATCAATGACCACACTGCCGAGGCAGAATGCGGATACTCAGCTGTCGCAGAAGTAGTGACGGTATTGAACGCAGCTTCGTGCGCTGTAACCTTGCCTGGCTTTGCCTTGACGCCCTGAATCACTGCAAGGATGAACGTCATCAGGAGACCGCCGACGACGAGTGCCAGGACCGCGATACCTCGAGGGTCTTCCTTCTGAAGCAGGACGGCCCCGAGAACGCTCAGGGCCACGAGTCCGGACAGCGCCAGGATGGAAACGTAGGTTAGAACGGCAGTCTTCACGAGCTCAAGGGTGACAGAGCCGCAACCCAATCGCCATGAAGCGCGCCCGAGCTACTCAGGCTTGATGTTCTTCAGGGCATCGTCGAAGCATTCACAGAGGGCCAGGACCGCCACGAGGTGCGCTTCCTCAGCGTGAGGCGGGTCGGTGTTGATGCAGATGGCCTCGTTCACGGAGTCGGCGAGATCCTTGGACTCGTGGCCGGTGAGCGCCCAAACGCGGGCACCGCCTGCCTTGGCAGCGGCAGCAGCGTCCCGCAGGTCCTCGGTGATGCCCTTGGCAGCCAGAAGGACAACGATGTCGCCTCGGCGGACCTGATCAGAGAGTTGGGCGCTGATGCTGGCAGCGGCCCCGTCAGCTCCTTTGGGAATGTAGATGGCTTTGAAACCGGAGCCACCCCCGGGGTCGTGGGCCGCGAGCTCCGAAGTGAACCTCTGGGCTTCATGCGATGAACCGTCGCTGCCGGCAGCGAACACGGTCCCACCCCGTCGCCGGACACGCGCCAGTTCTTCGCCCCATTCGGCGAGCCTGGAGGACTCCCGGCGCAGGGAAGCAACCGCTGGACCGATTTCGCCCAAGTGCCCAAGAACCACATCCACGGCGTGCCGGCTCGCCTTGGACCCGGCCGCACGCACCTCCTGACCTGTTCGCCTCACCACGATGCTCACTTTCCTGCCTCCGTTTCCCCGTTGAAACTATTGGTTCCGATCGCCGTCGCGCGTTGAACCCTCCCGAACTGAACCGTTGCGATCGGACCTGTCGCGGGTCAAACGCTCCCCTTCTGCCGCATTGGTGCGATCGGTGGTCGATTCGTCCAATCGGGCCGAGCCGTTGGAACGGTCGTTGGCATTCGGGTCCAGCTTGTCTGCGTGGCGAAGATGCTCGTCGACGCGCCCGCGGGCCTCTTCGGCTTTCTCCGCATGCCGTTCAGCTTCCTTGCGGAGACGGTTGGCCTCCACTTCGGCCTGCAGGGCATTGGCTTCGGCCTGCGCGGATTCGGCCTTGGCCTGGTGCGCGCCAATGGCCTCCTCGGCGGCTTTCTCCCGCAGCTCTTCGGCGCGGTGACGGTTGACTTCAGCCTTCTTCCGGCGCCCGACGACGACCGCGATCACGACAGCGGCGATAACGACGACGGCGATGACGATGATCAGCACCAGTTGTCCTGTGTCCATCTGGATTACCTCCCTGATGTGCGGCTTTTGGGGGCGCCGCCCGTTGCCCACGCTGTAGTTGCTACCGAGGATGTACCCCTGTGGGATCCTTCCAAACGATGTGTCTGCCTAGGCCGGGAGTTCCATTCGGAAACCACAGCGGCACTGGAGAACCCGGGTTTTCAGGTAAACGTCCATGAGGCCGTCATCGGTATCTTCGGTGGAAAGCGGTGCGTACACGCTGCGTGCGGAGTTCGTTGAGAATTGCATCGGTTCACCGCAGTGGAAGTACTGTCCGCCGAATTGCAACAGTCCGGAGACGGTTCCGTTGCGGTTCAGCACGGCAGCAACGTCATGGAACGCGGCGGTATGCGCATATGAGGACTCGCAGGCCAGGCAGGTGTAGGACACGGAGACCAGCAGTTCGCCGGAATGCGGCTCTATGGACTCGATCGTCTCAAGGTCCAGGTGGTCCGTGGAATTGCATTTGCCGCACAACAGCGCCTGTGCCTTAGGACGCGGCGTGGAGCCAGGAATCAACGGATTTCTCATCATCGACAATCTCATCTCTCCTTGGTCAACCCTGCCCGAGAACTCTCCCTGCCACTATCGTAACTAATGGTCAGCTTACTTACTAGTTTCTGGATGCAAGCACATTGTCCGAGGTCGAGTGGCCTTGTGCCCTGGTATCAACTCTGATTCGCTGGGAAGGTCTCCTGCAGCGAGGGACAGCTCCAGCCAAACAGCAGGGAGAACCAGTTGTGAAAGCAGTGACATGGCAAGGCCGACGCTCTGTAAGCGTCATTGACGTACCGGACCCCACCATTCAAGACCCCACGGATGCGATCGTGCGGATCACGTCGACGGCCATCTGCGGCTCAGACCTGCACCTTTACGAGGTCCTGGGCCCCTATATGCATCAGGGCGACGTCATCGGCCACGAACCCATGGGAATCGTGGAAGAGGTGGGCTCGGAAGTCCACCGCCTGAAGAAGGGCGATCGCGTGGTGGTGCCTTTCAACATTTCCTGTGGGCGCTGCTTCATGTGCAACCAAGGCCTGCAGTCACAGTGCGAAACCACTCAGATCACCGCCAAAAATTCGGGAGCTGCCCTGTTCGGATATTCGGAACTCTATGGCTCCGTTCCTGGTGGACAGGCGCAGTACTTGCGGGTCCCGTTCGCCGATTACGGCCCGGTCAAAGTCGAATCCGACGCCCCCGATGAGCGCTACCTTTTCCTTTCCGACATCCTTCCCACCGCCTGGCAGGCTGTGGACTACGCAAACGTTCCCGAGGGCGGCACACTCGCGGTGCTCGGACTGGGTCCGGTGGGCCAGTTTGCTGCCAGGATCGGCGTCCATAAAGGGTTCCGGGTCATCGGCGTAGACCCGGTGCCCGAGCGCCGGGCCATGGCGGAACAGCATGGGGTGGAAACCATGGACTACAGCCCGGACGTCGCCGGCATGATCCGGGAGGAGACACTGGGACGCGGGCCGGACTCGGTGGTGGACGCTGTAGGAATGGAAGCCCACGGCTCACCCGTGGCGTCTTTCCTGCACAAGGCCGTGTCCTTGCTCCCGGACAAACCGGCACAGGTCGCCATGGAGACCATGAGCGTGGACCGTCTTGCCGCACTGCATACCGCCATCGACGTAGTCCGCCGCGGAGGGACCATCTCGCTCAGCGGCGTCTACGGCGGACAGGCGGACCCCATGCCGCTCATGACCATGTTCGACAAGCAGATCCAGCTGCGGATGGGCCAATGCAACGTTCGCAGCTGGACTGACCAGCTGCTCCCCCTGGTAGAGGACGACGCCGATCCGCTTGGCGTCATGCGGCTGGTCACCCATACCGGCTCCCTGGATGAGGCACCGGAGCTGTACCAAAAGTTCCAGAAGAAGCAGGACGGGTGTATCAAGGTAGTCCTCAAGCCATAGGCAGCCGGCACTTCACGGACTTTCAGGAAACATCCAGAATCGCTAGATAGCCTAGCGATTGTCAGAGTTGGATTACATCGAAGGAGGGCCCATGGGACTCGGAGACAAGATCAGCAACAAGGCACAGGAAGTCACCGGCAAGGCAAAGGAAGCCTTGGGTGACGCCACCAATAACGAGAAACTGCAGGCCGAAGGAGCCGCTGACCAGGCGGCAGCCAAGACCAAGCAGGCCGGAGAGAACGTCAAGGACGCCGCCAAGGACGTCTTCGACAAGTAATCCACCAGCAATAACCACACAGCGCAACGCCCGGCTTCCCCGATGGGGAGGCCGGGCGTTCGTGTTAGCCGGGAGGATCTACTTCTGGGCTGGCAGGACCAACTCGCCCGACTTGTCCGTGGACAAGGCGAGGGACGAGATAAACCGGGGTTCGCCGTCGGGCCCGTCCTGAGCGGAGCGGAGCATGTCCGGGCGTTCGAACTCGATGCCGGTGACGTGGCACAGGAGCTTGGCGTCGCTCGGGTTGCCGTCGGCGTCGAACATGGGAAGGTCGATTCCGTCATCTGTGCGCCGCAGGTAATACCGACCGCGCGTCGCCAAAGCCAACACCGGCGGCAACACCAGGGCCAAGCCCACCGCGAAAATCGGCGAGAACGGCTGCACGGCAGAACCGAAGGCCCCGAAGAAGACGGCGATCGAAACTCCCGCGGAAACCAGCATGGACACGAAGCCCACCGGGTTCACCGCATAAAGCATCCCGCGGCGGAACTCGGGAACCTTGGGCGATATCTTCAGCAGGTACTTGTTGATGGCGATATCCGAGGCCACCGTGACCACCCAGGCCATGGCGCAGTTGGCGTAGAAGCCCAGGATGGTGTTCAGGAACTCGAACATGTTGGACTCCATGAGGATCAGCGCGATCACCAGGTTCACCACAACAAAGACCATCCGGCCCGGGTATGTCTTGGTGATGCGGGTGAAGGAGTTGGTCCAGGCCAGGGAGCCGGAGTACGCGTTGGTGACGTTGATCTTGATCTGCGAAATCACCACAAGCACGACGGCCAGGGTCATCGCGAGCCAGGCCGGCATCATTTCCTCGTAGACGCCCAGGAACTGGTGGACGGGTTCATTGGCGTGGACTGCTGCTGCTGGGTCGAGCTTGGCGATGAGGTAGATCGCAATGAACAGGCCGATGATCTGCTTGATGGCTCCGAAGATCACCCAACCCGGTCCGGCCAGGATCACTGCACGCCACCAAGCCCCCCTGTTCTCCGCGGTCTTGGGTGGCATGAAGCGGAGGTAGTCGATCTGCTCGGCAATCTGCGCCATCAGGGACAGGCAAACACCGGCCGCCAGCATGACGGAGGCCAGGTTGGGGCCGCCTTCGCCTGACGCGCCGGTGAAGGCGAAGAACGCATCGATGCTTTCCGGGTGTGAAAGGAGCAGATACCCCACGGGAACAACCATCAGCAGCAGCCACAAGGGTGTGGTCCACACCTGCAGGGTGGCCAGCGTCTTCATCCCGTAGATCACCAGCGGGATGATGATGATGGTGGACACTGCATAGCCGATCCACTGCGGGATGCCCAAGCCCAGCTGCAGGCCCTGGGCCATGATGGAGCCCTCGAGGGCAAAGAAAATGAAGGTGAACGTGGCGAAGATGATGTTGGTGACCACCGAGCCGTAGTAACCGAATCCCGAGCCGCGGGTGATCAGGTCCAGGTCGATGTTGTACCGGGCCGCGTAGTAGGCCAAGGGGAAGCCCGTGGCGAAGATGATGACGGCGGCCACGATGATGCCGAAAATCGCATTCACTGTTCCGTAGGCGATGCCGATGTTCGCGCCGATCGAGAAGTCGGCCAGGTAGGCAATGCCACCCAGAGCACTGGTGGCCACCACTCCGGCGCTCCACTTCCTGTAAGAGCGCGGGGCGAACCGGAGCGTGTAATCCTCCAGGCTCTCCTTCGCGGCACTCAATGCGTCGGCGTTGCCTTGCGTCGGTGTGCCGGCGGTGCCGATTCCGACGGCGGTGCTTGCCGCCGTCGTCGGCTCCAATATGGCGGTACTGGTCTTGTCGTCACTCATGCGTGGTCGCTTTCGTCCGGGGAGGGTGCCTCGCCCACGACGCTAGTAATGCAGCGCGTCAATTCCGTCACGTGCGTGTTTCGCATCTGTAACTTCTGTATCAGCGGCCCCGCGTGCCACCACCAAAATCCCCGATCAGGCTTTGTGCGCAACCCACAAAATCGACGATGACCTGCACGGATACCGTCAAGGCATGACCACCGAAGCCATCAGTTACGCCATCCTGGACACCGCCCGACAACAGGTTCTGGAACGCGGTGAGGGCCTGGACGAGGCGCAGCTCATCGAGATCCTCGAACTCCCCGACGACGCCATCCCGGCAGCCCTGCAACTGGCCCACGAGGTGCGGCTCAAACATTGCGGGGAGGATGTCGAGGTGGAAGGCATCATTTCCATCAAGACAGGCGGGTGCCCCGAGGACTGCCACTTCTGCAGCCAGTCCGGCCTGTTCGACTCCCCTGTCCGTGGCGTCTGGCTGGACATCCCCGAGCTCGTCAAGGCAGCCAAGGAAACCGCCGCCACCGGCGCCACCGAGTTCTGCATCGTCGCAGCCGTCCGTGGTCCGGACATCAAACTGATGAACCAGATCAAGTTCGCGATCGACCGCATCAACGAAGAAGTGGACATCAACATCGCCTGTTCCCTGGGCATGCTCACGCAGCGCCAAGTGGACCAGCTGGCGGAGTGGGGCGTGCATCGCTACAACCACAACCTCGAAACGGCCCGCAGTTTCTTCCCGGAGGTGGTCACCACACACAGCTACGAGGAACGGCTGGAAACCTGCGCCATGGTCAAGGCAGCCGGCATGGAACTGTGCTGCGGCGCCCTGATCGGCATGGGTGAATCGGTGGCCCAGCGCGCAGAGTTGGCCGTCCAGCTGGCCGCCCTGGAACCGCACGAAGTCCCGCTGAACTTCCTCAACCCCCGTCCCGGGACACCCTTGGAAAACCAAGGAATCATGGACGGCAAGGATGCCCTCCGTGCCATCGCCGCGTTCCGGCTCGCCATGCCCCGCACCGTGCTCCGCTACGCCGGCGGCCGCGAGCTGACGCTCGGAGATCTTGGCACCCGCGATGGACTGCTCGGGGGCATCAACGCGGTGATCGTCGGCAATTACCTGACAACGCTGGGCCGGCCTGCCAATGCCGACCTGAACCTCCTGGTGGAGCTGAACATGCCCATCAAGGAATTCCAGAAGTCCCTGTGACAACCGGCTACTGCGGCCGTTGCGGCGGCGTCGCAGACGCGCCGGCAGCGCCAGGCGACATTCCGACGTCGGACCCCCACCACAGCTGCCGGCAGCAGTTGGCGATGGAACCGCCACGCTACTGCTGGGAGTGTCGAAGGAGGATGAAGGTCCAGGTGACTCCGACGGGCTGGACGGCGGAGTGTTCGCGGCATGGCTTCACGCGGTTTGGTGCAGATCCGGCCCCTCAAAGCGCTTCCTAAAACGGCATCTGTTCAAAACTCACTGGGTAGGCTGGATCCATGGGCGAAAGCCGGGACCGTCTGACGCAGGAGCAGCGCAGCCGCAACATGTCCAAAATCCGGGGGAAGAACACCAAGCCCGAACTGCTGGTCCGCAGGCTGCTGCATGCCAAGGGCTACAGGTATCGGCTGCATGGACAGGTCGGGTCAACCAAGCTGCCCGGCCGCCCGGACCTTGTGTTCGCGGGCAAGCGAAAAGTCATTTTCGTCAACGGCTGCTTCTGGCATTTTCACGACTGCAAGGTTGGCTTGCATGCCCCGGCGGCCAACGCGGAGTTCTGGGAAGCCAAACGTTCCCGGACCCGGGAGCGCGACGCAAGGCAACGGGAGCTGTTGCTCGCTGCGGGTTGGGATGTACTGACCGTGTGGGAATGCGAGCTCGGAAACCGGTCGATGCTCGAAGAGCGGCTGACCGGTTACCTCGACGCGGGCAGTGGCTAGCGGGCGGAGGTGGTTGTCGGGGCTGATTCACCAACGTGCTCAACACCGGCGCCATGAGAGCTCTGCTCCCAGAGGGCGAACGCGGCGGTACCGCCGATGCCCAGGAGGATGGTCATGCAAACGACAATCACAACCATGAGTGCCGGTGATATTCGAGCCCCACTGTCCATGCTGTTTCCGCTCCTTGGTTCAAGGCTGACATCCCCGGATCAGTGACCCCCAACCTGCTCCTCATCACTTTCCGGCCCGGCGATCAAGACTGCCTCTGAGTCCGCTCAAGATTGGATCAAGCTTTGGATTTCTGGCGCGTGGGCAGTTCTGCGGGTCCTACTGTTGAATCGTGAATCGATTGTTTGGAGGCGGGAGGGGTTTGGTGTCTGAGTACGGCGAATGCACCGAAGTCCTGGTGGATCGCACGGTCCTCATCGCCCTCCAGGCCGAGCTTGGCGGCGACCCGGGCATCATCAGCGCATTCGTCAGGAACTACGTATCCCTGCTGCCGTGGCGGGTTTCGCGGCTACATGCCGCCTTGGACAACCTAGACATGGAAGATGCCATGGACGCAGTGTTGAGCCTCAAGACCTCCAGCCACATGGTAGGCGCGATCTGCCTGGAGTCGTTGGCACAGGAACTGGAGATCAACCTCCGCCTCTTGCCCAACGAGAACCACCTCAAGGAGCTGAGGCCCCTGGTGACCCGGATCGAGCAATACGTGTTTGGCACCATCGCGGAGCTGGAATCTCCGGTTCTGTAACCAAGCGCGGTTCTGTGACGAAGCGCCTTAGTTGCTCTGCACCGGTGGTGCGAGCCGGTATCCCACGCCTCGGACCGTCTCCAGCCAACGCGGTGCCTGGATGCTGTCCCCAAGCTTCTTCCGCAGGTTGCCCATATGTACCTCAACGGCACGCTCATCGGCGTCGCTGACGTAACTTCCGACGTCGTATGGTTCGTTCCTGAGGCGGCGCGCCAGATCGGCTTTGGTCCGCACAATCCGGCCTGTCTCCAGCAAGGCCAGCAAGAGGTCGAACTCGGTGCGGGTCAGTTTGAGTTCTTTGCCATTCAGCACGGCGGTGCGTGAGCCCGCGGAAACGGACAGGCCGTTATGGGCCATCTCGGGATCGGCTTCGTCCGGCGCGCTCCTGGTGTCCGACGACGCGCGGGGCCTTCGCATCATGGCCTCCACACGGGCGCGCAGCTCGCGGGGACGGAATGGCTTGGTGAGGTAGTCGTCGCCGCCGGCTTCGAGGCCCATGAGGGTATCGAGTTCTTCAGCGCGTGCGGTGAGCATGATGATGTAGGCGTCCGAGGACTTGCGGATTTGGCGCGCGACCTCAAAACCGTCGATGTCGGGAAGGCCGAGGTCCAATGTGATGACGTCCGGATTCAACTCGCGGGCCGACATGACGCCGGCAGATCCCGTGGACGCAGTGTGGACATCAAACCCCGCCTGGGATAGAACCACACGTACCAATTCGCGGATATCCTGGTCATCTTCAATGACCAACCCCACACGTACTTCACTCATCGCTGCCCCTCAGCCCCTTCGATAACCTCAGAAGTATATCCGTTATGGTTAGGCTGATCTCATGAACCAAATTTCTTCTGCATCCGTGGTGGATGTGCCATGACCGGCCCTTCTTTTTGGGATATTGGCGAAAAGAAGAAATTGTTGATCTTTCAGCGCTCCTTCCATGAACATACCCTGCGGATGCGGGTAGTCCTCAGCCAATTGCCGTTATCGGTATGTGTCTGCTTGTCGGCTGTATTGGTTTGGCTGTTTTTTCCGGCCACACTCGAAAATCCGTTGTTCCTGATCTTCCTGCTCAGCCAGGCTTTTTTGTTGGCATTGTGCATCATTGTGCCGTGGCACAGGCTTCCCTTTGCCAGCTTCCTGGCCATCCCCATCCTGGACATGGTGTCCATCGCGTTCGGCCGGG
Organism: Paenarthrobacter sp. UW852; assembly: GCF_024608385.1. Taxonomy (NCBI): domain Bacteria; kingdom Bacillati; phylum Actinomycetota; class Actinomycetes; order Micrococcales; family Micrococcaceae; genus Paenarthrobacter; species Paenarthrobacter sp. UW852. The sequence goes on from NZ_JAMSGY010000002.1 coordinate 432,616, forward strand.
AGGGCGGGCAGGAAGCACTCACTGGCCTCAGCGTCCTTGTGGTACTGCCGGTCATTTGGCTGTGCGCGTCCGGGCTTTACCCGAAGCTGGCCATAGCCCTGTCCTTCATTGGCCCCTTGGTCATCGTGTGGTCCCCATTGTTCGCCCGGGGTGACCTCTCGGAACAGGCCCTGACCAAGCCGCTCCTGTTCCCCATACTCATTCTTGGCATCGGCGTGTCGGTCAGCGTCCTGACCTTGAGCATGGTTCGCCAACAGCGAGCCATGGAGCAGAAGGACGAGGCACTCAAGGAAGCACTGGATGTCAGCACCAAGCAGGAGCGGCTCCTGAACACTGTCATGGAGGCTTTGCCGCTGGGTGTGGTGGCGGTGGACGGGGACGGGCACGACATCCTCATGAACCGTCGCCAACGGCAGACCCACGCCTTGGCGACTCCCCCGGACAACGACGACCCCAACGAATCCCAGCTGCTCATCTTCGACACCGACCGCACCACCCCGTTGCCGGCCGACCGCCGCCCAGTGCGCCGTGCTGTACTGGGCGAACGGTTCACCGACCAGCTGGTGTGGCTCGGCGACGGCAAGGACCAGCGTGCCTTCACCGCCAGCGCCCGCCCCATGGTGGACGATGCCGGGAAGTTTGCCGGGTCAGTGGTGGTGTTCAGCGATGTCACGGAGTTGGTGAACGCGTTGGCTGCCAAGGACGACTTTGTGGCCAACGTTTCCCATGAGTTCCGCACTCCCCTGACGTCCATCCTGGGCTACGTTGAACTGATCCTTGACGATCCTGATGTGTTGGATGCGAGGTCCCGAAAGCAGCTTGATATTGTCCGGCGCAACGCCGAACGGCTGCTCACCCTCGTCTCGGACCTCCTGGCTGTCCGCTCGGGCCAAATAGCCATCCAGCCACATGCCGTGGACGTCGCGGAACTGGTGCGGGGCAGTGTTTCCTCCGCCGAACCCCGGGCAGCTAAGGCCGGGATCAGGCTATCCATGAACCTCCCGGACGCCTTGGAGGCGCACGTCGACTCGTCACGGATTGCGCAGGTGCTGGACAACCTGGTGTCCAATGCGATCAAGTACTCCCCAGACGGTGGAGACGTCGAGGTAGCTGCGTGGGAAGACCAGGACTTCGTTTTCTGCCGTGTCACCGACACCGGCATGGGCATGAACGAAGAAGAGCAGGCCGAGGCCTTCACCAAGTTCTTCCGTGCCGGCGGCGTCCGCAACAGCGCTATCCCTGGGGTGGGGCTGGGACTGCCCATCAGCAAGGCCATCGTTGAAGCCCACGGAGGAACCATTACCTTGGAAAGCGAACCGGGCCGCGGCACGACCTTCACGGTGAAGGTGCCCGCCTGAGGCTCAACGCTTGGCCGGTGATCCTCCCACCAAGGCCGAGTCACGACGCCGGCCGAACAGGAAGTAGCTGACGGGACCGAAGAAATTGATGAAGGATGCGGCCCGCCACAAGCCCTTCCTGCCCCGGATATTGGCGTCCGGGGTTTTGGCGATGCTCCGCTGCGCGGCCACCAGCAACGCCATGTTCACCACGCCGCTGGCCACCACGGAGATCCGCTGGCCCTTGCTCATATCCCGCCACGATTTCTTGCGAGCCATGGTTTTTCCTCCACTCCGGATAGGTTCCTTTCAGGCTAGTCCGACGGCGGTCCACCCGCCACAGCCTGGCGCACCACTTCTCCCCACGACTGTTCGGCGAGGTCAGCCACCGATGCCAGGATTTCCGCAGGAGGCCGGGAAAGGTCCAGCGGATACTCCACAATGTCGATGTCCGTGTTCAGGATCCGGCGCAGTTTCATTTCCCCCGAACCGGCATACACCAACCAGGCAGTGGGAACCCTGAGCGCGGTGCAGTAGGCCAGCAACTGGTAGTGGTCGGCACTCAAGGAGGCACCGGCGTCGGAGGCGGCTTTGTACTTGGTGTCGTACACCACCACGGGACGGCCGCCCAGGAAGTGGACGGCGTCGGGCCGGACGGTGATGCGGTCGGAGTCACGGACGGCCTCGTTGAGCAGGGCTCCGTACTGGAGCCGCGTCTCTCCCGGATGCGCGCTCATGGCACTTCGCAGGGCTGCGCCAACGAACTCTTCGAAAACCTTGCCCATGTCCACCACGAAGGAGGCGCTCTGCTGTTTGCCCACACCGGCTTCGGCGGAGGCGTTGCGCAGGATCACCTCGGAGAGGCGCAGCACCGGGTGGTACCTGAGGTTCATCCGGCTGGCCCGCCACGGCGGAAGCGGAGCCCCGGGCTGAAGGCGGGTGACGGCGTCGAGCTTGCCCTTAAGCTGACGCAAGCGGCTCAGGACGTCGGGCCGGACACCGGGCACCTGTCCCATCCGCTCCAAGGCGGCCCGAAGAATCCGGTTCTCGGCAATGTCCTCCGTGAATTCGTCGTAGGACACCTCCAACGGAACCATCATTCCGGGGCGGCGGGAGATTTGGTCCGAGATGCGGATGCGGCCCTTGACCGTCCGCAGCGATTCGTCCACTGTCAGGTAGCCCTGGAGGACGCCCCTGCTAAGTGCCTTGTCCGCAAGTTGGGCCAGCGACTCAGCCAGCGCGCTCCACAAGTCCGGGTGCTCCACGGCCTCCACCGACTGGTCGCGGAAGCCTTGCTCGCCGGCGTAGCTGAGCAGGAAAAGCAGCCGGTTCAGGCCAAGGCGGTCCTTGGGCCGGACTTCCAACTGCACCGTGGCCGTGCGCACGGAGCCCACCTTGCCCACCGGTTCTATCCGGTAGAGGCCCATGCCCATGGGCGATGCCTTCGCCAGTCCGCTGGCGTTGATAAACGCCGCCGATTCGGGATCCAGCTTGTCCACTACTCCGCCGGAGAGCTCGTCCATGACAATGTGCCGTGGACCCGATGGTCCGCGGCGGGCACTCGCAGGAGCCCGGCCGGGCTTCGGCGGGATGGCGTTAGCGGGCTGCAAGACGTCCCAGCAACTGTTCCAGGCCGAAGCGTTCTTCCAACTGTGCCCGGTTCAGCTGCCCGTGGTAGTGCTCCTCCAGCAACGGCATGAGCTCGTACTTCCAGATGCGGCGCAGGCCCGCGGGATTCTGGGCCGCGTTCTTCATGAAATACGACGGCCCGATCATGAGGTCACGGTCCCAGTCGTCTATCGCGTCATTCAGCGCATCGAGGAGGTCGGCGTTGAGCGTATCCAGGCCGCGCGCTTCCAGGAACCGGCGCAACGTGCCACGGATCGGCTCCTCTTTGGGGTGCAGTTCGATGAACGCAAAACGACGGCGGATGGCAGCATCCATCATGGCGATTGAACGGTCCGCGGTGTTCATGGTGCCGATGATGTAGAGGTTGTCGGGCAAGCTGAAGGGCTCGTTGGGGCTGTACTGGAGATAGATGCGGTCGTCCCTGTACTCCAGCAGGAAGTAGAGCTCGCCGAACACCTTGGCCAGGTTGGCACGGTTCATCTCATCGATGATCAGGAAGTACGGCTTGTGCGCGTTTTCTGGCTTGGCCGCTTCCTCAGCGAGGCGCCGCAGGGGTCCGGCGACGAGCTTGAAGGAAACCTGGCCGTCGTCGGTCTTGTCCGGCCTGTACCCCTCGAAGAAGTCCTCGTAGGCGTAGGAAGGGTGGAACTGGACCAGCTTCACGCGCTCGTCCGTGTGGTCGCCTGCGAGTTCGGCGGCGAGGTGCTTGGCCAGGTACGTCTTGCCTGTTCCCGGGGGGCCGTAGAGCACCAGTTGGCGGTTTTCCTCCAGCAGTTCAGCGATCTCCTGGAGGGGTTCCAGGTCCATGTGCAGGGACGCCGCGAACTCTTCAGTCAGGGGACGAAAACCTTGCTGGACAACCTCGACGACGGCGGTTGGCGGCGCTTCGTCCTCGCCGTCGGTCTCGGCCTCCACCGGAAGCAGTTCCTGCAGCGCCTGGATGACCCGGGTGACGTCCACCAGGATGCCCGGGGTGGAGAGCTGCCGCTGGGCGTGGCGCGGAAGTTCCGGAATGGCGTAGCTGTCATCGAACCAGCGGACCTTGCGGCGGATGCGCCGGTTGTCCTCGTGGTGCTCCGGTTCACCGAGAACCACACCGACCCGCACCCGGCCGGCGTGCTGGTACAGGGTGAGGTCGCCCGGTTTCATGACGGTCAGGAACGCAAAGACGGCCGTCTTGGTGTCTTCCCGTTCAACATAGCCAAGATGCTTGTAGTCCTCGTCCACGGCATGCTGGACCACCCCCGCGGTAACTCCCGCAGTGAGCGTGCGCAGGTGCTCAACATCCAGGGTGGCCTTTTCTTCGGCAACCCATGAAGCCAGAAGATCGGCGTTGTCGTGGTGCGTGCGCAGGAGCCAGGAACGACGACCCGGGTCCCCCACCTTCCGCCACTGGCTCACCAATTGGCGCGCGTACCAGTCGATGCGCTGCCCGGCCTGCTCGTCCAGGTGCAAGCGGATGCGGTGGATGTCCGCGGTAATGTCCTCGTCCGTTTCGCCCTTGGCCCCGCCCACCAGCGACGCGAAAGCGTCCCTGATTTCTTGCCGTTCGACGTCCGCCACCACAGGCTCGAAGTAGCTTGGCCACACCAGGTACTCGATGCTTCGGCGCAGGGCGGGCTGGTCCCCAGGTGTGCCGGCCGCAAGTTCGTGGAAGGCCAAGGGGTCCGCGAGCGCCTGGCTGATGGTTGCTGTGCTTTGGCTGTCCACGTGCGCCACAAAACGGCACAGCCACTTCAGGTGGTCCCAGATGGTCCAGTTGAATTCCGCGGTCCGGTCACGGATGACGCCATGGTCCGTCATGCCCTCATAGAGTTCCTCCGGGAGCTCTATAGGCGGCTCAACCCACGATGCTGCCTCGGCAACCCGGGCACGCTTCACCCTCAGGGACTTGACCTCGTGGGCGAGCGGGAGGGACTGCAGGAACAGCAGTTCAACGGCCAGGAGTTTGGCCTCCCGCGAGGCACCGTCAAGGTTGTGGCGCAGGTTGGTCATCATGGGCGCCTTGGAGTCTCCCACCCCGCGCTCGAGCCGTTCAAGCAGCTCCGCGGCGGCGTCCGATGTCCACGTCAGCGTCCGTCCGTCCAGCGCCGACGGTCTCCCTTTCAGCGCCGGACCGAGCACATACCAGGCCGCGTCCTCGATCTCCTTGGAGACTCCGGGGGCGCGGTCAAGGGCAGGTTCTACGGAGGGAATCACCATGCCAACTTACCCTGTTTGGCTTAAGCAAGCATCTGGATATCCACAGGTTCGCGGCCCGGGCCGGCGCTCCCGTCAGTGCATGCCGAACTGGTACGCCGCCGGCACGGGTTCACCTGGGCACACTTCCTCCCACAGCGCCGAAATCGCGTCTTCGCCCTCCCGGAGGTCCGGAATTTCGACGCCGTTGCGCAGTATCGCGGCGGCCTCGGCTGCGTGGCCACCCCTTGCGAGCGCGAGCGCCTTGAGGAACGTCAAGCGCCCGACGGCGGCCCCCTCCTTCGGTGCCGACTCCGCCAGGTCCAAGGCCATAGTGGGATCGCCATGCCTGATACCCAAAGTGACGGCCTCCGAGAGCAAGGCAGTAGCGGAGGAATCGGTTTCCACCCCGTCCCGCAGCTCAGAGAGCCCCTCCTCATCGCGGCCGACCGCGAGCAGGGCAAGGCCAAGTCCGCGGTGCGCAAGCGCCTTGGTGCGCCTCCGCACCCCCTTGGCCTGAAGGACCTTCCGGTACCCTTCCTTTGCGCCTTCGAGGTCCTGCCGTGCGTGCTTCATGGTGGCCAGGTGGAACTCTGCCTCGGGGCTGTGCTGCCCGGCCAGCAACTCCTCCCAATCCGCCCCGGCAACGTAACTGGGTGCGCCGTCGAACGCCTTTCCGTGAAGAAGCCCAAGCCAGGGTTCCTGTTCCTCCGTGACACTCTCGTCCACGAACGGGGTCCCGCTTTCGTCGATCCAGCGCCTGCCTGCCTTGAGCCGCCGGGCGCGTTCCACCACACCCCAGCCGCTGCCGAACAGGAGCATTTTCGACGGCGGGACGTCGGCATTCGTGATGGCGGCCGGAAGCATGGCCTCAAGATCATCGTGGGGCAGCAGCTCTTCCAGGCGCGCGCTTGCATCGGCCACTGCAGCACCCCAGTCCGCGCCATGCGAAGCTTCAGGGTCCAGATGCCCGTTACCGTATGCCTCCACCCAGGCCCACTCCGCGCCGGCCGGCATCACCAGGTGTTCGAACTGTGTCTGCGCCAGGCCCGCTTGGATCTCCGCGTAGGGCCCTGCTCCGGGGCTGAGCCACTCCTGCCACCGTTTGCCACCTTGGCCCTGGCCCCAGACGAACAGCTTCTTCCCGCGCAGGAGGCCCGTGGACAGCATCGCCAGCCCGTCGCCGTCGTCGTCTGCTGCTACCACCCAGCGCCGCTCGCCGGGGTCGATGTCGAAGAAGAAGTCGGCTGCATGCGGGCTGTTGACCGGCCAGGTTCCGTCGTAGCCTTCGTGGCTGGTGGGCCGGACGCGGGTGATGTCCGTGGTGTAGTCGCTGCCAAAGGCCTCGTCGGCCGGGGCAATGACTCGGGTTCGCTCGGTTTCCGGGATGGCTGCGTTGCTCCACCAGTACATGGGGACGTCGTGGTCGTTGGGGTTTCGCAGCCGGACGGCCGCGAACACCACGGCCGAATCCTCGGGAAGCCAGATGTCCACTTGGAACACCACTTCGCGCAGCCGTTCGTACTCCCACATCCGAAGGATGTGCTTGCCGTCAGGCGTGTGGACGATCGCCGTATGCAGCGGATCGCAGCTGGTGGGCGAGTGGCCACGGGTGCCGATGTTCCACTCCAGTCCGCCCGCGAACCACGCCTTGCGCAGCGCGATGTTGGCCAATTGCGGGGCGTCGTGGGTGTGGAGCAACTGTTTGCCGGTGGCTTTGTCGAACAGTTCCCAGATGCGGCCGCCCAGCGACGGAAGGACCGTCACCCTCAGTTTGCTGTTTTCAAGAACGACGGCGGGCACCTCCTTGGGTGCTGCCTCCCGGCTGTAGCCGTCCTGCATCAGGTACGGGTAGACGTTGGGCACCAGACCGTAACGGGCCGAGGCCTGGAGTTCCTCAGGGATGCCCTCGCCCACGGTGTAGGGCTGGTCCAGTTCGGCTGCGACCACAGGCAGGGGATTCAGGGGGCCTAGCTCGGCCATGGTCAGCGGGATGGTGGTGACGGTCAGGTTGGAAGTTGCTGTGTGTGCCACGTCAGAATCCGATCCAGAGAAGGAGGCCGCGCTGCGGCTCGATGGTTATTGATTGGCCGGGGGCGTACTCCGCGGCTGGCTGGAAGCCGCGGATCGCGGGCGCTTCCATGCGACGGCCGGTGGCGGCAGCGCCGTGCCCCCAGGAGGTGAGGGCGTCGTCGTCGAATATCAACGTCACGTCCTCAGTTTGCCCGGCCCATGATGCGAGCGCCACAACCATTCCGCGCTCCGTGAGCCAAGTGGTGGCCAGAACATCCGGATGGCTTGTGCGGACGGGTGATTGCGGGTCCCAGAAGCCCCGCATCTGCGCGCCCTCCAGGCCGGTGGCTGCCCAGAACTCCCAGAGTGGGCGGTTATCGACGGCGGGGGCCCGGCCGGTCATGCCGAACACCATGCCACGCCATGGGTTTCCCCCGCCTTCCAACATTTCGCCCATGAGGCCAAAAGGAATGCCGGACAGTTCCACCAACCAGTAGTCGGGGTCTGTGTTGTCGTAGTCGAAGTACTCCCCCAGCCATAGCCTGTCCACATAGGGCAGCTGCTCCATGTACAGATTGGCCGAGGACGCGTACCCGTCATGCGCTGTGAACTGGTTGGCCGAGTGGAGGTCGATCTCCGGTCCAACCACACCCCGCGTCGCGCAGGCCCTCTCGAGGACCTTGCGCACGCGCAACATTGCATGCCGGTCGTAGGCGATGTCGTCCAGGTAGATACCGTCGATCCCGTCATCTCCCATGGCCAGTTCCTGCAAGCTGCGCACGTAGAAGTTCTCCCACCGCCACTCGCCTGTGGTCACCACTGCGATGTCCTCGACGTTCGGCGCGAACCACGCGGACACGTAGCCGCTGCCGGCGTGTTCCTGTAGCCAGATGTGGCCTGCCCCGGGGCCGTCGCTGAAGATCTCATGGTCGAGCTGCAGTAGAGGCAGCAGCTCCGGGCTGTGGAAAGTGAGCTCCCGGACGGTGTTGTAGATTTTGGCCTTGAGTCCGCTCTGGTGACAAGCAGCCACGTACTTCCGCAGCCGTTCGACGCTGAGCAGGGGGTCGTTGATGTATGGTGCCGGTGCTGTTGCGTGGTGGATGTTGACCACCGTGGCTCCGGCAGCTTTGATGTCGGAAGGTTCGGCGGGCTCGTGGAAGTAGCGTTTGCCCAGGTGCTTTCCGGGCTCGATGGGTTTGAACGGCGTCAGCAGGAGCCGGAAGTCGAAGTCCAGTGGCTGGCCCGCTTCCATGGTTCGGGCACCACTGGCTGCGCGGACCGCGACCTCGTCCCCGGAAGTCCGAAGGCTCACCCCGCCCCCAACTGTGCCGCCCTGCCGGTTGGCCCACGACGCCGGTTCCACCAACGGTTTTTCGCGGTAGAAATTGGTGTTGAGCGGACGCTCGTAGCTGCCGTCCCGCAAAGCCAGTTGGAGTCCGGCGTTCACCCCACCCAACCACAGCGAATCCTGGTTCCTCGTTGCGACGTCCCACGTCCAGTCAAGGGTTTCAGGCCGCCGTCCGCCCGGCACGCCCAAACCCATTGCGAACGGAACCGCGGCCCGATGGAGCGCCAACTGCAGGCCGACGTCGCCCGCTGCGAACGTCGACCCGGGCGTGAGGCGCAGGCCGTACGTCACTGTTCCGTCGGCGTCGAGAACGCCCTTCAACTCGAGCGACATGGCAGTACGTTGACCTGCCCGGGCGGTCCACCTGGAACGCCACGAGATTCGGGCCGGGCCTTCCCGCTTGAACTCAAGCGGCGAATGCGTCCACTCCACACCGTCCACGTCCAACCGGATGGGCGCACTGAGAAGCTCGACGGCGGGACCTTCAGTTGACGTCACAGCGGCGGTGAACGTTGAGGTTACCTGGGCCGGAAGTCCCGATTCCGTCAGCTGCAGCGTCCTGCCCAGGGTTCCGAGGGTCCTGGCGGATTCGTCGAGCGTTACTGCGGTGAACGGCGCCACGAGCTCCGAGTCCTGAGCCACGGCCGAATCCAGCCAAGCGAGGCGTCGGAGGTAGCGCGGGTCGCCGAAACCGCCCGCGCTGACCACCGGGTCCGCCTCTTCCTCTGGGAGGACATCAAGCGCGACCTCGACATTCCGCGCTGGGTGTCCCGTCGCGCTGACCGTGATCGACGCATAGTGAGTGGTCCCGGCAGCGTGCTTCGGGATGGGGAGGATAACGAACAAGGCCAGTACCGTCCCCGCTGGAACGTCCAGGGTCCTATGCCACGGCCGGCCCAGTCGGTCCACACCGTCGGTGTTGATGCAGTGTCCGCCCGATGCTGACGCGACCTCAACGGAGACCCCTGCCAGGTCTCGCTGCGCATACAACCCGAGCTGGACCACGTAGTCCTCGCCTGGTTCTGCTGCGGCCCGGAACGTGTCCGATGGGCCGTTGATCACCCAGTGCGCGGGCAGGTCCGCCCGCATGGAAACAGGGTTCAGGCGGTCCTCGGGGAACACCAGGAAGGCCTCTCCGGGGTGCCGCGCGTGGAGTGATTCCAGTTCGATGGCGCTCGCCGTGAAGTTCATCGGCGCGAACGAGTCCCGCTCACTGGCGGCCTCGTAGCGCAGAACCTCAGCGCGCGGCAGCCCGCGTTCCGGCGCCCACGCAGAACCCCCGACGGCGGCCGCCCACGCCGGATCCGCGGCCGGCCGCCGCGGGAGGTACTGCGCCTGCGGATAATGGGGTTTCCCGAGCATTGCGTAGGGCAGGTAGTAGACGAAGTAGATGCCGGCACCGTCGATGGCTTCGAACACCAGGGTTCCCGACTCCCTCGTAGCCTGCTCCACCGTGAGGTTCCTGACCCTGCCTCCGGAGCGCGCCGAGACAACAATGACCTCCACCGTTGCCGGCTCGGGGTCCTGCCGGCGCCACGGCAGAACCACACGGTGTGCCCTGCCTGCTGCTTCGGCTCCCTCGGTGTGGGTGTGCGTTGTACCGACCTCAATGACGAAGCGATGGTTTCCGTACAGCAGCTTGTCCCACTCCCCGATGCCGCACTCCACCTCCGGATGTCCGGGGCTGCTGCTGGTAGATGGAAGGGGGTGGGCGGGGGCCGATGAAACCGGCGAGGGCAGCGGCATCGCTGGGGACTCCTGAAGGTAGCTTCCGGGGCTTTTCACCGAGTTGGTGAATCCTTCAATCATTGGCGTTGCGGCACCCTCTGTAAAGGGTCATTACGATGCGTACTCACTGGAATTTCGCCCGCACTGGGCTGGACGGCGGCGGCCTGGTTAAGCTTCGGCGCCGTTCAATGCGTTGACCATCGCTTTGGCGGCCCGAACGGTTTCGCGGTCGGTGACGGTGTAGGCCGTGGGATCGTTGCCATCCTGGGCGCCGAGGGAAATCGTTCCCTCGCCGAGGGTGGAGACAGTCCTCTTGGCTGACAAGTGAACAGCCGAAAGGCCTGCCTTGTGCATGGCAGGGATGTCCTCCAGCGCCAATCCCCCACCGGCCATGATCTGCAGGTCAGCTCCGGCCCGTTCTGCCATGGCGGCCAAAGTAGGCAGGCCCGCTCCTGCCGTGGCTTCGTGCCCGGAGGTGAGGACCCGCGTGAATCCCAGTTCGAGGAGCTGCTCCAAGGCGCCCAGCGGGTCCTTGGACTGATCGATGGCCCGGTGGAACGTCAATTCGGCGTCCTGGTTGGCGTCCCGGGCGGCGTCCGCCAGGCGTTGCAGGATGCGGACATCCAGCTCGCCGGCCCCCGTGAGCGCTCCCACCACAACCCCGTGCGCACCTTGGGCCAGCAAGTGCCGGATCTCATGCACCATGGTGTCCACGTCCGAGGCGGAATACCGGAAATCGCCGGGCCTGCATCGAATCAGCGGGTGGATTTCCAAACGGCCGTCGACGTGTTCCAGGCTGGCTTCCATGAGGCCCTGGCTGGGCGTGATGCCACCAAGTTCCAGGCTGCTGCACAGTTCGATGCGGTCCGCGCCTTCCGAGGCGGCGATCCCTGCTCCGGCAGCACTCACTACGGCTATTTCAAGTTTCATGCTGAAACTCTACGTGCCCGTGGGTTCGCCTACGCGAACGGCCCCCGGGAACGTATCCCGGGGGCCGCACGCGTGCTTGACGTCAGGGAGCCTGGTAGCGTCCCAGCTGCTCCTTTTGTTCAGGAGTGAGCCGGAGGACGCGGCCGCTGGCCTCAGCGACGAAGGCCAGGTGCGTGCTGGCTTTGACGCACTCCTCCCCGGTGACCGGGTCCTTGATGACGTAGTGCAGATCGAAGCTGGCCCCTTTGATGGCGCCCACCCAAATCTCCACGACGGCCGGAACATTGCGGTATTCCAGCGTCCGGACGTAGCGGACCTTGTGTTCAACAACCAGGGTCATGGTGCCCTCGTCAACATCGTTGAAAAGAGCTGCCGGTGGCTCAACCCCAGGGAGTCCCGCACCACGGGGAGGCCCGAAGGCTGCGATACGGGCTTCCTCGAGCATGCGCACGATCTGGACGTTGTTGATGTGGCCGTAGGCGTCCATGTCGCCCCAACGCATGGGCACGAGGACCTCAATGCGCTGGGGCGTGGCGGATGCTCCGGTAGCCGGCAATTCCGTGCTCAGCTGTGCACCGCCGTCGAATCGTCCACCGCGGTCTCTTGCTCACCCGCGAACTGCGACATGTACAACCGGTAGTACGCGCCCTGCAGGGTGAGCAGATGTGCGTGGTTGCCTTGCTCCACGATCTTGCCGTTCTCCATGACCAGGATGGTATCGGCGTCGCGGATAGTGGAGAGCCGGTGGGCAATAACGAAGCTGGTCCGGTCAGTACGCAGTGCCGCCATGGCTTTCTGCAGCAACAGCTCGGTCCGGGTATCCACAGAGCTTGTCGCCTCGTCCAGGATCAAGAGGGACGGGTCGGACACGAACGCGCGCGCGATGGTGATGAGCTGCTTTTCACCAGCACTGACGTTGCTGCCTTCTTCGTCGATGATGGTTTGGTAACCGTCCGGCAGGGCACGTACGAAACGGTCCACGTAGGTAGCCTTGGCCGCCTCCATGATCTGCTCTTCCGTGGCGTCCAACTTGCCGTACTTGATGTTGTCGTAAATCGTTCCACCGAACAGCCAGGCATCCTGCAGCACCATGCCCACCTTGGAGCGCAGCTCGGCACGGCTGAGGTCCTTGATGTCCACGCCGTCCAGTGTGATGCGGCCGGCATTGAGCTCGTAGAAACGCATGACCAGGTTGACCAGTGTGGTTTTACCCGCCCCGGTTGGTCCGACGATGGCTACCGTGTGCCCGGGCTCAGCGCTGAAGGAGAGGTCCTCGATCAACGGCTTGTCCTCCACGTAGCTGAAGGAAACGTGCTCGAATTCAACGTGGCCGTCGGTCTTGGCCGGCAGGTGGCGCGTGCCGGTCTCTTCGATCTCTTCATCGGCATCGAGGAACTCGAAGACCCGCTCGGCAGAAGCAACGCCGGACTGCAGCATGTTGGCCATGCCGGCGATCTGGCCCAGGGGCTGGGTGAATTCACGCGAGTACTGGATGAAGGCCGTGGCGTCACCCAGGCTCATTGAGCCCGACGCGACCCGCAGGCCACCCACGACGGCGATGCCAACATAGGACAGGTAGGACACGAAGTTCATCGCCGGGAAGATCACGCCCGAGACGAACTGGGCACCGAACGATGCTTTGTAGAGTTCGTTGTTCTTCTCATCGAAGCGCTCCAGCATGTCGGCGTCGCGGCCGAACACCTTCACAAGATCGTGGCCGGAGAACGCTTCCTCGATCTGGCCATTCAAAGCGCCGGTGTTCTTCCACTGTGCCGCGAACAGTTTCTGGCTGCGGGCACCGATGACGCCTGCCAGGATGCCGGAGAGCGGCAGGGCGATCAACGCGATCAACGCCAATTCCCAGGAGACGATGAACATCATGACCGTAATGCCCAGCACCGTCAGCACGGAGCTGACCAACTGGGAGAATGCCTGCTGCAGGCCTTGCTGGACGTTGTCGACGTCGTTGGTCACGCGGGACAGGATGTCTCCACGCTGGCGGGTGTCGAAGTAGTTCAGCGGGAGCCTGTTGAGCTTCGCCTGGACATCGTTGCGGAGCTTCTTGATGACCCGCATGACGATTCTGTTGAGCAGCCACCCTTGTGCCCAGAGGAAGATGTTGGCCACAAAATACATCAGCAGCACGATCGAAATCAGGAACGTCAGCTTGGGGAAGTTGATCCCGTTGGTGAGTTCCATCTTGGAGACCATGTCCGCAAAGTTGCCTTGGCCCTGCTGGCGCATAAGCTCGACGAACTGTTCCTGGGAGACGCCCTGCGGGATTTGCTTCCCCACGACGCCGCCGAAGATGACGTCCATGGCACTACCGAGGACCTTGGGGGCAATGACGTTCAGGACCACCGAGACGACCACCAGGCTGATCACGATGTACACGCCGACACTTTCGGGTTTCAGCAGGCCCATGAGCCGCTTCGCCGACGGCCAGAACGCTTTGGCCTTCTTGGCCGGAACGTCGCCGAACATGCCGCCATCAGCCTCTGTGGGGACGTATTCCTCTTCTACGAAGTCTTCGTCCTCAAGCACTTCGGTTGCGACCTGGGCCTCGGCTGTCGCCTTGGCATTCTTGGCGGCTTCTGCCTTGGCAGCCCAGCCGCGCTTCTTCTGCTGGTTCTGCCCGCTCATGCCACTTCCTCCACGCTCAACTGTGATTCAACGATTTCCTGGTACGTGGGCGACGTTTCCAGCAGTTCGTCGTGCGTTCCACGGTCCACGATCCGGCCGTTGTCCAGGACCAGGATTTCGTCGGCGTCCGCCGATGGTGGAGACACGCTGGGCCACGATGATGACCGTGGCGTCCTTCGTCTTGGCCTTGAGGGCCTTCCGGAGCCGGGCATCGGTGGCAACGTCCAAGGCGGAGAAGGAATCGTCGAACAGGTAGACGTTGGGTTTGGTGACCAGGGCCCTGGCAATGGACAGACGCTGGCGCTGCCCGCCGGAGACGTTGGTTCCGCCCTGGGCGATGCGTCGGTTCAAGCCGGACGACTTCTCCTCCACAAAGCCCTTGGCCTGCGCCGTTTCCAGCGCATCCCACAGTTCCTCGTCAGTTGCATCCGGCTTCCCGAAACGAAGGTTGTGCTCGATCGTGCCCGAGAACAGATACGGTTTCTGCGGAACAGCCGAGACGCGGCTGGTGATCTCCGAGGCGTCCATCTTGGTGACGGGTACGCCGTCGAGCAGTACATCACCTGAAGCGACGTCGTAGAGTCGCGGCAGCAGCGAAACCAGGGTGGTCTTGCCGGCACCCGTTGAACCGATTATGGCCAGGGTCTTGCCCGGCTCTGCCGTGAAGGAAATGTTGCTCAGTACGGGTGCCTCGGCGCCGGGGTACTTGAAGGTGACGTCGCGGAACTCGACACGTCCCTTCTTCTCAGCGGGCACCACCGGTGAGGTTGGGTTATGGATGGAAGGCTCGACGTCGAGCACCTCACCAATACGGTCGGCGCAGACGGAGGCACGCGGAATCATCATGGCCATGAACGTACCCATCATGACGGCCATGAGGATCTGGAGCAGGTACTGCAGGAACGCCGTGAGCGCGCCAACCTGCATGTCGCCGGAGTCCACGCGCTGGCCACCGAACCACAGCACAGCGGCCGTGGAGAGGTGCAGGATCATCCCGATGGCCGGGAACATCAGGACGAACAGGTTACCGATCTTCACGGACACCGCGGTCAGCTCGTCATTGGCATCACCGAAGCGTTTGGCTTCGTGGGGCTCACGCACGAACGCACGAACCACGCGGATGCCGATGATCTGTTCACGGAGCACACCGTTGATGGCGTCGATCTTGGTCTGCATGGAGCGGAACAAGGGCATCAAGCGGACCACGAGGTAACCCACCACTGCGACGAGGACCGGGACCGAGACCCAGACAAGCCAGGAGAGGCTGAGGTCCTCGCGGAGTGCCATGATGATGCCGCCAACACACATGATGGGTGTCGAAACCATGAAGTTCAGGCCCATCAGAACCAGCATCTGGACCTGCTGGACGTCGTTGGTGCCGCGGGTGATCAACGTGGGGGCACCGAAACGGTTGACATCCTGCGCCGAGAAACCGCTGACCTGACGGTAAACGCTGCGCCGAAGATCGCGGCCGATGGCCATGGCCACCCGGGCCCCGAAGTAGACGGCGATGATGGCGGAGAGCACTTGTCCCAGGGCCACCGCGAGCATGAGGGCACCGGTCTGCCAGATGAAGTCGGTGTCCCCGCGGGAGACACCCTCATCGATGATCTTGGCGTTGAGGCTGGGGAGGTAGAGCGTGGCAATGGTAGAGGCCAGCTGAAAGAACAGCACGGCCGCTATCTGCGGCAAATACGGCTTGGAATAGCGCCGTATAAGGGTGACAAGCATGCCCACGGGTCCTTAGAAAGAGTGCGTGAATGAGACAGGAAGAAGTTTGGCAGCAAGGGCTGACAGTATTAGCCTCCCCACTGTACGAAATACTTTGCTGTGGCGAAACGACCCAGGGAAAAGATCATCCCAGCGGAGTATCTCCCGTGTCCCGGGTGCTCCCGCCGGTGCATCTGGCCCAGCGACAGGCAGGTTGGAACGCAGCAAAGCGCCGGCCGGGTTACCCAGCCGGCGCTTACTGTCCCGCCCTTGTTCGTCACGGCCCACGTATTACGCCGGGTGTTTCACACAAGGACGGGATCCGTGGTCGGATTAGCCGGCGTGCTTACCGTGGTCGGCACGGGCTTCGGCTCCCTGAAGAAGCAGCAGTGCCATACGCTCCTGTTGCCTGCGTTCGCGCTTGAGCTCCTTGCGGATGGCTGCCAACTCTTCGGCAGTGGCGGCCTGCTGCTCTGCGATTGCCTGCTGCTCCCGCAGGCGTGCCTGCAGTTCAACATTGGCTCGGCTGAGCTGCAGTTGCTGTTCGGCCAGGACGTACTGCGTCCGGGACAGCTGCTCCTGGACTTCCTTGACGTCACCCGCGGCGTGGGGACGTTCCTGGGTGAGGATCCGGGCAAATTCCAGGTCCAGGTCGGATCCGGAATCCTGCTTCGGAATCTGGCGGTCCGCCCCACCGGCGGGGCGTTCGGCACCCAGGCCGCTGCCGCCGTCGTCGGTCTTTACGGCGTCCAGGGACGACGTGTCCAGGGACATTCCAGCATCGCCGGAGGCCGTGGCAATCAGTTCCTTTTCGGGAGCGGCATCAACCGTGCGGCGCAGTGGACGTTCCTTGATGAACAGAACGGCCAGGAGGGCAACCACGCTGATGATGGCGGAAATAAGGAAGATCTGTGCAGTTGCGTCGCCGTATGCAGCCCGCATGATGTCGGCGATGGGCGCAGGCATGTCGGCTAGGTCCATGCTGGCCCCGGAGCCGCCACCCTGGACCGGAATGCCCGCAGCGGCCATTCCTTCCACGGCAAGGTCCTTCACGTGGTTGGACATGATGGCACCGAGGACGGAGACACCGATCGCGCCGCCCACCGACCGGAAGAATGCCACCGAAGCACTTGCCGTTCCGATGTCCTTGGCCTGGACGGTGTTCTGTACGGCCAGCACCAGGTTCTGCATCAGCATGCCCAGGCCGAGGCCGAACACGCCGGTGTAGATGGCAACGATCCAGAGTTCCGTGGTGTGGTCCATGGTGCCGGCGAAGGCCAGGCCACCGATGAGCAGCACCGAACCTGCGATCAGGAACCTCTTCCACTTACCAAAGCGGCTGATCAGCACACCCGATGCCACGGAACCAATAAGGTTGCCGGCGATCATGGGCAGCGTCAGCAGGCCGGCCTCGGTAGGCGTAGCACCACGGGCCACCTGGAAGTACTGGCCCAGGAAGGTGGAGGAACCGAACATGGCGATACCGACGGCGATCGAAGCAACGATGGCCAGTGCAGTGGTGCGCTCGGAGATGATCTTCAAGGGGATGATCGGCTGGGCAACCTTGGTTTCCACGAACACCAGGAGGGCAAGCAAGGCCACGCCGCCGCCGACCATGAGCGCGGACTGCCAGGAGAACCAGTCGTAGTAGTCCGGGTTACCGGCGAAGGAAACCCAGATCAGCAGCAGGCTGACGCCCGAGGTCAGGAGGATGGAACCAAGCCAGTCGATCTTGGCGGGGCGCTTGATGTGCTCAATCTTGAGGGTGATCTGGAGGAGGATCAGTGCCACAACGGCCAAGGGAACACAGACGAAGAATGTCCAGCGCCAGCCGAGCGGGCTGTCAACAATGAAGCCACCCAGCAGCGGGCCGCCAGCGGTGCCGACTGCCATGACAGCGCCCATGTAACCCGAGTACTTTCCGCGGTCGCGCGGCGGGATCATGGATCCGATGATCGCCTGCGCCAGGGCTGTAAGGCCACCCATCGCGATACCTTGGATGACGCGTGCGGTCAGCAGCAGCGGGATGGTCTCGGACAAGCCGGCCATGACCGAGCCCGCCACGAAGATGATGATGCTCAGCTGGACCAGGAGCTTCTTGTCGAAGAGGTCAGCGAGTTTGCCCCAGATGGGCGTGGTGGCAGCGTTCGCCAGGAGCGCTGCCGTGATGACCCACGCGAAGTCCGTTTGGGTGCCCTTGAGCTCGGACATGATGGTTGGCAGTGCGTTGGCGACGATCGTGCTGCTGAGGATCGCCGTGAAGAATGCCGCGAGGAGGCCGGTCAAGGCTTCCATGATCTGGCGGTGCGTCATGGGCGCGGCAGCAGTTGCTGGTGCGCCCACCGCCGTCGGGGTTTGTGTTGGTTTAGCCATTCCGGGCTCCTAAGCTGTCTGGTTTGTTGTGATGGAGCCGGCCGCCGTTGCCCGGATTGAGTCCTTGAGGGACTCTGTGAGTTTGTTGAGCACCTGGGAGGCCTCGAGGGCGTCAGCCTCGCTCCAATCCGCCAGGTAATCCCGCAGTCTCACGCTGCGTTGTTCTTCGAATTCGTGCAGTTTCGCCGCACCCTTTTCCGTGAGGGCGAGCAATTGCGCCCGGCCGTCTGCCGGATCGGGCCGCCGGACCACAAAGCCGAGCTCTTCGAGCTCCGCGATATGCCGGCTCAGGACCGGGGCGCTGACACCCAAGCGCGAAGCGAGCTGCGTCGCGCGGGCGTCCCCCTCGCCGATGAACCGCATGACACCTTGGAGCGCCATTCCGACGTCGGGAACGCGGGCCATATGGGCAGTCACCACGCAACGCAGAGTTCGTTGGAGATCGAAGATTTGATGAACAAGATCGGTTGCGGTGGCAGAACCGACGGACATGGAGACACACCCCTTTTTTGTTTGCCTAAAGCAACTATAACTCATATTGATTGCTTTGGGAAACTAATGATGGGATTCGTGGAGGCGTTGTGGGGCCCGCTTTGCGCCCCAATGAACGAATTTGGGGAGCAGAGCGGGCCCCACAACGCAGAAAACCCCCGCACGGTGTTCCGTGCGGGGGCTGACTGTTGGCGTTTTAGTCGTCCAGGTGCGTGGGGCCGAACATCTTCAGCAGCGTTTCAACCACGACGACGTTGGGTCCGTCCGCTTCGAAGGACGCCTTGAGCGCGTCCCCCACTTCCTCCGGGGCAACCCGGCGGGCCGGGACACCGAAGGACTCGGCAAGCTTGACGAAGTCCGGGCGGGCGAGTTCCGTGGCGGTGGCCTGGCCGAAGGCCCCCACCATGTACTCGCGCAGGATCCCATAGCCACCGTCATCCACGATCAGCCACGTGACCGGGACGTTGTGCTGCTTGGCCGTGGCGAGTTCGGAGATTGAGTACATCGAGGAACCGTCACCGGACACAGCGAGCACACGGCTCGGTTTGCCGGTGGTTTCCAAGCCCACAGCCCCGCCGATCGCCGCGGGGAAACCGTAGCCGAGGCCGCCTGCGCCCTGGGCGGAGTGGAACTGGCCCTGCCGGGCGTCCCAGCAGCTCCAGCCCCAGTACGCGGAGATGGTCATGTCCCAAAACGTCTGCATGTCCGCCGGAACAGCCTCACGGATGTCCGACATGAACTTCAGTTCCTTGGCCAGGTCC
The DNA here is from genome assembly GCF_024608385.1 of Paenarthrobacter sp. UW852. Lineage (NCBI taxonomy): Bacteria > Bacillati > Actinomycetota > Actinomycetes > Micrococcales > Micrococcaceae > Paenarthrobacter > Paenarthrobacter sp. UW852. The sequence goes on from NZ_JAMSGY010000002.1 coordinate 451,758, forward strand.
TGGGATTCCAGCCGTGCCTTCACCTTGGCCAGGGACTCCTTGACCACGTCTTCCGGGCTGCTTCCGTGCCAGTCCCGCTTGTTCGCTGTTCCGGCGCCTGCCTCTGAGAGCGCTTCGTCCAGGGCCGCGAGTGCCTGTCCGGCGTCGGCGCGGATGCCCAGGCCGGGACGGTTGGACTCGAGGACGCGTGGTTCGGCGTCGATCTGGATGATCCGGCCTCGCGGTTCGAACGTGAAGTAGTTGGAAGTGACCTCGCCCAAGGATGAGCCGATCACGATCAGCACATCAGCGTCTTCGAGGACATCGGTCATGTACCGGTCCTCAATCCAGGACTGCAAGGACAGTTCGTGGTTCCACGGGAATGCACCATTGCCGCCGGGTGTGCAGATCACCGGCGCACGGAGCTGCTCGGCGATGGAGAGCAGAGACTTCTCGGCCCGGCCACGGCGGGTACCGCCGCCGGCGATGATCGCCGGACGTTCCGCCGTCGAAAGCCACTTCACGGCCTCCCGCACGAGCTCAACGCGGGGCGGATTGTCGAAGGCCTCGGCCAATGCGTCTTCCACCGGCGGGACCATGATCGGGTCCAGCAGGACGTTCTGCGGGATCTCGATCCACACCGGACCCTGCGGCGAGGAAATCGCCTCGGTCCACGCATCCTGGATAGCCGACGGAATGCCTGAAGCGTGCTGGATCAGGCGCTGGCTCTTGGTGACGTTCGCAGCCGAGGCCTTCTGGTCATCAAGCTGGTGCAGCATGCCCTTGCGGCGTGCGCCCAAACCATCGAGCGGGATCTGGCTGGCAACAACCACCATCGGAACACCGGTGGCGTAGGCCTCCTGGAGACCGGCCAAGGACGTCAGCGCGCCGGGACCCGTCGACAGGAACAGCACACCCACCTCCCCTGTGGCACGGGAATAGCCGTCAGCGGCGAACGCCGAGTTGTTCTCCACCCGGGAGGATACGAAATGCAGGTTGCCGCGGCCCATGGCGTCAAAGAGGCCCAGCGCATGCTGGCCCGGGATACCGAAAACAGTCTTCGCGCCCAGCGCTTCAAGGGTCTCGACGACGAGGTCCCCGCCATTGCGCTGGTTGGTGCCCTTGGTGGGGGCTGCTGTACCCGGATCGAAATCGATCATCGCTGCTCTCCCGAGGCCTTCGCGAGCTCCTCGATGCGGGCACCCAGGGCCTGCTGGGCGTAGCCGTTGGGGGCACCCAGTCGATCACCCTCGACGGCGTTGTCTGCCATCAGGGTGACGAGCTCGTAGGCAACATGGCTTCCGGCAACACCGGTGATCTCTGCATGGTCGTAGGCGGGAGCAACCTCGACGATGTCCGCGCCAACGAGGTTCATTCCACGGAAACCGCGAATGATTTCAAGGAGTTCACGGCTGCTGATGCCGCCGGCCTCGGGGGTACCGGTGCCGGGTGCGTGCGCCGGATCCAGGACGTCGATGTCCACGGAGATGTACAGCGGGCGGTTGCCGATGCGGTCCCGGATCTTCGCGACCGTCTCCAGGACGCCCTGGTAGTAGACGTCCGCGGAGGTGACGATTCCGAACCCGAAGCGGTGGTCGTCGTCGAGGTCCTTCTTGCCGTACAGCGGACCGCGGGTTCCAACGTGGCTAATGGCTTCGGTGTCCAGGATGCCTTCTTCCACGGCACGGCGGAACGGGGTGCCGTGGGTGTACTCGGCACCGAAGTAGGTGTCCCAGGTGTCCAGGTGCGCGTCGAAGTGGAGCATGGCGATGGGTTCGCCGGCGCGCTCGGCCGCGGCACGGAGCAGGGGCAGCGCGATGGTGTGGTCGCCACCGAGGGTGACCAGCTTGCTGCCGTTGGCGGTGAGGTCCAGGGCGTTCTGCTGGATGGTCTCGATGGCCTCGTTGATGTTAAAAGGGTTCACAGCCATGTCGCCTGCATCGGCGACCTGGATGTTTTCAAAGGGACTGACATCCCAGGCGGGGTTGTACGGGCGCAGCAGGCGGCTGGCCTCACGCACATGGTTGGCGCCGAAGCGCGCGCCCGGGCGGTACGAGACGCCTGAGTCGAACGGAACGCCAACAACTGTGACGTCAGCCTTTGCTACCTGGTCAAGGCGGGGCAGGCGGGCGTAGGTGGCGGCACCGGCATAGCGCGGGATGCGGGACGAATCGATGGGACCAAGGTTGCCGTTGGCCTCAATACGGAGCTCTTCCAAAATGCGCCACTCCTTAGTGGATCGGGGGTGAATCTGTGACTGTGACACCCATCATACACTCGAAGTTGCCTAATAAGCATCATCTGTTTACAACTTTGCCTCAGCTTGAGACGCCCATCACAGCAGGCGTAAAGATTCCATAAAAACCGGGGTTTCGGCGTCGACGGCGGTCCTACGCTCGACCGGGAGCAGCACCGTGCTGCGCGAAAGGACACCGTGACCACCCTGTCGAGGCCTCCGGCCGATCCGGCCAACCGGCAAAAAGACTCCTTCAAGCTCAAGCCCTGGCTGCTGGAAGGAATGCCGGACACATCAGGCAAACGGCAAGGCCCCCACGGCCAGCCCTCAGAGTCGCACAAGCCGCAGGCGTGGTGGAAGGTCATGTGCCTCACCGGCCTGGACTACTTCTCCACGCTCGGCTACCAGCCCGCCATCGCGGCGTTGGCAGCGGGCCTGCTCTCCCCCCTGGCAACATTGCTCCTAGTGGTGGCAACCCTGGCCGGCGCGTTGCCCGTATACCGCAGGGTGGCCAGGGAAAGCCCCCGAGGCGAAGGCTCCATTGCCATGCTGGAGCGCCTCCTCCCCCGCTGGAGCGGCAAGCTTTTCGTCCTGGCGCTCCTGGGCTTCGCTGCCACCGACTTCATGATCACCATCACCTTGTCGGCCGCAGACGCCACCGCCCACCTCATCGAGAACCCCTTCGCACCGGACTTTCTTGAAGGGCAGCACGTCGTCATCACCCTGGCGCTGATTGCTGGTCTGGGCGTGGTCTTCCTTCGCGGTTTTAAGGAGGCCATCAATGTGGCCGTCGTCCTGGTGGCTGCGTTCCTGGCCTTGAACCTGGTGGTGATTTCGGTTTCCATTGGGCATCTCTTCACCGAAGCACACGTCGTCACCAACTGGTGGACAGCACTGACAACCTCGCACGGCGACCCCATCATGATGGTCGCCCTGGCGCTCCTGGTCTTCCCCCGGCTTGCCCTGGGCCTGTCCGGATTCGAGACCGGCGTGGCCGTCATGCCGCAGATCAAGGGCTATCCGTCCGACACTGACGCCAACCCTGTGGGACGCATCAAGGGTGCCCATCGGCTCCTGACGACAGCAGCCATCATCATGAGCTCGTTCCTCATCACCTCCAGTTTCACCACAGTGATGCTTATTCCGGCGGCCGAATTCGAATCCGGGGGCAAAGCCGAAGGCCGCGCGCTCGCCTACCTCGCCCACAGGTTCCTGGGTGACGGCTTCGGAACGGTCTACGACGTCAGCACCATCGCGATTCTCTGGTTCGCCGGCGCATCAGCCATGGCAGGTTTGCTCAACCTCGTGCCGCGCTACCTTCCCCGCTACGGGATGGCTCCCGCCTGGGCCCGCGCCCTGCGCCCACTGGTCCTGGTCTTCACGGTCATCGCCTTCATCGTGACCATCATTTTCCAGGCCGACGTCAACGCCCAGGGCGGCGCCTATGCCACCGGGGTACTTGTCCTGATCACCTCCGCTTCCATCGCGGTGACCCTGTCCGCGCGGCGCAAGAAGCAGCGGGCACAGTTCATCGGCTTCGGCATCATCTCCCTGGTTTTCGTCTACACCACGGTGGTCAACTCCATCGAACGCCCGGATGGCCTGAAGATCGCGGCCCTCTTCATCGTCGGCATCATGGTGGTCAGTTTCATCTCCCGCATGCGCCGGGCGTTCGAACTGCGGGCTACGCATATCAAGCTGGACGAGAAAGCGCTGGAGTTCACGGCCAACCATGCCGAGGGGCCGGTCCGGATCATCGCCCACGAACCCAAGCACGTGAGCGCGGACCGTTACCGGGAAAAGCTCCAGCACGCCCAACAGGCAAACCACCTTCCCGTCGACTGCGACGCAGTGTTCATCGAGATCATCGTGGACGACAGCTCCGACTTTGAGCAGGAACTGCAGGTGGTGGGCAAGGAGAGGCACGGCTTCAAGATCCTGGAAGTGCACAGCAACAACGTGCCCAATACCCTGGCCGCCGTCTTGCTGCACATTCGCGATGTCACCGGCCTGATGCCGCACATCTACTTCCGCTGGACCGAGGGCAACCCGATCTCCAACCTCAGCAAGTTCCTGTTCTTCGGCGAGGGCGAAATCGCGCCCGTAACGCGCGAAGTGTTGCGGGAAGCGGAGCCGGACATCACCCGCCGGCCCTGGGTCCACGTGGGCTAGCTCCTCCCCCGCCGCGCTCCTCCCCAGTTGGCCGCCGCCTGCGCCTCGCTCCTCCCCAGTTGCTGGGCGGGAAGGGCACGCATGGATCCCGGGTTTCCGTGCTCGCCCTGGGGCCTTGGGCCTCCTGGGTCAAAGCAAACGGGGAGGAACGCAGCTGCGGACTGGTCCAAACGGGGAGGAACGCCGGCACAACCATCCGGACAGCCGCCCACGTTTCCCACATGCGGCGATTCCCGCATTCCCAATGCCCCTCGAGCCCACTGGACTGGCTGGATGGACGCCATCCAGTACTTACAGACAATCGGAGGGGTTGCCCGCACCAGGCAACTTCTGGCCGCAGGCTACTCACGCGCGGAAATTTCCCGGCTGCCAGAACAGGGAGCCAAGCAACCTCGACGCGGCGTCTTCATGCTCAAGGGTTGCAAACCGGAATTTGCCACGGCAATCGGAACAACGCCAAAGTTACGTGCGCCAGCGCAGCCAGCTATTACGGCCTGTGGCTCAGGAACCCGCCCGAACAACACCATTTGGCTTGCGATCACGGCCACGGCTCAGGTTTCGTGCGGCACCGGACCATAAGGTTCGACGCCGATCCTGTACTTCCGCTCGCAAGCGTCGAGGATGCGGTGATTCACTCACTGGGGTGCCTCCAACCCAATGCGGCAGCAGCGATGGCAGTTTCAGCTGTCCGGCTCCGCGGAGTCCCTTTGGCCTTGCTGCGGGGCGAACTCAGCGCCCACAAATCCCGCCCATCACTGCTGATACTTCAAGAACTCGACCTACGGGCCGAGTCCATCGTGGAAGTCGATACCCAACACCTCCTAAAAAGCCATGGCATTGCCTACGATGCTCAAGTGCAACTCCCGGGCATCGGCCGCGTGGATTTCCTGATCGAAGGAGTGCTCATTGTCGAGGTGGATGGCTTCGCTTTCCATGCGGACCGGTCAGCTCTGCGTCGGGATCTGTTCCGCAACAACGCGTCCACGCTTAAGGGATTCTCCGTCCTCCGCTACCCGCCGGAGGCCGTCTGGTACGAACCGGGCCGGGTCATAGCGGAAATCCGGGCAGTGCTGGAACGGCGGCGCAACGCTCCTCCCCGATTGGTCAGCAAGTAAGTCCAAGCAAACCCCGGAATTACAGGGCAAAGGATCACCGGGAACCCCCGGAAGCGAGGCAACCGGGAAGGAGCACAGAGGCTCCGCGCGAAGAGGAAAGAACTACCGGCTCGCAGCGGGCACCAGGACCCAGAGCACTTCGACGGTTTCGTCCGTGGGGTTGATCCAGGTGTGAGGCTCCCGGCCAGGGAAGGAAAGGGTATCGCCTTCTGCGAGGTCGTATTCCTCGTTGGTCAGGATGAGCTTGATCCGGCCCTTGACCACATGCAGGACATCCACGTCACAATCCACTGCGTACAGCTCGTTCTCACCGCGGCCGCGGGGTTCGATGGTGGCCTGCAGGATCTGCAGGCGACGCTCGGAGCGCGCGGTCAGCAGGCGTTCCACGATCCCTTGGCCACCCAGGGAGATGCGGGGGCCGTCGTCGCGCTTGGTCAGGTGGGTTTCCGGCGCGGCGAACAAGTCCCCCACGGAGACGGACAGAACCTGGCACAGCGTGACAAGCGACGCGACCGACGGCGATGTCAGGTCCCGCTCCACGCGGCTGAGGAACCCTTTGGTCAGACCGGTAGCGTCTGCCACCTGCTCGATGGTGAGTCGTTGCGCCTGCCGGGCTGCGCGGATTCTGGAACCGATGGCAACTGGAACGTTGCTTGGTTCAACGGGGAGAGCCTTCATTCACGAACCTTTCAGGCCTGTCATGTGGCCCTGTCATTGGAGCAATAGTAGCCGGAGCGCGCAAAAGGAGGACCAGAAACGGCCGAAGCATGACTTAAGCATCTTGACTGTTACTCCCATCACAACATATCCTCTGAGGCAACAAGTGTTGTCTGTGAGGCATACAACACCCTCCCCAATCTCCAATCGTCAGCACGGAGACTTCGACCCTTCGCAGGAGTATCGTCGAAATCCCCAACCTCCGTGCATCAGCTCCAAGGACCGTTCATGGAATCTTCGGCTATAAACATCGCAATCGTGGTGGTGTACCTGCTCGCCATGCTGGCGTTCGGCTGGTGGGGCAAGTCCCGCACCAAGAACAACAGCGACTTCCTGGTGGCCGGCCGCCGCCTTGGCCCCTTCCTCTACACAGGCACCATGGCCGCGGTGGTCCTCGGTGGCGCATCCACCGTCGGCGGCGTCGGCCTGGGCTACAAGTTCGGCATTTCCGGTATGTGGCTCGTGGTGGCCATCGGCGCCGGTGTGCTGCTGCTGAGCCTGCTCTTCGCCGGCACCATCCAGCGCCTGAAGATCTACACCGTCTCCCAGATGCTCAGCCTCCGCTACGGCAGCAAGGCCACGCAGACATCCGGCATCGTGATGCTCGCGTACACCCTGATGCTGTGCGCCACGTCCACTGGCGCCTACGCCACCATCTTCGTGGTGCTCTTCGATTGGGAACGCTGGCTGGCAATCGCCGTTGGCGGGGCAATCGTGCTGGTCTACTCAACCATTGGCGGCATGTGGTCCATCACCCTGGCTGACCAGGTGCAGTTCATCATCAAGACCGTGGGCATCTTCTTCCTGATGCTGCCGTTCGTCATGAACGCTGCGGGCGGCATGGACGGCATCCGTGGGCGCCTCAAGGACAGCTTCTTCCAGATCGACGGCATCGGTACCCAGACGATCATCACGTACTTCGTTGTTTACACGCTGGGCCTCCTGATCGGCCAGGACATCTGGCAGCGCGTCTTCACCGCCAAGACCCCCACCGTTGCCCGCTGGGGCGGCGCCACGGCCGGTGTCTACTGCATCCTCTACGGCATCGCAGGTGCCTTGATCGGCCTGGCAGCCCGCGTGGCCTTGCCGGATATCGACGTCGCAAACCTCGGCAAGGACGTGGTGTACGCAGAGGTAGCAACCCACATCCTCCCCGTGGGCATCGGTGGCTTGGTCATGGCAGCGGCTGTCGCCGCCATGATGTCCACCGCCTCCGGCGCCCTGATCGCCGCCGCAACGGTTGCGCGCGCCGACGTCGTCCCGTTCGTGGCCAGCTGGTTCGGCAAGACCATCAACACTGACGACACCGAAAACCCCGAGCACGACGTCAAGGCAAACCGATACTGGGTCCTTGGCCTGGGCATCGTTGCGGTCCTGATTTCCATGGCCGCGCAGGACGTGGTGGTGGCCCTCACCATCGCCTACGACATCCTGGTAGGCGGACTCCTGGTCGCGATCCTCGGCGGCCTGGTGTGGAAGCGCGGCACAGGCATCGCGGCTGCATGGTCCATGGCAGTCGGCTCGGTGCTGACCCTGGCCCTGCTGATCATGTTCGCCGTGGGAGTCATCCCCAGCGAAGACGGCGTCTACGCGAACGAACCCATCTACTACGGCCTGGCGGCCTCATTCCTCGTTTACGTGGTCATCTCGCTCCTGACGCCGCGCACCGACCCCGCAGTCCGGGCCGCCTGGGACAAGCGCGTGGCAGGTGCGATCTCCGAGGAACTGCCGGTCGAAGCACACCCGGTCAGCTCCAATAAGGCCTACTGACCCGAACACGCAGGACAAGCGACACAAAGCAACGCCCGACGGCGGCGCTCCCCTCACGGGGCAGCGTCGCCGTTTTGCTGTACCCCCAGAAAGTACTCGTTGTGGGGCCTGCTCTGCGGGCTCTAACTCCATCCAACGCTGCAGAGCAGGCCCCACAACGAGAGAGCGCCCCAGAAAGAGAGCGAGCCCCACAACGAGAGCGCCGCGTGCGGTAGTGTTGTGCCAGCTTCAAGAGATGTGGTGCCAAGCTCCGACTGGCCACACACCAACCCCATGTTCACGGGTGGTTCGGATGAGGAAGCGGCCCGCCCCGGACCCAAGACAACCGAGCGGGCAAGAGCACTCCCCCAAGGAGAAGTACCTTGCCGTACCACGCCGACAGCAGCCAAGCCCCCACGTCGCCGGCACCCGGCGCCCAAACTACCGGCGCGAAGAAACCCGACTCGCAAAAAACCGGCACCCCCGCCGAACCCGCAGCCAGCAAGGTTACGGTGATCCCCGCCGTCGACCTCTTCCTGGGGATCGTCACCATAGCGACCGGAGCGAAGAGCGTGACGGTCCGGCACCCCGATCCGCGGTTGATCGCCCGGGCGCTTGCGCAGGCCGTCCGCCCCACCCAATGGTGCGCTGCGTCAGGGACTCTGACGGTGACCGTTGCCGCCGTCGGGAAGCCCATGGGGCTGCCGAGGCACTTTACCTTCCCGGAGCAAGCTGCCTAATCCTCTTCGTCTTCCTCCCGGAAGTCGTCTGTTTCATCGATCGGGACCACCCGTTCGTCATCCTCCGGTGCGTCCACTTCCTCCACCCAGGGCTCGTCCACTTCCTGGTCCTCCGCGTAGTCGTAGGCCGGGTCGGACTCCACAGTTGCCCGCTCCGGGTAATTGGCGTGTGATTCGGTGGTGTTCATGATGCAACCTCCGTCCCTTGGGCCGCGAACGACCCGATGACCTTGCGCGGGAGACCCCGCCCCTGTCATTCCATCTGAGCACCGGCCCACGGACCGGTCAAGGGGCCGAAATTACGGTGCACCGAACATTCCGGTTGAGGAATACCAGCCAAAAATCCCCGAGAATAACCGGTAGTGTGGGGCGTGCAATGGGGCCGCAACTACCCCACCCAGCACAGGAGAAAAAGTGCAACAGCACCAGGAATCCCACGGTCCGTCGAGCCCCGTTCCGGACCCCATCAACGAAACCGAAGCCCCGCAAGAGGCCGAAGCACCACAAACCGCGCCGACGTCCTCGGACATCAGGCGTTGGCGTCAGTACCTGGCGGACGAGCGGGCCGAAGCCGCCGTATACCGGGAACTCGCCCAACGCCGGGACGGCGAAGAACGCCAGATCCTCCTGGCCTTGGCCGAGGCCGAAGGCAGGCACGAAGCCCACTGGCTCAAGCTCCTCGGGGAGCACGCAGGAATGCCCAAGGCGGCGTCCGGCCGCAGCCAGTTCCTGGGCTTCCTGGCCCGCAACTTCGGATCGGTGTTCGTGCTCGCTTTGGCGCAGCGGGCCGAAGGCCGCTCCCCCTACGGCACCGAGCCGGCCGCAACGCCAGCCATGGTGGCCGATGAGCAGATCCATGAAGAAGTGGTCCGCGGGCTCGCAACCCGTGGCCGGAACAGGTTGTCCGGCACCTTCCGCGCCGCAGTCTTTGGCGCGAACGACGGCCTGGTCAGTAACCTTTCCCTGGTCATGGGTATGGCCGCCACCGGAGTGCCCAGCCCGGTGGTGTTGATGAGCGGCGTGGCGGGTTTGCTGGCCGGAGCCCTTTCCATGGGCGCAGGAGAATACGTCTCCGTGCGCTCACAACGGGAACTGCTCAACGCCACCCTCCCCACGCAGGCCACGCTTACCGCTGCGCCGTCCCTGGACATTGAGCACAACGAACTGGTTCTGGTGTATCTGGCCCGCGGCATGACCCAGGAAGCGGCCGAGCACCGGGCCGCCGAACGCATGGGATTGTTCAGCTGCGATTGCGATCCCAGCCTTTCCCTGCAGCCCGAGAAGCCGGCCGAGGACGAGCACGAATCCGTGGGCTCAGCCTGGGGCGCAGCGTTGTCCAGCTTCTGCTTCTTCGCCTCGGGCGCCATCATCCCCATCCTGCCGTTCCTGTTCGGCATGACCGGTGTCGCGGCGCTCATGGTGGCCGGTGTCCTGGTGGGCATCGCGCTGTTGGCGACCGGCGCCGTCGTCGGCCTTCTGTCCGGTACATCGCCCCTCAGCCGCGGCCTGCGGCAGCTTGCGATCGGCCTGGGAGCGGCAGCCGCCACGTACGGACTGGGATTGCTCTTCGGCGCAGCGATCGTCTGAGTTGGACGGCTCCGGCCGCAGCCCGTACTGTTGGTTCGTCCTCCGCGCTGCCCCGCGTGACCAGGGCGTGAGGAATGGAGAGCCGTGGACCCGGAGCGGGAAGAAGTGCGTGTGCCCAGGCACCGGCGCACGGGAACTGCTTTGCGTGTTCTCCGCGGTGTCCTCCTGGCCGTCGTCGCGGCCGTCATTGCCGTCCTGGTCAGCGGTTACCTGCACGGCGACCCCCGCATTACAGCGCTCTTTCCCGGGGCGGGTGTGCCCGGCACGCCGCAGCAAGGGAGCCAGGGGCAAGGGAAAGCCGCCCGCCCCGTTGACGCACCGCCGCCGGGGCTTGAGGAAGCAGACGCCCCGCTGGCCTCACCGCCGGCGCCCGGAACCACCAACGATTCCTACAAGTTCCTGGCGACCAACGACGACGGCACTCCCGTAGGGTACTCGCCCTGCCGGCCGCTGCATTACGTCGTCAACAACGCAACCGCACCGGAAGGATCCGACGCGCTGCTGACCACCGCCATCGCGAACATTTCTGCTGCGTCCGGCATCCAGTTCGTCAACGACGGCACCACCGACGAGCTGCCGGTTGAGCGCCGCGAACCCTACCAACCCGCCAAATACGGAGACCGGTGGGCTCCGCTCCTGATTTCCTGGACGACGCCGGAGGTCGCACCGGCCCTGGCCGACAAAGTGATCGGTACTGGCGGCAGCACCATGTACTCCCTCAACAACGGCCCCAAAAGCTACATCACCGGCAGCTTGGAGCTGGACACCCCACAGGTGACAGAGCTGATGTCCAGCGGAGGCGCGGACTACGTGCTGGCGGTCATGCAACACGAGCTGGGGCATGTCATGGGCTTGGACCACGTGGACGATCCCATCCAACTCATGTACCCGGAAATCGGGGCACCGGACGGGCTTGCCGCCGGCGACCTGAACGGCTTGCACCTGCTGGCATCGGCACCCTGCCGCAAGGACATCTGACAAGCTTCGCTTTCCAGCAGTCGCGCCATGGACTCGCGGCGTCGCCGGACTTATGCTGACGGTTACGGTCGACGGCGGCGCCCCCACCACCCGTCGCGGCCGCTACGTCAGGGGGTTCCATGGAACCTTTTGGGTCGTCCAAGTGGCCAGACCATGATCCTCCCCGGCCGAATTTCCTCCCAGTGGTTGCGCGTCCGCCCGAAGATCCGCCTGTCAGGCCGCCCATCAAGCACAGCAGCATCGCCGCCATCCTGTTCTTCTTCGGCATCCTCGGACTCGTCTGCGCGGGCGCCTACTTCAGCGGCGAACTCCAACAACTCGTCACCGGCTCGCCCCTTGTCCAAGGCCAACCACCACGGCCCGGGGTGGTGCCCTTTGGGCAGCGCCAGGATCCTCCACCCGGACTCGAGGAAGCCGACGCACCCCTTGGCAAACCTGCGCCGTTGAAGAAGACCAGCTCCTCGTACAAGTTCCTGGCCGTCAAGGAGGACGGGACCCCGCTGGCCTATTCGCCCTGCCGGCCCATCCACTACGTGGTCAACTCCGATCTTGCGCCGGCTTCCTGGCAGGCCATGGTGGAGGAAGCCATCCGGCAGGTGAGCCTCGCTACCGGACTGAAATTTATCTACGACGGTCCCAGCTCCGAGGTTCCTTCCACCAACAGGTCCGGGTACCAGCCCGCGAGGTACGGAGACCGTTGGGCGCCGGTGCTGATCGCGTGGAGCACACCGGAGCAGGTCCCCCGCCTGGCCGGACAGACCGTGGGCCTTGGCGGAAGCTCCTCCATTGGCCTGAGCAACGGCTACAAGGCGTACGTCACCGGCACGCTCTCCCTGGACGCTCCCCAGTTCGCCGGGATCATCGACACTCCCCACGGCCAGGAAATAGGCGTGGCTGTCATCATGCACGAACTGGGGCATCTTGTGGGACTGGACCACGTCAGCGACCCGCGCCAACTCATGTTCGACGAAGCATCCTGGGTTCGGGAGTACGCAGCCGGCGACCTTACCGGGCTGGCCCAACTTGGCTCAGGCGCCTGCAGCAAGGACTTCTGAGCAGCTTCCTCAGTGCCCGGTCACAACCGCGAGCGCTTCCTCCACGCTGTCCACCAGGAAGATCCGGCCTTCCATGGGCTTTCCGGCGGCCAGGCTTTGAAGCATTGGCCAGGCCGGGAAGGTCCGCTCCCAGTGGTCGCGTCCCACCAGCACCATGGGCGTGATGGTTTCGGGCGCGCCATAGTAGTTTTCGCACGCATCCTGGAAGATCTCCTGCACAGTTCCGGCCGCCCCCGGCAGGAAGACGATCCCGCCATTGCACAGTTCCAGCAGGATGGCTTCGCGGACGGCGTTGGCGAAGTATTTGGCGATGTGGGTGGCGAACAGGTTGGGAGGTTCGTGTCCGTAGAACCACGTGGGGATGCCAAGCGTCGGAGTGCCTCGCGGATGCTGTTGAACGACGGCTGCCGCCTGGCGCGCCCACGCTGTCACGGACGGCCTGAACCCGGGTACCTGGGCGAGCGTGTCAAGCGCGGCTGCGGTATCGGCGTCGGGCAGTCCGCTCAAGTAGGCGCCCATGTTGGCCGCTTCCATGGCACCGGGACCACCGCCGGTGGCGACGGCGAAGCCGGCTTTGGCCAGGAGCCGTCCCAACCGGGCAGCGTCGGCGAATTCGCGGGTCCCGCGCTGGGCGGCATGCCCACCCATGACTCCCACCAGTTTGCGGTCTGACAGGGCGCCTTGATCCAACAGTTCGTCCAGGGCATCACCGATCGCATGGTCGTGCAGGGCGGCAGCAAGGGTGGCATCCAGGCTCTTCCGCTGCCCGGGCAGGATGCTCCACTGGTAAATCCTGGCATCCAGGGTGGCCTCGTACTCTGTGGCGGAAATGTCATGGTAGAGCTCGTCGGCCGAGTAGAGGCTCCCCCGGTAGGGGTCGAACGGGATTCCCTGCATCTTGGGAAAGATGAGCGCCCCGCGGCGTCGGAGGCTCTCTTCCACGCCGTCGTCGAAAGTGCAGCCAAGGAAGATCGCGCCCTGGGGGTCCAGGGCCTTAAGCTCACGCGAATGTCCACGGAGGTCCAAAGACTGCGCGTGCCAACCGTGCATCGACCCGGCCCCTGCGGCCACCAGCCGGTCGAAGTGGACCACACTTTCGACGTCGAGTGTCCGCGGACTCGGGTTCAAAGCTCCGGTGCGATTCATGGTTTCAGCGTAGTGGCCTGAACCCTACCCATGCCCGGACCGAAGGAGTACAGTAACTCGCATTACGACGCCCATGGCTCTCTCGAGAGCGGGCCGAGTACATAACTTCATTCAGATGACGCTCTGGGGGCGTCGTAAAGTTCGCCGGCTGGGGGGCCCAACATCTGCTCGAAGGAGCATGGTTGTGGACCGTCCAAAACACTTTCGCCGTCCCCGTTTCCGTGTCATGACCCCACTTTTTTCCGCAAGCCATCGATTACTGACATGGCTTGCCGCTTTTTCCGTTGCCGTTTCAGGCCTGATGCTTGGCGTCACCGCGCCGGCTTCTGCGGCCGTTCCGCCCTGCCCGGGTACCGGTGGCGCCATGCAGATCGTGGCCCATACTGACGACGACCTGATCTTCATCAGCCCGGACTTCATGCGCGATATCCAAGCCAAGCGTTGCGTCCAGACCGTCTACACAACCGCCGGGGAAGCGGGCGAGGGGCCTGCTTACTGGAACAGCCTGGAAGACGGCATCCGGGCAACGTACGCAATGATGGCGGGGGTGGCCAATTCGTGGACGACCTCCGACGCCGGCGTTCCCGGCCGCGCCATCAGCGTCTATACCCTCAGGGATGCCCCCACCATTTCCGTGGTGTACCTGCGGCTCCCTGACGGCTTTCCCAACGGTAAAGGAAGCTCACGGTACGGGGGCCAAAGCATCCTTAAACTGTGGGACGGCCGGTTGTCCTCCATCCGTCCCGTGGATGGCTCTGCCACTTACACCAAAGAGCAGTTTCAAACCACGCTGAACACGCTGGTCAAGAATTTCCGGCCCACCACCTTCCGTACCCAGGATTGGACCGGGAACTTCAACGATCCCTATGACCACAGCGACCACTGGGCAACAGCGAAGTTCGCCCAGCTGGCAACCCGCTCGTACACAGGGCCGCATACTTCCTCCGCCTACGACGCCTACGTCATCGACGAGTACGCGCAGAACGTGACCGGTGCCGAGCTCACGGCGAAGGTGAACGCGTTTGTCCGTTTCGCCGACTTCGACAAATACCTCTGCGATACGCCATGCCCTGCCCCGCCTTACAGCGATTGGCTCAAACGGCAGTACATCACCGCCATCGAGTGGACCGGCAACGCAGCCAAGTCCCCCGGCACCACCGTGTCTGCGTCCTCGCAGAAAGCCTCGGCACAGAGCCCGGAGAAGGCGCGCGACGGCTACGCCTGGGGATCCCCGATGGACGCAAGCCGGGAATGGGTAACCAACGGTGGGAAGGCCGGAAGCTGGATCCAATACAACTTCTCCCCGGCACGCACCATCAACGCCGTGACGCTCTTCGACAGGCCGGTAGCCAGCGACCAGGTGACGGGCGGCAACCTGCAGTTCTCTGACGGCAGCACCGTCCCGGTTCCGGCACTGCCCAACAACGGCTCGGGCCTGACCGTCAACTTTCCGGCCCGGACGGTAAGCTCCCTGCGGTTCAACATCACCGCCGTCAGCAGTTCCACCACCAACGTGGGCCTGGCCGAATTCGAGGCGTACATCACCGCTGACACCGTCGCCCCCATAGTCACAGCCACACCTGAAGGCGGAACCTATGACATTGGGCAGAAGGTCACCCTCTCAACCAATGAGCCCGGGACCATCTACTACACCACCGATGGGTCCACGCCCACGACGTCGACTCCAACGAAGGTGAGCTACCCGAACACGGCAAGCATCACCATTGACGGCCCGCTGACCCTGAAGTACTTCGCAGTGGACAGCTCCAACAACGCGTCCGCAGTGGCCACGCAGACCTACTCCACGGGACCGGACACCACCAAACCAGTCGTGACCGCCAACCCGGCGGGAGGTGCGTACGCTGCCGGTACGTCGATCACTTTGACGGCCAATGAAACGAATTCGGTGATCAAATACACCACGGACGGCACGGATCCGGTGACGGCCGGGCTGGTGTACTCCGCTCCGATCACGTTCCCGGGCACCGGCCCCATGACGCTGAAGTACTTCGCTACCGACCCTGCCGGCAATGCCTCCGACGTCGCCTCGCAGACCTACACAGTCCCGGCAGACACCACGGCTCCCACAGTGACGGCCAATCCCACCAGCCGTCCGTTGGCCAGTGGAGCCACCATTTCGCTGTCTGCCAATGAGGCTGGGACAACCATCTACTACACCACCGATGGCAGCACGCCGACGGCAACGGAGAGCGCCACGAACTTCAAGTACGCGACTCCAATCGTGATGGGCAACTCGCCACTGGTGCTCAAATACATCGGAGTGGACACCGCCGGCAACACCTCCGCCGTCGGTACCCAGACGTACAGCGTTCCAGCGGCCGGGCCGCCGTCGGCCCATGATTTCGACGGTGACGGCAAAGCCGACGTCCTGGCCTCCGATGCGACCGGAAACCTGTACCTGTACCCGGGTGACGGCGCTGGCGGCCTGCAGGCCAGGAAGCTTGCCATACCAGCCTCGGACTGGTCCACCGTTACTGATGCCATCACCCCCGGGGACTTCAATAAGGACGGCAAGTCCGACGTCGTAGCCCGCGCAGGCGATGTCCTGTGGCTGTATCCGGGTGACGGGGCCGGGGGCTTCGGTGCGCGCTCGCAGATCAGTACCGGCTGGAGTGCCATGACCCAGCTGTTCTCCCCCGGGGACTTCAGCGGCGACGGCATTCCCGACATCATGGCCCGGCGCAGCACCGGCGACCTCCGCCTCTACGCAGGGAACGGCAGCGGCGGGCTCAGGGCGCCCACCACGGTGGGAACGGGCTGGAATGTCATGAATGCAATCTTCAGCACAGGGGACTTTAATGGAGATGGTAAAGCAGACGTGCTGGCCCGGCGCACGGATACCGGCGCACTCTGGCTCTATCCCGGCGATGGAGCCAGCGATTGGTTGCCGTGGAAGCAGATCTCCACGGGCTGGGACAACAGAACATCGATGGCAGGGCCCCGGGACCTGGACGGCGACGCCAAGAATGACGTTCTCGGCCGCATCGGAGACACCCTGTGGCTGTATCCGGGCTCGGGCAGCGGAACGTTCATCAACGTTCCACCCACCAGCCTCGGTACCGGTTGGCAGGCGATGAAGATCATCGCCTGACCGGCCCCATGAACCTGGCGCGGGTCGGAGTTTTCCCCCAGACTCTTCGGCCCGCGTCAGCCATGTCCACACCCTCTCCCGCATCCCACCCCCTTCAGCCGGACGCTCACTCACATCCCCACCCCTTCAGCCAGACGCTCACTCACATCCCCACCCAATGTTTGACAGGACAATCTGACAACCTCTAGTCTCACTTCAGGAATCCCTCTCAGGAGATGACCTTCTGCTGCACCGACGGAGACAGAAATGACCAAGAACGTGACCCTCGGCCTCGTAGGCGTAGGCCGGATCGGCGTGATGCATGCCAAGAACATCGGCGCACTCAACGAGGCCCTCAACCCGGACGGCATCCACGTGAGCCTGAAACTGACGGATGTGGCAGAGGACCATGCCCGCGCAGTGGCGACCAGCGTGGGCGCCGAATTCCTGGGATCGGTGGAGGAGCTCATCACGTCCGGCGTGGACGGCCTGGTCATTGCGACAGGCACAGCCACTCACCCTGGACTCATCCGCGCAGGGGTGGACGCAGGCATCCCGGTCTTCTGCGAAAAGCCCGTGGCCGTAAATGTTCCGGAGTCACAACCCGTCCTCGACTACATCAGCGAGAAGTCGGGCATCGTCCAAATCGGTCACCAGCGTCGATTCGATGCCGGGTACTTGGAGGCCAAGCGGGCCTACGAGGCCGGGGAGCTTGGTTGGATCCACTCACTTCGGGCTGTCACCTGCGACATGACCCCGCCGCCGGTGGAGTTCCTGGAAACGTCGGGCGGTTTGTTCCGCGACTGTTCAGTCCACGACTTCGACATCCTTCGCTGGCTCACCGGCAAGGAAATCGTGGAAGTTTACGCCAAGGGTTCCAACAACGGCGACCCGGCCATCGGTGAGGTGGGCGACGTCGACACCGCCCTGGCTCTGGTGACGTTCGACGACGGCACGGTGGGTACGGTATCGGCCAGCCGCTACAACGGAGCCGGGCATGATGTCCGCCTGGAACTTCAAGGCTCCGAGCAATCAGTGCTGGTGGGAATGGACCAGCAGATGGCGATGAGGTCGGCCGAGCCCGCAGTGACCTTCCCGAATGGCACTCCGCACACCACGTTCGCCGAGCGGTTTGACCAGGCCTACCGGGCCGAGATGGCGGCCTTCGTAGAGGTTGTGCTCGGCAAAAGTAAGAATCCTTGCACTCCCGAAGACGCCGTGGCTGCGTCAAAGGTAGCCGACGCAGCACAGCTATCCCTGGAGACCGGCGTCCCCGTCAAGGTCCAGGCCTAGCATCAGCGTGCAGCACACGGAACGGTGAACGGCGCGTCCGGGGCGGGGGCCGTAGCCGCCGCCCCGGACGCAGCACGGGACTCTTAGGCAGGGACGTTGAACGATGCCTCAAGGGCTGCGTCGGCATCGCGAAGCACCTGTGCCGCGACCTCGAGCCCCTCGATCCGACCCAGCGAGACGTCCTCGTGCTCGATATTGACCAGCATGTTCGGATCGACCTCGTGCAGGGCCCGGAGGAACTCGGTCCAGAACGCGGTGTCGTGACCACGGCCCAGGGCCACGAAGTCCCAGGCAGAGTTCTTGGGCCATTCGTTGGCCCATTCGTCGCCACCAAGGCTGGTCCGGTCCTCGTCTGCGGAAAGGCGCCGGAAGCTGTTGTCCAGCACGCCATAGAGCGCAGCGTTGTCCTTGTTCACCCGGACGTCCTTGGCCGCAGCCTGGAGGACCAGCGGCCCAAGTTCGCGGACCACCGCCACGGGATCCATCTGCTGCCAGAACAAGTGGGATGCGTCCAGTTCAACGCCCACATGGGTTGCTCCCGTAAGCTCAACAAGCTTGTAGACATCGGCAGTATTGAAAACAATGTTCTGCGGGTGCAGTTCCAAGGCCACCTTAACGCCGTGGTCTGCGGCGAGCCGGTCGGTTTCCTTCCAGAAGGCTGCTGCCACTCCCCACTGGTAGTCCAGGACGTCCAGCGCCGCAGAGTTCCAAGCGTTGACCACCCAGTTCACCGTGGTGGCGCCCGGCTCTCCCCCGGGCAGCCCGGACATGGTCACCACGCGGTCCTGGCCGAGCCGGCTGGCCAAGCGGATGGAACGACGGATGTCTTCGGCGTGCTTTTCGCCAATTTCCCGCTTGGGATGCAGGGGGTTGCCGTTGCAGTTCAGGCCTGCAATCGAGACACCGGTGCCCTCAAAGATCCCGAGGTAGTCGTCGCGGGCGGCGTCGCTTTCCAGGATCTGGTCGAACGTGGGGACATGCACGGCGGGAAGGAATCCGCCGGTGTTGATCTCGATGCCAGTCAGGCCAAGGTCGGCGATGACTTTGAGCGCTTCAGGAAGCGGACGGTCGTGGAGGATCGCGTTGTAGACCCCGAGCTTCATAGCGTGATCTTCTTTCCGTTGTCCAGGGCGGACTCAGTGACCGCGCCGAGGAGTTCCATGTTGCGGACACCTTCGTCGAACGTCGCGCAACGGGGCAGGGAGTCCGCTTCGGCCAAGCCCGCGACCTCTTCGAGGAAGGCCCGTGCCTGGTATCCGAAGGCATCGTTTTGGCCGAAGCCGACTTCCGGGGCGTCCATGGCCAGGCCGCCAGCAATGTAGGGGTGTCCTGGGCCCAGGATCACTTGGCGGTACCCGCCTTGCAGGCCGGAGCCATCGTTGAGGAAGAGCTGGATTTCGTTGGGGCGGCGCTGGTCGAACTTGGCTCCGCCGTTCTCGCAGAAGACCTCGAATTGGAGGCTGTTGGCGTGTCCTGCCGCAACGCGGGACACTTCGAAGCTGCCGGCACCGTTGGTGAACTCGGCGTTGAAGGCTGCGTAGTCGTCGTTTTCCACGGCCTCGAAGGTGTCGCTGACGGCAACATGGTCGTGACCCATCACGGCGGTCAGTGGCAACGGGCGCTTATCGATCGCAGTGGACAGCCTGCCACCGCTGATGGACTTGATGTCGCCGCACAGGAATTCGGACACATACGTCAGGTGGCTTCCGACGTCGGCCAACGCACCGGAGCCGGGTCCGCCCTTGTAGCGCCAGCTCATGGGAGCCGAAGGGCTGAAACCATAGTCCGTCCAGTACCGGCCACTGAAGTGCAGGACATTTCCGAGCACTCCATTTTGGATCAGTTCGCGGATGTAGGCGATGCCGGGTGTGCGGCGGAAGGTGAAGCCGATGCGTGCCAGGACTCCACCAGCCTCAGCGGTGCGTGCCGCTTCCGCCATGGCACGGGCGTCGTCCAGGGTGTCACTGAGCGGCTTTTCGCAGAGGACGTGCTTCCCGGCGGCGAGCAGGCCTTCAACCACCTCGCGGTGCAGGGAGTTGGCGATCACCACGCTGACGACGTCGATGTCATCGGCTTCGGCAATGGCCTGCCATGACGTGTCGTTGCGTTCGTAGCCGAATCGGCGTGCAGCCAAGGAGCCGAACTCGGCATTGACGTCGCCAATGGAAACGAGGCGGATGTTGGGAAGCACGGGGCTATAGAGGGCGGATGCCGTGCGGTATGCGGCAGCGTGGGCCTTGCCTGCCATGCCTGCTCCGATGACGGCTACGCCGAGGCTTTCAGCCATTGATTTCTCCTTCGAAATTCTGCCGTCGCATGAGGATCGTCCGGCATTTTGTAGCGCTACAATTTTTACGCTGGACTTGAGCGTAACCATGTCTATATGTCCTGTCAATCCTTAACGGACTATCCTCGGGGGAGGACACGAAAGGCAGCCAATACGTTGAACAACAACCGACGCCCCACGCTCTACGACGTCGCCACCCAAGCCGGCGTTTCGCCGTCGTTGGTTTCGCTGTTCCTCAAAGACCCCGAAAGAATCAGCGAAAAGCGCCGCAATGCCGTCCGGGACGCCATCACTGAACTGGGCTACCGGCCGAGCCGTGCCGCCACCACCCTGGCAAGCAGCAGCACGAAAAGCATCGGCCTGGTCATCGATGACTACCGGAACCCCTGGTTCGTTGACCTGCTCCGTGGAATGGAATCAGTCCTTTCAAACCTTGGGTACCAGGTGATGCTTGCGGACTCCAGGCCGGGCGAAAACCGGATCAAGGAAGCAACAGACGGTCTGCTTGCCATGCACGTCGATGCGCTGGTGATAGCCGCCGAACCGAGCGAGGCCATGCTCGCCAAGACCTGGGTACCCACCGTGGTGGCCGGCTGGCGCAAAGGCGTGCCGAAGGGCGCCGACCTCATCACCAATGATGACGACGGCGGCGGAAGCATGGCAGCCGACCACCTGTTGGGTTTGGGCCACGTCCGCATCGGCCACGTCTCAGGGTCCGACGGCGCCTCCGCACACCGGCGCGCCGGTTACCGTCGCGCCGTGGAAGCTGCCGGCGTCGAGCCTGTCATCAGCGAGTCCACCGGAACGTCGGAGGAAGACGGCTACGAGACAGCAAGCCGGCTCCTGGAGCGCCATCCGGACACCACTGCGATCTTCGCAGCGAACGACTCCATGGCCCTGGGCGCCTTCGCAGCCATCAAAGCACGCGGCCTGTCAGTACCTGCCGACGTTTCGGTGATCGGCTACGACAACTCCCCCTTGGCCAAGTCGCGTTTCCTGGACCTGACGTCCATCGACAACCGCAGCGACATTGTTGGGGCGGACTCCGCCCGCAGGCTACTGGCCCGCATAGCGGATCCGACACTGGCACCGGAGCGCAAGCTCATTGAGCCAACCCTGGCCCTGCGGGGCACCACGGCGCCGCTTCGCTAGGGTTGGCTCCTTGCCTAAAACAGTCCTGCCCGGAGCCAACATGCGCTCCGGGCAGGACTTTCAGCAGCTACCGCGTCAGTGCCGCTTAGTGGCGTTTTCCGGAACGGATTCCTCCACACCGGCCACCTCGGCCTTGACTTCCTCAAGGGCGTCGGAGTGGCCACCGAGCTGCTCCAACTCGTGGGCCAGCTCTGCGAGTTCTGCACCGCCGGCCATCTGGGCCGTCAGCTCATCCAGGGTGATGTCCTTCTTGTCGTAATACCCAATCGACTTGCCCCGCTTGAGCAACAGGAACCGGTCGCCCACGGGGAAAGCGTGGTGCGGGTTGTGGGTGATGAAGATGACGCCCAGGCCACGGTCGCGGGCCTGCAGGATGTAGCGGAGCACCACGCCGGACTGCTTCACGCCAAGTGCCGCAGTGGGCTCGTCAAGGATCAGGACCTTGGCCCCGAAGTACACGGCGCGCGCGATCGCCACGCACTGGCGCTCACCGCCGGACAGCTGTCCGATGGGCTGCTCCACATCGCGGAGGTCGATGCCCATCTGGGCCAGTTCGCTGAGCGTGATCTCCTTCATTTTCTGGACATCCATGCTCTTGAACGGTCCAAATCCCTTGGTCAGTTCAGAGCCGAGGAAGAAGTTGCGCCAGATGGGCATCAGCGGAACAACTGCCAGGTCCTGGTACACCGTGGCAATACCGGCGTCGAGCGCGTCCCTTGGTGAGTTGAACTTTCTGGCATCGCCCATCACGTGCAGGGTGCCTTCGTCGTGCTGGTGCAGGCCGGCGATGATCTTGATCAGGGTTGACTTGCCTGCACCGTTGTCGCCCAGGACACAGGTGACACGGCCGTTGTCCACGGCCATGGTGACATCCCGCAGCGCGATGATGTTGCCGTAGTGCTTGCCCACTCCATCGAGGGACAGCAGGTGGACCGGTGTGTGTGTCAAGGGATCCTTCTCGCCTTTCAGCAGGGTTTGCTGATCGATCTGTTGTGCGTTCATTGTTCCGGCCCCTTACTTGAGCTCTGCCCGGCGCTTGACGATGAGGTTGACGATGGTGGCCAGCAGCAGCATCAAGCCCAGGAAGAACTTGAACCAGTCCGGATTCCATTGTGCGTACACGATGCCCTTGTTGGCCATGCCGAAGATGAAAGCGCCAATGGCGCCACCAACTGCGGAACCGTAGCCGCCGGTCAGGAGGCAGCCACCGATGACGGCCGCGATGATGTAAAGGAATTCGTTGCCCACTCCTTCGCCGGACTGTACGGCGTCGAAGGCGAACAGGTTGTGCATACCCAGAATCCAGCCGCAGAAGCCCACGGCCATGAAGAGGCCGATCTTGGTCTTTGTTACCGGAACACCCACGGCGCGGGCGGCGTTTGCGTCGCCGCCTACGGCGAAGATCCAGTTCCCGATCCGGGTGCGCAGCAGGATCCACGAGGCCACGGCAACCAGGACGATCCAGAAGAAGACCGTGATCTTGACCTCCACCCCGCCGATGCTGACGGAGGACGCGAAGACCGCACGTGCTGATTCGAAGCCGTCCAGCTTGGAGATCGACGGCGAGGATACGCTGCCGCCGATGAGGCGGGTGAGTGCCAGGTTGAGGCCGGTAAGCATCAGGAATGTGGCCAGGGTGACGATGAAGCTGGGCAGTTTGGTTTTGACGAGGATCCAGCCGTTGATGAAACCGATGCCCAGGGAGACCACCAAGGCCAGCCCCACGCCGACCCAGGCGTTCAGGGAGAAGTTCCAGCTGAACAGCGACGCAGTGAGTGCGGAGGAGATCACGGCAACACCTGTGGAGAGGTCGAACTCCCCACCGATCATCAGCAGGGACACGCCTACCGCCATGATTCCGATGGTCGATGAGCCGTAGAGCACGGTAGCAAGTGCGTTGGGTTGGGTGAACGTCTGCGAAACGGACGCGAAGAAAATGAAGAGGACCACCGCGCCCACCAACGCTCCAACTTCGGGCCTTGCGAGGAACTTCTGGAGGGGGCTGCGCCGCCCGATCCGTTCATCGCCGGGGGCCGTAGCCGGCGCCGGCGGCAGGGTTGCTGTGTTTGCCATAGGGGAGGACTCCTTGTTGGTCAGGCTGCGCGGCAGGGAGCCGCCGCGCAGCCTGGTTCCTGGATCTAGCGGACGCCCTGCTGGGCGAACTTGAGGACATCGGATGCGTTGGTCTTGTCCACGATGGTTGGGCCGGTGAGGACGGGCTGGCCGCCACCGATCTTGAAGCCACCGCGCTTGGCCTGCCACAGGGAGTCAACGGACATGTAGCCCTGGAGCCACGGCTGCTGGTCCACCGTGAAGATCACGGCGCCGTCCACGATCTTCTGGGCAAGGTCGGCGTTGAGGTCAAAGCTGGCAACCTTCGACGAGCTGCCGGCGTCAGTGACGGACTTCAGCAGGGTCAGGGTGATCGGAGCGCCGAGGCCGATGATGACGTCGGCGTCCTTGGCGGCCTGGAGCTTTGCCGTGGCGGTGGACTGGACCGCAGTCATGTCCTTGCCGTCCACGTACAGGATTTCGGTTGCGGGCACCTTGGCCTTCACACCGGCGCAACGGGCTTCAAGGCCGACGTGGCCCTGCTGCTGGATCACGCAGACGGGGTGCTTGTACCCCTCGGAGGCGAGCCTGGTGCCGACTGCTTCGCCGGCAAGTTGCTCGTTGGAACCGAAGTGGGTGAAGGCACCCAACTGCTTGGAGACTGATTCGCCGGCGTTGAGGCTTACCACCGGGATGCCCGCGTCGGTGGCCTTCTTGAGGACATCCTTCAGCGCGTCCGGGGTTGCCAGGGTGACGGCGATGCCATCCACCTTCTGGTCAATGGCCTGCTGGACCAGCTGCGCCTGGCGACCGGCCTCAGGGTCGCTGGTGTAGAGGAGTTCAACGTTGTCTTTCGCCGATGCTTCCTCGGCACCCTTGCGGACGATGTCCCAGAACGTGTCGCCGGCAGCCGCGTGCGTAATCAGCGCTATCTTGATCCGGTCAGTGGATGCCACCTGGCCAGCGGCTGCGGCGCCGCCGTTATCGGCCGGCTTGCCGCCCTGGCTTGAACAGGCGCTCAGTGCCACCAGGGGAACCACTGCTGCGACGACCGCCGCTTTGCGCCATGAGAATTTTGCCACCGTTATCTCCTTTGATGTCAGCTTCAGGTTTCCGGGACTCGTATCCGGAACACCTGCTACTCAGATCATGGTGACTGACCTCACACTTTGTCAATAGTTTGTCCTGACATTAGGATGTTTTAACGTAATATGGCTGTCGTGAAGGCCGAACCGGCCCCTTCCTTGACGGCCCTACCGCGGCTGCTATCATCAGAAAAAGGCAGTATGTCCTATCAAGAGAACATGAGCGGACATACGCTACCATCCGGCAGAGGAGCCGCAGACCCGCTCCCCCGGCCGGCCTTCAGCAGGCGTCTAGGAGAATCCAGTGGCGAACCAACTCAGTCTCAGCATCGATCGTTCGTCCCCCGTACCGCTTTACCATCAGGTGGTCCAAGGAATCGAGGCCGCCATCCACAGCGGCATCCTGGAACCCGGAAGCCGCTTGGACAACGAAATCGACCTCGCGGCACAGCTGAACCTATCCCGCCCCACCATGCGCAAAGCCATGGATGAACTGGTCCGGGCCGGGCTCCTGGTCCGGAAGCGTGGCGTAGGAACGCAGGTGGTTTCAAGCCAGGTCCGCCGGCCCCTGGAACTCTCCAGCCTCTATGACGACCTCAGTAACAACGGCAAAAAGCCCACCACGGACGTCCTCAGTTTCTCCCACATTGAAGCCGACGCGGCAACCCTGACAGCCCTGCAACTGCCGGCCGGTTCCAAGGTCTACCACTTCACCCGCCTGCGCAAAGTAGGTGGCAAGCCCTTGGCGCTCATGGAGAACTGGGTCCGCGACGACATCACCAGCATGGACGAGGCACAGCTTGCCAAGGAAGGCCTCTACGCGATCCTGCGCCGCGGCGGGGTCAACTTCCGGCTGGCCTCGCAACGGATCGGCGCGATGATCGCCAACGACTACCAGGCTCCCCTCCTCGAAGCCGAGGTGGGGTCGGCGCTGGTCACCATGGAACGCACCGCGGTGGATGACACCGGACGCATGGTGGAAACCGGCCACCACGTCTACCGCGCAGACTCCTACAGCTTTGAAATGACACTCGTACAGCGCTAAACAAGGACACACACATGACCAACTGGGTATACCCGCTGGGAACAGCCACTGACGGTAAATGGGACATCTCCCTGGGAACCTCTGACTCCACCCTGGCCGTAGACGGCTGGGCCCACACGGGACTGAAGGTCGCGACGCTCGCCGCAGGTGCCGCCGTCGAGCTTCCCGCCGCTCCGGAGGAGCGCATCGTGGTGCCGCTGAGCGGATCCTTCACCGTAACGGTCGACGACGGCGAGTACAGCCTCGCGGGACGGCAGTCGGTTTTCCACGGGCCAAGTGACGTCCTGTACACGGGGATCGACAAGGCCGTCAGCATCAGCTCGAACGACGGCGGCAGGGTGGCCATTGCGACGGCGCCCGCCAAAGCCGGCTATCCCACCCGCCTGATCACGGCCAAGGAAACCCCGGTGGAGCTCCGCGGAGCAGGGAACTGCTCACGCCAGGTCCACAACTTTGGCACGCCGGCTGCGCTGGAAGCCGATCGGTTCATCGTGTGCGAGGTCATCACCCCCGCCGGTAACTGGTCCTCCTACCCTCCCCACAAGCACGATGAGGAGAAGGACGGCGAGACCAGCCTTGAGGAGATCTACTACTTTGAGACCCGCGTTGCCCCGGGGTCCCCTGCACCAGAGGACACGGATCCGATCGGCTACGCGCGCGTCTACGCCTCCGACGAGCGTCCCATCGACGTCTCTGCCGAGGTGCGCACCGGCGACGTCGTGCTGGTCCCGTATGGTTGGCACGGACCGGCCATGGCCGCCCCAGGCTACGACCTGTATTACCTGAACGTCATGGCGGGCCCCGGCCGCGTACGTGACTGGCTCATCAGCGACGACCCCCACCACGGCTGGATCCGCCAAACGTGGGAAGGCCAGGACACCGATCCGCGGCTCCCGTTCGGCGCGTAACCCACACAGCGAAGGCCGCCTGGATGTTCCAGGCGGCCTTCGCTATGTGCTTCTGAAGCCTTGCGTTACGGTCGTGAACCGGCTTTGAAGAACTCTTCCAGTTCCTCAAGGCTCTTCCCCTTGGTTTCGGGCATCGCGCGTTTCACCCAGCCGATGGCCACCAGTTGGAGCGCAACGAACACCAGGAACGTCGCCGAGACGCCCATCCAGGCAACCATTTGCGGGAAAAAGAAGCCCACCAGGAAGTTGAACATCCAGAGCACGAAGACGCAGATACCCATTCCCACCCCACGCACGTGCAGCGGGAAGATCTCTGCCAGGGTCAACCAGGTGACCGTACCAATGCACGACTGCATGGAGGCCAGGAAGGTCACCATGAACAGCAGGACAAGGTACCCGCGCAGGGTTCCCTCCGGAACCGCGACGGAGATGATCGAAATGGCTGTGAGCGACACCGCGGTACCGGATAGCCCGGCAATGAGCATCGCCTTCCGGGGAAGCCTGGTCATCAACGACATACCCACGATCACGGCAACCACGGAAGTCACACCGTTGACCACATTTGCCAGGAGCGCGCCCTGGTCGCCGAAACCGGAGGACGACAGGATGGACGTGCCGTAGTACATGATGGCGTTGACGCCGCTGATCTGGTTGATGATGGCAAGGCCCAGTCCCACCACGAAGATCCTGCGGATCCACGGCACGGTCAGGTCCTTGAAGGTGCCCATCCGGGACTGGTAGTCCTCGCGCGCGGCGCGCTGGACGTCGTCGAACTCAGCCGATACGTCACCGGCGGCGCGGGTCCGCCGCAGGACGTCCATCACCTCGCTGAACCGGCCCGACGACGCCAGCCAGCGGGGACTCTCAGGCAGTACGAGCATCCCCATCCACAGGATGACGGCGGGCAAGGTAGCGATGACCAGCATCCAGCGCCACACGTGCATCTCTTCAGGGAACAGGTTCCCGAGCACCGCGTTGAACGTGAAAGCCAGGAACTGGCCCGTCACAATCATGAGTTCGTTTTGGGTGACGATCCTGCCGCGCTGCGCGGCAGGCGACATTTCAGCCAGGTACACCGGCACGATCACCGAGGCACCGCCGACGGCGAGGCCCAGGACAGTCCTGGCCAGCACCAGCAGCTCCGTGGTTGGCGCAAGGGAGCAGGCGACGGTGGCCACGGCGAAGATGACGGCCAGGCCCATGATGGTCCTGCGGCGGCCAAAGCGGTCGGACAAACGTCCGGCGCTGATGGCACCGAACGCCGCACCGAAGAGCAGCATCGAAGTGACGAGGCCCTCGGTCAACGGCGTCAGGCCCAGGTCTTTCTGCATGAACGGCAAGGCACCATTGATCACACCGGTGTCATAGCCGAACAGCAGTCCGCCGAACGTGGAGAACAGCGCCACCTTGCGAAGGAACTTTTTGGGGTTGGCCGGCTTGCCGGTTTTCTTTGGGGTTACGGGGAGCGTACCAACCGTCATTTTGTCCTGGCGACGTAGTCGATCATTGTCTTGAGCTGGTACCGGGACACGTCCTCGGCGTTCTCATCCTCCGCAAAGACGGATGACACCATGACGGTGTTCTCCTTGTCCAGGAAGCCGATTTCCTTCAGCCCGCCAAAGAACTCATCCCAGTTCACGTCCCCGTCGCCAATCTTCAGGTGCTGGTGGACGCGAACCGCGTTGCCCGGCGGATTGGTGATGTACCGCAAGCCGTGGGACGCATGGTGGTCCATGGTGTCGGATACGTGCACCAGCCGCAGCTTGTCGCCGGCAGCCCGCATGATCTCCAGGGGCTTGTTGCCCATGTGGAAGGTGTGCGATGCCACGTACACCATGCCGATGTTCGGCGAGTTGATGCCGCGGATGACGCGCAAAGCTGCCAATCCGTCTTCCACGAAGTCGTCCGGGTGCGGATCGATCAGGACGTCCATGCCCTCGCGCTCGATGATCGGCAGCAGTTCCTCCATGGAACGGTAGAACGCACGCTCGGACTCTTCTGCCTTCTCCGGGCGGCCGCTGAACTCTGTGTTCATGGTCTGAACGCCGAGGTCCACTGCGATCTGGATAGCCCGCTTCCAGTACCGGACGGCTGCCTCGCGTGCGTCTTCATCCGGGCCGGACCAGCGGAGGACAGGCAGGACAGAGGCGATCTCTACGCCGGCATCCTTGCACGCAGCTTTCAGCTTGCCTACCAGCTCGTCGTCGGCCTTGGGATGGTTGTAGAACGGGATGAGGTCCGCATGCGGGGTCATCTGCAGGTATTTGTAACCAAGGTCTGCCGCTACCCGGGGGAATTCGAGCAGGCCGTGGCTGTGGTGGAACGGTGTGGGGTCAAGGGCGATTTTCATGCTCAGTCCCCTACTTGTACAGGTCCGGCTTGGTGTTCAACTGGACCTTGACCTTTTCGCCCGACTTCTGCGCTTCGACACCAGCCTCGCAGCATGCTGCCGTGGCATAGCCGTCCCAAGCGGTAGGTCCGCCGATTTCGCCGCGGAGGGCGGCGTCCGCCCAAGCCTGCACCTCGACGTCGTACGCTGCTCCGAATCGTTCCTCAAAGCCTGGGGTGACATTGCCGCCCCACTTACCGGCTGCCTGGACGTAGGGGCCGTTGTCCCCGCCGATGCTCACGATGCCATCCTCGAAGGACGCCTGCGTGGCCACCTGGTAGCCGAACTTGGCGTTGACGTAGATTTCGACGTCGGCCAGCACACCGGATTCGGTTTCGAGCAGAACATGCTGGGGGTCGTGCTGGCCGTTGGGTGCGCTGCGGGTCGGTTTGCCCAGACGGACCTGGACGGAGGTGATTTCCTCACCGGTGAAGTAGCGGATGGCGTCGAACTCATGCACTACTGAGTCGTTGATCAGCATCTCGTTGGTGAAGCCCTCAGGCGTGGTGGGGTTGCGGTGCTGGTGGTGCAGCATCAACAACTCCCCCAATTCGCTGTTGCGGATGATGGCGCCCAGTGCCGAGTACTCGGCGTCGAAGCGGCGCATGAAGCCCACTTGGATGCGCTTGTGGCCCAGAGCCTGCTCAGCCTGGACAACTTTCCAGGCGCTTTCGGCGTCGGGGGTCAATGGCTTCTCGCACAGGATCGGGAAATCCTTCTCCAATGCCTTGTACAGAATTTCCTCGTGGAGAAAGCCCGGAGTGGCGATCAGCACGGCATTCACGTCGCCGTTGTTGAGCGCTTCGTCTGCGCTGGCGAGTGCCACGGCACCGTCGATACCCTCGATGGCGGCCTGGGCCCTGGCGAGGTCAACGTCGACGACGGCGGCCACTTCAGCGCCGTGGATGCGGGTGCTGAGACGCTTGATGTGGTCGGCACCCATGCGGCCAGCGCCGATGACGGCAACGCGGAGAGTCTTTGTCACTGTTTCAATCCTTCTTGAGGTTCTTGTGGGGTGCTACTGGACGCGGGTACGGGAACCGCAGGAAAGCAGGTAGTTGCGGGTGCGCTTGGCGATGGGCATCGGCACATCGAACGCTACCGGGTACATGTCCTGCTCCACGATGCCGAAGATGGGCCGGTTGAGCGCTTCGACTGCTTCGATGACTGCGCGCAGGTCCGGGAGGCCGTTCGGCGGCTCGGTCATGACGCCGGCCAGGTTGGCAGCCGCCCAGGTCATGTTCTTCTCGTTGACTTCGGCCAGGACCTGTGGGTTGATCTGCTTGAGGTGCAGGTAGCCGATGCGGTCCGGGTAGTTCTTGATAAGTTCCAGGCTGGAAGCTCCGCAGTATTCCGCGTGTCCTGTGTCCAGGCAGAGGTTCAAGTACTGCGGATCCGTGGCGGCCAGCAGGGTTTCGATGTCCTTTTGCGCGCCCACATGTGAATCCGCGTGGGAGTGGAACTGCTGGTGCAGGCCGAAGTCCTCCAGGAGGACCTTGCCCATCCGGTTGTGGCCGGCGAAGAGGTCCGCCCACTGCTCGTCCGTGAGTTCGCCGTTCTCCACAGCTTCGCCGGTGACGTCGTCGCGCCACATGGCGGGGATGACCACGATGTGTTCTCCACCCATGGCTGCGGTCAGTTCCGCGACCTTGCGGGCCGGCTCCCACGCTTCATCGTACTGGCCGGCACCGCGGTGGAAGGCCGTGAAGACGGTTCCTGCGGTGACCTGGAGGTCGCGCTGCTTGAGTTCTTCAGCCAAGCGTGTGGGGTCGTTCGGCAGGTAGCCGTACGGGCCAAGTTCGATCCACTTGTAGCCGGATTCGGCAACCTCATCCAGGAATCGTTCCCAGGGGGTCTGCTGGGGGTCATCCGCAAACCAGACTCCCCAGGAGTCCGGTGCGGTGCCAATGATGAGCTTGTTCTCGACGTCGGTCATGACAGCGTTGTCTTCCTTTGCGGCGGTGGGGACTTAGTTGGAGGGGAAGTTGTAGGAAGCGCCGGAGGCGTGGGTGGGTTCGGGCCAGCGGGACGTGATGACCTTGCCGCGGGTGTAGAAGGAGACGCCTTCGGGGCCGTAGATGTGCTTGTCGCCGAAGAGGGAATTCTTCCAGCCGCCGAAGGAGTGGTAGGCCACCGGCACGGGCAACGGGACGTTGATACCAACCATGCCCACGGTGACGGAGCGCTGGAACTTCCGCGCTGCTGCGCCGTTGGAGGTGAAGATGGCGGTGCCGTTGCCGTACGGGTTGGAGTTGATCAGGTTGATGCCGTCCTCGAGGGTATCGACGCGTACTACCACCAGGACGGGTCCGAAGATTTCCTCGGTATAGGCGGTCATCTCGGTTTTGACGTGGTCGATCACGGTGGGACCTACCCAGAAGCCGTCTTCGTGGCCCGGGACCACGAGGTCGCGGCCGTCCACTACCATCGCTGCACCGGCCTGCTCGGCTTCGGTGACGATCTTGACGATGCGTTCCTTGGAGGCCGGGGTGATGACCGGACCCATTTCAGCGTCGGGCTCGGTGCCGTTGTTGACCTTCACGGCCAGAGCCCGTTCTTCGACCTTTTTCACGATCAGGTCCGCGGCGTCCCCAACGGCGACGGCCACCGAGATGGCCATGCAACGTTCCCCTGCGGAGCCGAACGCGGCGGCGGCGAGGTGGTCGGCGGCGTTGTCCAGGTCAGCGTCCGGGAGCACGATTGCGTGGTTCTTTGCCCCACCCAATGCCTGGACGCGTTTGCCGTGCTTGGTGGCGGTTTCATGGACGTACTGGGCGATCGGGGTGGAACCAACGAAGCTGATGCCATCCACGTCCGGGTGCGTCAACAGGCCGTCGACGGTCTCCTTGCCACCGTGCAGGACCTGGAACACGCCATCGGGCAGGCCGGCCTGCTTCCAGAGCTTGGCCAGGAGCATCGAAGCGGACGGGTCGCGCTCGGACGGCTTGAGGATAAAGGCGTTGCCGGTGGCGATGGCCATCGGCGCCATCCACAACGGAACCATGACCGGGAAGTTGAACGGCGTGATGCCGGCAACTACGCCCAGGGGTTCGCGGAAAGAGAAGACGTCGATCCCGGTGGACACCTGGTCCGAGTAGTCGCCCTTGAGCAGGGTGGGGATACCGCAGGCGAACTCGATGACTTCGAGCCCGCGGCCGATTTCGCCCTTGGCATCGGAAAGCACCTTGCCGTGCTCGGCAGTGATGAGCTCTGCCAGCTCGTCCACGTGGGCTGCGACGAGTTCACGGAACTTGAACAAGACGGCGGTGCGCTTGGCCAGGGAAATGTCACCCCAGGTATCGGCTGCCTTGCGGGCCGCTGCGACCGTGGTGTTCAGGTCCGCCTCGTTGGCCAGGCGCAATTCAGCGGTGACCTGGCCGGTGGCCGGGTTGTACACCGGCTGGGTACGGTCGCCCTCGCCCGTGGTTTCAGCGCCGTTGATGAAGTGGTGGATGGTGGTCAGTGTGGTCGTCGTCGACATGTGCGGACTTCCTTGTGGTCTGTGGGATCTGTGTGTCTGGGATTCAGCCGAGCAGCTTGCGCTGGCGGCTCTTGTGGTCTGTGTACGTCTTGTAGGCCTGCTGGGTGGATTCCAGCTCGGAGACTGCCGAGACGGGGACGTCCCACCAGGACTCGGAGCTCGGGGCGTCCAACAAGGGATCGGACTCGACGTGGATCACGATCGGACCGGTCTCCGGAGCTGCCTTGGCTTCCTTGATCGCCGCACCGAGGGCTTCGATGACGTTGTCGCCCGGTTCGATCCGGATGACTTTCGCGCCCAGGGACTCGGCATTGGTGGCCAAATCGATGGGAAGGTTCTCGCCGGCGTCGAAGCTGTGCTGCTCCTTGTCCAGAACCCGGTACTGGGTACCAAAGCGCTGGGAACCGAGGGACTCGGACAGCGAACCGATGGACGCGTAGCCGTGGTTCTGGATGAGGACCACGATCAGTTTGATGCGTTCGGCGACGGCGGTAACCAGTTCGGTGTGCATCATCAGGTAGGAGCCGTCCCCCACCATGACCACCACATCCCTGTCGGGGCCACCGGCTGCCGCTTCGGCCAGCGCTGCTCGTTTGACGCCGAGGCCGCCGGGGATTTCGTAGCCCATGCAGGAGTACGCGTATTCCACGTGGTAGCCGAACGGGTCCCGGACGCGCCACATCTTATGCAGGTCACCGGGCAGCGACCCCGCGGCACAGATGACAACGTCGTGGTCGTCCATGGCCTTGTTGGTGGCGCCGATGATTTCGTTCTGGGCAGGCAACGGCGTGTAGCGGGTTTCGAAGGCTTCGTCCACGATCGCGTTCCAGCGTTTCTTCTCCGCCGCAACCTTCTCTTCCAAGTCCGCACCCACGCGGTAACCGCCCAAGGCCTGGTTGAGCTTCACCAGCGCCTTGCGGGCATCGGCGACGATCGGCAGCGTCGTGCCGTGCTTGTAGGCATCGATCGGCGCGACGTTGATGTTCACGAACTTTACGTCCGGGTTCTGGAACGCCGTACGGGATGCGGTGGTGAAGTCCTCGTAGCGCGTGCCGATCCCGATGATCAGGTCCGCTTCGGCAGCGATGGCGTTGGCCGCCGTCGTACCGGTTGAGCCGATGGCACCGAGGGAGAACTTGTGGTCCCAGGGCAGGACGCCGACGCCGGCCTGGGTGTTGCCCACCGGGATTCCCGTCAGCTCAGCGAACTTGGAAAGTTCGTCATTTGCGTAGGCGTACAGGACACCGCCGCCGGCAATGATCAGTGGGCGTTTCGCGGCGCGGATGGCCTCCACGGCACGGCGGATGTCATCGTCCTCCGCCTCGGGACGGCGGATCCGCCACTCACGTTCGGACAGGAACTCTTCGGGAACATCGAAAGCTTCGGCCTGGACGTCCTGCGGCAGGGAAATCGTCACCGCGCCCGTTTCGGCCGGATCAGTCAGGACCCGGAGGCCGTGGTGGAACGCGGAGAACAGCTGCTCCGGCCGGGAGACCCGGTCAAAGAACTTCGACAACGGCCGGAACGCGTCGTTCACCGTGATGTCGTAGGCGTACGGCAACTCCAACTGCTGCAGGACGGGGTCCGCAGCCCGTGTTGCAAAGGTGTCGCTGGGCAGCAACAGCACAGGCAAACGGTTGGTGGTGGCCAGCGCCGCGCCGGTCAGCAGGTTCGATGAGCCAGGACCAATGGAGGTGCTGATCGCGAACGTCTGGCGACGACGGGTGTGACGGGCGTAGCCCACGGCCTGGTGGACCTGGGCCTGCTCGTTGCGGCCCTGGTAGTAGGGCATGATCGCGGGATCCGCGGCCTGGTACTGCTTCAGGGCCTGGCCCACGCCGGCCACATTGCCGTGGCCGAAGATACCGAACGTCCCCGGAATCAAGCGCTCACGGAACTGAACGCCATCAACAGAGTCAACGGTGTACTGCTTGGACAGGAACTCCACCACGGCTTGCGCCACGGTCATCCGACGGGTTGCTGTTCCCACTGGTCTTACTCCGATACTTTCACTGGAATGCGGTCTGAGGAGGCATGGCCGTTTGCGTTGGCGGCGGCAGCGGGCGCCGGGGCGTTCAGCAGCGAGGCGGCCGTGGCTACGGCACCTGCAACATCGCCGTCGTGCGGGTACAACAGCGTGCGCCCCACAGTGAGGCCCTGGACTCCGGGCAGTGCAAGGGCCGCCTGCCAGGAAGCGAAAACTTCATCCTGGCTGCCGTCCGGGTCCCCGCCCAAAAGAACGGTGGGCAAGGTGGTGGAGGCCATGACGCGCTCCATG
The DNA here is from genome assembly GCF_024608385.1 of Paenarthrobacter sp. UW852. Classification (NCBI taxonomy): domain Bacteria; kingdom Bacillati; phylum Actinomycetota; class Actinomycetes; order Micrococcales; family Micrococcaceae; genus Paenarthrobacter; species Paenarthrobacter sp. UW852. The sequence goes on from NZ_JAMSGY010000002.1 coordinate 486,293, forward strand.
TCCTTCACCACCGGAAGCTTCATCCAGGTGTAGGCGCTGGTGGATCCGAGACCTTCGGCGATGCCTACCGACTTGATCACGGCGTCCGCGCGGAGGTCGTTGCGGACCTTGCCGTTGGCGTCGCGGATGGACAGGAACGGCTCCACCATGGCGATGAGTTTGCGCTCGGCCAGCGAATCAATGGCTTTGGCTGTGGCCTCAAGGGTGGCAACCGTATCCGGGTCGCCCAGGCAGATGCGGGTGAGCATCTTGCCGCCGTCTGCACCGAGGGCCTCAAGGGCGGCGGCGGTGTGGCCAGTAAAGCGGTCATCGAACTCATTGACCAGGCCAGCCAGGCCGCCACGGTTCATGGAACCGAACACCAGCTTGCCTTCCAGGGCACCCAGGAGAAGGAGGTCATCCATGATGTCCGGTGACGCGAGGATCCCGTCCACAGCCGGGTTGGCCAGGGCGATCTGCAAGCGGTCAAGCAGGTCGCGCCGGTCAGCCATGGCCATCGGCTCGGAACCTACTGACAGGGCTCCCCGGGCAGGGTGGTCCGCTGCGACGATGAAGCTCTGCTGGCCGTACTTCAAGCCCGGATGCCGACGGCGGGTGGCAGCTGCGCGGGCGACGGCGTCCGGATCTTCGAGCCGGATCCGGCTCAGGTGCTCGTAGCGGCGGGGATCATCGTTGGGGCTCAACGCACGGCTCCTTCGGTAAAGGTGGCACCCGGAATGGGGCGGCCGCGTTCGGCGAGCAGCGAGGTGACCTCGTCCGGCGTCGGCATCGCATCCGCGCACGAAACGCGGGAGGCGACGATCGCGCCCGAGGCGTTTGCGTAGTCCAGGACTTCGGACAAGGGCCAGCCGGACAGCAGGCCATGGCAGAACGCGCCCCCAAAGGAGTCGCCGGCACCCAGGCCGTTGACGGTTTCCACCGGGACCGGCGCTGAGACCACACGCTCGGAGCGGGTCTTGGCCATCACGCCTTCAGCGCCAAGCTTCACGACGGCGATCTCGACACCGGCTGCCAACAGACGGTCCGCCTGCTCGTCGGGCGTCCCCTCGCCTACCGCCACGGCACACTCCTTGTCGTTGCCGATTGCCACCGTGGCGTACGGGAGGATCTTCGCGACCTCGGCACGCGCCTCTTCCTCGGAGTTCCAGAACATCGGCCGGTAGTCCAGGTCCAGGATGGTGAACTGGCCTTCCTTCAGGCTGGTCCGGGGGCGGGCCTGGTGTGCTGCGAGGTGTGCACCGCGGCTGGGCTCCTGGCACAGGCCGGTCACCGTGGACCAGAAAATCCTGGCTTCGCGGATCGCGTCCAGGTCGAGTTCTTCGGCCTGGATCTGCAGGTCCGGGGCCGTGGGAAAGCGGCCGTAGAAGTAGAGCGGGAATTCGTCTGTTGCGGGCTTGATGGCGCAGAACGTCACCGCCGTGGGGTATTGGGTCACGGGTGAAACGAACGAGTCATCCACGTTGAATTTGCGCAGTTCCCGGTGGAGGTATGTGCCGAATGCGTCGTCGCCGGTCCGCGTGATCACGCCAGTGCGACGTCCGTGCCGGGCAGCCGCCACAGCCACGTTGGAGGGCGAACCTCCGAGGTACTTGCCGAAGGACGTCACGTCCTCCAGGTCCACTCCGATGTCGTTCGGGTAGATATCAACGCTGATGCGCCCGATTGTGAGCAGTTCGTGGGTCACGATGATCGTTGACCTTTCTCTTGTGAACTCTGAACCTCTGAGCGCTGGGCCCCGATGCCTTGCCACCCCTCAGTGAGCGGGGCCACATGACTACTTTGCACCAGATTTCATGTCCTGTCAAAGGTTTGTACTGACATATTTACAACATGACACAGACTGCTTTTACTTGCGCGGAACAGCCAGTTCTCCGGTGACATACTGGCTGCGCCCGAAGCCGAAGGACCAGTCCCCCGCAGTGTTTTCGACGTAGCCCACAAAGACGTCCTCGCCACGGACCCCCACTGCCGCCAAACGGCTCGCGATGGCTTCAAAGAGGGAGCTCTTGGCCATCTGGCTCCGACCTTCCTGGGTAAAGATCTGGATCATCACCACACCAGCCGTCCGCTCAAAGCCAAGCCCTGCATCCTGCGCCACGATCTGCCCCTGCGGATGCTCGGTGAGGATGTGGAAGTAGTCGCGCTCCGGAATTCCATACTCGCCCAGAATTGCGTCGTGGATGGCTCGGCTGAGGGCTGTCAACTCCTCCGCGGAGCGGCCCTGGTTCACGTCGATTCGCACAAGTGGCATTGCATTCCCTTCGAATAGTTTGTCCTAACATACTAACAAACTACTTCGAGCCTAGATACAGCAAAGGCCCGCCCGGGTAGATTCGGACGGACCCCTGCCCCACTTTGCGAGGCCCACTCTGCGCTGCAAAACAACCGAAAAGCGCGCTCAACAGGCCCCACAACGGGCGCACCCACATTGCGAGGCCCACTCTGCGCCGCAAAACAACCGAATAGCGCGCTCAACAGGCCCCACAACGGGCGCACCCACATTGCGAGGCCCACTCTGCGCCGCAAAACAACCGAATAGCGCGCTCAACAGGCCCCACAACGGGCGCACCCACATTGCGAGGCCCACTCTGCGCCGCAAAACAACCGAATAGCGCGCTCAACAGGCCCCACAACGGGCGCACCCACTTTGCGAGGCCCACTCTGCGCCAGAAATCCTCAGCAGGGCCCACAACGCCAGGGTTCCCTGGCCGAGCTTGCGAGGTTAGGGGGCGGTGGGGATGCTGAACAGGCCCCACAACGGGCGCACCCACATTGCGAGGCCCACTCTGCGCCTCAAAACACCCGAAAAGCGCGCACAAGAGGCCCCACAACGGGCGCTTAAAGTACGACGGCGGCCCGTCACCTTTCCATCCGGAAGGTGACGGGCCGCCGTCGTCAGTCAGTCGTGAAGGCTAGAGCGTGGCGAAAACTTCGCGCAGCAGCTTGGCGGTCTCGGACGGCGTCTTGCCGACCTTCACGCCAGCAGCTTCGAGGGCTTCCTTCTTTGCCTGGGCGGTGCCTGCAGAGCCGGAAACGATGGCGCCTGCGTGGCCCATGGTCTTGCCCTCAGGAGCCGTGAAGCCAGCCACGTAGCCGACAACCGGCTTGGTGACGTTGGCCTTGATGAAGTCGGCTGCGCGCTCTTCAGCGTCGCCGCCGATTTCACCGATCATGACGATTGCCTTGGTCTCGGGGTCAGCCTCGAACGCAGCCAGGGCGTCGATGTGCGTGGTGCCGATGATGGGGTCGCCACCGATGCCGATAGCGGTGGAGAAGCCGAGGTCGCGGAGTTCGTACATCATCTGGTAGGTCAAGGTACCGGACTTGGAGACCAGGCCGATGGGGCCCTTGCCCGTGATGTTCGCCGGGGTGATGCCAACCAGTGCTTCACCGGGGGTGATGATGCCGGGGCAGTTCGGTCCGATGATGCGGGTAACCTGCTTGCCGTCAGCGTCCACCTTGGACTGGGCCAGGGCCCAGAATTCGGCGGAGTCCTGGACCGGAACACCTTCGGTGATGACAACAACGAGGCCGATGCCGGCTTCGATGGCTTCAACCACTGCGTCCTTGGTGAATGCCGGCGGTACGAAGACGATGGAAACGTCCGCGCCGGTTTCAGCCATGGCTTCCTTGACGGTGCCGAAGACGTTGATTTCCTTGTCGCCGTGCAGGACCGTGGTGCCGGCCTTGCGGGCGTTGACGCCACCAACAATGTTGGTGCCGGCCTTGAGCATCAGTGCGGTGTGCTTGGTGCCCTCGCCGCCGGTGATGCCCTGAACGATGACCTTGGAGTCTTTGTTGAGGTAGATAGACATTCTCGGGTCCCTTACTTAGCTGCGTTGGCGAGCTCGGCGGCCTTGTCGGCGCCCTCGTCCATGGTGGCGGCCAGGGTAACCAGCGGGTGGTTGGCCTCGGTCAGGATGCGGCGGCCTTCCTCGACGTTGTTGCCGTCGAGGCGAACTACCAGCGGCTTGTTCGCGGAGGTACCGAGCTCGGCCAGTGCACCAACGATGCCCTTGGCAACAGCGTCACAAGCGGTGATGCCGCCGAAGACGTTCACGAACACGCTCTTGACCTGGGAGTCGCCCAGGATGACGTCCAGGCCATTGGCCATGACCTCGGCAGAAGCTCCACCGCCGATGTCCAGGAAGTTTGCCGGCTTCACGTTGCCGTGGTTTTCGCCTGCGTAAGCAACGACGTCCAGGGTGGACATCACAAGACCGGCGCCGTTGCCGATGATGCCTACTTCGCCGTCGAGCTTGACGTAGTTGAGGTCCTGCGCCTTTGCCTTGGCCTCCAGCGGGTCAGCTGCGTCCTTGTCTTCCAGCGTGGCGTGGTGCACGTGGCGGAAGCCAGCGTTCTCGTCCAAGGAGACCTTGCCGTCAAGGGCAACGATGTCGCCAGCGCCGGTACGGACCAACGGGTTGACCTCAACCAGGGTTGCGTCTTCCTTCTTGAAGACGTCCCAGAGCTTCAGAATGACATCGGCCACTTTGCCGCGCAGTTCTTCAGCGAAACCTGCTTCGGCGACGATTTCGTCGGCCTTTGCCTGGTCGATGCCTACAGCAGGGTCGATCGCGATCTTGGCAAGTGCCTCGGGACGCTCGACAGCAAGCTGCTCGATTTCCATGCCGCCCTCAACCGAGCACATGGCCAGGTAGTTGCGGTTGGCCCGGTCCAGGAGGACCGAGAAGTAGAATTCCTCGGCGATGTCAGCACCCTGCGCGATCATCACCTTGTTGACGGTGTGGCCCTTGATGTCCATGCCCAGGATGTTGGTGGCGTGCTCAAGCGCCTCTTCGGCAGTCTTGGCAACCTTGACGCCGCCAGCCTTGCCGCGGCCACCAACCTTAACCTGTGCCTTGACGACAGTTACGCCGCCGATCTTCTCGGCAGCTGCCTTTGCTTCTTCAGGAGTGTGCGCCACGATGCCGGCGAGCACGGGTACACCGTGCGCTTCGAACATATCGCGCGCCTGATATTCAAACAGGTCCACGGTTTAGTGTCCTTCTACGTCGAAGTAGTTTTCTGTTCAGCCGGGAACCGCGATGACCGCGATAGCCAGCTGCGGAGAGTACGCGGTCAACAACCGGATTGAAGCCGGTCACATTGCGTAAGGTCCTCTCGGAACTTTAGCCCTTTAGGGAGTCCCGCCAGCTACACACTACCCGTTAAGTGAGTAACCTTACACTTCTATCGGATGTAGAAAAACCGCATAAAGTAGCGGTTTTTGGGCTGGCTGGGGCCAGCTACGGCGTGTGTTTCAGGGTCCCGCGGACCGTTTTGCCGCCGTCGGAAATCAGCTGGTACCCATCCCTGGTTACGAAGAACGCCACGCCCCCGGAGACGTTTCCGCAGGCGACCCCGCTGTTGTAGGCCGAGCACCGAAGACCGTTGCGCTCGATATTTTGCCCGTCAGCCAGTTCGCGCAGCTTGGAAATGGGTCCGTTGCGGCTTCCTTTGGGACCGAACTCGGACTCCATTTGTGTTACGCCGGAACGGCACGCGCCATAGACCGCCTTGTCCGGGGACAGCAGCACTGTCCCGCCAAGGTAGCCCAGGCCGGTCCCGGCGCAGTCGTCGGCGATGTCCGCAACATCAGGCTTGCCGTATTTGGCCAACTCACAATGCACCACCGGGACTACGGCGAACTTGTTGTTCGCCGCGTCCGAGTAGGTATTGGGCTCATAGGGCAGGTTGAGGTGCCCGCCGCGGGAGGATGTCATGGCACAGACGATGTTCCGGTCAGCGGTGACGAAGGCGGTCACGTCCTCGCCCGCGGACAAGGTGGTCTGCTCTGTGACCGGGACCTGCTGGAGCTGCTCCAGCGGCGGCAACGGAGCCGGCGGAACGTAGTCCGGGTCCTTGGTGGCAAAGGAACAACCCGAGGCCAGAACCACCATCAAAGCGGCAAGAATCCCCCATACAGTCCGTCGCATGCCACCTATTATGCCGTGCAGGCCCTAGGCGTCGATTTTGGTCAGGGGCGCGTAACGCAACAGCAGGCGCTTCTCGCCGACGTCGAACTTCACCTTGGCAACCGTCTTGTCCCCTGCACCCTCAACACCGAGAACCACGCCATTGCCAAAGCTTGTGTGGTTGACCTTGTCCCCCACCACCACGGAAATGACTTCCTTCTGTGGCTGCACCCTGTTGCGTGCGACGGCGGCAGGGACGTCGGCGTCGAAACCTGCGGTGGGGCTGGCTGCGGCTCCCCGGGAAGTGCCCGCGCCCCAGAACGAACCACCGTAACGGTTGGAGCCGATAGGGGCGCTTCCCCAGCCACCGGCCTGGCGGCTCATGCCTTCACGCTTCCACTCCACCAGCTCGGAGGGAATTTCCTCGAGGAACTGGCTGGCAGGGTTGTACTGGCTCTGGCCCCACATGCTCCGGACCTCGGAGCGCGTGACGTAGAGCCGCTTGCGGGCACGCGTCAGTCCGACGTATGCCAGGCGCCGTTCTTCGGCCAGTTCCTTGGGATCGGTGGCCGAGCGCTGGTGCGGGAAGATCCCGTGTTCCATGCCTGTCAGGAACACCACCGGGAATTCCAGGCCTTTGGCCGTGTGCAATGTCATCAGTGTCACCACGCCCATGCGCTTGGCCTCTGCCACTGCGGCGTCGATGTCTGCGCCCGGGGCGTCCGGAATCTGGTCGGCATCGGCCACCAGGGAAACCTGTTCCAGGAACTCGCCGAGCGTGCCTTCGGGGTTGTCGCGTTCGTATTCACGGACCACGGCAACCAGCTCAGCAAGGTTTTCCACCCGTGACTCATCCTGGGGGTCGTTGCTGGCACGCAGGCCGGCGAGGTAACCGGTCTGTTCCAGCACCGCTTCCAGGGCTGCCGCAGCGCCCGAGCCCGAGGCAACTTCGGCGAGGTCATCCAGCAGTTTCACGAATCCGAGCACCGCGTTCACCGAGCGCGTGGCCATTCCCGGAGCTTGGTCCGCCCGGCGTGCGGCCGCCATGAAGGACGTCCGTTCCCGCTCCGCCAAAGCCGCAACAGCGCCCTCCGCACGGTCACCGATCCCCCGCTTGGGTTCGTTCAGTACGCGGCGGAGGTTGACGTCGTCGTCCGGGTTCACCAGGACGCGCAGGTAAGCCAGGGCGTCCTTGATTTCCTTGCGCTCATAGAAGCGCGTGCCGCCCACAACCTTGTACGGCAGGCCCACTCTGACCAGGACGTCTTCGATGGACCGTGACTGTGCGTTGGTCCGGTAGAAGATGGCGACGTCGCCCGGGCGCAGCCCGTCCTCGTCCTGCAGGCGGTCGATTTCCTTGGCTATGAACTGGGCTTCGTCGTGCTCGTTCTCGCCCACGTAGCCAACGATTTTTTCGCCGTCGCCCTCCGCAGTCCACAAGCGCTTCTCCTGGCGGTTGGGGTTGCGTGAGATCACCGAGTTGGCGGCGCTGAGGATGTTCTGGGTGGAGCGGTAGTTCTGTTCAAGCTTGATGGTCCGGGCGTTGGGGTAGTCGGCTTCGAATTCCACGATGTTGCGGATGTCGGCGCCACGGAAGGCGTAGATGGACTGATCGGAATCGCCCACGACCGTCAGTTCGCTCGGTTCAACCCCGCTATCGCTTCCCAGGCCCACAATCTCCCGGACCAGCGCGTACTGGGCGTGGTTGGTGTCCTGGTACTCGTCCACCAGGACGTGCCGGAAACGCCGCCGGTAGGACTCCGCGAGCGCCGGGAAGGCCCGGAACATGTAGACGGTCTCCGCGATGAGGTCATCGAAGTCCATGGCGTTGGCTTGGCGCAGCCTTTGGGCGTAACCCTTGAAGACCTCTGCCACGGCCTGCTCAAAGGGGTCGTTGTGGTTGGCCGAGGAAATGAAGGAGTCGGCGTCGATCAGCTCATTTTTCAGGGCCGAGATCTTGTGTTGGATGGCTTTTGGCGGGAACTTCTTGGGATCCAGGTCCAGGTTCTTGGACACCAGTGTGATCAGGCGCAGCGAATCCGCGGAGTCGTAGATGGAGAAGTTTGAGTTGAGGCCGACATTCGCAGCTTCCCTGCGCAGGATGCGGACACAGGATGAGTGGAACGTGGAGATCCACATGGCCTTGGCACGGGCACCTACCAATGCCTCGATGCGTTCCCGCATTTCTGCTGCGGCTTTGTTGGTGAACGTGATGGCCAGGATCTCGCCGTGGTGGGCGCGCTTAGTGGCGATGAGGTAGGCGATGCGGTTACTCAGGACGCGGGTCTTGCCCGAACCGGCGCCGGCGACGATCAGCAAGGGGCTCCCGGCGTGCTTGACCGCTTCTTCCTGCTGCGGGTTCAACCCTTGAAGGAGCGCATCCGCGGACGGCAGGCCGGACGCACCGTTGTTGCTCCACCCTCCCGAGGCAAGCCCGTCGGAAGGGCCCGATGAGCCGCCGTTGCCCTCCTGCAGTCGGGCGCCACCCAGGCCTCCACCGGAGCCGGAGAGCTCCGGGGCAGCCTTGACTGCGGCTTTGGTGCCTGCTTTGAAGGGTCCGTCTGCGTAGGGGTCGAACAACATATCCATGGTGCCTACCAGTCTAGGCGGTGCCCCTGACAGTCAGCGGCGCGTTGTCCACAGGCCCCGGTTACATGCCTTTCCCTGCACTAGTGGTTTGGGTCCTCCACCAGCCAGCCTCCTGCAACCAGCCTGTCCCTGAGTGCGAGCCTGGTCAGTGGTTCGGGACCGTCCTGGAACTTGCGTCGCACCGAAGCCAGGTGCTTCTTCACCCCATCGACGGAGATCCCCAGGACGTTGGCCGTCTCGGCAAGGGTTCCCGCGGTTCCGCCCAGATAGAGGGACACCACCTGGTGTTCCCGGGCCGACAACACCGGCCCGGACCGTTCGGAATCCAGTGCCGCCGCGACTTCCGCCGTAATGTAAGGCTCTCCCAGCGCTGCGTTGCGGATCGCACTTTCCACCACCCCGGCCGCCACGGTCTTGGGAATGTACGCCAGGGCGCCCGCCGCTATGGCCTGCCTCATGACAGCTGGATCCAGGACTGAGCTGCAGACCACCACTTGGGGTCCGGCGGACAGGATTGCCTGGATTTTTGCGCGCAGCGGCACATGGTCGCCCAGCAGGACGTCCAGGACCACGACATCCGAGAGGGCTCCGATGTGGGCGGCAGCTTCGGCCCAGGAAGCGAACTTTCCCACAACCCGGATCCCTGGGGCATTGGCTTGGATCCACTGGGCGAGGCCCTCCCGCAGGACCGCGTGGTCTTCGACGATGTCCACTTCGATGGTGGGTCGGGATAGTGGGTAGCGCAGCATTTCAGACCTCCCCACATATGATTCTGCCTAGGTCGTCACCATATTAGGTGACACGTTTCGGGGGAGACATTCATGGGGGCATGGATCGACCGACCGGTGGCCAGCCGGGAGGCTCTGGGTAGTTCGGATTTATTGGCCCGCGGCGGGGCCGTGGTCAGCTTCGTTTTCGTCGCGGCCGCATGGATCTACGCCGGGCCGGTCAGCGACGGGCCCGCTTGGCGAAGCCCCGCCACCACCGCTGTTGTGGTTGTCCTCGTCGCCTGCCTTGCTGCGATGCTCCGCACCGATGCGTGGCCCGTCCGGCTTGTCACCGTCCTGGCCCTGATCACTTTGTCCGAGCTTCTGACCGGGGTCACGTTCCGGCAGGACTCCGACTCCCTGCTCCTGGCACATTCGGTTCTTCTGGCTACAAGCTCTGTCCTGGTCCTGGCGTTACGGAACACGTGGCGCTCCGTTCTGTTTACCGCGTTCCTCGGTCTGTTGGTATTCGGGCACACCTACGCTGTGTCCGTGATCCACCGCTTGGGCCCCACCACCGCGTTGACGGTCCTGGGCGCCTGGTTCGTCATGCTCGTCATCCGCCATTCAGCACCAAAGGCAGTGGCCATCCACTGCGATGACCAGGCGATCCGGCAGGAATCCGCCACCGCCCAGGCCCAGGCACGGGATGCGGCCGACGCCGCCATGGCCCAGGCCAGGCTCCTCCACGACACGACCCTGAGGACGCTGACAGTGCTCGCCCGCGGCGGGGCCGGGGCCGATCCTGACGAGTTACGTGCCCTGCTGGCCTCCGCCACGCACGACGCCGGCGGGCCGGTTACCGGGCCAACCCCACCTAACGCCGCAGTCGCCCCAGCAGTGCGGGGCGACGGCGGGCCGCGCACCCAGGCGGGGATGGCCGTCGTCGAACCTTCCGGGGTTCCCGAACTGGCCGAGGTGCTGAGGGACCGGGCCGCCCGCCAAAGCGGCAAGCTTTTCACGGTCGAGGTCTATGGCGAGGCCGGCGCGTTGCCGGAGAACCTGCAGAGCGCTCTCGTTGACGCGGCAGAAGAGTGCATGGTCAACGCTGCCCGGCATGCCGGCACCGACCACGTCGATGTCCTCGTCTCCCGGTCGGGCTCAGCGGTTTCGGTGCTGATCAGCGACGCGGGCTCCGGCTTCAACGCAGACGCTGTGCCAGCGGAGCACTTCGGCCTACGGCAATCAGTGGTGCAGCGCATGAACGATGTGGGCGGCCACGCCAGGGTGTTGTCCGCCGCCGGCCGCGGCACCACCGTGGTCCTGGACGTGGACGCACCATGAAACGCGGACCCGGCATGAAGGCGGAACATCCGTACATTTCGGGCAAAGCCGGTCCCTTGTTCCTGTCCCGCAGCATCCTCTTGGCCGGGACCCTGACCGTTTGGTCGATCTCCTTTGTCACCTCCGCCAACTCCCTGGACGGAAGCGACCGGGACATCATGAGACTGGGCGCACAAGCCTTCGACCTGCTGGGATTCACTCTTGCGATGTTCGCTTCGGATCCAAAGACCAGGGCGTCGCGTTTGCCCTGGCTGCGCTTGGGCTGGCTCGGCACGTCCATCGCCTCCGGACTTGCCACGGCGAGTACGGTCACCGCGGACTCCGGCTACGCCGCGTTGGCGTTCAACGTCCTCATGGGGGCGGCCCTGGTTTTTCTGTTGAGCATGCGGTGGGACCTGATGGGTTTCCTGGTCCTGGTGGGAGTCAACGCGGTCCTCAGCGCCGTCTATTACGCTACGACGCCCCGTTTTGGGTCCGGTGAAGGGCTCCTCATCTTCTTCATCACCCTCATTCCGGGCCTTCTGGGAGCCTTGGCGGTCATCAGTATCCAAAGTCGTATGGAACTGGCCGCGTCCCGGCAAGGCGACGCATTACCCGCTCCGCAGGAACCACCCGCTGATCCAATCGTCGACTCGCCGTCCGATGTGTTCTCGCCGTCCGATCTGCTGGCACAGACGCACCACCAAATCCAGGAGCTGTTCGCCAAGGTGGCCAGGAACCAACAGCTTGCCCTGGATCCAAAAGTGGCCGAAGAAGCGCAGGCTTTGGCCTCACAACTCAGGGGGCAGTTGATGCTGCTGCAATCGGGCACGTGGCTCGTCGCCGCGTTGCGCCTGGCCCGGATGGAATCCACGGTGGCTGTGGCGGCCCAGCCGGACCTGGCGGAGCGCATCCCCCAAGCGAAGCGTTCGGCGGTCCTGGCAGTGACCATGCTCCTGGCTACCCCGGTCGGGAGCGTCGACGGCAGTGTCACCCCGGTCGGGAGCGTCGACGGCAGTGTCACCCCGGTCGGGGGTGCGGACGGCGATCGTAAGCTCCAGGTCTTTCTTGAACCCGACGTGGAAGACTGCATCCTCATCACGTGGAGGGTGCGCAACCTCAATCCCAGCCGCTGCACCCCGGCCCTGTGGAGCGAATTGGAAACCCTGGGAGACACCCGAGTCCAAAGGGATCCTGGCGGTGCCAGCATCCTTGTCCATATGAAAGCGCCCCGGCAATGGTGACCCGGGTGCTGGTGGTGGACCGCCACCAATTGATGATCGACACACTGGATGCCTGGCTCCGTTGCAACGCGCCGGACCTGGTGATCAAGGCAACTTCCACCGCCCTTCTGCCCAGCGAGCAGGGCAGTGGCTGGGCCGCGGAAGAGATCGAGGTTGCTGTGCTGGGCACCTTGGACAGCCAGGAGGACCTGCTACCGGCCGTGCGCCATTTGGTACGGGCGGGCCTTCGCGTCGTCGTCCTTGCCGCTGTGCTGGACGGATGGGACGCGGGGGCGGCCTGTACCGCTGGGGCCCTTGGGTATGTCCCAAAGGCCGCGGGGCCCCAGCATATAGAGCACGCCATCCGTGCCGTGGCCGCCGGGAAGCTTTATGTGCCCCCGGAAGTCGCGGCGGTCATGGTGGACACGGCACCGGAACGGATCAAGCTGTCGCTTCGTGAACAACGCCTCGCCGAACTCTACCTGGGCAGCGACGCCTTGCCTGTGCGTGGGGTGGCTGATGCCATGGGCATCAGCGAACAAACCGTCAAGGCCCACCTGCATCGGATCAGGCAGCGGTATGCGGCCGCCGGGATCAGGCTCAGCAACGTGATCAGCCTGCGGAATCAGCTAAGCGCTGACGGCTGGATCACGTAATCCGGGCGTGGCCTGGGAAGCCGTTTGCTGCTGTCCCCGCTCCGGCCCGGATGCGAGGATGCTGATCAGTGCAACCAGCAACGGGACACACAAAGCCGCGTGGAAACCTGAGAGCAGTAGCTGCCGATAGATCTCGGGCTGCCCGGACCACAGCACCACCACCCAGAACTGCAGCCACCCTGCCACGACCACCACCACCGCCAGGCGTCCTACGGCGGCCTTCTTGCGGAAGGCCACGGCGAGTCCAAGGAGCAGCGTCAGCAGCTGCATTGCCACCAAAGCAACGGGCGCCGCCTTCAGTGCCGTCAACAGGCCCAAGACAACCGGGAAGCGGTGGTCCTTCGCGAACGGCTCGTGGCCCTGTCCCTCCATGAACGAACCGACGTAGCCCAGTTCAGGCGTCAGCATGGCGGTAATCCCGCGTTCGCCCATCCCAATCAGCCGTTCAGGGTGGATGAGGTAGAAACCTGCAAGTTTGCCGGCGCCCATCTCTTCCTGGAACTCGTGGAATTTCGGGTTCAAGGCAGCCGACCTCGGTGACGCGACGGTAGTGCCACTCGCAGCAACAAATCCCTGATCGAGCCCCAACCAGGTCAGGTCCTCCTCCGGGGTGGGGCTGTGCGGTAGCAGTTCAGCAAAAACCGCGTTGTAGAGGTTCAGCTCGGCGGTGCGCTTCGGTTGCACGGCCATGAAAGCCACCGCGAAAGCCGCAATGACCGCTATCGCCACCACCGGCAGGGCAAACCGATGCCAAGTGCCGCCTTCCGGTGCCCGGCGGCTTGCGCGTCGAGCGGTCCGCTGCGGCAACCACAGCAAGGCCAGGACCAGCACTGGCAGCCACGACACCATCTCGGGCTTGGCCGCGATGGTGAAGATGCCAGCACCTGCCACCGGCAGGATGGTCACCCAGCGGCTCCGGGTCCCGTTCCAGTAGTTCAAGAGGGCCACCAACAAACCCAGCGTTCCCAGGAAGGCTGCGGGCTCCGGGTAGGGAGAGATGAAAAAATCAGCGAAGACGCCATCCGCCATTACCGCAGTCACCAAAGCGGCGATGAGGATCCGGAAGCTCGCACGGCCCGGGAGCACAACAACGAGCCCGGCGATCAAAAAGCCGAAAACCAGGCAGCAGATGATGCCCACTGCGCGCATATCCAGCCCCTCACCCCAGCCAAAGAGCGGGGTAACCAGCTTCCCCAGCCACAGGAAGGCAAGCTGGGACGAGTACACCGGCTCACCGGATCCGGCAGCACCGCACGCCTCACCCACCAGCGGGTGGGGTGTCCAGCTGGGGTAAATGAACCGCGTGAAATCGGCGTAGTCCCAAGGCCGGACGTTACTGACGCCCAGCGAGCAGACCAAGCCGTTGCCATCGCCCTGGTCGGCCACACCCACCGGGCCCGGCACAAACAACCGCACCAGCATCGCCAGGGCGGACACCAAGCCAGCAACGATGGCCGGGGTACGGACCCCGCCCAGTGACAACTCTCCGGGACCGAACGTCCGTGCGAGGAACCTCCCTGCCAGACGCAGGGCACCCTGCCGTGGGCCCACGCCGGACCGCACGGGAACAGGAGCGAACTCCCCAGCGTCCTCGATCGTGGCTGATTTCCCAACCGTCGTCTCAACCATTCGCGGCCTCCGCACTCACAGAGCCGGCACCAGGGGCAAGGGTCCCGGTCCAGGGCTCCGGCCCCGATCCCTGCAACGGTGCCACGCCACAGCGGACAGCCCGGGCCCCGCCGTCGATCCTGACTATCGGCCGGACTTCCACATCCGCCGGCAGAACATGCACCTTCAGGAAGTCGAGCACAAAGGGAAGGCAGCGTTCCTGCTGCGCCGCCAAAGGCACCAGCGAAGCGTCCTGCCCGAACCAAGCACTGACATCCTCGGTAGTGTGCGGCTCGGAACAGGGGGTGTCAGTGCCTTCGGAACCCAGCACGCCGTCTGTGATCTCCTGGGTGTAGCAAAGCCGGATCGGGGCGGATTCCGGCCTCGCCAGGGCGTCCTTGAGATCGGCCCTGGTCTCCCTGGGCGCCAGGTCAGCCCTGGTGGTCAGGACGTCGCAGCGGACAGTCCGGCTCCCGGCCGACCAGGCGGCGCGGGTGGGATAGTACCCGGTGATGGCCATGCCGGTGGTGGCGTCGCGCTCGGCGCCACCCAGGTACTTGCGCAGTTCCGTAGCCGGGCATAAACGGGCAGTGAGGTTTTGGAGTTGCTCGTGGAGCGGACGCTCCGCTTGCCCGGACAGCGGCTGAGGCACCGTAGCCACCAGGAATGTCTGGGTGGTGTGCGGCTCGGAACAGGCAACCGCCGGACCCGTATGGCTGCTGGCACCATACTCTTCCGGTGTTGAAATGAGGTAGCACTGGCCCACGCGGACTGCGTTGTCCCCGGAGACCGCACCAACCTCCGCATCGGTAGCGGGACCGGCACCGCAGCCGGTCAGGATCAAAGCCGCAGCGATGGCGAGCGCCGGGAGCACGGCCGGCAGTTCAGGACGCACGCCGGCCCCTCCGCTTGGCAACGGATCGGTCCTTGCGGACGACGGCGGCGCGCACCAGGACGATGATGGCGGCCACGAAGCCGAAGATCACCACGAACGAACCCAGGAAGTGGTGCATGAGGTCAAAGCCCTGCTGTCCCCAGCTCTGTTGGGCTGCGGCGATCATGAAATACCGGGTTGCGTTGCTCAGGCAGACGATAGCCAGGGCGATCAGGGTGGCAGGCATGAGCCGCGACACAGGAATCCGCCCCATCAGGAACAGGACCCCCGCCAACGCGGCGATAGGAGTGAGGAGGACCGCGCTGGAGCACAGTCCGGTGACCATGAGGGCGTAGGGCTGGCCTGCCCCCACGTTGTGGAAGATGATGTCGTCCACGCTGTAGGACGCCCCGCCCAGGATCCCATCGAAAACCGCAGCCATCAGCCATGCTTCCGCTGCCCTGATGTGTTCCTGCTGCAGCATGGCCACCGTGGCGGCGGCCAGGAACAGCAACCCGAGCACACCTCCGCCACGGGCCTTCTGCACGGGGATGGCCCGCGGCCCCCGGGGAACGTTGATGTCGCTGAGGTTGGCGCTCGCAGCCACTAGGCTTCCTTCGCTAGTAGTTTGACGTCGGCTTCATGGTTGCGGCGTGTTTTCGCCCACCCTTGGCGGCCGGTGATGAGGCGGTACGTGGCCCTCAGCACGGTGACGTAGTTCTGGTACATGTAAAGCCAATAGCCAAGGCCCCACGCGATACCGGTCATGAAGTTCTTCTCCGGAGCGACGTGCCGCCTGTACACGAGCCCCCAGAGGGCGAAAGGCAGGACGCCCGTCGCGATGATCAAGGGAATGATGAACCACGCTGCCGAGATCCACGCAACAAAGCTGCCCATGGTCAGGGCGCCCTGCGCCACCATGGTGATGAACAGCGTGGGCCAGAGCACCAGCCCGATGATCTGGATGAAGGGCTGAATGAGGAAGTAGCTGGATTCGATGGCGCCAACGTTGCTGAAGTACGGCGACTCGAAGATCCGTTTCAGGTAGGTGCTGCACTGCATGCCGCCGTGGCACCAGCGCGTCCGTTGCGTCAGGAGCCGGCGCAGGTCCGGCAGCGCTTCCTGGGCAACGTGGGTGTCATGCATGTAGACCGTCTTATAGCCGCCCAGCATGATGTGGATGGCCAGTTCGTAGTCCTCCAGCAATGCCCCGTGCCACGGTTGGCCCGAGGTCCTGGCGATCGCGTCGAGAGCAGACAGCCGGGTGAATTGGCCGTTGCCACCCAGGCCAACCGTCAGCGTGTGCCGCCTCAGGGACTGCATCGCCGCGATGGTGGTCCTGAATTCCATGTCCTGCATCAGGACCAGGTAGCGGCCAAACGTGCGCCTGATCCGTTCCCGGCCTGCGCCGCCCTGAAGATCGGGATCGTCCAGGTTGGACATCCAGACCGCTGTCTGTGCGGCACCTACTTCGGGGTCGCCGAAGGCGAGCGGACCGGCCGCCTGCCGGAAGGCGTTGTCAGCAAGGTGGCCATCGGCGTCGACCACCAGGACTATCACCGAAGAACGGTCGACGCCGGCGGGCAGCCAGGAATCCAAGGTGCGGTATGCGGCGTTGAGGGCGTCGCCCTTGCCGGTGCGGGCAAGCGGACGCCGGCGGCGGACCAGGTGGATCATGTCGTCGTGGCGGGAGGCCGCGCTGACGAGTTCCGCGGTCGCGTCGTCGCTGTCGTCGTCGACAACCCAGACGTGGGCTTGCGGGAATTGCGCCCTGAGCAGTTCAAGGGTCTTGCCGATCACCACTTCCTCGTCACGGCAAGGAATGAAGACGTGCCAGGAGAAGGTGCCGGGATCGCCTTCGGGATCAGGCTTTCGCCGCAGGAACGGGACCAGGATCACCAGGATGTACGACAGAAAAACCACCAGCAGCACAAAAGCCAATGCTTGGGCGGATTCGAGTACCGACATGAATTTCCGATGCTTAGGGCTTGGCCGATCGGCCAGGATGGGAGGACAGGGTGGCGGGACGGCCCTTGCAGGAGCCGTCCCGCCGGTAGTGCTACGGGTTGGGGCCCGTATCCCGCTTCGCAGCCTTGAGCCTGCTGTTACGCAGGACCACGAAGCCGGTAATCAGCAGTGCGACACCCACCAGGATGACCCAGCCGAGGGTTGGGGCGCCGGTAGCAGCGAGGGCGGTGCCCCCGGCTGCCGTGCCGCCTGCAGTCCAGTTATGGCCGTACATAAGGCGTTCTCCTTTCGCTGGTGCTTGATGCGCTCACAGCGATCAGGCAGCAGCTACCGCAGTCTGGCGGCGCGAGCGAACGAACAGCCAGGTGAGCAGTGCCAGGAGTGCCACTCCACCGCTGATGGCCATGGTGTCGGTGTTGACCAGCGGGATGGCCGCTGCGTCCAGGTTCGGACCAACTGTGGCGCTGGCGAGGTTGACAGTGGCGATGGAGCCACCGGCAATTCCAACCTGCAAGGCGCGCTGGGTGAAGGCACCCGAGGGTGCTGTTTCCTGGATGTTGACCTTGGCCGAAACCAAAGCCGTCAACGCGTTGCCCAACGGAGTAACCAGGCTGGTGCTCAGGCCACCTACCAACCCGTTGACTGCCGTTTCCAGGGTGGTGACTGCCAGCAAGGCAGTAGTCTTGGCGACGTTCGGCAATCCGAGGGGCGGAAGAGTGTCGGGCAGTGCCTGAACAGCCGCGCGGGTGCTGGACAAGGTGGTTGCCAGGATGCTCTGGATCTTGGTGGACACTGCCGCGGGCAGGAAGGAGACCAGATCGGTACCGGCCGGCAGCGAGTTCAGGTCTGCGACACCCGCCGCGGCCAGCAGGTCAGCCTCGGTGATCTGGATGACGCCGCTGGCGAGTGGGTTGGTGATGGGCAGGCCAACAGCGGACAAGGCCACGTTGGCGGTGTTCAGCAACGGAGTGAGTGCTGTGGAGACGCCCCCCACCAGCGTGCCGCCAACGTTGGCCGAAACGCCCGCGACGGCGTAGGCGCCCTGCGGTGAAGCGCCCTGGTCCTTCTTGGCTGCTGCGGCAAGGGTGGAGATGTCCATGGTGAGGTCCACCAGGTTGGTGCCACCGAGGATGGCGGCAGTTCCGGCTGTGATTCGGGCTGCCGGGATGGCCGGGTCACCGGAGGTCGGGAGGCCCGCAGGAAGCGTGACCAGTCCCGGAGCACCACTGACGGTGCCGGAAAAAGCTTCCGAGGAGCCATCGTTGACGGCCTTGCCGTACTGGCTGACCGCACCAACCTGGATGATGCCGTTGTTCTGCAGCAGCGGAATGTTGCCCGCACCGACGTTGACGACGCCGAAGACGGCGCTGAGGTCCAGCGGGTCGGTGGCTTCGATGACCGCCGGGCCGGTAGGCGGTGTGCCTACCTGCTGGGCGGTTGCGGCGCCGTTGGCGGCGAGGTTGGCGAAGTTCGGGATGGCCAGGACGGAACCATCGATGATCTGTCCACTGCCGAGCGAAATCACGTCAGTGGGTGCTGCATTTGCCGCGGGTGCGGCGACGAGGCCGATGGCCAAAGCCGAGACGGCAGTAACGCCGACGGCTGTGGGCCACAGCTTGCTCTTGCTGTTCAAGTACTTCCCCCTTGCGAACGCTGCAGGACAGGGCTGTTCTGCAGCTGAGACCGTGGGGGCAGTCGCCCCCGGTGCAAAGTAACAAGGGCAAACGGTGGCGGTTCGCAGGGGTACCCGAAGGGGTTAACGCCCTATAGGGCTCCTAGGCAAACTGGGGAACTGAGGTGAGGGCCGCGCTTAAGTCGCGGACCGCCGTCGGGCCTCCCGCGACGAACCAGTTCATTCCGTTGACTGTCACGACGGCGGTGTCCCCGCCGGCCGCACGGACGATCGCCTTGCCGGGGAGCCAGTCCCATTCCGGGCAACTGTGCTGGAACCAGCATCCGAGTTCGCCATCCGCGACCCGGCCGAGGTCGCAGGAACCGGAACCGAACATGCGCAGGGACGCGGCGGTGATGGCGGCGGCGTGCCACGGCATGGCCGTGCGGGGGTCTGCCAGCCAGGTGGGGTGGATGTAGGTTGCCGCGCAGATCTCGCCGACAAGTCGGTCCCCGGAACCGGAAATCGGCTCCCCGTTCAGGGTTGCCGGGTGTTCCTGGCCACCCACCCAGAGCTTGTCCAGTTCCGGCTGGAAGATGGCACCCAAGAGAACCTCGGGATCCACGGTGGTGTCCCCCGAGTCGCGCTTCAACGCAATGGCCGAGCACCAGTATGTGGAGCCGTGCAGGAAGTTGTACGTTCCGTCCACGGGGTCGATCACCCAGGTGCGGCCGCTGGTGCCGGCCACTGATGCGCCTTCCTCGCCGAGGATGCCGTCATCCGGGCGGCAGCGCCGCAGCTGTTCCAGGACGTAGGCCTCGGCCGCGTGGTCTGCTGCGGTGACGACGTCGGACACCGACGTCTTCCGTTCACCCTGCAGGCCGCCCATCCGCATGAGCAGCGCCAGTTGGCCTGCTTCGCGGACCAGGGCGCTGGCCAGTTGGTAATCGTCGAGTGCGGGATCGAGTTCAGTTGCGGTGTGCCTGCCGGTGGTCATGGGTCCAGCTTATGTGGCGGGATAATGAATGACATGGCCAAGACACCAGCGCAGCGCATCAGGAAGCACGGAGCAAAGGCGGCGGTCCCGGACCACTCATTGCCGCCAGTGATCAACACCACCACCCAGCGCACCCCGCAGAAGGCCCAGAGCAACTCCAAGCTCATTGTGATCGCAGGCGTCGTGGCCAGCCTGTTCCTGTTCTGGTACCTGCACCTGCTGACCCTGAACCAGATGACGCAGCTCTCCGGTGGCCTTGCCATGCCGGATTCGCTGATCGGCGGGTTCTCGCAGGACTACGTGTCGCAGCTTCGCGCCGCGATGGACGACTCCGCGCGGGGCCAGTTGAACTATGTCCACAAGACCGCCGGCACGCTGTTCCCGCTGATTTTCGGCTTCAGTTGGCTGTTGCTGATCGGCACCAACGTGGCCCGCAAGTCCTGGCGCTGGGCCATGTGGGCCGCTCCGCTGCTGTTCGCGGTGGCCCACCTGTGGTCGAACGTGGCCATCGATTCCATGCTTGCCGCCGAAACGCCCGACGCCGGTGCGGTGGCTTTGGCTTCCGCAGTGACGGTCGCGTCGTGGGTGCTTTTCCTGGTGAGCCTCGTCTGCGGCGTGGCTGCGGTGTTCCTCGGGCGAAAGAACGCCAAGCCCGCCTGATTTTTCCGCGCTCCTGCCCGCCCAGCGCACCACCTGTTCGCCGGCGGCGCACCACTACCCGCCACGCGCACCAGGGATGACGGGTGCGATCAGCGCGAAAGGGTGCGAGGCCCGGCGCCCAGCACACCTCGCGCCTTGAGCTCCCTTCGGTGCCGCCTCACGCGCTGGGCGATCACCAGGCCCGCCGCCGCCAACCCAATCGTGACGGGATAGCCCATCAGCCGCTCCAGGGTTCCGGGCTGGGGCACATGCATACGGGTGATCCCCCCAGCAATGAGCGCCCCCAGGCAGACCAGCCCGCAGGCGCCGAGGAACCAACTCACCGGAGTCTGCCGGAACCACAGGACGGCAAGCAGGATCAGGGTGAACCCGCCGCCGATGAAGAACATCAGTGCCCCCGCAAAATGCCACGGAGAACCCAGGTCCTCGGGTACCAGGCCGACAACCACCGTTCCCACTCCGGCCACCCCTGTCAGGACCCTGACCGCGACCGACAACAGCCACGGTACAGTCAGCACGCGGACGGGAGCCGGGGTGTTCGGTGCGTCCCGGAATCGGCGGGCAGGCATTCCCGGACGCGCAGCGACGTACAGGAGCCCGGCAGTCAGGAACAGTGCACCAAGGACCAGCCCCAGGCCTTGCACCACAAAGGATGCGTTCATCAGCAGATGCAACGGCGAGCACACCGCCCTGTCCTCGTAGACACCGCAGGACACCGCCCCGAGGTCGCTGATGTACCCGGTTGCCCGGCTGTAGGGCTCCGGACCAGCCCAGGCCTGGATCACCGCGGCCTCCGCCACGAAGTACTGGACGACGCTCAGCTGCGCCCAGCCTCCAATGGTCGCGCGGACGCTTCGCACATCGGGTAGGAACGATCCGGCGGGAGCCGCCGTGGTCAGGTGCCCTTTCATGGTCGCCAGCCTAGCCGTGTTCAGGCACGGCCCCGGCAGCTTGTATGCTTGTAGTCGTGTCCGGGCCCTGAGCTCCAGCAATGGGTTTCATGCCATGGACGCAGGCCCTCGTAGCTCAGTGGATAGAGCACGGCTCTCCTAAAGCCGGTGTCGTTGGTTCGATTCCAATCGAGGGCACTTGAACCACCAGCAGCCCACCCCGGACCTGCAGGCCTACCTGGCCGGCAGCTGGCACGTGGAGCGGACCCTCCTGGACCGGGCTTCCGGCACCCGCGGTACCTTTACCGGCGTCGTGCGTTACACGGAGAACCCCGACGGCGGCCTGGACTACCGTGAAGACGGAACCATGCATTGGCCCACCCATTCGGGCGCGGCATTCCGCGAATACCTCCTGAAGCCTGGCACCTCGCCCGAGCGGATGGATGTCTTTTTCCCGGACGGCAGGCCCTTCCACACCATGAGCTTCTCCGAGCAGGGCCATGAGGACGAGCACTGGTGCGATCCCGACGACTACCGCGTCAGTTACAGCTACGAGGGGCCGGATTCGTTCAGTTTCGCCTGGGATGTCCGTGGTCCTGCGAAGGATCTGCTGCTCGAATCGCATTTGAAGAGGCAAAAATGAACCTGATCATTGTCAGCGCCGTCTGCGTCTACAACGAAGCCGGGCACCTCCTTACCGTCCGGAAGCGCGGAACAGACAAGTTCATGCACCCCGGCGGCAAGCCCGAAGCCGGCGAAACCGCGGCGCAGGCTGCTTCCCGCGAGCTGTTGGAGGAAGTCGGGATCGACGTGCCGCCCGAGGAGCTCAAACCCGTGGGTGTCTGGCTCGCTGCGGCCGCCAACGAGGCTGAAACCACCATTGAAGCCACCGTGTTCACGGCCCCCGGAACCTGGTTGGCACACCCTTCGGCGGAGATCGCCGAGATCCGCTGGCTGGACCTCCATGCGCCGCTGCCCGGGGACCTTGCGCCGCTTCTGACCGACCACGTGCTCCCCGCCCTTGCCGCAGCCCAAGCAGGTCGCAGCTAAGCAGGTCGCAGCTAAGCAAGGCGCGGGAGGCGTTACAACTCCGGGACGGCTTCCTGGGCAACCGCCGTGGCTTCGGCGAACTGGGTTTGGTACAGCTCGGCGTAGCGGCCATCGGCGGCCAGCAACTCGGCATGCGTGCCACGCTCCACGATCCTGCCGTCCTCCACCACCAAGATGGCGTCGGCTGCCCGGATGGTGGACAGACGGTGCGCAATAACGACGGCGGTACGCCCCTCGAGCGCCTCGCCCAAGGCCGCCTGCACGGCGGCTTCGTTGGTGGAGTCCAGCGCAGCCGTTGCCTCATCGAGGATGACGACGCGCGGCTGCTTGATGAGCAGCCGGGCAATCGTGAGCCGCTGCCGTTCGCCGCCGGAGAGCCGGTACCCCCGCTCCCCTACCACTGTTTCCAAGCCGTCGGGCAGTGATCGGATCATCGGTTCCAGGCGGGCCCGCCTGAGCACATCCCACATGTCGTCCTCGGTGGCGTCGGGACGGGCAAGGCGAAGGTTGGATGCAATGGTTTCGTGGAACAGGTGACCGTCCTGGGTGACCATGCCCAGCGTGTCACGCAGTGAATCGAAGCGGATGTCACGGACGTCCACGCCTGTCCCGGGAGCCTGGCCGCCAAGCCGGACAGCACCGGAATCGACGTCGTACAACCGGGACAACAACTGTGCCACCGTGGACTTGCCTGCGCCTGAGGAACCCACCAACGCCACCGTCTGGCCGGGCTCGACACGGAAACTGACACCGTGCAGGACTTCCTCGCCACCGCGGGTGTCCAACGTGGAAACCTCTTCGAGCGAGGCCAGGGAGACTTTATCTGCGGACGGGTAGGAGAAGCGGACGTTGTCGAACTCCACCGCAACCGGACCAGCCGGCACGGAAACCGCGTCCGGCTTCTCGGTGATAAGGGGCTTCAGGTCCAGGATTTCGAAGACGCGTTCAAAGCTAACCAAAGCACTCATGATTTCCACGCGAGCATTGGACAAGGCCGTCAGCGGAGCGTACAGCCGGGTCAGCAGGAGCGCCAGGACCACAACATCGCCTGGAGCCAACTGGCCTCCCAACGCCAGCCAGCCGCCCAGGCCATAGACCAAGGCCAGGGCCAACGCCGAGACCAACGTCAGAGCTGTGACGAACGTGAACTGCAGCATCGCGGTGCGGATACCGATGTCCCGGACGCGTCCGGCACGTGCGGCGAACTCATGGGACTCTTCATCCGGGCGGCCAAAGAGCTTCACCAAAGTGGCTCCGGGCGCGGAGAACCTCTCCGTCATCTGGGTTCCCATGGCGGCGTTGTGGGCGGCAGCTTCACGGCGGAGATCCGCCAGCCTGGAGCCCATCCGGCGTGCGGGAATCAGGAAGATCGGCAGCAGCACCATGGCCAGCACAGTGACCAGCCAGGAGGTGTTGAGCATGACCGCCAATGTCAGGGCCAACGCCACCACGTTGCTGACCACGCCGGACAAGGTGCCCGCAAAGGCAGACTGGGCCCCGATGACGTCGTTGTTCAGGCGGCTCACCAGCGCACCCGTCCGGGTCCGGGTGAAGAATGCGATGGGCATCCGCTGCACGTGGTCAAAGACCCGGGTGCGCAGGTCCACGATGACGCCCTCGCCAATGATCGACGACAACCAGCGCGTCAGCAGACCTACGCCTGCTTCGCCAACGGCCACGATCGCAATCAGGATAGCCAACCAGATGACGGTTCCCACCCCGGCGTTGGCAATGATCGCGTCAACCACCTGGCCGGCAAGGACCGGGGTAGCGACAGCCAGGAACGCTCCGGCGATCGAAGCGATGACGAAGGCAATGAGCTTGCCCTTATGCGGGGCGGCAAAAGCCATCACCCGCTTCAGTGTTTCCTTCGAGAACGGCTTGGAGCCGGACTTGGCAGTGGTGATGTTGTACAGCGAGCTCCAGGCCACGCGGTCCATGCTCATGGTTACTTCTCCTGGCTTGGGGTGTGATGGAGCTCCTGCACGTGGCCATTGTCCACGTGCCAACGCGAATCGAGCCGTACGTTTTCGAGCAAGCGGCGGTCGTGGGTGACCAGCAGGAGCGCCCCTTCGTAGTTTTCCAGTGCCTCTTCAAGCTGCTCGATCGCAGGAAGGTCTAAATGGTTGGTGGGCTCGTCCAGCACCAGCAGGTTTACTCCGCGGGCCTGCAGCAATGCGAGCGCGGCACGGGTCCGCTCCCCCGGTGACAACGAATCCACTGTCCGGGACGTGTGGTCAGCCTTCAGGCCGAACTTGGCCAGGAGCGTGCGGACGTCCGCAGCATTCCAGTCCACCAGCACAGCTTCAACCGCGTCCCCAAGGTTGCTGCCGCCGTCGAGCAGTCCGCGGGCCTGGTCAATCTCGCCGACAGCCACCGAGGCACCCATGGAGGCATCGCCATCGTCCGGTTCCTGTGTCCCCAGCAGCAGCCGGAGCAGAGTGGACTTACCGGCACCGTTGGGGCCGGTGATGCCGATCCGCTCACCGCCGTTGAGCTGGAGGCTCACCGGCCCGAGCGTGAAGTCGCCTTGGCGCGCGACGACGTTGCGCAGGGTGGCGACGACGGCACTTGAGCGGGGCGCCTGGCCGATGCTGAACTGCAGCTGCCACTCCTTGCGGGGCTCTTCCACCTCGGTGAGGCGGGCGATCCGGGACTCCATCTGGCGGACTTTCTGGGCCTGCTTCTCGGAGGATTCGGTGCTGGCGGCACGACGGATCTTGTCGTTGTCCGGGTTCTTCTTCATGGCGTTCCGGACGCCCTGGGAGCTCCATTCACGCTGGGTGCGGGCACGGGAAACGAGGTCCGCCTTGGTGTTTGCGTAGTCCTCGTAACGTTCGCGGGCATGGCGTTTGGCGATGGCGCGTTCTTCAAGGAAAGACTCGTACCCGCCGTCGTAGACGGCAACGGAGTTCTGTGCCAGGTCCAGTTCCACGACGGCGGTGACGCACCGGGCCAGGAACTCGCGGTCGTGCGAGACCAGCACCACGCCGCCGCGCAGGCCTTGGACAAACGACTCAAGCCGGGCCAGTCCGTCCAGGTCGAGGTCGTTGGTGGGTTCGTCCAGCAAGACCACATCGAAACGGCTGAGCAACAGCGCGGCCAATGCCACGCGGGCCGCCTGCCCGCCGGAGAGCCCCGTCATGAGCGCGTCGGTGCCCAGTTCCAGGCCGAGGTCGGCCAGGACTGCCGGGATGCGGTCTTCAAGGTCAGCGGCACCGGATGCCATCCACCGGTCGAACGCAAGGGAGTAGGCGTCGTCGGCCCCGGGAGCACCGGATCCGAGCGCTTCGGCGGTGGATTCCATCTCGGTTGTGGCCTTGGCGCAGCCTGTCCTGCGGGCAATGTACGCGGCGATGGTTTCGCCTTCCGTACGTTCATGTTCCTGCGGCAGCCAGCCCACGAAAGCGTCCGACGGCGCGAGGCTGACGGTCCCCTCCTGCGGCTGGTCGACCCCGGCCAGGATGCGCAGCAGCGTCGATTTACCCGCGCCGTTCGCGCCCACCACACCAACGACGTCGCCTGGCGCCACGGTGAGGGAAAGCTTCGAAAAAAGTGTGCGGTGGCCGTGACCACCGGCAAGATCCTTGGCTACCAAGGTTGCAGTCATTGTGTCTATCCTCCAGCAAGGAAACGCAGGGAATCAGGCTGCGATTCCCGCAGGCATGGAAAAACCCGTTGGTCCGGACTTGGGGGGTGTACGGACCAACGGGTTCAATCATCAAGCATAATTCAATGTGGCGTCAGCGTAAAATCGATTCGTACTCCCACTTCCGGTTTCCCGCCGAGCGAAACCGGGCCGCCCCTGCGACACATTCCTGAAAGTTCCACATGCCATTACAGTCCAAGGCGTTCCAGCGCTGGCTTCACGGCGTTGCGCCCGATGCCAGCACGGCTGACGTCTGCAGGATCGCCGGCATCAAGAGGACCACCCTTGCCCAGCAGCTGGTTCGCGGCAAGGTGGCCGAATCCACCTTGGTCAGCATCAGTCGCGGTTTCCATATCAACCCGGTACAGGCGCTCTCGACTTTCGACCTCTACTCCGATCTTCGTGGCGACCCCGTCCCACCGACGCCCTGCGAACTGGTGAGCCAGGTGGCCACCATCGACTTGTTGCGGGCCGTGGTGGAGCGAAGCGAACCAGGTTCCGCCCCCGCCCCGCACCTTTCGGAGCCACCGCACCCCACGTCCGTGCGGAACTGGGTGGACGCGATCGACGACGGCGAGTTGCGGCACCGCGTCAGTGTCGCCACCGGGATCGCTCCCCAGAATTTTTCGGCGCACCTGACAGCCAACAGGCTTCCGCCCGAACTCGCTGTCGCAACCTCCCGCGCTGCCGGGGTGGGGCCCGCGGGAGGACTGGTGGCCGGCGGACTCATCACCGAAGCGGAGGCCGGGTGGCCACCGGATGCCCGGCGGAAAGCCTTGGACGCCATGACCCAGAGTTCACTGGTGACCCTGGCCGGCGACCGGCTGCTGGCACTCGGTAAGACACTGCGCCGACAAGAACAAGACCACGAACGTACTGAAAGAATTTGGGAGAACCTCGGATGACGGCTGTCCTGCCCTGGGTCACGCTGGTTGTTTGCCTCGCGATTACCCTCGCACGAATCCCCAGCGCCCTGCGCGGCGAGAACCGGGATGTCTTCTACATCTTCTCGCTGATCACCCTGAGCATTTTCATCAGCATCGAAGCGCCGTATCTGGTCATTGATGGCTGGCTTGGCGGGATGAACATCGGCAACCTGGTGCTGCGGTTCCTCCTGTATGCCACGTTCTACTTCATGGGCGTCAAGATCGCCATGGCGTTCGGATCAGAATCGGCCGTACGTGCAATCCGCGGACCCATCGGCATCACTGCGGCCATACTGGTGGGTGCCTTGACCATCTACTTCTTCGCCATCACGGACACGAGGGGTTCCTCGGCCGGAATGAGCGGCCTCACCTGGGGGCCCTCCCTGGACGGCTATGCGGCCATGGGCCGGCTGTATCCCGGGTTTGTTGCCGCCTGCCTGGTTCCTGCGATCTGGCGGACCGTGGCCAGCACGGCTCCCGTGCTGCTGCGCGTGGCTTCGGGGTTCCTGCTCCTGGGCCTTTGCTTGCTGCTGCTCTCCCAGTTCTTCCCGTTGATCCCTTTTTCAGAGGCCTGGCTGCGGGTGCTCATCAACTACTCAGCTGCCATGTCCACGTGCATCGGATTGGCCGGAATCTGGTTTTCCAAGGCCTACGCCCGTCGAAAGCGACGACTCTTGGCGTAAGACTTTCACAAAAGCATTAGATCATGGCACAATCATGAATGTGTGAAAGCGGCTGCAGCCTGACACCGGAATCAGAGAACGGGTTTCCGGTGGATGTGGCGCCCACCGGATCACAATTGGGGGGATGAGTGGTGGCGGGCTGTTGGGGACCGCCCCCACTCAGCCTTTTTAACGGCAAAATTGTTTCCTCGCCGGGCAGGAGCAAATGCGGCGCACACACCGTGACTAAGATGGCTCCATGAACAGCCTTCGCACCCGACGCTCA
The DNA here is from genome assembly GCF_024608385.1 of Paenarthrobacter sp. UW852. Lineage (NCBI taxonomy): Bacteria > Bacillati > Actinomycetota > Actinomycetes > Micrococcales > Micrococcaceae > Paenarthrobacter > Paenarthrobacter sp. UW852. Next base: position 513,891 of record NZ_JAMSGY010000002.1, read on the forward strand.
GTCCTCGCTGCCACCCTGGCCTCGGCCGCCCTTGCGCTTGCTGCCTGCGGCGGCGGCTCCACTCCTGCCCAGTCCGGCGCGGATACGTCCCTTTCCGATGTGAAGTCCAAAGGCGAACTGGTCATTGCCACCGAAGGAACCTACCGCCCCTTCACCTTCCATGCTGAGGGCGCCGGCGACCTGACAGGGTACGACGTCGAGATTGCACGGGCAGTGGCAGACAAGCTAGGCGTGAAGGCAACTTTCCAGGAGACCCAGTTCGATGGCATCTTCGCGGGCCTGGAAGCCAAGCGTTTCGACACCATCGCGAACCAGATCTCCATCAATGACGAACGCAAAGCCAAGTACGAGTTCTCCACGCCCTACACCGTCTCCACGGGCGTTGTGGTCACCAAGTCCGATAACAACAGCATCAACAGCTTCGCCGACCTCAAGGGCAAAACCACTGCCCAGTCGCTGACCAGCAACTTCTACAAGATGGCTGTCGAAGCCGGCGCGAACGTCCAGGCTGTGGAGGGGTGGGCCCAGTCCGCCACCCTGGTCCAGCAAGGACGCGTCGATGCCACCGTCAACGACAAGCTCACCTACCTCGACTATGCGAAGACCACCCCCGACTCGGGCTTGAAGGTTGCAGCTGAGGCACCGGACAAGACCGAGAGTGCGTTCGTTTTCCGCAAGGGATCCACGGAACTCAGCAAGGCCGTCAGTAAAGCCCTCGCCGATCTCCAGTCCGACGGAACGCTGGCGAAGATCTCCACCAAGTACTTCGGCGCGGACGTCACCAAATAGATGAACTGGGACCTCATCTGGAGCTCCTTCGGCCCCCTGATTACTGGGGCCGTGACGGGGACCATTCCCCTCACGCTTGCGTCCTTCGCATTTGGCCTGGTGCTGGCGCTGCTGGTTGCCCTGCTGCGGCTGAGCCCCAACGTGGTCCTTTCGGGGATCGGCCGTTTCTACGTTTCAGTCATTCGCGGCACTCCGTTGCTGGTGCAGCTCTTCGTGATCTTCTACGGGCTGCCCAGCATCGGTGTGAAGCTGGACCCCTGGCCGAGCGCGATCATCGCCTTCTCCCTTAACGTTGGCGGCTACGCGGCTGAGATCATCCGTGCCGCCATCCTGTCCGTGCCCAAAGGCCAGTGGGAAGCCGGCCACACCATCGGCATGTCCCGGCCGCAGACCCTGCTGCGCATCATCCTGCCGCAAGCGGCCCGGGTATCCGTCCCACCGTTGTCCAACACCTTCATCTCCCTGGTCAAGGACACGTCCCTCGCATCCTTGATCCTGGTCACCGAACTGTTCCGCAATGCCCAGCAGATTGCTGCCTTCAGCCAGGAGTTCATGGCCCTGTACCTGCAGGCTGCCCTGGTCTACTGGGTCATTTGCCTGGTCCTTTCCACCGCGCAGTCCGCCGTGGAGAGGAGATTGGACCGCTATGTCGCCCACTGATACCCCGGAACCGCGGGTCGCCCCGGTACTGGAGGCCAGGAACCTCGCCAAGGCCTTTGGCAGCAACCAGGTGCTGCGCGACATCGACATCGATATCCGCCGTGGCCAGGTAGTGGCCCTGATCGGGCCCTCGGGCTCGGGTAAGACCACGGTCCTGCGCTCGCTCAACGGACTGGAAATTCCCGACGGCGGCACCGTTACCTTCGGCCGCGGTGATGCCTCAGGTGAGCTGGCCATCGATTTTGGGGCCAAGGTGGGCAAGAAGGAAGTAGCCGCCCTCCGCGACCGCAGCGCCATGGTCTTCCAGCACTACAACCTGTTCCCGCACATGACCGTGTTGAAGAACATCATTGAGGGGCCGGTGCAGGTCCAGAAGCGTCCCAAGGCCGAGGCCATTGCCGAAGCCGAACGGCTCCTGGAACGCGTGGGTCTGGCCGACAAGCGCGACGCCTATCCCTTTGAGCTTTCCGGCGGCCAGCAACAGCGCGTCGGCATCGTGCGCGCCCTGGCCCTGAAACCCCAGCTCCTCCTGTTCGACGAACCCACCTCCGCCCTCGATCCCGAGCTCGTAGGCGACGTTCTGGGCGTCATCAAGGAACTCGCCGAAGAGGGCTGGACCATGGTGATCGTCACCCATGAGCTGGCCTTCGCGCAGCACGTCGCGGACGAAGTCATCTTCATGGATGGCGGCGTCGTGGTGGAACGGGGCCCTGCTGCCGAGGTGCTGCGCGCACCCCGGCAGGAACGGACCAAGCTCTTTGTGAAACGGCTACAGCACGATCTCTAGCCCCGGCTGAAGCGCAACGTCACCAACTGGAACGGACGGAGCACCAGGTCCACCACGCAGTCTTCCCCCACAGCAACCCCGGGGGCATCGACGGGCCGTTCCAACAGGTCCGTGGCCGCGACACCCTGGGGCTGGAATCCGGGCGCTACCTTGCCGGTTGAGCGCTCCCCCAAGGATTCGTAAAGCCGGACCACAACATCGCCCGATCCGTCCTCGGCCAGCTTGACGGCTTCCACTACGATCGCAGGATTGGTCACTGAAACCAGCGGCTCCACGGCGTGCCCGCCGGTAACGTACCGCGGTGCCAGGTTAGTGCGGTAGCCCTCTTCCACGGCGTCGGCTATCGCCGCGCCAGGCCTGATGGACAGTTCCAGGGTGTGTTCGCCCCGGTCCGCCTCCGGGTCCGGGAAACGGGCGGAGCGCAGCAGCGAGGTGCGCACCGTCGTCGTGGTTCCGCCGTCCCCGCGGACCGCCCTGGTGACGTCATGGCCGTAGCTGGAGGAGTTGCTGACCGCCACCCCGTATCCGGGTTCCGCCACGTGGATCCAGCGGTGCGCGCAGATTTCGAACTTTGCGGTTTCCCAGGAAGTGTTGGTGTGGGTGGCCCGGAAGACGTGGCCAAACTGTGTTTCGGAGGCCGAGCGGTCAGCGCGGACGTCCAGCGGGAACGCAATCTTCAGCATCTTTTCGCGTTCCTGCCAGTCCACGGTGGTGGCGATGCCCAGGGACTTCGCGCCGGCGTCGAGCGTGATGCGTTGCGTAATGGTGGAGGCGTTCACCTTGCGTTTGACCACCACGACGGCGCCCGCTGCGGTGCGCTCGAGGTCGCAGCTGTCCGCACGGGTCAGCGGAGTGACATTCCGACGATAGAACTCCTCGATGTCCCAGGCATCCCACTCGTTCGGGGTATCCCTGAAGAGCTCCAGCAGGTTGCCTGCCTGGCCGGGAGCGATCGCCTCACGGCCGCTGGCGTGGTCCACAAGCGAGCTCAGGAGACCATCAGCGTTCAGGACCGCACGGATGACCCCGTTGTCCAGGACGTAGCCGCCGGCATCCTCCTGGACGTCAACGGCGGAACCGGGGGTGGTCGCTGCGCCGGCGCCTAGAGCGGGCACTCCGGCACGCATGTGCGGGGCGGCGTTGAGCAGGTACTCGTTGCCACCTGGTCCCACCAGGGCCGTCGCGGCGGCACTGATGATTGCTTCGAGGTCGCGTGCGATGGCCTCGTAATTGCGTTCGGCATCCTGGTGGACCCACGCGATGGAGCTGCCGGGCAGGATGTCGTGGAACTGCTGCAGCAGGACCAGCTGCCAGAGGCGCTTGAGTTCCTGGTAGGGGTACTCGTAATCCGCGCCGAGCCGCACTGCGGCGGTGGAGCACCACAGTTCTGCTTCGCGGAGAAGGTGCTCGCTGCGGCGGTTACCCCGTTTGGTCTTGGCCTGGCTCGTGTACGTGCCACGGTGCATCTCCAGGTACATCTCCCCCACCCACACCGGAAGGTTCGCGTACTCGGCCTCCGCTTTGGTGAAGAAGTCCCGGGCCGTGCCCATGCGGACCTTTGGCGATCCCTCGAGGTCTGCGGTGCGGTGCGCGGCAGCAACCATTTCGCGCGTTGGTCCGCCACCGCCGTCGCCATAGCCGAACGGCACCAGCGACATGGTGCCCCGGCCGTGGTCGCGGTAGTTGCGCTCGGCGTGGGCCAACTCCCGGCCGTGCAGCTCCGCGTTGTACGTGTCAACGGGAGGGAAGTGCGTAAACAGCCGGGTCCCGTCAATCCCTTCCCAGGAAAACGTGTGGTGCGGCATCCTGTTGACCTTGTTCCAGGAAATCTTCTGGGTAAGGAACCAACGCGATCCCGCGGCCTTGACGATTTGGGGGATCGCTCCGGAATAGCCAAAGGAATCGGGCAGCCATGCTTCCTGGCATTCGACGTCAAACTCTTTCAGGAAGAAACTCTTGCCCTCCACGAACTGGCGGGCCATGGCCTCCCCGCCGGGCATGTTCGTGTCGGACTCCACCCACATGCCGCCCACGGGAACGAACTGTCCGGCTTTGACCTTTTCCCTGATCCGGACAAAGAGCTCAGGGAAATACTCCTTCATCCATGCCATTTGCTGGGCGGAGGAACAGGAGAAGACGAAGTCCGGGTCCTCGTCCATCAGGGCCACCACGTTGGAGAAAGTCCGGGCACATTTGCGGATGGTCTCCCGGACCGGCCACAGCCACGCCGAGTCGATATGTGCGTGGCCCGTGGCCAGGAGTTCGTGCGCGGACGCATACGCCGGCCTGCTCAGGACCTCCCTGAGCGCTTCACGGCCAGCGGCTGCCGTGCCGGCGACGTCGTCGGGGTCCATGATGTCCAGCATGCGTTCCAGCGCCCGCAGGATCTCGTTGCGCCGGGGCAATTCGATGGGCAGCTCGTGCATCAGGCCACTGAGGGTCCAGATGTCCTGGTTGAGTTCCCACACAGTTTCATTCAGCTCTGCCATGACAATCCGGCCAAAGCGGTACCGGGGTTCATCACCGGAGGTCGCCTTGTCTCCCAGCGGTGTGGGGGCGAAGGACCAGCCTTGTGCAACGTCAGGGTTGGCCGCGGCCTCCACGTAGAAGTCCACGGAGTGTCCGCCGCCAAGAAGTTTCAGGGGTACGTGGTAGTTCCTGGGCGAGATCGCCTTGATGATGCTGCCGTCCGCACGCCAGGCGGTACCTTCGCACTGGAAACCGGGGACGTCGCTGTTAAACCCAAGGTCCACGATGATCTCCACCCCAGTGGAATCCGCCATGCCCCAGTCCTGGGGCACCTCGCCCTGCAGGCGCAACCATTTGGTGCTCCAGGCCTTGCCCCATGCAGCGCCCGGCTCCTGTGGGGTGAAGAGCTGGCGCATGGCCTCAGCGGCTGGCACCGGCTCACCGGGAGCATCCCAACTGCTGAGCTCCAGCGGTAAGGCCCTGCAATAAATGGCCGGAAGAATGCGTTCCCGAACAAATCGATCGAGACGCTGTTCGGTGATCCGGCGGTCGTCGTGCAATTAATTCCCCTTTGGGCGTCGGGTTAAGGACAAGGCGTGATGGCAGGTTCCCCACAGGCTGTTTTTCAACGCCTGTTCCTGATACCCGCGGTTCCATTCGATGGATAAAATCTACGTTGTTCCAGCCCAATAGCCAAGTGACGCGGCCACCACCGGGGTGTCCCTATGAGCCCTGTTCTCCCGTGATCCTGTCCCGACCAGCGTACACATTGAGGCTGGAACCCCGGCTGAATCCCGCCAGTGTGATGCCCGATTCCACGGCCAGCTCCACGGCAAGGCTGGACGGAGCACTGACTGCGGCAAGAACGGGTATGCCCGCCATTGCAGCTTTCTGGACGAGCTCGAAAGACGCCCTGCCGGAAACCTGCAGCACCGTCCCCCGCAACGGGAGCATTCCGGCGCGCAAAGCCCAGCCCACCACCTTGTCCACCGCGTTGTGGCGCCCCACATCCTCCCGGAGGCAGAGCAGCTCGGAAGTGCCGTCGTCGTGAATCCTGAACAGCCCGGCGGCATGGACGCCGCCTGTCTTATCGAAAACCGCCTGTGCCTCGCGGAGACGGTCCGGGAGGGCCGCAAGGACACTCACGGGGACGGTGACGTCGTCCTCGTACGGCGTGTGGTGCGAGGATTTGCGGACCGCCTCGATGGAGTCCGTGCCACAGATGCCGCACGAGCTTGAGGTGTACACATTGCGTCCGGTGTCCGGGCGTTCCACGTCGGGGCGCAACTGGGCGTCCACAACGTTGAAGGTCTGCACGCCGTTCTCGTCCTCCCCCGAGCAGAACCGCTCGGAGATCAACTGCGAAGGCTCCCAGATGATGCCCTCGGACACCAGGAATCCCGCGACGAGGTCGAAGTCGTCTCCCGGCGTACGCATGGTCACCGAGAACGACATGTCGCCAAGCCTGATCTCCAGGGGCTCCTCCACGGCAAGGACATCCTCCTTGAACCGGACTGGGTGCTCCAGTGCCTGGGGAGAGCCGTCCAGGACGAACTTATGCACCTTGCGGCGCTGGGTTACGCGTCCCACGCTAAGCCACCTCGCTTTCATGCCGGACGAAGCGCACCGTCATGGCCTTGTAACCGGGCGTGTTGGACTCCCTGGCCACCAACTCGCGATGTACCAGTGCATTGGCTTCCGGGAAGTAGGCGGCAGCGCAGCCCTTCGCTGTGGGGTAATCCACCAGCCGGAACTTGTTGGCCCGCCTCTCCGAGCCGGCGAACGTCGAGATGACGTCCACCAAATCACGGTCCTGGAAGCCAAGTTCCTCCAGGTCAGCGGAGTGGACGAGAATCACGCGGCGGCCCTCCGAGACTCCACGGTAACGGTCATCCAGCCCATAGAAGGTGGTGTTGTACTGATCGTGGCTTCGCACCGTCTGCAGGATCAGGTGGCCTGCGGGGGCTTCGAGGTACTCCAATGGGCGCACGCTGAAGCGACCCTTCCCGATGTCCGTGGCAAAGGTACGGGTATCACGGGGCGGGTTGGGCAACACGAAACCATTCTTGGTACGGACCCGGGCGTTGAAGTCTTCGAATCCGGGGATGACACGGGAGATATGGTCGCGGATCACGTCGTAGTCCTCAGCCATGGCCCGCCAGTCCACGCCGTGGTCACCGCCAAGGGTCGCCTGCGCCATACGGGCTACGATCACCGGTTCGCTGAGCAGGTGTTCGGAGACCGGTTCCAGCCGTCCCTGCGTTTTGTGGATGACCGACATGGAGTCCTCCACGGAAAGGAACTGCTTGCCCTTGGGGTGTTTGTCATCGGTGTCTGTCCGGCCCAGCGTGGGCAGGATCAGGGATGTCTTGCCATGGACCACATGGGCCCGGTTGGGCTTGGTGGAAATGTGGACCGTCAGCCCGGCACGTTTCAGGCCTTCTTCCAGTGCTGCCGTGTCCGAACCCGCCGCGGCGAAGTTGCCGCCCATGGACACGAAGACATCCACCTCACCCTTCTCGAGGGCGTGCTGGGTTTCCACGGAGTCGTAGCCATGGTCGCGCGGCATCCGGAAGCCGAACTCCTTGTCCAATGCCGCCAGGAACGACTCCTTGGGCTTCTCCCAAATACCCATGGTGCGGTCACCTTGCACGTTGGAGTGGCCGCGGACCGGGCAGGCTCCCGCTCCCCGCTTGCCGAAGTTCCCTTGGAGCAGCAGGAGGTTGATGATTTCGCGCAAGGTATCCACCGAGTGGGGCTGCTGGGTCAATCCCAGCGCCCAGCAAATGATTGTGGCCTTGGAGGCAGTCATCATTTTCGCCACCTTGGTGATCTCCGCACGGCCCAGGCCGGTGGCGCGCTCTGTTTCATCCCAGTCCACCGTAGACCGGGCCTCCGCGTAGGCGGCGAAGCCGTCGGTCTGCTGCGAAATAAAGGAATGGTCGACGACGGTCCCCGGGTTGAGCTTCTCCTCCTCCAGGAGCAGGTGGCCGAGGGCCTGGAACAAGGCGAGGTCTCCGCCGACCTTGATCTGCAGGAACTCATCGGCGATGGTGGTGCCGCCACCGATCACTCCGTTAAGGGACTGCGGGTCCTTGAAGTTCAACAGGCCCGCCTCGGGAAGCGGGTTCACGGCAACGACTTTTCCACCGTTGTTCTTGCAGTCCCGCAGTGCTGAGAGCATCCGGGGATGGTTGGTTCCGGGGTTCTGGCCGACCACCAGCACCAGCTCCGCATGGTGGATGTCCTCCAGGGACACCGTGCCCTTTCCGATTCCGATGGTGGGGTTCAGTGCGCTGCCGGAGGATTCATGGCACATGTTCGAACAGTCCGGGAGGTTGTTGGTGCCGAGGCTTCGAGCGAACAACTGGTACATGAAGGCGGTCTCGTTGGCCGTGCGGCCGGAGGTGTAGAACACGCATTTGTCCGGCGTGGTGGCGTTGATGTGCTCCCCGATGAGAGCGAAAGCGTCCGTCCAGCTGATGGGCGAATAGTGGGTGTCACCGGGCCTGATGACCACAGGCTCGGAAATCCGGCCCTGGCTCCCCAGCCAGTACTCGGTCTTGCCTTCGAGGTCCTTGATGGAGTGCTCGGCCCAGAAAGGCGCGCCCACCGTCCTGGTGGTGCTTTCCTCGGCGATTGCCTTGGCGCCGTTCTCGCAAAACTCTGCCGGGCTTCGCCGGCCGGTGATCGATTCGGGCCACGCACATCCCGGGCAGTCAAACCCGCCGTGTTGGTTGACCCGCAGCATGGAGCGGACCGTACGGGTGACCCCCGCTTGCGAATAGCCGCGTTCAAGCGCCACCGTGACGGCTTTGACGCCTGCTGCGGCTCGTTTGGGCGGGTGGATCTGCAGGTCATCTTCGTTGATGTCCTGTTCGGGAGCATGCCTGTTCATGAGTCCATCATTGCATCTTGGCCGGACTGTCCGTCCAAGGCGAACGCACCGCTCAAGCGTCCAGGGCACTCCAGTCCACCGGGCCGGCCGGAGCCTTCTTCGCCTGCCTGCCCGGCGCCTTGTGGGGCTTGTCATCTGCCGGCTTGGGTGCGGGCAGCGGCTTGCCCCAAGGCAGGGCGAACGCAGGGACCAATTCCCCCATCTGCACTCCGTGCGGCGGGACCACCATGACCCCATCCGCAGCTGCGAGGCCGCGCATCATCCCGGGAGCCGCATGCTGGGCCGGCGACGCCAGGCCATACATCAGCCTGAAGGGCATCAGGCGGGTACGGCCGGGGTCCGCGTCAATCATCGCGCCGCAGGGCACCTCGGCGACGTCTTCAAGTTTGCCGTGTCCCAAGGCCGCCAACAGGGGCCCACCCACCGTGAACAAGGCCATCATCGCCGCGAGCGGATTCCCGGGCAGGCCCAGCACGAACCGGCCGTCGGGAAGCTCGGCCAGCACCGCGGGATGGCCCGGACGCATGGCGATGCCATCAATCAGCAGCTCGCCTCCGAGCTCGGCCACCGCCTTCCGGAAGTGGTCCGTCCCCGAGAGCCCGGTGCCCCCGGTGGTAATAACGACGTCGGCCGGCGGTTCGGCGTCCGCGTCAGGTCCGCCAAGCAGCGGCTCAGTATCCTGGAGGGCGGCCAGCCACTCTTCATAGCTGTCACCAACCCTGAGCTGCTCACCGGCGATGCCGCCCAAAAGTTCCACGACAGAACCCAACTGCGGACCGAACGTGTCCCGGACCTGCCCCGGACCTGGAACCCCCTGCACTACTACCTCCGAGCCTGTCAGGAGGAAGCGGACCAAAGGCTTGCCCTGAACGTTCAGATGGTCCAGTCCGGCCAGCGCCGCCAATGCTATGTGCGCCGGGTTCAGTACCGTCCCCGCTTTGAGCAGGACCTCCCCCTCCACGGCTTCTTCGGCGGCTTTACGGATATGTTGGCCGTTGCGTGGCTCCCCCGGTTTCGCTGTGCCGCCAAGCGCAAGGATCGGCAGACCGTCGTCGTCCGTCGTAATCTCGCCGCTCTCGCTGCGCAACACAGCTTTGGCGCCGGGCGGAATCAGGCCACCAGTGACAATGGGGCTCGCTTGGTGTGGTGCGAGCCGCTGCCCGGGCTCGCTAAGGATCCACGGACCACTGCCGTTGACGGCCCATCCGTCCATGGCCGACGACGCGTAGTGGGGCATGTCCTGCACGGCCAGGACATCCGAGGCCAATGTGCGGCCAATGGCGGAACTGATCGGGACCGGACCGGGCGGGATGGGCGCAGCAACCTCGAATGCCCGGCTGCGGGCCTCCTGCCACGTGTGTGCCGCGTGATGGCCCTCCCTGGGGGCCTCGGTCATTCGGCGTCTGTCCCGGTCTCCACGTACTCCTTGGCCACCTTGCGTGCCAGGTCCAAGGCCGCCTTCATGGAGGCATAGTCGCTGGCCTGGCCGATCCCGCGGGCCATGCCGGCGGCGTACCCGGCGATGAACGTGGTCAAGGGAGCAGCGGGACGCACCACCGAATGCGCAGCTACTCCGGCGACAGCGAGGACCTCATTGACGTCCACTTCGACGCCTTCCAGCTCGAAGGCCTGCAGCAAAGTGCGGCACCATTCCTCGAGCGTCTCTTCCTGGCTCTTCACGTCGGCCTCCAAGTCGTAGTCAATGCCCAACGCCGTGGCGTCATCCCAGGTATCCACATCATCCGTGGCACCGGCGGGGACGGCGACATCCAGCAGGTTCAGCCTAGCAAGCAGCCGGAAGACCGAAGAGTCCGTTAAGCCGGAATTGCCCTCGGCTTCCGCCGCTTTCCGTTCCAGGGCCGCCGTGCTGTAAACACCCAGCAGCGGCTGCTTACGACCGTCCGCAGACACCGCCATGGCACCGTCCACGTCCGGATGATTCCTGAGCGCGTTCCGGAGGGCATCGACTCCGCGGGCAGCGTGGGGCATGTCGCACGCCAAAACCAGCGTCCACTGACACGGCAGGGCCCGGGTCCTCAGCGCCGCCAGCCCGGCAGCGATCGCCGCAGCAGGGCCCGCAAACGGCGGCTCTTCCCGCGCCCTCAGGATGCCTTCGTACAGGGCCGCGTCGTTGCCCGGAACCTCAGGGCCTACAACGACGACGGCGGCTGCACCTCCCGATGCCTGCAGGGCATGCGAAAGGAGGGTGGCGCCGTCGTACGTTAAGGACGGCTTGGGCACGCCACCGAGGCGGGTGGCCCTGCCACCCGCCAGGACGACGGCGTTGAACTCCATCCGCCCAGATTACCCGGGGCGGGCGGAGTCGTCAGAAATCGATCAGGCAGCGGATTCCGGCAACAGGAACGGGTCCCAGTCCGGCGCAGGTTTCTCGAGTTCCTTGATCTGCCACATGGTTCCCTGGGGCACGCCGGGTTTGAAACGAAGTTTCCAACCCATCTCAGCCAGCGTGTGGTCGCTCTTGGCGTTGTTGCATTTCAAGCACGCCGCAACCAAGTTTTCCCAGGAATCCGCGCCGCCCCTGGATTTGGGGTGGACGTGGTCTATGGTGTGCGCTGTCTTCCCGCAGTAGGCGCAGCGGTGACCGTCGCGGCGAAGGACGCCCCGGCGGCTCACAGCGGTGATCCTGTTGTACTTGGGACGGATGTAGCGGTTGAGGAGGATCACGGATGGTCGTCCGAGAATCTCCTGTGGCCCGACGACAGGCTCGTCGCCTTCGGCCACTACGCTCGCTTTCCCAGTCAGCACAAGGACCAGCGCCCGGCGGAATGTTATTACCGCCAGCGGTTCATATCCAGCATTCAGAACGAGTGTGCGCATGCACGTACCTCTTCACGGCCGCACCCGTCAGGGGCACGAGGGCCGGCTGCCCTCTGCATGTACGGGCTGTGGATCGACAAGATAAGGGTAAGCACTTATATGCCGTATCAACGAATCTTTCTGTCGTTTCCCGTGCAGTGTCGGCAAATGTTCATGCGTGGTTAAAGCAGAACACCCCGCGGGCCGAAGCCTGCGGGGTGTTCCAAAAGGTGCGATATTAGCCGTTGACGCGGATGAAAACCGGCCCGGAGCCGACGTTTACGCTGAACAATGCCGTGGTGGATCCGTTCCATCCACCGTGCACAGCCATGCCGTTGCCGACATAGACAGCGATGTGGGCCTGTCCGGCCAAACCGCCGTTGGCGTAGTAGGCGAGGTCGCCCGGCTGGGCTTCTGCAGCACTGACGGTACGGCCCAAGGAGAGGTACCCGGCCGGCCAGTCATGGAAGTGAATGCCCACGGCTGCCAGGGAGTTGGTCACCAGCATGGTGCAGTCCTGGGTCACGCCGAGCTGGGCGTAAGCTGCGGCGGCGATAGCTGCACCGAGGCCGCTGGAAGCTGCCGGAGCCTTGGCAGCCGTAGCCGAGCTGTTGACGGCAAGCGTCGCGTTGCCGGTGGAAGCAGCCGTGTTGGCGCTCTCCGTGGCCTTGGCTTCTGCCTTGGCGGGGGCCTTCTTCTCCACGGGAGCCGGAGCTTCAACCGTGGTGACGACGGGCCGTTCGTAGGAGATGGCTACCGTGGAGTCCGCAGCGATGGTCGACTGGACCACTGCCTGGACATCGAGGGTGGACGTCGCGGTGGATTCACGGTCAACGTTGGTTTCGGCGGCGTTGGCCGCCACACCGCTGGTCAGGACCAGACCGGAAGCCGCTGCGATGACGGCGGCCTGGCGGCCCACAGTACCGGCGTTGCCGCCGACAGCCTTGGCGATGATGGCAAGCGAGCTGGTCTTGGGGGCCTCAGCGCGATGCCGTGCAACCTTGTTTGCACTGGTCATGATTTTCTCTTTTCGTATCCGCGTGCAGTGGGGTTACACGCGGGTAATGGGCGGCCAGCACTTGGGGGCATGCTGGCCGGCCACGAACCGGATGTTTTCTAGCGAAGGGTGAAGAAGGAAGAGGTGCCCGTGGAGGCTGCCGAGTGCAGGAGAGTGCCCTGGCTCGGGTTCAGTGCGCTGATCATCATGCCGTTGCCGACGTAGATGCCGACGTGGGCTCCGCCGTTCTGCATGACGAGGTCACCGGGCTGGGGGTTGCTGGTGGGCTTCATGGCCGTCCAGGCGTTGACGCGGGGAATGCTGATGCCGGCCTGCGCGTAGACCCACTGGGTGAAGCCGGAGCAGTCCCAGCCGTTGGGGGTGGTGCCGCCCCATACGTAGGGGTGGCCGATACCGGTGTAGGCAATGGCGGCGAGGCCCGAAGCAGCAGCGCTTGCAGCACCGTCCGTAACCTCGGAGGACTTTGCGGTGACTGCTGCTGCGGCGTCCTGGCTACCAGCGGCGCGCTGGGTGACCTGCGATGCACGCTGGACAACCTTGGGGGCTTCCTTGGTGGCCACGACCGGGCTCTCGAAGGCCACGGTGGCGGTTGGCTCTGCGGTGACGACGGCGGTTGCCACCATCTGCTGGGTACTGGAGGCTTCCGACTTGGAGACGTCCGTATCAGCTGCCGTAGCCGGAAGACCGGCGGTCAGGACAAGGCCCGAAGCTGCTGCCAGGACGACGGCCTGACGGCCAACCGAACCGGCGTTGGACGAAACAGCCTTGGAAAGAGTGTTCAAGGGGTTCGTACGAACCGTTTCAGCGCGGTGGCGCGCAGGGGTAGTGCGTGATGACACGTAGGTAGCCTCTCCCAATGCCTGCGAGGTGAGCTGTCGGATTCGGATGGGAGTCATCCGGCCGCGTTGCTTCAAGGAAGCTTTTGCGACTTAACCCCAAGGCCTTCTATCGAAGACCAAAAGTGGTTCCCCCGCCCCTGCCAGACGATTTATGCGAACGGACCTTGAGTGGTGGCAGAGCTAGGCAATCCACTCAAGTGCATCGGCCCCCTAAAAAGCCGATGCGCTTTGTACGGTACAACAGTTGAACGCGAATGTCACATTCAGGTCACGGGGTGTCGCAAAATGCGAGAGGCGACCATCAACTGGCTTAGAGCCAGCCCATGGGGTCTACAACTTCTCCGTTGACCTGGACCTCGAAGTGGAGGTGGCAGCCCGTGGAAGCGCCCGTGGTGCCGCTCAACGCGACGGTATCGCCACGGGTGACGGTCTGCCCGACCTTGACGTTGAAGGACGACAGGTGGTTATAGGTGGTCTCGAGGCCGTTGCCGTGGTCCACTACCACGCGGTTGCCTCCGCCATACTCGTGCCATCCGGCGAAAGTGACCTTGCCCGTGGCAGCCGCATGCACCGCGGTGCCGCACTGGGCAACGAAGTCCTGGCCGCGGTGGAAGTCTCCCGTGCCGCCCGTGAGGGGGCTGACCCGGTAGCCGAACGGCGAGGCCGTGACCAGGCTGTCCAAGGGGCTGGCAAGCGTGCCTACGGACGAGGCGCGCTGGATGCTGCCGACCGACTGGGCGCTGAGCAATTGCTTCAGCTTGCCGTCGGGGTCAGCTGCGGTTGCGACGGCGGCGCGGCTGAAGTCGATTTTTGCCGATGCGGCCGCGGAAACCTCTGGCTGACTGCCGCCGGAAACGGCGAGGGCGGACTCGGTCTGGCCCGACTCCGACGTTGCCATCACGGGGCTTGTGGCCGGCAGTCCGACAGTCAGCGCCAAGCCGGTGGCAGCGAGGGCTACTCCGGCTTTCTGGCCGACACCACTGGCTGCGGCGAAATCGGCAACCTGGCGCAATGGGCTCTTACGGCGGCGGACTTGGCGCTCAGTGTCACGGGGCCGGACCTCCATTGTTGCGCGGGCTGGCCGCAGCTCAACAGCGGGGCCGGTGGCGCGGCGACGACCCCTGACGTTCTGCGATGTCAAACTCTGTTCCTCTCTGGAAAGCCTGCGAAGTTAGCTGTCGGATTCGGGTCAGAGAGTTCAAAGACCCGGTCCGCACGAAACGCTCATGGCACACAGGTATCCCAGGAGGGACTTGCGTAAATGGGCACTTCTGCTGCGGACTTCACCCCAAGGCTGCTTCTTTAGACAGCCGCTTGTGGTTCCCCCGCCTCTGCCAGTGGTGGATGACACACCTGATCCGCTGGCAGAGCTCGGCTCCGGATCAGGTAACGCTTTGGTATCGGCGCTAGTAGATAACTATAGGCGATTAAAGCCTGCAGTAATAAATTCGTTATCAACAGGACGACGCACTCCCTTATCATCAATCCCGGAAAACCGCAGGTCACATTGTCCCGCAGGGCACAAAAGTGAGGTTTGACACGGCATACCCGAGGATGCGGCGCCCCGAAGGGAGGTCAGCCCAGGGAGACGAACACGTGGGCCGCAACTTCCGGTGGAAGCTCAAGCGCTCCCTCGATGCCGGGAACCCGGACAGAAATGTACTCGCCGACGCGTTCCAATGACACCGCTGCCCCGGGACGGATTCCGCCTTCGTCCAGTTGGGTGAGGAGTTCGGGCTCCACCTGGATGGGCTCGGCAAGCCGGCTGACCACCACGCGGGAATCGGCGGCGTAGCCATCCATGGCCTGCAGCAGGTTGATGTCGAGCCGCGGAATAGTCTGCGTCGGCAGGCCGCCCAGAGCTTCGAGTCCTGGAATCGGATTGCCGTAAGGCGACTCGGTGGGGTGTTCAAGGAGTTCGTAGAGCCGGCGTTCAACCCGCTCACTCATCACGTGTTCCCAACGGCACGCTTCGTCATGGACGTACGCCCAGTCGAGGCCAATGACATCGGCAAGGAGCCGCTCCGCGAGACGGTGCTTTCGCATGACCTCGGTGGCGCGCTTGCGGCCCATCTGGGTCAGTTCAAGGTGACGGTCGTTGGATACAATTACCAGGCCATCGCGCTCCATGCGGCCGATGGTTTGTGAAACCGTGGGGCCGGAGTGCCGCAGGCGCTCGGCGATGCGGGCCCTGAGCGCCACAATGTTCTCTTCTTCAAGCTCCAAAATGGTCCGAAGATACATCTCAGTGGTATCGATCAGATCCGTCATCCAGCTCAGCTCTCCTCGAACGCAGTTTCCTTGCGTAATCTCCACCGTACCGCGTCCTTGGCCAGGGCAGCCGGTGTGTACCGCTGGCCCTTGAACGCCGACACCCAGCCTAGCTTATTTGGAATTACTCTGGATAATTCCGGTCGCATCCTGTTGCTTCGCATTCCACGTGGCGGACTATGACGGATGCAGGTTACAGCCCCCGGGCCGAGTCAGGCAGAATTGGGGAGTCGAAGGGGCAGCGGATGCCACCTGCCACGACCCATCTCTAGCCGATACCCATTGGAGCCACACGTGAGCGACAACAGCATCACCATTCCCGCCGATCTGCTGCCCAAGGACGGACGCTTCGGCGCAGGACCGTCCAAGGTCCGCCCGGAACAGATCGAGGCGTTGTCTGCCGCATCGGCCACCATCCTGGGCACCTCCCACCGGCAGGCCCCGGTCAAGAACCTCGTGGGATCGGTACGGGAAGGACTCAGCCAGTTCTTCCGCGCACCCGAGGGATACGAGGTTGTCCTCGGCGTCGGCGGATCAACCGCCTTCTGGGACGTCGCCGCATTCGGCCTGGTGGAGAAGAAAGCACAGCACCTGTCCTTTGGCGAGTTCGGTTCGAAGTTCGCCGCCGCCACCAACAAAGCCCCGTTCCTTGATGCTTCCTCCATCATCAAGTCCGAGCCCGGCACCCGCCCCGTGGCGCAAGCCGAAGCCGGCGTCGATGTCTACGCGTGGCCCCAGAACGAGACGTCCACGGGTGTGGCAGCTCCCGTCAAGCGGGTCCAGGGCGCCGACGAAGGATCACTGGTCCTGGTGGACGCCACCTCCGCTGCCGGCGGCCTGGACGTCGACGTCTCGGAGTCCGACGTCTACTACTTCGCCCCGCAGAAGAACTTCGCATCAGATGGCGGGCTGTGGCTTGGCCTCTTCTCCCCCGCAGCCCTGGAACGCGCTGCCCGCATCAAGGCATCCGGCCGCTGGATCCCGGATTTCCTGGACCTGCAGACCGCCATCGACAACTCCAAGCTCAACCAGACGTACAACACGCCGTCGTTGTCCACCCTGGTGACCCTGGACGCCCAGGTTCAGTGGTTGAACAGCAACGGCGGCCTGGACTTTGCCAGCAAGCGCACTGCGGACTCCGCCAACCGGATCTACTCCTGGGCCGAAGCCTCCGAGTACGCCACCCCGTTTGTGGCCAAGGCAGAGGACCGCTCCAACGTCATTGCCACCATCGACTTCGACGACTCCATTGACGCGGCCGCGATCGCCAAGGTCCTCCGCGCCAACGGCGTGGTGGACACGGAGCCGTACCGCAAGCTGGGCCGCAACCAGTTGCGTATTGCCACGTTCGTCGCCATTGAGCCGGACGATGTCTCAGCGCTCCTTGCCAGCATCGACTACGTCGTGGGTGAACTGAAGAAGTAACCCTCGGCGGGTAGTCAGCCGGACCCGAGGGTCGGCGTCGTTCGGTCAGCCCGGACGGCGCCGTCGCCGCTTAACGGGCGGTGCCGCCGTCGCCCTCTTCCGTACCCGGAGGGGCAAGCAGCGACTCCACCCGGAAATGTTTCAGGCCACGCGCCCGCCGGTCAAAGCGGAGCCTCAGCTGTTTGGCCCGGATGATCCAGACCAAACCCACGACGGCGGTGCTGATGCCGGCTATTGCGGCTACGCCCACCGCCCAGCGCGGACCGCCGACGTTGGCCACCCAACCCACCAGCGGGGCACCAATGGGTGTCCCGCCCATGAAGATCGCCATGTACAAGGACATCACCCTGCCCCGCATAACGGCCTCCGTGGTCGATTGCACGTATCCGTTGGCACTGGTGATGAGGGTCAGCGCGAACAGGCCACAGGGAACCAGCGCGAGACCGAAAAGGGTTGCGTTGGGCGCCAGGGCAGCGAGCGTGCTGGAGACCCCGAAGCCTCCGGCCGCCAGGAAGATCAGCCTGAGGCGGGGCCGGCCGCGTCGGGCCGCGAGCAATGCCCCGGTCACCGAGCCGATGGCCATGATGGAACTCAAGGCCCCAAAGGCGCCGGCGTCCATGCCGAACTGGGTGCCTACCATCGCGGCGATGAACAGCGGAAAGTTGAGTCCGAAGGTGCCCACGATGAAGATGGCCACCAGGACCACTTGGATATCAGGCCTTCCCCGGACGTACCGCAGGCCTTCGCGGATGCGCCCTTTACCTGGTGCCGCACGTGGTTGTGCCCGCAGTGACGACGCCGGAATCAGCTTGAGCGCCCAGAGCATCGCGGCGAAGGACACCGTGTTGATGAGGAAGACCCATCCCGGCCCCACCACCACAGTCAGGACACCGGACACTGCCGGACCGATCATCCGGGCTACGTTGAAGGATGCGCTGTTCAGTGCCACCGCGTTGGGCAGGTAATCATCGGTGACGAGTTCCGAGACGAACGTTTGGCGGACCGGAGCGTCCAACGCCGTCACGATGCCCAGCAGCAGGGCAAAGATGTACACGTGCCACAGCTCCGCGACTCCCAACAACACCAGGATGCCCAGTCCCGTGCTGAGCAGGGCCATTGCCACCAGGGTGAGGAGGAGCAGCTTCCGCCTGCTGTAGCGGTCGGCAAGCAGGCCGGCCCACGGGGCAAGGAAAAGTTGCGGACCCAGCTGGAGGGCCAGGGTGATGCCCATCGCGCCGGCATCGTGCGCGGTCAGGTGGTCGAACACCAGCCAGTCCTGCGCAGTGCGCTGCATCCAGGTGCCGATATTGGAGATCAGGGCACCGAAGAACCAGATGCGGTAGTTGGGAATCCCCAGCGACTTAAAGGTGGACATCAGTGTCCACCATCGCTTGGTTCACCCCGGGTTTCCGCAATGCCTATTCAGCCCCGGCTTCGTCGGCGTCGTCCTCTACGCCGTCCGCTTCGGCGTCGTCTTCTTCGCCGTCAGCCTCGTCGTCAGCCTCGTCGTCGTCCGCTTCGGCGGGTCCCGTAGCGTCGTCCTCGTCGGCCTGGACGGATTCCTCCGTGACATCGCCGACCGTCTCCTCCACCAGCGGAGTCTCGTCCTCGGGGCGGACCCGCTTGGCCCACGGAACCCATTCCGGGGCGAGGATGGAATCCTCGGAGGGCAGCAGGCCGAGCTCGCTGACGGTCACGATCTTGGAACGGGAGTTACGCGTCACCACCGCGTACCACTGCCAGCCGCCGTAACCCGCGAGCTTGGATTCGAACAAGTGGGTGACCACGCGGTCGCCCTCCGACTTTGCGCCGAGGTGCGCACCCACTTCGCCCGGGTTGGCTATGCCCTGAACTGCCTCACGCGCAATATCGACGGCGGCAGCCAGGAAGGCGTCAGGCTTGCCGGTTCGCCACACAGGCAAACCGGCCCGCGGCTTCTCCGCCGCAGGCTTCCGCGCGGGGGCTTCCCCGTTTCCAGGAGCCTGGGCAGCGTCGGGGGCTGAATCAGGGCTTCCCTGCGCGCCCTTTCCGCCCTTCGTGTCCTGTGCGGATTCCGATGCCATGAGCCTAGGCTTCCAGCTCGTCGGCAACCTTGCGCAGCGCCATGCTGATGGCCTTGGCCTTGTTGCCGTCCGGGTACTTGCCGGACGAGAGAGAGCCGGAGAGGTTGTCCAGCACCGTCACGAGGTCCTGCACCATCGGTGCAAGATCCTTGGCGTTCATGCGCTTGGCCTTGGCAATGGAAGGCGTCTTCTCCAGGACACGAAGTCCCAGTGCCTGTGCGCCGCGGCGGCCGTCAGCTACACCGAACTCCACACGCGTGCCGGCTTTGAGTTCCGTTACGCCCGCGGGCAGGGACGTCTTGGGCAGGAATACTTCCTGGCCGTCTTCTGCCGCGAGGAATCCGAAGCCTTTTTCCTTGTCATACCATTTGACCTTGCCGGTAGGCACGTAATCAACCTTCTTCGTTTTCTTGCTCTGGGAGACACGTCGGGCCGTTACCGCATCCGCAGGGTCCTGCGGGATCGAGGGTGACAGCCCGGTCCGTGTTGGTCTGTTCCTTCAAGGTTATCCTGCCGGACCCCCTAATCCCGCTTTGGGACGCCCGCGTGCATGCCCGCGGGCGCCATGACGTGCAGCAACGGTCACGGCGGACTGCTCCTGCTAGCGTTGATGGCATGAATTCCCCGGGTTACCGCCGCCCCCTCGTGATTGCTGCCGCCGTCATTGCCGTGTTGTCATTGGCGGCCGTCGCCGCCGTCATCGCCATCGCTTCCGCGGGCAGCGCAGCCCCCGTGTGGATCACTTCCACGGCCCTTTACGGGCTGCCCGCGGCGTTCATGCTGGCGGCTGTCCTGGTGGTGGACGCCATCCGTCTTCGTCGCCGCCAGTAACCGGTCCGTCCCTCCGGCGGGCATGAGCGGCCCAAGGGCGGTACCGTTGGATTGATGTCCCTTATTCGCGCGCTCAGCAAGGAACTGGAAGCGCGCAGCGACGATTCGCTGCGGGCTTTGTTTGCCGCGCGGCCGGACCTTATCTCCCCCATGGCGCCGGACTTCGCTGCCTTGGCAGCCAGGGCGAGTGCCCGCGTGAGTGTCCAGCGGGCCTTGGAACGCTTGAACAAGCCGGAGATGCAGGTGCTCGAAACGCTCCATCTCTGCACCAATACCGATACCGGGCACAGTGTTTCGGCGGCCGGATTGAAGAAAGTCATTGCCGGTTCCACCCTCTCTGCCCTGGATCCCATCCTCGCCAAACTGCAGGAACTGGCCTTGATCCATCGGGCGGATCCACCCGCCGGTTCCCCTGCGACCACCTCACGGCAGCGCTTCTACCTCCCGGTGGGCAGCCTCAAGGACGTCATCGGCATCTACCCGGCAGGACTGGGACGGAGCTATACCGAGCTGGTCCGGCTCCAACCCGCCTTTGCCCAACGGGCAGTCCAGTTGGTGGCCGAACTGCACCAAAGCGGGCTCGGCATCCATCCAGCGAGCACGCCCATGGACGCGGCCCTTGCGCTGCAGCGTTGGACCTCCAGTCCCGCGGAGCTGCGGGCCATCCTGGCCACAGCTCCGGAACGCACTGTGGCCCTCCTGGAGAAATTCGGGAGCTGGGCCATGGGTGCTGTACCGCAGGCCCAGCGGCGGGCGTCGGTCACCCATGAAAGCCGCGACGTCGGGCCCATCGACTGGCTGTTGGCGCGCGGGTTGCTGGTCCCCTTGGACGCCGGCCATGTGGAACTCCCTCATAGCGTGGGGCTTGCCCTGCGGGGTGGCGCGATCGTGGACGACTTCACGCTGGCCCCGCCCGTTCCAGAGCTTGGCCACACCAGTGCCGCCCTCCGCCGTAATGCCGCCATGGGCGCCATCGCCGAGACCCTGCGGCTGACCGGTGAGCTGTTGTTTGCCGTCCGCGAGCAACCGCTGGCCACACTGCGGAGCGGCGGCGTGGGCGTACGCGAACTCCGCCGCCTGGCCGAGTCCGTCCGGAACGGGGTGCACGAGACTGCGATCCTCCTGGAACTGGCTGCGTTGGCGGGACTCCTGAGACTGGACGTGGACAGCTCCACCTGGGTGCAGCCGCCGTCGTTGGAGTGGCTGAACCTGCCCCGCCAGGAGCAATGGCTCTGGTTGGTCAATGCCTGGTTGGCCAGCGAGCGCGCGCCATCACTGGTGGGACAACCGCTCACGGGTTCGGCATCCTCTCCCACGCATCAGGGCGCTGCAGGCACCACCATCAACGCCTTGTCCGCGGAAGCCCAACGGCCCGATGCTCCGGTGATCCGGCGGCGTGTCCTGGAAATCCTGAATGAGCTGACAGTGGAAGCAGCCGCGCCGGACGGCAAAGCGCCCGTCCTCGATGCCCGGGCCGTCCTGCAGCGGGCCGAGTGGGCACAGCCGCGGATGTCGAGGCGTTTCAGTTCACTGGTCCGCGGCATCCTGGAGGAGGCAACGCTCCTGGGCCTGATGGGTTCGGGCGCCCTGACCCAGCTGGGATCCGCGATTGCGGAAGCACAGCCGGAACAAGCCATGACCATCCTTGGCGAGCATTTGCCCGCCGCGGTGAACCACATCCTGTTGCAGGCCGACCTGACGGCTGTCGCGCCCGGTTACCTCGCGCCGGAACTCAGCGAAACCCTGCTGTTGATGGCCGACGCCGAGGGCCAGGGTCCGGCGTCGATCTACCGGTTTTCTGCCGCCACCATCCGCAGGGCGCTCGACGCCGGACAGGATGCGGAATCGCTGTTGGCGTTCCTTCGTGAGCATTCAGCAACCGACGTGCCCCAGCCCTTGGCCTATTTGGTCCAGGACACCGCGTCCCGGCATGGCCGATTGCGGATTGGTTCCAGCGCCAGCTTTATCCAGAGCGACGACGAAACCGCCATCGCCGATCTCCTCCAAGAGGCTAGAACGTCCGTGTTGAGCCTGGTACGCATCGCACCGACCGTTCTGACGTCGTCCGCGAGCCCGCGGGAAACGGCGCGTGTGCTGCGCGAACTGGGACTGTCACCTGCAGTGCAGGAGGCCGAACCCGCCGTCGTGCGTTTCAAACGGACAACGGCGGTACCCGGGAGCGCGCGTCCCGTCTACACGGCGCCCCGAACGGCTCCGCCTGACGAGGATGTCGAGGCCCAGCTTTCGGTGCTGCGCCAGCACCGCGGAGTGCCGGCGGAAACTGCCGGGGAAGCCTCAACGCAGATTGGGCTGGAGACCCTGCAAACGGCTATCCGGCTGAAGCAGGCAGTCATCATGAACGTGGTGGACAGCCTGGGGAATGCCAACACCGAAACCGTTGTTCCTGTATCCGTCTCCGGCGGACGCGTCAGGGTGTTCGATCCCGCCAAGGAAACCGAGCGGGTGTTGTCCATCCACCGGATCATCGACGTGGAACCCGCCAAGGAATTGCGTTCGTGAAACGCATAGTTCGTGAAAACCGCGCCGTGAAGCTGCGCAAGTGAGGATTCAACAGTGACCGACGGTCCGCTGATCGTTCAAAGCGACAAAACCATCCTGCTGGAAGTCGACCACGAACTCGCCACCGAAGCCCGGCA
Source organism: Paenarthrobacter sp. UW852 (assembly GCF_024608385.1). Lineage (NCBI taxonomy): Bacteria > Bacillati > Actinomycetota > Actinomycetes > Micrococcales > Micrococcaceae > Paenarthrobacter > Paenarthrobacter sp. UW852. The sequence continues at coordinate 536,415 of NZ_JAMSGY010000002.1, forward strand.
TGCCATCGCCGCGTTCGCTGAACTGGAACGCGCCCCGGAACATATGCACAGTTACCGGCTGACGCCCTTGGGTCTTTGGAATGCCCGTGCTGCGGGGTTGGACGCGGAGCAGGTGCTGGATACCTTGCTGAAGTACTCGCGCTTTCCCGTGCCGCACGCTTTGCTGATCGACATCGAAGAGACCATGTCCCGCTATGGCAGGCTCCGGCTGGAAAAGGACGCCCAGCACGGCCTGGTGATGCGGACCGATGACTACCCCGTGCTTGAGGAAGTCATCCGGGCAAAGAAAATCGCACCCCTGCTGGGGCCACGGATCGATGGCGAAACAGTGGTGGTCCATTCATCCCAGCGCGGCCAGTTGAAGCAGCTGCTCCTCAAGTTGGGTTGGCCCGCAGAGGATCTTGCGGGCTACGTGGACGGGCAGCCGCACCTGATCATGCTGGACGAGAGCGGCTGGCAGCTTCGCCCGTACCAGAAGCTGGCCACGGAGAACTTCTGGGCCGGCGGCAGCGGCGTCGTCGTGCTTCCCTGCGGTGCCGGAAAGACGCTGGTGGGCGCAGCTGCCATGGCGACGTCTTCCACCACCACGCTGATCCTTGTCACCAACACGGTTTCCGCGCGGCAATGGAAGGACGAGCTCCTGAAACGGACGTCCCTGACAGAGGACGAGATCGGCGAGTACTCCGGCGCGGTCAAGGAAGTCCGGCCCGTCACCATTGCCACGTACCAGGTCCTGACCACCAAGCGCGGCGGGCTCTATCCGCACTTGGAATTGGTGGACGGCCACGACTGGGGACTCATCATCTACGACGAAGTCCACCTGCTTCCCGCTCCAATCTTCCGGATGACCGCGGACCTGCAGGCCCGGCGCCGGCTGGGCCTGACGGCAACCCTGGTACGGGAGGACGGACGGGAAGGTGAGGTTTTCAGCCTGATCGGTCCCAAGCGCTACGACGCTCCCTGGAAGGACATTGAAGCCCAGGGCTACATCGCTCCTGCGGACTGTGTGGAAGTCCGGGTGGACCTCCCCCGCGACGAGCGCGTCGCTTACGCCATGGCTGACGACGCCGATAAGTACCGGCTATGCGCGACGTCGGAAACCAAGACCCAGCTGGTGGAGCAACTGGTGGAGGTCCACAAAGGTGAGCAGTTGCTGGTGATCGGCCAGTACATCGATCAGCTGGATGAGATTTCCGAACGGTTGGATGCCCCTTTGATCAAGGGCGAAACCAGCGTCAAGGCGAGGCAAAAACTCTTCGACGCCTTCCGCAAGGGCGAAATCCACACCCTGGTGGTGTCCAAAGTGGCGAACTTCTCGATCGACCTTCCCGAGGCTTCGGTAGCCATCCAGGTGTCAGGCTCGTTCGGGTCGCGCCAGGAAGAAGCTCAACGGCTGGGACGCCTCCTGCGCCCCAAGCAGGACGGCCGCGCCGCCAGGTTCTACTCCCTGGTGGCCCGCGACACCCTGGACCAGGACTTCGCTGCCAAGCGCCAACGGTTCCTGGCCGAGCAGGGCTACGCCTACCGCATCATGGACGCCAAGGACATCGGCAAGGACGTCGGACAGGAACAGTAGGGCGGCCGCAAGTAGTTTTTAAGGTCAGGGCCCTTGCGGTTAATGTCCAGCAACTTTACGATTCCTAGTGAAGCTCTCCGCCCTTAAGGTTTGCCCCTGGTCCAGGCAATCCGGCGGCCAGCCGTCGGCAGTGGGGGTAATCCCGCAGCCAGGGAGCCGGCGGTTCGAAGGCCTAGAAAAATCTGAGCATTTTCATCCAGAGGATTCCCCATGCGTAAAGCCCTCTTGGTCCTTTCCGCGATCGTCCTGCTGTCAGCACTCGCACAGTTACTGTTCGCCGGTTACTTCCATTTTCAAAACACCATCGAAGCCCAGCATGAAGCGGGCGTCTACCACGTGATGAACGGCCAATACGTGCTGCGTTACGGCGCGCTCCTGGCCGCCATCGTCGCCGCCATCGCCCGGGCCGGATCCCGGACCATCTGGCTGGCCGCAGGGATCTTCCTGCTCAGCTGGGTACAGTTGTTCATCTTCATCATCGGCGGCATGCTGACTGGTTCGTCCGAAGATTTCATCACCCCGGCCGGCTCGTGGGTGGCCGCCATCCACCCACTGACCGGCGTCCTGATAATTTTCATGTCCTACTGGCTCTTCAGGCGTGCCCGCGCGGTGGCCTTGAACCCCCAGCCGCTTCCGCCCAAGGCTGCAGCCCCGGATGCTTCAGCCTCTCCCAGCACTGCCTGACCAGCGGCAGCTGTGAACACTTCGCAGCTGCTGGCCGTGGACCTGGTGTTGTCCATCCTCGCGGCCGGCGCCTGGGTCGCCGCCGCGTGGATGACAGGTGCCGCGACCACTGATCGGAAGCAAGCACCACCCCACGCGACCGATCTGGCCCTCTTGCTCCTGGGCGTGGCCGCCGCTGCGACGGTGGCCCGCTATGCCTTGCTACCCGCTTTGGTGGCCGGCAGTTGGTGGTTTGCCAGTGAGCGCATAACCATCAGCTTGCCCCTGACCGCCATCCCCGCGGCTTGGGCCGCGATGGCCGGTGTTCCGTATTTGCTGAGGAAGCGGAACACCGGCTCCACCACTTCCCGGAGGCCCGGCTGGTCGCGGTCCCGTGAAGGAGTTGTCCTGGCCGTGGTGGCTGCGGCCGCGGCGTCCGTGGCATCGCTGGCCTTGTCGCTCGTAGTGGGTCCGTTCCCGGCCCCATGGACTGTGATTGTCCTCCTGTTCATGGTGGGCGGCACGGTGGTTCTCGCCAGGCTTGCACTCCGGGAAGCTGGCCGTCCCGGGCGCAGTTTCCCAGGAACGGTCCGGCGCGCCCACAAGCGTCCGACGACGGCTGCAGCAGTTGCCGCCCTCATGGCCTGTACCGCTTTGGGCTCGGGAGCTTTTGCCTGGCTGGGGAGCCGGTCCGCCGACGGCGCGGCGATCGTTGCCGCCGTCGGACATCACGGCAGACCGGACAGGTACGTGGAGGCAAAGCCCACCCAAGTGACGGATCTGCTGGGCACCGTGCCGGCGGACGCCGTGGTCCGGCATTATGAGCTGACAGCACGCGTGGAACAGGTGACGCTGCCCTCGGGCCAGAGGGTGGAAGCCTGGACCTTCGGGAGCGTCCCGGGGCCATCGCTGGAAGCCCAGCTGGGCGAGATCATGGAGGTGGAACTCAAGAACCGTGACATCGCCGCGGGCGTGACCCTGCATTGGCACGGCTACGACGTTCCCAATGCCATGGACGGAGTAGCCGGGGCCACCCAGGACGCCGTCATGCCGGGACATTCCATGACGTACCGCTTCCAGGCCAAACAGGTCGGCACGTACTGGTACCACACGCACCAGGATTCAGCCGAGGGAGTCCGTAAGGGCCTCTACGGCACATTCGTCGTGCACAACCCCGCAACGCCCCGAGCCGGGACGGACCTTGTGGTGGCTGCGCACGACCTCGGCGGTCTGGGGTTGCTGGGCTCCTCAGACCGCATCAGTGCCCACCCGGCCACACCCGGCTCCGCGGTGCGGGTGAGGCTGGTCAACACTGATTCGCTGCCGCAGCGTTACTGGGTGGACGGCGCCCCGTTCCGGGTAGTCGCCGTGGACGGAACGGAGGTGAACCAGCCGGGGGAAGTGGCCGGCAAACTCCTCAGGCTTGGTGCCGGAGGCAGGATGGACGTCGCTTTCACCATGCCGGCGTCACCGGTAACCGTGCGTTCGGACTCCGCAGCAGGAGCCGCCGTCATCATTGCCCCACCCGGTTCCGCAGCCCTGGCTGAAGCTTCGGCCGCTGCTTTGAGTGCGGCCCCGGACAAAGCGCCGACGGGTATCTTCGCCACCGCTCCTGCGCTGGATCTCCTGGCCTATGGCAAACCCGTAGCCGGTTCCGGTTCGGCGCAGCCGACGATTACCCGGGAAGAAGTAATGGTCCTGGACCGGCAATTCCGTTTTGTCGATGGAATTCCGCGTTTTGCCTTCACCGTCAACGGCGCAGCCTACCCCTTGGTCCCCTCCATTGACGTGTCTCTCGGCGACACCGTGAAGGTGACGGTGGTGAACCGCACCGCCGAACCACATCCCATGCATCCGCACGGGCACCATGTGCAGGTCCTGAGCCGGAACGGCGTGGCCCCCACGGGCTCGCCGCTGCTGCTGGACACCGTTGACGTTCAGCCTGGCGAGGTTTGGGAACTGCTGCTGCACGCCGACAACCCGGGCATCTGGATGGACCACTGCCACAACCTGGATCACGCGGCGGAAGGGATGATGATGCTCCTGAAGTATCAGGGGGTGTCATCGCCTTTCATGCACGGGGGCCACGCCCACAACAGGCCGGAGTGAAGTGGGTCAGGCGACCATTCGGCTGGTGGCCGAGATGCTGACGTGGTCCACCACGGCCCAGCACTCTTCATCGCGGAGCTGCGCACTGGCGAAGCGTTCGGCTGCGGCGAGGTCCTGGAAATCCTCGCGGCGGACATGGCCGGTGTCGGTGTCCAGGTATGTCACATGGAACTCGACGTCGTCCCTGTCGCGGAGCTGGTGGACGGTGTTGGAAGTTGCTGTGGTGGGAGCTGCTGTGGTGGGAGCTGCTGTGTTTGCCATGTTTTAAGTGTGGAACGGGGCACTGACATTATTGGAAGCATCAGCGGGCGTGTCCGGTTTCAGGGACATTTACAGCCTCCTCAGATACTGGGCAGAAACGTCCCGCACCGTCTCGCTGAGGACGTCCAGGACCCGTGAGGCCGTGCGCCACCGTTGCCAGTAAAGCGGAACATCGAACGGCCTGTCCGGTGCCAGCTCGACCAGCCGGCCGTCCGCTATGTCCGGCCCGCACTGCACTTCGGGGATCAGCCCCCAGCCAAGGCCCAGGCGGATGGCGTCGCCAAAATCGTGCGAGGCCGGAACGAAATGGCGGGGACCCCGGCGCTCGGGCACGCTCCCGGCCTCAGCCCACGACTGGACGAAAGCCCACTGATAGGTGTCCTTGCGATCGAAGTCGACCGTGGGGGCAGCGTTCAGCGACACCCCATTGATGCCCTTCGGGAAATCAGGGAACCATCGCGCCAGATACTGCGGCGCAGCAACGGGAAGGTATCGCATGACCCCAAGGCTCTCGACGCGGCATCCTTGCACTGGTTCAGGGGTGGCCGTGACTGCCGCCATGACTGTCCCGGACCGCAACAGCGACGTTGAATGCTGTTCGTCATCCCGATGGAGGTCGAACGTCACGTTCAGCTCCTGCGGAACCTTCACCAGCGCCTGCAGGAACCACACGGCCAGCGAATCCGCGTTGACGACGATCGGCACGGCGAGTTCCGCTCCCTCCGAGCCCAAGCCAAGTTCCCTGCCCGCGTCGGCCTCGAGCTGCGCCACCTGGCGTGCCAGCCGCAAGACCACCTCTCCGGCTTCCGTTGCCTGCACGGGGTTGCTTCTCCTTAGCAGCACCCGGCCCGCCGCCTGCTCGAGCGCCTTGAGCCGCTGGGACACTGCCGACGGCGTGACATGTAGTTGGCGCGCGGCCGCGTCCAGCGTTCCCTCCGAGAGGACGGTGGCGAATGTGAGCAGCTGTTCGGACGGAAACTGGAACATTAGAACAGCTTACGCCGCATCAAAATACTTAGCTGGTCTAATGCTTGGCGCATCCGTAATTTCGAAGCGTGACTATTACTGACATCTCCCACTCCGCGGGCCTTGGGCTCGCCACAGGCCTGGCCCTCATCGTCGCGATCGGGGCACAGAATGCGTTCGTGCTTCGTCAGGGGATCCGTGGCGAACACATAGGTCCGATCGTCGCGGTATGCGCCCTCTCCGACGCCGTCCTTATCGCTGCCGGCGTTCTGGGCATCGGCGCCCTGGTCACTGCCGCACCGGCCGCCGTCGTCGTCCTTCGCTATGTGGGCGCAGCGTTCCTGGTGACCTATGGCCTGATGGCCGCACGGCGGGCCTTCCGCCCCCAGTCGCTGACCAGCGACGGCCCGGACGACGGCGGCGCGAGGCGCGGCCTGGCGGCCGCCGTCGCCACCGTCCTGGCCCTGACCTGGCTCAACCCGCACGTCTATCTGGATATTGCCTTGATCGGCTCCCTGGCCAGCGCGCAAGGGACTCCCCTGCAATGGTGGTTCGGCGCCGGGGCAATGCTGGGCAGCATTCTTTGGTTCTGCTCGCTGGGATTCGGTGCGCGGTACCTTCGTGGCTTCTTTTCGAGGCCCCGCTCCTGGCGGATCCTGGACGGTGGCATCGCCGTGACCATGGTGGCATTGGGAGCGGGCCTGGTCCTCGGTGCATGATGCCGTCCGTGGACTTCCCGCGCAGTTTGCTCACATGCAGCATTCAGAAAACTCCCAGTTACTGGGAGGATCATGGATGGCATGAAAAAGAACGGTCCCGAAGCCAAGCTTCTTGTGGTTGATGACGAACCCAACATTCGTGAGCTGCTGTCCACGTCGCTGCGTTTCGCAGGGTTCGAGGTAGTGGCCGCTTCCAACGGTCGCGAAGCTCTTGCTGCGGCCGATCTCCACGCCCCGGACCTCGCCGTCCTGGATGTCATGCTGCCGGATATGGACGGTTTTACCGTGACCCGGCGCCTCCGCGCGGCCGGCAAGCATTTCCCCGTCCTGTTCCTCACAGCGAAGGACGACACCGAGGACAAAGTCACGGGCCTCACCGTGGGCGGGGATGACTATGTCACCAAGCCTTTCAGCCTCGACGAGGTAGTGGCCCGTATCCGGGCCGTCCTCCGCCGTACCCAGCCGCTCGAAGACGATGACGCCGTCATCCGCGTCGACGACCTCGAACTCGACGACGACGCCCACGAGGTCCGTCGCGGCGGAACTGTCATCGAGCTGTCCCCCACGGAGTTCAAGCTCCTGCGCTACCTCATGCTCAATCCCAACCGGGTCCTTTCCAAGGCGCAGATCCTGGACCACGTGTGGGAGTACGACTTCAACGGCGATGCCTCAATTGTTGAGTCGTACATTTCGTACCTGCGCCGCAAGGTGGACATCGATCCCGACGCCGCCGCCCTCATCCAGACCAAGCGCGGCGTGGGCTACGTGCTGCGGACGGCCGAGAAGCGCTGACCTTGCTGCAACGCTGGAAGTCGGCCTCACTGAGGTCGCAGCTCGTCGCCATCATCATGGGTCTGCTCCTGCTGGCCCTGGCAGCGACGGGCGCGGGAACCCTGACCCTGGTCAAGAGCTACCTGCAGGGCCAGGTGGACGACAAGCTCAAGGCTGCAGTTGCCTTGGCGCAGGACCGCCAATCCTTTGACAAGTTGTCTGAACCCAACACTGCCGTTCCCACGGACTACTCCCTAACGCTCTATGTGCCGGGTCTGGACCCCTACCCCTTTGGCGGGAACCAGAGCGACCGCCCGGCGATCGCCAACATCACCGCTGCAGAAGCCAAATTGCGCGGCAATGCGCCCTTCCAGGTCAAGGGCACGGCGGGGACCAACTGGCGGGTTGTCGCCGTTGGCGTGATCGCCAACGGGCAGAACGGCGTGGTGATCATCGGCCTGCCGCTGACCCCGGTGGACAAAGTGATGGAGCACGCCGTCCTTGTGGTGGTCGGCGTCGGCCTTTTGACGCTGGTACTGGCCTTCTTCATTGCCACGTGGACCGTGGCCCGGTCCTTCAGGCCCTTGGCCAAAGTGGAAAAAACGGCTGCGGCCATTGCGGCGGGCGACTTGTCCCGCCGTGTTGAAATCGATAATCCACATACCGAAGTGGGCCGCCTCGGCGGATCGCTGAACGCCATGCTGGCGCACATTGAGGCGTCGTTCGCAGCGCGGGCTGCTTCTGAGGGGCGGATGCGGCGCTTTGCGGCCGACGCTTCCCACGAACTGCGCACGCCCTTGGTCACCATCCGGGGCTTCTCGGAACTCTACAGGCATGGCGCCCTGACCACGGAAGAAGATGTGGCCATGGCCATGGGCCGGATCGAAAGCGAAGCCAAGCGAATGGGCTCCATGGTCGAAGACCTGTTGCTGCTGGCCAGGCTCGACGAACAGCGGCCGCTGCAGCTCAAGCCTGTGGACCTGCACCTCCTGGCCCACGACGCCATGGTGGACACCAAAGCTTCCTCCGGCGACCGGACCATCACCCTGACAGGACTCGACGGCGGCTCCCCCGCCCCTGCCCCCGTGCAAGGTGACGAGGCCAAGCTCCGGCAGGTCATTGGGAACCTGGTGGGCAATGCCCTGCGATATACGCCGGAAGGCAGCCCGATCGAGCTTGCCGTTGGTGTCCGGAACACGCCCGCTGGCGCCGAGTCGGTCATCGAGATCCGTGATCATGGACCGGGAATCCCGGAAGACGAGACCAACAAGATCTTCGAACGCTTCTACCGCGCAGACACCTCGCGCACCCGCGAGACGGGTGGCAGCGGCCTTGGCCTGGCGATTGTGGCTGCCATCGTGGGCTCGCACGGCGGAAGCGTCCGTGTTTCAGAGACCGACGGCGGCGGCGCCACTCTGGTGGTCAGCCTCCCTTTCCACGAGGAACCCGCCGAGCTTCTCTCTACGTAGTACCGCACTTTTGACGCCGTTTTCCACATAGCGGCAGACGTTCGTTCCGCGGTTGAGGCCTGCGGCCTAGGCTCAATGGTGTGGCCCACACTTACCGCCGCACCATGCGGAACACCTTCGTCGAAAGGCACAACCATGTCCGTCATCTCCGTCGATACCGAGATGCTCCAGCTCAAGTCCGACAATGTCCGGGGAACCATTGACCGCATCAGTTCGGACGTTCACACCATGAAGCGCGGGCTTGAGGAACTCCAGGCAACGTGGAAAGGAACTGCGGCCGCGAACTTTCAGTCCCTGGTTCTGGAATGGTCCCTGACGCAAAGCAAGGTGGAGGCATCGTTGGCTTCCATCACCGTGGCGTTGTCCACTGCGGCCTCAAACTACGCCGAAGTCGAGCAGGGCAACACCCAGCGGTTCACCTACTAGGAACCGCCAGCCCGCCGGCACAGTCCCGCACTCCTGCGGGGCCGGATGTCTTCCCCTGAACTATCCGGCCCCGCAGGTCACGCCGCACCTGTTTGTCCTGGGTTGGCGTCGCTGTCTCTATGGCTCCAAGGTGCCCTGGTGGAACCTCAGCCGCCATTGGCCGCGGTCCAACATCCAGATCGAGCTGCGAAGCGCAGAGCCCGCGTGGGCGTAACTCCGGTAGTTCAGCAAAATGGTGGTTTCATTGAGGCGGTCGGCGCTCAGGAGCTCCAGCTCTCCCGGTTCGCCCGGGTCCTCTTCCAGCGCCATCATCATGGCGTCCCGCGTCCAAAACCGGCCGGAACTGCCAATCTCCGCGAAGTCCGGGTGGAGCAGCACTCCAATCCTGCCAATGTCCGCCCTCACATCCGGTCGCAACAGTTCCCGTTCCAAGGCAAGGACCGTGTCTTCCGGCGAGAGCTCCGGGGCCGCTGCGTCACCTTCCAGTTCACTGAAAAGGTCCGCTTGGCCGAAGATGCCTGACTCGCCGAAGAGCGTCGGCTCAAAGTGCGGCCGGGAACTCCTGGGCGGCGCGGCAACGGCATTCGCAGAAGTAGCCGTCGCGGTGGCGGCCCTGCCGGCAGTGACCGTCGCGGGGCTTGCTGCAGTCCCAACCGAGGTGGTTCCGGAGGACCCGGAACCCTCGGCCACGGAGTCATGCTTGGCGCCCGGGAAACCTGGTCCAACCCGCGGTGCGACGCCCTGTTGATACGCCACGGCGACAGCCCGGGCACGCTCATCCGCGGCTTCGTTCAGATCGTGTCCTGCGTGGCCCTTGACCCATTCGAAAGTGTATTTGCGGCCAACGATCGCCTGATCGATGTCCTTGAGGAGATCGACGTTGAGCACCGCCTTGCCGTCCGCCTTACGCCATCCTTTGCGCTTCCAGCCCGGCATCCATTTGGTGATGCAGTTGATGACGTACTGGCTATCGCACAGGATCAGCAGTTCCTCGTGGGCAACATGGGCCGTGGAGCGGAAAAGATCCAGGACTGCCATCAGTTCGCCCTGGTTGTTGGTGCCATGTGGCCAACCTCCTGCATGCCAACAGGAGTCGTCAACGTACCAGGCCCAACCGGCCGGCCCAGGATTACCGAGGGCGGACCCGTCGGCGGCAGCAATAATCGTCATACCGTTAATCCTGCCAGAACCCACGGACACTAAAACCGTGGTAGGCAGCAAAACGGCGGCCCCCTCCAGTTGGTGGGGACCGCCGTCGTTAGCTCTGAAACGAAATGTTCAGCGAGGGGGCTTAGAAGCCGCCCATGCCGCCCATGTCGTCGCCGCCCGGAGCCGGAGCGTTCTTCTCGGGCTTGTCAGCCACTACAGCCTCGGTGGTCAGGAACAGACCAGCGATGGAAGCAGCGTTCTGGAGAGCCGAGCGGGTGACCTTTACGGGGTCGTTGACGCCGGCAGCCAGGAGGTCTTCGTAGACGCCCGTGGCAGCGTTCAGGCCGTGGCCGGAAGGCAGGCCGCGAACCTTGTCGACGACAACGCCCGGCTCGAGGCCAGCGTTGAACGCGATCTGCTTCAGCGGAGCGTCGATGGCAACCTTGACGATGTTGGCACCGGTTGCCTCGTCACCCTGTAGGGTGAGGTTGGCGAATGCCTTGGCGCCTGCCTGGATGAGGGCTACGCCACCACCGGCAACGATGCCTTCTTCAACAGCAGCCTTGGCGTTGCGGACTGCGTCCTCAATGCGGTGCTTGCGTTCCTTGAGCTCAACTTCGGTTGCGGCACCGGCCTTGATGACTGCAACGCCACCGGCCAGCTTGGCCAGGCGCTCCTGCAGCTTCTCGCGGTCGTAGTCGGAGTCGGAGTTTTCGATCTCGGCACGGATCTGGGCCACGCGGCCTGCGATCTGCTCGGCGTCGCCGGCACCTTCAACGATGGTGGTCTCGTCCTTGGTGACAACAACCTTGCGGGCGGTGCCGAGGAGTTCCAGGCCAGCGTTTTCGAGCTTGAGGCCAACTTCTTCGGAGATGACCTGGCCGCCGGTGAGGATGGCGATGTCGGCCAGCTGGGCCTTGCGGCGGTCACCGAAGCCCGGGGCCTTGACGGCGACGGACTTGAAGGTGCCACGGATCTTGTTGACGATCAGGGTGGCCAGGGCCTCGCCCTCGATGTCTTCGGCGATGATCAGCAGCGGCTTGTTGGACTGCATGACCTTCTCCAGAACCGTGACGAGTTCCTTCACGTTGGAGATCTTGGAGTTGACGATCAGGATGTACGGGTCTTCGAGGACCGTTTCCTGGCGCTCTGCGTCGGTGACGAAGTAAGCGGAGATGTAGCCCTTGTCGAAGCGCATGCCCTCGGTGAGCTCGAGCTCCAAGCCGAAGGTGTTGGATTCCTCGACCGTGATGACGCCTTCCTTGCCCACCTTGTCCAGGGCTTCGGCGATCAGGCTGCCGATTTCCGGGTCACCGGCGGAGATGGAAGCCGTGGCTGCGATCTCTTCCTTGGTTTCGATTTCCTTGGCAGAGGCCAGCAGTTCGTTGATGACTGCTTCAACAGCCTTCTCGATGCCGCGCTTGAGGGACAGCGGGTCGGCGCCGGCGGCAACGTTGCGCAGGCCTTCCTTCACCAGTGCCTGGGCGAGGACGGTTGCAGTGGTCGTACCATCGCCAGCGACGTCATCCGTCTTCTTGGCAACTTCCTTGACCAGTTCTGCACCGATCTTCTCGTAAGGGTCGTCCAGCTCGATCTCCTTGGCGATGGAAACGCCATCGTTGGTGATCGTGGGGGCGCCCCACTTCTTTTCGAGGACGACGTTGCGTCCACGCGGGCCGAGGGTGACCTTAACGGCGTCAGCGAGGATGTTCAGGCCCCGCTCGAGGCCGCGGCGTGCCTCTTCATCAAATGCAATGATCTTGGCCATAACGGCGGTAGTCCTTTCGGGACAGTCGTTAAGAAGGTACCTGTCAGATGCGGTGCCCGCGACGGACGGTTCTTTGCTTGCGGCCTATGTACGCCCCGCGCTCCAAACCTCACCACACCAAGGTTTTTCTTGATCCTCCAGCGGTACGCCAGCGACCGGGACCGGCGTCAGCCGATCCGCACTTAGCAGTCGAACCGTAGGAGTGCTAAATCAATAATTAGCACTCGACCGGGGAGAGTGCAAGCAGGAAAGCGTCAATGCGACGGAAAACCAAGGGTTTCAGCCATGAGCTGAGCCGGTCAGGCGTTGGCCTGCTTCAGGGCTAGGCGACGCGCACGCCTTCTGCCTGCGGCCCCTTCTGGCCTTCCCCCAATTCGAACTCCACCCGCTGACCCTCCTCGAGGGCCCGGAAGCCATCCATCTGAATGGCGGACCAGTGCACAAAAACGTCGTCGCCGGACTCATCCACAGTGATGAATCCGTAGCCCTTTTCGGCGTTGAACCATTTGACGGTTCCCAATGCCATGATGCCCACACTTTCGCAGTAGCCAAGACCGGTTGCCGGGATCTCCGTACCGGAATCAATCCACTCTAACCACAGTCACTCCTGCGGCGCTGCCGGTGGGCGGCAGTGCTTCGGTTTTGTTATTGATGCTTAACCGAGTTGGGGCTCAAAGGTGCTCCTACAGCGGTCCGCTACTGGTATCCGGGACCGGCAACAACCACCAGGGGCTGCTGGATTTCCGGGGACTCAACGATCGACTGAATACGCAGCAGGGTTCCCAACGCCTCAGCGTTGGCCTTCTGCGCAGGACTGTTGTAGAAGATCACGGAGGTCTGCTGCGGCAGGCCACCCCAGTTCCCAACTGTGCTCAGCGTCCAGCCATCGCCCTGTACCAGACCGGCCACCCGGCCTGCCAGGCCAGCCGTGCCAGCGCCGTTGTAGACAGCCACGGGGATGGTCTTGTCTACCGGAGCCGAGGACGGAGTAGCGGACGGAACGTTGGACGGTGACGCCTCAGGGCTCGGTTCACCCGAAGCCGTGGGAGCCGGTTCGCTGGGCGCCGCAGAAGGCGAGGTATCAGTACTCTGCTGGGGTGCCGGCGTCGAGACATTCGAGGAGGCGCTGGGGCCCACCACGCCGAGGTTTGGAAGGATCAGGAAGGCCACCAGGCCCAGCACCAGAGCGACAGCTCCGACTGTGAGGACCGGCCACAAGGCAGGGCGGGCAGTCTCCTGGGCGTCGCGGTGGACGCCCTGGCGATTGGTGTTTTGCGGAACCTGGTCGAATTCATCCCTGGCAAATTTGGTCATGGTGAAGCGTTGTCCTTGCTGGTTGCTGCTGACAGATCAGCCTGGCGATTTACGCGTCGGACCCCAAGCGACGTGCCGTCCGCGCACGTTGGCGGGACGTACGTAGTCTACGCAATCTCTTGACGAGCATGGGATCGTGGGCCAACGCGTCCTCGGTATCGATCAGCGCGTTCAGGATCTGGTAGTAATGCGTAGCGGAGAGATCGAACAGCTCACGGATAGCCTGTTCCTTGGCGCCTGCGTACTTCCACCACTGCCGTTCAAGTGCCAGCATTTGCTGGTCGCGTTCACTGAGGGGCGATTCGCTGCGGGTTTCAGCCGCGAGGTCCTCGAGGGAAAAACCTGTCGCCTGCTGCGCCATCGGTTCCGGTGCTGGTTCCGCCACGGCATACTCCTTCGACGCTTGATGGGAAATTGTCCTACCCCTATGTTACGGGTGAATAACAACGCTGTCATTCGCCCCGCCTGGCAGGCGCGGGGGACAATGGCGTGATGACTGGCGAGGATGCACTGTTTGAACTTGAACCGGCAGGCGTGGCGGATAGCGACTTCGCGGAACTGATCGACCGTCCGCTGGAAGAGCTAATGGCGCCCGACTGGGCGGACGCCTTGTTGCCCGTGGAAGACCAACTCCGCGCCGCCCTCGCGTTCGTTGCCGGCCAGGCCGCCAACGGGCGCCAGGTCCTGCCGGCGGCCGACAATCTCTTGCGCGCCTTCAAACAGCCGCTGGCCGACGTCAAAGTACTCATCCTCGGCCAGGACCCCTACCCAACTCCGGGACACGCCGTCGGTCTTTCCTTCGCTGTTTCGGGGAGTACGCGACCCATCCCGCGGAGCCTCGCCAATATCTACCGCGAACTTCATGAGGACCTCGGCCTGCCACCTCGCGTCCATGGCGACTTGAGCGAATGGACCCGCCAGGGCGTGCTCCTGCTGAATCGTGTCCTCAGCGTCGAGGCGGGAAATGCCGGCTCGCACCGCGGCAAAGGCTGGGAGGACATCACGACGGCGGCTGTCACCGCCGTCGCCGACCGAACCACCAGTACCGGGCAGCAACAGCCACTCGTCGCCATCCTGTGGGGGAAGGACGCTGAGGGTGTCGTGCCGCTGCTCAAAGGAGCGCCGTCGCTCGTGTCGGCCCATCCCAGCCCGTTATCGGCGTCGCGGGGCTTCTTTGGCTCCAAGCCGTTCAGCCGGGCCAACGAGCTGCTGGCCCAGCAGGGCGCCGGGCCGATCGACTGGGAGTTGCCGGTCCTCTAGCGCTCAGCCGCCAAAGGCCGCGAAGCGTACGGAACGTGAGCGAGCGTTTGCCCCAAGCGTACGGAACGTGAGCGAGCGTTTGCCCCAAGCGTACGGAACGTGAGCGAGCGTCCGCCCCAAGCGGACGGAACGTGAGCGAGCGTCCGCCCCAAGCGGACGGAACGTGAGCGAGGGTGTGTAACGTTCGGCCCTATCCAGCCGACGTCCAGCGCACTAGCTTAGGCTTGCCTATATGGCCGCTCTCCCCGTCACCTCGTCCGCTACCCGCAACACCCGCCCCCAGGTCACCCTGACCGTGCTCAGGAAAGAACTCCTTTCCCCACACATGGTGCGGATTGTGGCCGGCGGGCCGGGGTTCAGCGATTACGCAAACAACGACTACGTGGACCGCTACGTCAAAATCGTTTTTCCCCAGCCGGGCGTCGACTACGACTTCCCGCTGGACCTCTGGACCATCCGCGAGACCATGCCGCGCGAGCAATGGCCGCACACCCGGACCTACACCATCCGCTGGGTGGACGTGGCTGCGCAGGAGCTGGCGATCGACTTTGTTGTCCATGGTGACGAGGGACTTGCCGGGCCGTGGGCTGCAGCGGCCGAACCAGGTGAAACGCTGGTCTTTACGGGCCCCGGCGGTGGCTACAATCCCGACCCCGACGCCGACTGGTACCTTTTCGCCGGCGACGACGCCGCCATCCCAGCGGTTGCCGCTTGCGTGGAGGCACTGGCTCCTGACGCACGCGGCGTTGCTTACCTGGAGGTGGACAGTGAGGCGGACATCTTGCCTATCGCGGCACCTGCCGGCCTGGAACTGCGCTGGCTGCTGCGCGGCGGCGTGCCTGCCGGCTCCAGTGACCTCCTGCTCGAAGCCCTAAGGACCACCGAGTGGCTGCCCGGCAAAGTGGACGTCTTCGCCCACGGCGAGCGGGGCTACATGAAGGGTCTTCGGGAGATCTTCTTCGTCCAGCGGGGCTTGGAACGTTCGCAGGTTTCCTTGTCCGGGTACTGGGCACAAGGGCGCGTCGAAGAGGTCTTCCAAGCCGAGAAGAAGCTCCCAGTAGGGAAGATCTAGCAACTCGGGTTTGCAAACAAGTAATGCCCCTAAGAAACCTTCTTAAGGGCATTACCTGTACACAAACTTTTGGGAGGTTAGCGCCGACGCACCCTGCGGCGTTCGTTGCTGGACAGGCCCTTCGTCAGCGGCCTGGCCAGGTTGTCGCCGAGCACGATACCCGCGGCCACTCCCAGGACAATCGCTCCGGCGTTAAGCATCCCGCCGGCACCGGCCAGGAAGTCGCCCCCTTCAACGGTGAGGGCATACATCGAACGGAAGATCGTCAGGCCGGGCAGCAGGATCAAAGCCGCGGGCACAGCGACAACCAGCTGGGGAGCACCCAACTTCAGGGCAACCACACGGGCCAGCAAACCGATGACCACCGCTGCGACAGCGGGCGACAAACGATCGCCGAGACCGGCTTGGCCGACCCCCCACAAAACGAAGAAGCCCACTATGCCGACTGCCGCCGTCGGAATCAACAACCGCATCTGCGTTTGTTCCGTGACGCCGATGGCAACCACCGCGACGGCGATGAGGACGGCGCGCCCCCACAACGGATACGCGTCGGGGAATGTTTGCGTGACATCCAGTACAGCGCTGCCCATGAGGGTGCCCACCACGACGGCGACACCGATCCCTGCCACGATCGCCCCGAAGGTGAGCAGCGTGGAGAGGAACCGACCCGCGGCGGTGACCGGGAAGCCGTTGATCGCATCCTGTACCGACGACACGAGTCTGCCCGTTGGGAGCAGCAGCAGGATTCCGCCCGCCACCACTATGGAGGGAGCGATGTCCACACCTGCCCAGCGGAGCATCAAGGCAATGAAGGTGACCAGGAACGCGCACGCCATGGTGTTGAAGAAGTCCGCCGTCCTCCACCTGGCCAGTTGGCGGGAAAGCAGGCTGATCAGGATGTTGGAGCAGAAGGCCACCGCTGATGCGCCGAGCCCACCGCCCAAGACGCCAACGAAGACAGCTGCGAAGATACCGAACGCTATGGTCACCATCCATCGAGGGAAGGGCTTGGCGCTGCGGATAATTTCGTTCAACCGGCGCACGGCTTCGTCGCGGCCCACTCCCCCGGCCACAATGTCTGTGACCAGTTGGTGCACCTGCGCCAAGCCTGCGTAGTTGTTTGTCCAGGAGCGCACCACACGGAGGAGCGTGATGGGCGTCTGGTCCTTGGGCGCATAGTTGATGGCCACCGACTGGTTGGTGATGTCCACTTCAACGTTCTTCAGGCCCAAGGCAGCCGTAACGGCAATCATGCTCGTCTCGACTTCCAAGGCGCCGGCACCGTATCGGAACATGACTTCAGCCAGGTGCAAGGCAAAGTCGATGGTCTTGCGGGCGGATGCATCCACACCAACCACCTGGATGGTGGGGTTGGCGTACGGGCTGCCCGCCAGCCGGTCCACGATGTTCATGGGAGCCGTCGGTGGGCTATCGCCTTGCACCAGGCGCATCAGCATGCGTTTGGCGTTGACGTTCTGCCGGACCTGCGACGGCCTAAGCGGCTGGGTCTTGGGCAAGCCGTCCGTGTGGGGCCTGCTACCGGACCCCTCGGGGCGTTCAGTCACGCGGTGATCCTCCCCTGCGCTTGTGTGATTAGTGGTTCCTCCGGAGTCTTCCTACGACCGGCAATTTCTCAAGTGGCAATCGTCCCAGTACTGTCTGGGCGGCTCCTGCAAGCTTCCTGGCCAGGCGGTAGGCGTTGAACGTGAGCGGGTTCACCGGAGCCACGAAGTCGCCAATCAGCTGGACCACCTCGCCGCCAAACCCCTTCTTGAATTCATACCCACCGTGACCGGTGTCGTCCTGGCCTTGGATGCCGAACGTGCCGTAGAAGTTGTACCGCGAGTACCCGTTGTTCAGGGCGTGGAGCATCATGCCCCAGTACAGGGACGTGGCGCCGTTGAAATAAATGTAGTCCTGCACGGTGCCACCGATGACGCACGTCAGTTCGTCGCCGGAGCACGCGAAGTGGATGGCCGCCACCGTAGCCACCCCCACGGAATCGGGGAAACGCTCGATGTCCTTGAGGCTGCGCTCGTAGCTGTCCACGAGGTCCTGGACCACCTTGACGCGGTTGGCCTTCTTCTTGCTGCCGGTCTCCTCGACCTCGCGTTTCAGTTCGGCCAGTGTCTTGGATTCAGCTTCGAGCCGCTCCGTGATGGACGCGCGGTACTCGGGGATGTTGATCTTGGCCATCATGAGCTTGGTGAACTCATCGGAGGTGTTCCGGAGCAGCTGCTCGTAGTACTCCCGCTCGCGGTACGTGAAGCCCTTCTCGTCGCCTGCGGTGCTCAGCGCGGTGTAGAAGTCGTCCAGCGTCTCCAGCGTGGCCTGTTCCAGGTAGACGCCGTTCTTCTCGGCCTTCCGGATCGCCTTGCGGGTGCGGTAGTTCATGCCCATGATGAGCTCTTCGGAGTCCGCGAAACCATCGAGCTGCTTGATGAACATCCAGTTGATATTGGCGAAGTTCATGTCGAAGCCCTGGTGCTTGAAACCGAGGCCCTCGAGTTCCTTCAACAGCGGCCGGTTGTCTTCGATCTCCGGGTGCTCGGCGCCGTCCTCATCACGGGCGATGTAACGGACGTTCGGCGAGATGCGCAGTTCCGCCGCTTTCTTTGAAGCGGCATGCTTCTTCAACTGCTCGACGACGAAGCGAACCACTGCCGGGTCGCTGTAGTCCATCAGTGGTCCCTTGGCACAGTCCGCGGTTTTGTAGCCAAAACGGTTGGACGTGTAGACGAGCTTTCCCGCAGCAATGAGGCTGCCGGCGCGGGTTACGCCAAAGAGCTCGACCTCCTGGCCACGGGCTCGTTGGAAGCGCGTCAGGTCCATGGACTGGATGAAGCTCCCCTGTGGGTGTCCCTTGGCGAACGTCTCGAAATCAGCGTCACTGAGAATCACGAATTCCATGTCGGTTCCAGCCTCGATCGGAGTCAAAGAAATTACCTCACCTAGATTAGATTTGCGCCCGTTGGTGGCCGGGGCGGGCCTGTGGGTTGGCTTGCTGGCTTGGGTGTCCGTCAGTAGAACTGACCGCCGGTGCGCATGGTTTCGAGCCTTCTGAACACCTTCTCTGCGCCCTTGAGCCACAGCTTGTACCGGACAGGGCCCAGCACGAGGTCGTAGCAGCCCACAAAGTCCGTAACGGTCTTGGTGAAGCTCGTCTTGAACGATCCCAGGCCGTAGAGCGGGTGGCTCTTGTCCTTGATCCTGGCAGCGGGGGGTGTGCCGCAGAAGTCGTATTCCACGCAGCCGAGCTCCTGCATGCGCTGGATGGCTGCCCATTGGACCAAGTGCGAGTCGCCATACTGTTTACGGTTCTGCGTGGAACCGCCGTCCTTGTAGGTTGCCTTGGAACCGTAGTTGATGACGAAAGCGCCAACGCTCGGGGCACCGTCCTCGTAGACGAAGAAGAAGTGTCCCTGGCCCCGACTGCAAAACTGCTCCCAGAAGGTGGCGTAGTACTCGTAGCTTCGCAGCGGCATGGCGCCCTTGGCGTTCATGGTGTTCTGCATCAGGGCGTAGAGCTTCTTGTAGCTGTCCTGGCCCGGCTCTGCTTCCACAACTTCGCAGCCTTCGCGCTCCGCCCTTCGGACCGCATTGCGGGCCCGGGACGAAATACTCCGCAGGACTTCGTTCGCCGGGGCGGAGATGTCCAACAACGCCGTGGAATCGTTGGACTGGATATTCGGAGCCTTGACCAGGCCAGACGCCTTCAGCTTCGCGACCACCTCAGGTGACTCCACGACGTCGGGCTCGATCTTGATGCTGAAGACGTTCAGCTTCTGTTCCCGTGCCAACGCAGCTACCGCCCTGAGCATGGGCTCGATGTCATCCGCCGAGGCAGCATCCGGTCCCTTGATCAGGTACCAGAGCCGGCCGAGAACGGGGAACTTCTTCTCCAGCAGCAGGTTGTAGCTGGCGTACCCGGCGGTTTCCACCACCACGCGGCGGACCAGCCAGCCGTTGCCGTCCTTTACTGCGGCGTAGGCGTCCGACTGCAGCATGTTGCCGCTGTTCGGATTGGCCGTGACGTGCTTGTCCCAGTTATCGGTTTCCTCGGCGGTGGCAAAGCGGGCAGTAAATTCTCGCAAGGTGGCCGTGTCCAATCTCAGGGTTTTGGTGCAGTGTTCAAAGGCATGCGGACATGCAGCCCCAAGTCTATCGGGCCGGGAAAAATCTTCCGGTTCGCCCTAAAGCCTGATCTGATCCGCGCTTTCCAACTTAATGGCCTTCGGCGCCTTTCCGAGCTCTCGCTGGCCGCTGGCCAGACGATCTGCGTTCACCAACCGGCTGAGGCTGAGCCCGGTCAGATCCGCAATCTCCCCAATGGGCACCTGGAACGTCCGGAACGGCCCCAACGGCGGCGGTTCGCCTTCCAGGAGCCGCTGGTCGATGGCCCGTTTCAGCTCTACTTTGCCCAGGAGCGGCGACTGGTCCAGGACGAATCCCGCGGCCGCCAGTTTGGCATCACTGGTCCATGCAGCGATCTTCCAGAATTTCCGTGGAACCTGCACGCCCCTGTACGGGGGGTCGTCGTCGAGAAGAACCGGCCCCGTGAAGACGCTGAGCTTGGCATCGTAGGCATCAGCGTGTTCCAGGACATGGTCCTCCAGCCCCACCCACAGTTCCTTGCCTTGGTTGAAGTCATCAACCTGCGGCGCAGCATTGGTGAACACGAAGGTGTCCTGGTTGGCCTTTTTGGCGGTGGCAGGATCTCCCCACACCGGGTCCAGACGCCGCACCAGATGCCCGCGGTCAAACGCGTTGTTCTTGTAGACGTCCGGACCGGCCTGCTGCTCCCGGGGAATCCGGTCATCGAAATGCCAGGTACCTTCACGGGCCAGCGGGTTCAGCTCCTTGCCGTTGATATTGACCCCCACGATCGCCGCGAGCTTCCGGGAAACCCGGAAACGCACGGAGAAGTGGATGTAGTCCAAAAGAGTCGTCGTCGCCGACGGACTGGGCAGCTCAAGGCGTGCCCGCAAAAAATCCCTGTCGTATCCCCCGCTCATGGATACAGCATGGCACTAGGCACCGACAGTAAACAGACTCAGCATTCGACGACGTTGACGGCGAGGCCGCCCATCGCTGTTTCTTTGTATTTGTGGGACATGTCCTTGCCCGTTTCACGCATGGTCACGATCACCTCGTCCAACGAGACCCGGTGCGTCCCGTCACCCCACAACGCCATCTTCGCCGCGTTGATCGCCTTCGCCGCAGCGATCGCGTTCCGCTCGATACACGGGATCTGCACCAACCCGCCGATCGGATCACACGTCAGCCCCAGGTTATGTTCCATCGCGATCTCCGCCGCGTTCTCCACCTGACCCGGGGAACCACCCATCACCTCAGCCAAACCCGCAGCAGCCATCGACGACGCCGACCCGACCTCACCCTGACAACCCACCTCAGCACCCGAAATAGACGCCTGCTCCTTGTACAACACACCCACCGCACCGGCAGCGAGCAGGAACTTCACCACCACGTCGTCCTTATCAGCCTGGGTCGCTTTATCCATGCCCGGGGCGTAATTCAACGCGTAATACAACACCGCAGGAATGATCCCCGCAGCACCATTGGTCGGAGCCGTCACCACCCGCCCACCGGAAGCGTTCTCCTCATTGACCGCCAACGCGATCAGGTTCACCCACTCCTGCCAGTACTTCGGATCGTTCCGGTCCTTGTCCTCCTTCAGGAGCCGCTCCAACCAATCCGGCGCACGACGACGGACCTTCAACCCACCCGGCAACACACCCTCACGCTGCAAACTGGTTTCAACACAAGCCTCCATCACAGCCCAGATATGCAGCAGACCCTCCCGGATCTCCTCCTCGGACCGGGACGCCCGCTCATTGATGAACATGATGTCGCTGATCCCCAAACCCTTGGACGCACACCTGCCCAACAACTCCGCCGCCGTCCGGAACGGCAACGGCAACTCCTTCTTGGACTCCTCCAACTCCGCCTGAGCCGCGGACTCCTCACCCTCACGGACAATGAACCCACCACCGACCGAGAAAAACGTCGCCTCCTTCAGCACGGTCCCCCCGGCATCGGAGACAGCAAACTTCATCCCGTTCGTATGCCGCGGCAACACCGTCAAGGGATGCAAAACCATGTCCTCCACCGCATACGGCAACAGAACCTCACCGGCGAGGTTGAGCTTCCCCGTCTCCGCAATCGACGCCAACCGTGCCTCCACCTCATCGGGAAGGATCAACTCCGGCTCAAAACCCTCAAGCCCCAACAGGGTCGCGGTAAACGTCCCATGCCCACGACCGGTCGCCGCCAACGACCCATACAGGTCCACCCGCAACGACGCCACCGAATCAAGGACGCCAGCGTCCTTCAACTCAGAAGCGAACACCGCCCCGGCACGCATCGGGCCCACCGTATGCGAACTCGACGGACCAATGCCTACAGAGAACAGATCGAAAACACCAACAGCCATAGCCGTGATTCCTTCATAAAAACTTGAGATGTCCCGGCAGATGGTCCTGCCGGATGGCCGCTCCCGCTTGTGGCGGAAGTCAACCGAAGCACGACGCCGGATGGCCCCCAAAGGCGGCAACCCGGCGTCGCAATTTTTCAGTTACTGGTTACCACGCTACGCCCATGGAGCTCGCGTGGCGGGATACCTAGGACAGGTCTCCGCCATTCTTGGAGGCGTATTCCTCGGCGGAAAGCAGCGGACCGTCGGCCTCGGCGGCCACCTTGAACAGCCAGCCTGCACCGTAGGGATCGTTGTTGATCAGTGCGGGGTCGGAAACAACGGCGTCGTTGATTTCGGTGACCTCCCCGGTGACGGGCGAGTACAGGTCGGAGACCGACTTGGTGGACTCAACTTCGCCACAGGTCTCGCCTGCGGTCACAGTGGAGCCGACCTCCGGAAGGTCAACGTAGACAATGTCGCCCAGGGCGTCGGTGGCAACCTCGGAGATACCAACAGACACCGAGTTCCCTTCGCCGCGGGAAACCCACTCGTGTTCGTCGGAGTACTGAAGTTCGGGCGCTACTTTGGGCATTCTGTTTCCTAACGTGTGGTGAATGAAAAACTGGCTACTTTTGGCGCTTGTAGAACGGCAAGGCAACGACCTCGAAAGGCTCGGCCTTGCCGCGCAGGTCGACGTCCAGCGCAGTTCCAACCTCGGCAAACTCGACGTCGACATACGCCAACGCTACCGGGTAGCCGAGCGTCGGGCTGGGCTGGCCGGAGGTCACTTCGCCAACAACCGCTCCGTCCTTCAGGACCGGGTAGTGGCTGCGTCCGGCGCGGCGCCCCAGGCCCTTGAGGCCAACGAGCTTGCGGCCGGTGGTGGACCCGGCCCCGTCCGCCTTCAGGACAGCCAGGGCTTCCTTGCCCACGAAGTCGCCTTCCTTGGACAGCGCAACCACGGGCCCAAGTCCTGCGGCGAAGGGGTTGCCCTCACGGGAAAGTTCGTTGCCGTAGAGGGGCATGCCCGCTTCGAGCCGGAGGGAGTCGCGGGATGCGAGGCCGGCGGGGATGAGCTCGCCGTCATCCGCGACTGCGGCAATGGCCTGCCACAGGGCTGCGGCGGATTCATTGGACACGAAGATCTCGAAGCCGTCCTCGCCCGTGTAGCCGGTGCGGGCCAGGAGCAGGTCCTGGCCGCTGCCGGCCACCAGGAACGTGACCTCGACGGCGGCGTAATACTTCAGTTCCGTGACCAGGGAGTGCTGCTCGGCAGGCACGAGCCGCAGCAGGATCGATTCCGCAAGGGGACCCTGGACGGCGATGAGTGAGGTCTCGGCGGAGGCGTCCTGAACCACAACGTCGAATCCGGCGGCCCGTTCGGCAAGGGCGTCAGCCACTACCTTCGCGTTGCCCGCGTTGGGGACTACGAGGAACTTGTCCTCACCTTCTTCGGGTGAGGGGCGACGGTAGGTGATGAGGTCATCGATGATGCCGCCGTCTTCCTGGCAGATCAGCGAGTACTTGGCCTTGCCGTCGGCCATGGCGGAGATTTTGCCTACCAGGGCGTAATCCAGGAACGCAGCGGCCTCCGGCCCGGTGACCCAGACTTCGCCCATGTGGGAGAGGTCGAACAGGCCTGCGGATTTGCGGACGGCGTGGTGCTCAGCCAGCTCCGAGGAGTACTTGAGCGGCATTTGCCAGCCACCGAAGTCGGTGAAGGAGGCGCCGAGTTTCTTGTGCTCTTCGTAGAGGGCCGTGTAGTTCTCAGTCATTTTCCGGAACCCCCTAGTTCTCGAAGTCTTCGATGGGCGGGCAGGAGCAGACCAGGTTGCGGTCTCCGGCTGCGCCGTCGATGCGGCCAACGGGCGGGAAGTACTTGTCCTGCTTCAGGTGGTGGACCGGGAAGGCAGCCTGCTCACGCGGGTAGGCGCGGTCCCAGTCGGAACTTACGACGGCGGCTGCCGTGTGGGGCGCGCGGCGAAGCGGGGAGTCCTGCACGGAGAAGTCACCGGCAGCGACCTGGTCGATTTCCTTGCGGATGGTGATCATGGCTTCGATGAAGCGATCGATCTCCACGAGGTCTTCGGACTCGGTGGGCTCCACCATCAAGGTCCCTGCAACCGGGAAGGCGAGCGTGGGGGCGTGGAAGCCGAAGTCAATGAGGCGCTTGGCCACATCTTCAGCGGTGACGCCGGTCTTGGCCGTCAGTTCCCGCAGGTCCAGGATGCACTCGTGTGCCACGAGTCCACCTTCGCCGGTGTAGAGCACCGGGAAGTGGTCGTTGAGGCGGGACGCGATGTAGTTCGCAGCGAGCAGTGCGGACTTGGTCGCTTCGGTGAGGCCCTGGCCACCCATGAGCTTCACATATGCCCAGGAGATCGGCAGGACACCCGCGGAACCAAAGCGGGATGCGGAAATCGGAACGTCGTTGCCTTCGGTCCAGGAAGCCGCATCGCCCGGCATGAACGGTGCCAGATGTGCCTTGGCAGCAACCGGACCAACGCCGGGACCGCCACCGCCATGCGGGATGCAGAAGGTCTTGTGCAGGTTCAGGTGCGAGACATCGCCACCAAACTTGCCGGGCTGGGCAAGGCCAACAAGGGCGTTGAGGTTGGCACCGTCGATGTAGACCTGCCCGCCGGCTTCGTGGATGGCGTCGCAGACTTCGCGGACGTCGGCATCGTAGACACCGTGCGTGGACGGGTAGGTGATCATGATGGCCGAGAGGGCGTCGCGGTTGGCCTCGATCTTGGCCTTGAGGTCTACGTGGTCGATGGTGCCATCCGGCGCGGTGGCAACGACCACCACCTTCATGCCCGCCAGGACTGCAGAGGCAGCGTTGGTGCCGTGGGCGGAAGCCGGGATGAGGCAGACGTTGCGCTGCTCGTCACCGTTGGAGTGGTGGTAGCCGCGGATCGCGAGGAGCCCGGCGAGTTCACCCTGGGAACCGGCGTTCGGCTGGATGGAGACCTGGTCGTAGCCGGTGATCTCGGTCAGCTGTGCCTCGAGGTCGGTGATGAGCTCACGCCAGCCTTCTGTCTGGGAGTCCGGCGCGAACGGGTGGATGGAAGCGAACTCCGGCCAGGAGATAGCTTCCATTTCGGCCGTGGCGTTGAGCTTCATGGTGCACGAACCCAGCGGGATCATGGTGCGGTCCAGCGCGAGGTCCCGGTCGGACAGCTTGCGGATGTAACGCAGGAGCTGGGTTTCGGAGCGGTGGGTGTTGAACACCGGGTGCTGCATGAAGTCGCTGGTGCGCTCAACGGAGGATTCCAGCGCGAAGCCTTCAACGGCTTCAGTTACCGAAGCGCCGAAGACGCTTGCGACGTCGGCGACAATCGCCGTCGTCGTTGTTTCATCCACTGAGATGCCAACCGTGTCGGCGTCGACCCCGCGCAGGTTGATGCCCTTGGCCTCAGCTGCGGCCACCAGCTCGGCGGCCTTGCCCGGGACGCGGACCGTGATGGTGTCGAAGAACGAGCCGTGGAGGACCTCGACGCCGGCAGCCTTCAGGGATGCGGCCAGTGTCCGGGCGTGGTTGTGGGCGGTCTCAGCGATCGCCTTCAGTCCCTCGGGGCCGTGGTAAACCGCGTACATGGAGGCCACAATCGCCAGGAGTGCCTGGGCTGTACAGATGTTGGACGTAGCCTTCTCGCGGCGGATGTGCTGCTCGCGGGTCTGCAGCGCCAAGCGGTAGGCGGGGACACCGGCGTCGTCCTTGGAAACGCCTACCAGGCGGCCGGGCATGGAGCGCTCCAGGCCCTTCTGGACGGCCATGTACGCGGCGTGCGGGCCGCCGAAGAACAGCGGCACACCCAGGCGCTGGGCGGAACCAACAGCGATGTCGGCGCCCTGCTCGCCCGGAGGGGTGATGAGCGTGAGGGACAGGAGGTCGGCGGCGACCGTGACCAGCGCGCCGCGCTCTTTGGCTTCAGCAATGACGGCGGAGTGATCGAACACGCGGCCGGAAACGCCGGGCTGCTGGAGGACGACGCCGTTGATGGCACCTTCCGGAAGACCGGCGCTCAGGTCGGCTACCTCAACGTCGAAGCCGAGCGCTTCCGCGCGGCCCTTCACGATCGCAATGGTCTGCGGCAGGCAGTCGGCGTCGAGGACAGTCTTGCCGTCCTGGGCGGACTTGTTCTTGTTGGCGCGGCGCATCATCAGCACGGCTTCGGCCACAGCCGTTGCTTCATCCAGGAGGGAAGCGTTGGCGATGGGCAGGCCCACCAGGTCCTGGACCATGGTCTGGAAGTTGAGGAGCGCTTCGAGGCGGCCCTGGGAGATTTCCGGCTGGTACGGGGTGTAGGCGGTGTACCAGGCCGGGGACTCGAGGATGTTGCGGCGGATCACCGGCGGCGTGACGGTGTCGTAGTAGCCCTGGCCGATCATTTGCACGGCGGTCTTGTTCTTGGAGGCGAGCTTGCGAAGCTCGGCAAGGACTTCGACTTCGCTCAGGGCGTTCTGCAGGGTGAGGGCGACGTCCTGGCGGATGTCGTTGGGGACGGCGGTGTCGACCAACGCGTCAACGGTGTCGTAGCCCACGGACTTGAGCATGGTCTCAATGTCGGCCTGGCGGCGGGCGCCAATATGCCGATCAACGAAGGTGGTGGAGGCAGAACTAACCGTCACGAAGGAACTCCATTACTTGGGCGGCGTTTGGGTACGCCACAGTGGCTGGGTTCCTCCCCGCTCTGTATTGGACCTGAGAGTTTCCGCGTTGTTGGAACAACATCGCTTGCACCGTCGGTGAGCACAGCACTCTTTCACCCTTCGGTGGTGAGCGCCTGCTGCTTTCCAGAGTTGCCTTGCCGCGGCGGTGCGTGGGCCTGAGAGATTCCTGGGGAGGGTTTGCTCCTACGGCGCCTGCATCACGTGCTTGCAGGACTCTCCCGCCGCAGATCATAGGCAATGTTCAGTTATAACGCGGCCCGATTTCAGGCAGGCCACAAGGGTTAATTGTCCTACGTGCGGCGCGTCGCCGCAAATGGGATGATGCGCTACTTCCGCAGCCGCTCCAGCACTCCGAGCAGGATTTTGACGTCGGCTTCCCGGCCGTCGTCGCCAGCCTCCTGGCCGCCCTCGAACATTGCGTTGAAATACAGTCCGTCGCCCATGTAGCTAACGGCCTTCGCAACTTCGGGTCCGACATCCTTGGCCAGGACATCAAGCCACTGCTTTTGGATTCCGGCAAACCTGCGGCGCGTTTCTTCGTGGGCAACCTCGGCCAGCCGGGTAGCAGCGACGAAAGCGCGGTCCATCGGCGTCCCGGCCCACAATGACGTCCGGATGAAGTAGGCAGCGGCACCGTCCGGCGCGGCCCTCATCTGCTCAATGTCCTGTACTGCCAGCTGGTCCAGGCGTTCCAGGAGGGCGCTGATCAGCGACTCCTTGTTGGGGAAGTGGTACAGCAACCCGCCCTTCGAGACGCCCGCACGCTTGGCAACTGCATCGAGCGTGGCGGCCCGCTCCCCTACCTCTATAAGGAGGGATTCGTAGGCATCCAGGACGGCGTCCCGGGCAACTGGTTTTCGTGGCATGAGTACATCATTCCCTAAAGGCTTGCTGGGGTTTAATTTGAAACTATACCGTCTGGACGGTACAGTAAAGACATGTTCTCGCCGTCCTCCACCCAAGCTCCCCGTTCAGCTCGTCCCGTCATGGGCCCTGCACCGTGGCGCGACTGGACGGCCCTGGCACTCCTGATGTTCCCGGTACTGCTGGTGGCCGTCGACAACACCGCGCTCACCTTTGCCCTGCCCGAGATCGCCCGATCCCTCGATGTCGGTGGCGTGCAACTGCTCTGGATCGTTGACGCCTACCCCTTGGTCCTGGCCGCACTCCTCGTCTCCATGGGCAACCTCGGCGACAGGATCGGCCGACGGCGGCTGCTTCTGATCGGCAGCACGGGCTTTGCTGCGGTGTCGGCTGCTACTGCGTTCGCGCCCTCAGCAGAATGGCTGATTGCCGGACGCGCCGCCCTTGGCGTTTTCGGCGCCATGCTGATGCCCTCAACGCTTTCCCTGATCCGGAACATCTTCACCGACCCCAACCGCCGCCGGCTCGCTATTGCCGTGTGGGCGGCCGGGTTCTCAGGCGGTGCTGCCCTCGGGCCGATCTTCGGCGGTTGGCTGGTGGAACACTTCTGGTGGGGTGCCGTCTTCCTGGTGGCAGCCTTCCTGCTGCTGCCGCTGCTTGCCTTCGGAAAGGTTCTGATCCCCGAGTCCAAAGACGCGAACCCGGGCCGCGTGGATGTCCCCAGCATCGCTTTGTCCATCTTGACCATGGCTCCGTTTGTCTACGGCATCAAAGAATTCGCAGTGCACGGCCTTGGGGCATCAGCCGCGGCGTTCATGCTTTTCGGTCTGGTAATGGGTGTCCTCTTCGTCCGACGCCAGCAGAGGATCGACAGCCCGATGCTGGACGTCAGCCTGTTCAAGAACAAGGTATTCAGTACGGCAATCGTTGCCAACGTACTTTCCCTCTTCTCCATGACCGGCTTCATCTACTTCTTCGCCCAGCACCTGCAATTGGTTGAAGGCCAGTCCCCCATGGAGGCGGGTATCGCAATGATCCCGGCCCTCCTGGCAACAGTCATCGCCGGACTGCTGGTGGTGCCCCTGGTCAAAAAGGTCCGGCCCGGTTTTGTGGTGGCCGGAGGTTTGACGCTCAGTGCCGTTGGCTACTTCGTGGCTGTTGTGGGCGACCACGGCAGCGGCCCCGTCTTCCTCCTGTCAGCCCTCACAGTTCTTGCTGTTGGCGTGGGTGCGGCGGAGACCATCTCAAACGACCTCATCCTGGCGTCCGTACCGGCTGACAAATCCGGGGCAGCATCAGCCATCTCGGAGACCGGTTACGAGTTGGGTTCGCTGTTGGGAACGGCTGTCCTTGGTTCCATCCTCACCGCCTCCTACCAGCACAACCTGGTCATACCGGACGGCGTAACCGGCCACGCCGCCGAAAAGTCCGGGGAAACCCTGGCCGGTGCCGTTGACGTTGCTTCCACGCTCCCAGCGCCCTTGGCTGAAGCATTGACGGCCTCGGCACGCGTCGCCTTTGACTCCGGCGTCCACATCACTGCGGCGATTGGGCTGGTACTCATGGCCGGAGCGGCAGCCCTTGCCGCCGTCGTACTCCGGCGTGTCCCCAGGGCGCACTAGCCGAGTCTACGCAAGGAGGCCGGGTCGCTGAGCGGCCCGGCCTCCTTCGCGTCAGTGTCTAAACGGCGCTGTTGAGTGAGGTCCCCAGGCCAAAGCCGCGGGTGATTCCACCCGTGGTTGCCGCGGCAAGGGATGAAAGATAGTCATTGCGGCGGCGGGCAGTGATGCGCGATTCCGGTTCGAAAACCTGGTCGGGCGAATCGGCGTAATGGGCCGCCAGGCCGTCGCGCATGAGCCGTATCCCCTCAGCCCGCTGCTGCGAGACGGCGGCATGCGTGGAACCCAGTTCCTCGGCAAGCTCCTTCACGGACCGTCCCGCGAGATAGATCTCCTGGACCACGAAGCGCATTTTTTCGGGGAGGGCATCGACGGCGGCACGCAGGTACTTGATCCGCTCATCAGCCAGCACCGAGTGTTCCGGGGAATCCGTGGGGGACGCAACGGTGTCCGCCACCACCTCATCCAGTGAAGTCAGCGTCCGGGATGCGTCCACCAGGGCAGCTTCAACATGGCTACGCTCGACACCCAGGGCCGAAGCCATCTCGGCGACGCTGGGACCCCGTCCCAGCATGCTGGTCAAGGTCTCCTGGACGCCCAGGGTTTCCTTGATCCGCTTGCGGGCCGACCGCGTAGCCCAATCTCCGGCTCGCATCTCGTCCGCAAAGGCACCTACGATCCGGCGGCGCGCGAAAGCACCGAACGGAACACCGAGGTCCGGATCGAAGGAATCAGCAGACGTTATCAGGGCAACGGCACCGACAGAAGCAAAATCATCGCGCGATAAATGCGACGCGCGCGCGCAAAGGTCAGAGACCAGGTAACCAACGAGCGGAAGGTGCTGCAACACCAGCTCGTTGCGCTGTTCGCGATTCAAAAGTGAGTCCCCCCATGAGACCGGATTATTGAGTTGCAAACCCGACTTCTTTGCCGTTTCGCCGATGTCCAGAGACCAATCAGAGCATCGTTGTTGAGCGTTCAATCAGGTACGTATTCAGTGAACATACCACCTCAAAAGCTCCCTGCGTGTACGCTCGACAGAAGTAAAGATAAACCCTGCCAAATTGTGATTTTGGCGGGACAAAAAATGAATTGGGGAACCGTGGGGGCGGACGAGCTATCGGCAACGCTGTGGCGCGAACGGAGGCAGCTGGACTTCCTGCTTTTCCTCCTCGAAACACAGCTCCTGCATCTCCGGGCAGGCAACTGGCACCGGTTGACCTTCACCGCGGCCGAACTCGAAAAAGTCCTCGAAAATCTGCGTTTCGAATCCCTCGCACGCGGGGTGGAGGCCTCGGCCCTGGCAGCCGAATGGAAAGCCCCGGATCAATCCACCCTTCCCTCCCTTATTTCGCTGGCGCCCCCTGGACTGTGGCCCGAGCTCCTTGACGATCACTGCCGGGGATTGACGGCATTGTTGGCAGGAATTGACCTTGCCGCTGCCCGGAATATCGAGCTGTTGAAAGCCCCGCCGGACGAGGCCGGGATACCGTCGTTGGCATCGGGCACCAATGAGGCACCGGGTGGGGACGCGGACCTTGACCTCTTGGCCCGTGATGCGAACATACAGCGGGCCTTGGCTGCAGTGCGCTCGGCTACCCTGCCCACGCTGCGCGATTTCCTGGAGCTGGACTAGCCCCCCTCGACGCTCCATCACATCCCGGCGCCTTCCGCCCAACCCTCCATCACAACCCACCCCCATCAGCCCAACCCTCACTCACAACCCACCCCCATCACCCCAACCCTCACTCACAACCCACCCCCATCAACCCAACCCTCACCCATCAGCCCAACCCTCCATCACAACCCACCCCCATCAGCCCATTCAGCCCAACCCTCCATCACAACTCTGCGCCTTTGGCAGTAGACGCCCATCCGTGAACCGCATTTACTGCGCCACCATGGGTGGCGAGCTCTTCCCGCGGATCCCAAGGCCCGGCGTCGACCTTCCCCAGGAGGACGCATCCGGCTCAACCGGGCGGGACGTGAGAGAGGATCCCCGCCCAACTGGGCGGGACGTGAGAGAGCGTCACGCCCAACAGGGCGGAACGTGAGAGAGCGTCACGCCCAACACGGCGGAACCTGAGAGAGCGTCACGCCCAACACGGCGGAACGTGAGAGAGCGTCCGCCCCAATAGGGCGGGATGTGAATGAGGGTCAGGCTTTGGGGGCAGGCGGGCGGAGGGCCGCCAGGAGTTCCTCGGCGTCGGGGCCGGCCTGGGTTGCTGCCAGGTTGGCTGCGGCGATGGCTTCCACCACCTCGCTGCGCTGGATGGACACTCCGCGGGGAGCCTCGATTCCGATCCGGACGCCGTCGCCGCGCCCTTCCATGACGGTGATGACAATGTCGTCCCCGATCATGATCTTTTCGCCCGGCTTACGCGTCAGTACCAGCATGCTTTCAATTTACCTTTCCGAGGACGGATGCGGTGGCGGGTTTGCCATCTACCCAACCGACAGGAATGTCCAGCGTATCCACCGTTTGCGGACTCGCGGTTTCCGAGGCACCGATGACGGCGAGCGCGTCAACACCCAAGGACTCCCCTGCCACGACACGCTGGAGTGCCTGTACCCAGGCCTGGGTGTCTTCCGCTTTGTGCCGGGCGTCGACCACCACCCACATTTGGTCGGCGGCCAGGAGGGAGATGTCCGCGCCATGTGATGGCACGTCCCCCGGGCGTCCGAGCCCGAACGCAACCACCACAGTCTGGCCGGTGAGGACGGCCTGGGCGCGTGCCGCCGTCGTGCCTTGCCTTCCTTGGACGTGAAGGTGGCCGAAGGCGGTGAGCCTGCCCGCGGTG
This sequence comes from Paenarthrobacter sp. UW852, assembly GCF_024608385.1. NCBI lineage: Bacteria > Bacillati > Actinomycetota > Actinomycetes > Micrococcales > Micrococcaceae > Paenarthrobacter > Paenarthrobacter sp. UW852. Next base: position 568,335 of record NZ_JAMSGY010000002.1, read on the forward strand.
CGGACATCCGAGCCTCCGGCGGCTATGGACATTTCCAGTGCGGGTCCGAGCGCGTCGTCGCCGAGGCCCAAGAGGACGATGAGGTTACCGTCGCCTGTTATGGGCTGCGGAACCTTCGGCATGGGCTTATCGGCCGACGGCGGCATGGTCACCAGGGCCGGCACGGAGGGGGACGGACCGGCCGGCTGGAGTTCCTTGCCGAGTTGTTCCAGCAGGCCCGCGAAGTCCGGGGATGCGGTGGAGACCGGCGCGGGCGTGGGCTGGTGCATCTCAAGCTCGGCGGCGTCGGCTCGCTCCAGGAGTGCCGCGATGGCTGGCCCGTGGAGCTCGTGAACGGGACTTGGCTCAACAAGCCGGGCAGTCAGCGGCGCCTGCTGGCCAGCAGGTTCCGGGACGTCCGACACCTCCACCGTGGCTTCGAACCTGGCTGCGGCGAACAGCCCCACGATTCCCGGATTGGTGACCTTCTCGGCGGAGACTACGCGCGCACCGGGTCCGTACTGCTTGAGTGCTTTGGCGCGAATGGCTTCCAGCGACGCACCGCTAAGCTTGTAGCGCTTCTGCATGGCGGACCACCCCCACCGTCTCGATACGGATGTTGGCGGAGGTCACTTCGCGATACGAGAGGACGGGGACACCGCCGTCGGGGGCTGCGACGAGCCGCCGGATCGCGGGACGCAGGGCTGGTGCACACACAAGCACGGCTTCCCGGCCGGCAGCAGCGGCTCCGTCGGCAGCGGACTTCAGGGAGTTCAAGACACTGTCCAATTTCGCCTGGCCCATGACAATCTGGGTCCCGCCTTCGCCTGGACGCATGTCCTCCAACATGGACTGCTCCAACAACGGATCGATCATGATCACGTTCAGGACCGCCCCGTCCATGTACCTGTCCGCAAGCACCGGACCCAGCGCGTGGCGGGCCGATTCCACCAGCGATTCGGGGTCGGTGGAAACCTTGGCCCGCAACGCCAGTGCTTCGTAGATCCGCGGGAGGTCGTTGATGGGGACCTGCTCTTCGAGGAGTCCTTGGAGCACGCGCTGGATTTCGGCCAGGGACAGCAGGGCAGGCGTGAGTTCTTCCACGGCGGAGGGGCTCTGCTTGCGGACCCCTTCGGTGAGCACCCGGACGTCTTCGCGGGTCAGGAGCCGGGCCGCGTTTGCGGTGATGATCGAGGACAGGTGCGTTACCAGGACAGAGACCCGGTCAATCACCGTGGCTCCGGTCATTTCGGCGCTGTGCCGCATTTCCGTTGGAACCCATTTGCCGGAGAGACCAAACACCGGTTCCACGGTTGCGGTGCCCGGCAACGCGTCCAGGAATTCGCCCAAGGCAAGCAGCTTGCCCGACGGCGCCACTCCCCTTCCAGCCTCGACGCCGGCGATGCGGATGGCATAGGTGGACGGCGGCAGGTCCATCGCGTCGCGTGTGCGGACGGGAGGGACCACGAGCCCCAGTTCCATGGCGATCTTGTGCCGAAGGGAGCGTACCCGCGCCAGCAGGTCATCGGAGGCACCGGAAACAATGTCCACAAGGTCCGGTGCGAGCAGGATCTCCACGGGATGGACGCGCATATCTTCCATGAGCCGCTCGTTGGGGTCCTCCTCCCCGGTCAAAGCTGCTGCGTTCTCTGCCTCCTGCGTTTCGGCCTGGAGTTTTTGTGCGCTGGCTACGCGCCTGGAAGCGAGGACCAGCAGCGCGCCCACCACCACGAACGGAAGGATGGGCATGCCGGGAATGAGGGCCATGCTGCCGGCAGCCAGGCCTGCGATCAGCAGGGCGTTGGGTGACTGCATGAGCTGCGAAGAAGCCGTGCGGCCCATGTCTTCTTCGGCATTGGACCGGGTGACGATCATGCCGGTGGAGACGGCCATAAGCAGTGCAGGAATCTGGGTGACCAAGCCATCGCCCATGGTCAGGAGACCGTAGGTGTTCAGGGCATCCCCGGCATCCATGCCGCGCTGCAGCACGCCAATGGCGATTCCGCCCACGAAGTTGATGATGATAATGATGATGCCCGCGATGGCATCACCCTTGACGAACTTCGAAGCACCATCCATGGCGCCGTAAAAGTCGGCTTCAGCGGACACTTCGGCACGCCGTTTCCGGGCTTCGGCGTCGGTGATGAGTCCGGCGTTGAGGTCCGCGTCGATGGCCATCTGCTTGCCGGGCATGGCATCCAGGGTGAAGCGCGCGCCCACCTCGGCAACACGTTCGGCACCCTTGGTGACCACCACGAACTGGATGACCACCAGGATCAGGAACACCACGGCGCCGATGATCAGCGAACCACCAACCGTGACCTTGCCGAACGCCTCGATGACCTGGCCCGCGAACCCCTGGCCCAGTACCAACCGGGTGGACGCCACGTTGAGTCCCAGCCGGAAGAGCGTAGCCACGAGCAGCAGCGACGGGAAGACGGAGAAGTCCAGGGGCTTCTTCACGAACATGCTGGTCAGCAGGATCAGCAACGCCAGGAGGATGTTGCACACGATCAGGAAGTCCAGCAGCGCGGCCGGCAGCGGAACAACCAGTAGCAGCACAATTCCTACGATGCCAACCGGCACGGAAAGCCGGGCGAACTTGTTGTTCTTCATGCCTGCATACTTTCTTTCATCTGATGGATTCCCCGTGCAGTTCCGCGTTTCTTCAGCGACATCACAAAGGCCAACACTCCGGCGACCGAGCGGTACAGCTCAACCGGGATCTCCTGGCCCAACTCGCAGGCCGAGTGCAGGGCCCGCGCCAGGGGGATGTCCTGGACCATGGGCACACCCTTGGCTTCGGCTTCCTCCCTGATGCGGGCAGCGATCAGCCCTGAGCCTTTTGCCACGACGCGCGGTGCCGATTTACCGGCGTCGTACTTCAACGCAACTGCCACGTGCGTCGGGTTGACCAGCACGACGTCCGCGTCCCCAATGGCGCCGATCATGCGGTTGCGGCTCATGCTGAGCTGGCGTGAACGCCGTTGGGATTTGATCAGGGGGTCGCCGTCGGTGCTTTTGTTCTCGTCCTGGACTTCCTTCTTGGACATCCGCGTTTTCTTGCGGTTGCGGCGCATCACCACGAAGATGTCCGCCGCTGCCAGCACCAGCCCTGCGGCGACGGCGAACTGGATGAGCGCGCCAATTCCCCCCGCAGCCGCTGCCAATATCCCGGCAACCGGAAGCCCGCCGGCGGTCAACAGCACCGGCATCAGTCCCTGCACCACGGCGTAAAGGACAAGACCCACGACGGCGGTCTTCAGGAGCGCTTTGACGCCTCCCCATAGTGCCTGGCCGCCGAACATGCGTTTGAAACCGGCGAGCAGGTTGAAATGCTCAAACTCGGCCCGGAACTTCTTGAAGCGGATGCCACCCTGCAGGGCCGAGCCTGCCAGCACCACGACGGTGACAACCAAGAGCAAGGGCCCCAGGATTCCGGCCAGGGACCCCAGACCTGCTTCGAGTGCAGCAACGGCTTTCGCGGGATCAGGCTGCGCGATGACGCTTTTCACGGTGAAGAGCTGGTCGACGGCCGCGTTTGTGGCGTGATCGATGGTTGCCGGGAGCATCGCAGCGGCGGCCCCCACTGCCAGCCAGGCCATAAGGTCCTGGGACCGGGACAGTTGCCCCTTTTCCCGTACCTCGCGCATGCGTTTGTCCGTGGCTTGTTCGGTCTTCTCTTGCGAATCCGCCACTAGCCCACCCCCATCAAAGTGTTGGCTGCCTGCTCGGCCAGGGTTGAAACGAGCCGCGGCAACGCCAGGAACAGGAAGCCCGCCAGTGCCAGGGTGATGAAGATCTTGAGCGGAAAGCCGAGCGAAAAGGCATTGAGGGCCGGGGCCACGCGGGTCAGGAGCCCCAGTCCGACGTCGGCGAGCACCAGGACCACCAGGAGCGGGCCGGCGATCTGCACGGCGGCGAGGAACATGCCGGTGACGGCGCCGATCAGTGCCTCGATGGGTCGGCTGAGATCGATGCCACCCGCCAGGGGCAACGCATTGAAGCTTCCCATGAGGCCGCCAAGGACCATCTGGTAGCCGTCCGAGGCGAAAAGGAGCGCAAGGGCCGCCATTTGAAGGAGCCTGGTGAACTGGGCACCATTGACCATCATCTGTGGGTCGAACGCCTGCGCCATTTGAAAGCCGCTGAAGAGGTCAACCAGGCTGCCGGCGGACTGGATCGCTGCGAAGATCACCATGACCAGGAAGCCCAGGACCAGGCCCGTGACCAGTTCCAGGACCACGGCCATGACGAAACCTGCCGTGTCCGACGGGACGGCTCCGGACGAGAGCCGTTGGGAAACGGCCAGCCCCAACCCGATCCCGAGCATGGCTTTGATGCGGGCCGGGATGGCGTGGTGGGCGAACGGCGGAGCGACCACCAAAAAGGCTGTCATGCGAACCGATGCCAGCAAGAGGACCTGGATCCACGACTGGTCGACGGGGATGTCCACCTCACGCTCCGCCGATCAGGCTGGGGATGCGGGCGAACAGCTCATTGGTGAAAGCCACCATTTCCGAAATCATCCAGTGGCCACAGACCACCAAGGCGATCGCTACTGCAACAGCCTTGGGGACGAATGACAACGTTGCTTCCTGCAACTGCGTGATGGACTGCAGGAGCGAAATCGCCAGTCCTACCACCAGTGCGGTAACCAATGTGGGTGCGGCGAGCTTGGCTGCGACGATCATGGCCTGGAGGCAGATGTCCAGGACTGCATTGGTATCCATCAGCCGCTCGAATAGCTCTGGATCAGGGACGTGATGACCAGTCCCCAACCGTCCACCAGGACAAACAACAGGATCTTGAACGGCAGCGAGATCATCACCGGAGGAAGCATCATCATGCCCATGGACATGAGCGCAGCGGATACCACGAGGTCGATGACCAGGAAGGGGATGAAAATAACGAAGCCGATAATGAACGCGGCACGCAGTTCCGAAATCATGAAGGCCGGAACCAGTGTCTGGAACGGCACGGCTTCAGGGTTGGCGGGGTTGTCCATCTTCGCGGCCCGGGTCATCAGCGCGATGTCCTCTTCCCGTGTGTGGGCCAGCATGAAGTGTTGGAGCGGAGACCAACCCGCGGACATTGCACCGTTGAAGTCCAGCCCGCCGTTCAGGTATGGCTGCACTGCCGCCGTGTTGATGTCCGAGACCACGGGCCACATGACGAACAAGGAGAGGAACAGCGCGAGTCCGGCCAGGACCTGGTTGGGCGGGATAGCCGGCAAGGAGAGGGCGTTCCGGGTCATCGCCAGCACCACGAAGATCTTGGTGAAGGACGTCATCATGAGCAGCAGCGCGGGGGCTACGGAAAGCAGCGTGATCCCGATCAGTGTTACGACCGCCGTGGAGGGTGTGCCGTCCAGGCCGTTGATGTCTATGCTGACGTTCCCGGAACCGGGTGCCGCAGGTGGAGTTGGAGGCGTGGGCTGCGTGGGATCGATGGGGGTTGCCTGGGCGGCTGCCATTCCAAGCAACAGCAGAACGCCCGTGAACAACACGACTGCCGCAGCAGAGAACAACTGCGGCAGGGCGCGCCGGCGTGCGGCAGGAAATGGCCGGCCCGGCAGGCCGAACCCAGTAGTTCGGATCAATTGCGGCGTCCCCGGATGGCATCCGAGGCTTGCCGCCAAGTGGAAGCGGACAGGATGGAGCCATGCATGGGGTGCTCCGGCATTTGGCCGCGACGGTGGAGTTCGCTCCGACGCCGAAGCACCGGCAGCGAGTCCGTGACCGGCTCCGGAAGCGACCCAGTGAGCGGCTGCGGGCGAAGTTCAGGCTGCGGCCGAAGTTCAGGCTGGGGGCGACCAGATGCCTGCCGGAACAGCTCCGCGAAGCTCCCGGCGGACTGGGCTACCACTGCTTCCTCCGGCTCCGGCGCTATGGCAGGAGTGTCACCGCTGTGGAGCACTGTCACCGCGTGCTCGGTGACGCCCAACAGGAAACGCTTGTCCCCGGCGTCGACCACCACCACCGACGCTTTCTGGCCTACCACCTGACGGCTCACGACCGTCAGCGCGGCATCCGCGCGCCGGCGGCCTTTGCCCTTGCCGAGGCGCTTCTGCACCAGCCAGATGAAGCCCAGCACGGCGCCGAGGGCCACGAGCACCCGCAGCCCGAGGATCATTGTGTCCATCTACAGTGTTCCCTCGGACCCGTCCAGGATGCGGGTGATGCGCACTGCATAGTCCTGGTCCACCACTACAACTTCGCCGTGGGCGATCAGCCTGCCGTTCAGCAGCACATCCGCCGGTGCACCGGCTGACCGGTCCAGTTCAATGACCTTCCCGGGCTCGAGGGCCAGGGCGTCCCGCACTGACATCCGGGTACGGCCGATCTCCACGGTCAACGCCATCTCAACGCTGCTGATCAGGCCCAAGCGGGCAGCCAGCTCGTTACCTTGTCCACGGGCACCGGCATCAGGGCCAGTACCGTTGTCCCGCACACGGACAGCGAACCAGCCGAAGGGGGCACCGCCGTCGTTCAGTTCAAAAACCGCAGTATCGGGGTCCGAGAGCAGCGCGGCTGAGTCCTCCTCGCGCACCTCACCCAGCACGCCGGCGTCGAACGCTGACGCGGCCTGTTCCAGAGCGGGACGCAGAACGTCGCCGGCCTGCACGGCATGCTGGACCGCACCACCCAGCCCGGCTCCACCGGCGGCGGCCAGGAACGACCGGTCCACCAGCAGCAGCGCAAAATCGGCCGTCAAGGCTCCGACAAACGTGGCAGTGACGGCCGGAGAAGCATAGGCGGCCGCGTCCTGCGCAGGAACGATGCCGGCAACACGGAGGGTGGATGCGCTGGGCAGGTGCAGCGCGAGGCGCTCGGCAGCAGCCGCCTGCAGGGTCAAAATGTTGCTCATCGCTGATGCTCCTCGGTTGTGACGATGACCGCGGCGGCGCGGGAGCCGTTGCGGGCGGCCGCGGCGGTGGCTAGGCGGGTGCCGTTGATGGTGACATCGAACGGACGGTTTTCAAGGTGCGGCAGCGGCAGGACATCTCCGACGGCGAGACCCAGGATCTGTGCGGGCGTCACCGGTGCGGCGGTCAACTGTACGGCCACATCCACCGGCACCTGCGCCAGTTGGGTGCGGACCAGTGCTTCGTTGTCGACGCTGTGGACCATGGGGTTGACATCGCCGAGCCTGGACAGCAGCACGTCGGCAGGAACTGCCAAGGTGGCCGCGCACTGGGTTTCCCCCACGTTGACGTTGAAGGACGCCACTATCATGAGCTCGGAGGGGGCGGCCGCCTGCGCGAACTGGGAGTTGTACTGGATGCCGTCCATCGTCACGGCCTGCGTCAGGAGGTTGCCCAGAGAGTACCGGAGGTCTTCCAGCACTTCCTCCACCATCCGGGAAACCAGTGCGTGTTCGATCTGGGTGAACTTCCGCTCCGGCACTGCGGTTTCCTTTGAACCCCCCAGCATCCGGCTCAGCCACGACAGGGCGGCCGTAGCGGGGAACTGGATGACCAGGCGGGATTCGCTGCCATCAATCCTGCAGAGCACCATGGACGTGACCGAAGGGAGGGAGGCCGAGTATTCGTCGTAGCTCTGCATGCTCAGCTGTTCCAGCGTGGCCGTGGACTTCAACCGCACCTTGGCTGTGAGCTGCGTACCCCACTGCCTGGCGAAGGTTTCGAAAGCAACTTCCAGGACCCGGCTATGCTGGCGCGGCAAAGTGGTGGGTCGACGGAAGTCGTAGACCTCTACGGTGCGCTGGCGTACCGCCGCGCGATCTTCCTGTTCTCCCACGGACGGCACTATCGGCACGTCGGGGAAGCGCGTAAGACGTTTCCCGCTACGACTATTTGGACTCTATTTCGCAGCTTTCGCCGCCGCCGCGGATTCCTTGGTCTGGGCTTCGATCGCGCCGGGAATGAGCGCGCGGACATCCTCCGGGCTGGAGGACAACAACACCACATCCACGCGCCGGTTCAACTCCATGAGTTCCTCGGTGGAATCGTCCGTCACCTGGCGCGCGGCACCAAAAGCCACCGCACCGATCCGGCCAGGCGGCATGCCGGCGTCGTCCACAAAGTACCGCAGGACGTTGACGGAACGGGCCGCCGACAGCTCCCACGTGGATGCATAGGCCGTGATTCCCTTGGCTGCGTGGCCCTCCACCATGACTTCAAGCCCGGAGCCCACCACGGTGGGTGCGATGGTCTTCAGGATCTCGAGGGCGCGGTTGGTCAGGTCCGGCATGTCCGGTTGGAAGAACGTCTGGGAGCCCACCAGTTTCACGGACAGACCCCGCTCGCCGACGTCGAACTGCACGTTTGCGCCAAGGCCCTGGGCATCGAGTTTGGCCTTCATTTCATGCTCAAGGGCAGTGAGCTTGTCGGCTTCCTTGATGGCCAAATCCAGTGCCGAAAAACCCTCGCCGTCGGAAGCAGCGAGCTCCGCCGGGACCACAACGCCAGTAGCCGTATCCACTTTCTGGCTGATCTGGGTGCCGAAGCCCGTGGCCAGCGAATTGCGCAGCTTCTCGAACTTATCCTGATCCACCGAGGACATGGCGAACAGGACAATGAACATGCACATCAGCACCGTGACCATGTCCATGTAGGAAGCCATCCAGCGTTCGTCGACGTGGTGCTCCTCGGGCTGGGCACCCCGCCTCCTCCGGGACCTCATGCTGCCTTGGACGCCGGCAACTTACCGGACTTGCCGCCGTCGTCCGCTTTTCCGTCTTTGGACTTGGCCTTGGCCTCTGCGGGCGCCATGGCCCGGAGCCGTTCGGCCAGAAGCAGCGGCTGGGTGCCGTTCTGCACGGCGAGCAGGCCCTCCATGAGGAGCGTCATGCGTTCGATTTCCAGCTCGGACAGGCGCTTGAGTTTGGCACTCAACGGCAGCCAGATGAAGTTCGCGGACAGCAGGCCCCAGAGGGTGGCAACGAAGGCTGCCGCGATCATCGGCCCCAAATGGTCGGGCGAGGAAAGGTTCTCCAGGACGTGAGTCAAGGAGACCACCGTGCCAATGATGCCGATAGTGGGCGCGTACCCGCCCAGGGCCGCGAAGAACTTGGACGACACGTGGTCGGCACGCATCTTGGTGTCGATTTCGTCCTCCATGAGCAGGCGCAATTCCTCTGCGTCCGTCCCATCGGCGATGTTCTGGAGCGAGCGCTGCAGGAACGGATCCTTGGCGTTGTTGGCCTCCTCCTCCAAGGAAAGGAGGCCCTCGCTGCGGGCCTTCTCTGCGAGGCGGACCAACTCGTCGATGCTCTCCGTGGGCTTGGCGGGCTTGCCGAGGAAGGCCTTGGGAACGTCCTTGAAGGCCTTGATGACATCCGCGAGCGTGTTCCCTGCCAGGCCCACCGCGATGGTGGCGCCGAAAACCAGGATCATTGGTGCCGGCAAGAGCAGCGACATGAGGTTCGCGTGCTCCAGGGTGACCATGGCCACCACGGATGCGAAGGCCAACAGCAGGCCAAGAATTGTCATCGACTACATTCCGTTCGGGTGGTTGTTCGGCTGCGGCGCGGGCTGCGGCGCGTCGGCCGGGCCGGGCTCGGGCTCGGGCTCGGGCTCGGGCGACCGGACCAGGCTCAGCGGATACCCTGTGCGTGCGGGAAGATCCTGGGCACGGCGGAGGACACTGGCACGGTAATCCGCGATCAGCTCCACCACCTCGGCGAGCGATTCCCGCACGACGTAAGCGGCGCCGTCGAGAGTCACCAAGTGGGTGTCCGGACTCTCGTGGATCCGTTCAAGGATGTCCGGGTTCACGGCGAAGCGTGTGCCGTTGAGGCGGGTGACAACGATCATGGGCCGTTTCTGGTCAGGGTGTGGCTGGAAGTGGTGCTGTCCCCTACTGTCGGCCGGACCGGGCCGGGCGTTAGCTTGCGTGCAGCCCTCTCCCGTCCTTGTTCGGTTATCGGCACGTACTACGCGGCTGGAATCCGGACAAGGACGGGATCTGCTTAGCGCTTCAGGTTGCTCAGTTCCTGCAGGACCTCGTCCGAGGTGGTGATGATGCGGGCATTCGCCTGGAAACCACGCTGGGCCACAATCAGGTTGGTGAACTCCTGGGACAGGTCCACGTTGGACATCTCCAGCGAACCCGAAGCCAGCGAGCCAAGACCGCCTTCACCGGCAACCCCAAGCTGGGCGGCACCCGAGTTGGCTGTGGCAACATACGCGGAGCCGCCGGCCTTCTCCAGGCCTTCGGGGTTGGTGAATCGCGCCAGGGCCACGCGTGCCAGGACTTCCTTGGCACCGTTACTGAAGGACCCCACCAAGGAACCGTCGCCAGCCAACGTGAACGACTCGAGTTCGCCCGCTTCCGCGCCGTTCTGGCCGGTAACGGAGAGGGTACTCATCTGCGCGAAGCCGGTGACCGCGCCCATGTTCACCGTGATTCCACCAACCGTCATCGTCCCGCCGGACGTCAAAGCACCGTTGGCGAAGGTCAAGGTGCCCGTTCCATTGGCTCCGTTGGCGTCCGCACCGGCAACATTCCAGCCCGTGGCCGAACGGCTGAACGTCAGGGTGAGGCTGCGCTCCGCCCCGTTGGCGTCGTACACCTTCACCTGGCGCTCCACGGAGGTGCCCACAGCGGCGTCGGAAGGCAGGTTGCCGCCCAAGGTGGCGTTCGTCGTCGCAACTGCCGGCGCGGTGGTGCCCGGTGACAACGTGATTGGCCCCGTTGCCCCGCCCGGGTTGACCACGCCGTTGGTGGCCGTCCAGCCCTGGAGGATGCCGCCGTCGGGACTGACCAAGCGGCCCGCAGCGTCCATCTGGAAGTTGCCCGCGCGGGTGTAGTACTGCTGGGTGCCCTTGCCGGTGACGAAGAAGCCCTCACCGGAGATCATCAGGTCCGTGCCGCGGCCGGTGCTCTGCGACGATCCCTGGCCGAAGTTGGTGCTCACGCCGGCCACCCGGACTCCGAGACCGATCTGTGCGGGATTGGAACCGCCCACGTTCTGCTGCGGTCCCGCCGCGCCCTGCGTCATCTGGGAGAGCGTGTCCTGGAACTGGGCGGACGAGGACTTGTAGCCGGTGGTGTTCACGTTGGCGATGTTGTTGCCGGTGACGTCGAGCATGGCCTGGTGGGCTCGGAGGCCGGAAATTCCGGAGTACAGCGAACGGAGCATGGTGTTGCCTTTCTTCGGTTTGGTTCGGGGTAAGTGTTTTTGGGGATCAGGTGGTCTTCTTGGGCTCGACGGGCGCTGGTGCCGTCATGCCGGTGATCAGGTCCAGGGGCACTTTGGCCTGCCCCACGGTCACGGTGGGTACACCGTCGGCGAACGACACCGCACTGGCGACGCCCGCGCCCTTGGTGCCGTCGGCGAGCGTATAGCTCACCTCGGTTCCGATGATCTGCGCCGCAGCGCTCCGCATCTGAAGCGAGAAGCTCTCCTTGGACCCGGCTGCCAGCTCGGTCATCTTCTCCATCATGGAGAGCTGCACGGACTGGCTCATCATCTGGTTGGTGTCCATGGGGGCACTGGGGTCCTGGTACCTCAGCTGGGTGACCAGCAAGGACATGAAGACCTCCGAATCCATGGCCTTGACCGGGCTCCTTGGGGTGCTGCCCGGGGCTGCGCCGTTGTTGGCCGCGATTGCGGGAATGGTTGTCATGCTCGTCTCTTTCGTCAGGCCAGGATGTCCAGGCGGTTCGGGCTACCCGGGCGGCGTACGACGCCGGGTGGCAGCTGTGGTTGGGCATCGGCACCTTCGTGCCCCGCTTCGCCGGGCCCTTGCTCGTTGGGGCCTCGCTCGATGGTCCCTTGTTCGCCGTGCCCTTGTTCGCCGGGCCCTTGGGTGCGGGTGTCCGGGTCACGTGTTCCGCTGCCGGGACCTGAGCCCTGCCCTGTTCCTTGGCCGGGATCCCGTCCGCTGCCTTGCCCGGGATCCCGTCCGGCGTCGGGTGGGCTGTTCTGTGAAGAGAGGCTCAGGCTCGCTCCGGAGTCTTCGAGGCTTCGTCGGAGCTCCGGAAGGACATGCCGTACTGCGTCCCTGCCCGCGTCCCCGGGTGCGAACAGTTCGATTCGCACGCCCGCGGCGTCGATGTGGGCCCTGACCGTGAGGGGTCCCAGGTCGTCCGGGGCAACACGCAACGTCATCACGTGCTCCCCGTTTCCTGCCGATGCCAGCGAAAAAAGTGGTGCGGCGAGCTGGGGTGCGAGGGCCGGTTGGGGTGCGCCAGCCAGCGGGGTTGGGATGGCTGTCTGGATTGGGATGGTGTTGAGCTGCGGAGGTACAGGCTGCAGGATCGGGGGAATTTGTGCGGCCTGCGTGACTTGGGGTGCCTGGAGCGGGCCCGATTCGACGCTTCCCTGCTGGTTAGACGCAAAGAAGCGTCTGTCGTGCAGCGATCCGTCGAATTGGAGGGCCGGCGACAACACCGAAGCAGCGCCCAACACGCCCTCCGCACTGGATGGAGGAATGGGCTGCGTCGGCTGAGGGTCAGAGGCAGCGGCAGGCCCAGCGCTCCCGGCAAGCCCAGCGCTCCCGGCAAGCCCAGCCGCACCAGCACCCGCTCCGTTTCCGGCAAGCCCCGTGTTCCCGGCAAACCCCGTGCTCCCGGCAAACCCAGCCGCACCAGCACCCGCCGGGTACCCGGTCAAGCCGCCGAGCCCGGGCACACCCGATTCGGGGGTTTGCTGCGAATCATGCCGTGCGTTCGGCACACTCCGCAGCGAAGCATCGAAACGGACAGAGGAAGAGACCTCAACCCCTCCCCCGGCACTGGACGGAGGCGTGGGCTGCGCCGGCTGAGGGTCGGAGGCAGCGGCAAGCCCAGCCGCACCAGCACTCGCTCCGTTTCCGGCAAGCCCCGTGCTCCCGGCAAGCCCAGCCGCACCAGCACTCGCTCCGTTTCCGGCAAGCCCCGTGTTTCCGGCAAGCCCCGTGTTCCTGGCAAGCCCCGTGCTCCCGGCAAGCCCCGTGTTCCAGGCAAGCCCAGCCGCACCAGCACTCGCCGCGTTCCCGGCCAAGCCGCCGGGCCCGGGCACACCCGATTCGGGGGTTTGCTGCGAATCATGCCGTGCGTTCGGCACACTCCGCAGCGAAGCATCGAATTGGAGAGCACCAGAAAGCGCCGGAGGGGCATCAACTGCTACCCCGACGCCAGGAACCACGGCCCCGGGCACGCCCATTTCGACGGCTTGCTGCCCATTAGACGGTAGGAATCGTCTAACCGGCAGCGAAGCGTCTAAATGGGTGGCCGAAGGAATCCCGGACACGCCAACATCTCCCTCAACCCGGGCCAATCCCGACACCCCGGCAGCCACATAAACACCAGCGGGCACAGCAGACACAAGTGCATCCGATTCGGGGGTTTGCTGCGAATCGTGCCGTGCGTTCGGCACACTCCGCAGCGAAGCATCGAAACGGACAGAGGAAGAGACCTCAACCCCTCCCCCGGCACTGGCCACGCTCGCACCGGGCAGGCCCCGCTCGGGGGTTTGCTGCGAATCGTGCCGTGCGCCCGGCACACTCCGCAGCGGAGCATCGAAACGGGCATCCCCGGCAATCCCGAGAGGAAGCGCGGGAAGAGCATCCGCCGCTCCCCCCGGGCCACCCAAAGAATCCCCGGCCGCCTCCGTTTCGATGGCCCGCTGCGCCTTAGACGGCAGGGAACGTCTATCCTGCAGCGCACCGTCGAGCTGGCCAGTGGGGTGGGCTTCGGCTGCCATCACGGCTTCGAAGGCGCCGGCGTCCCCTGGGCCATGAGGCATCCGGGCGCCGGAACCAAGCTGGGGACCTAGGAACCGTGGATTCGCGGCAACGGCGGACATCAGGACACCCCTGCCGGGACAATCCGACGGATCGAGGTCAGGTTGGAGTACTTTTCCCAGGCGTCCCGGATCTGGATGGTCTGCCCGGGCACGGGTGCGTCGATGGCTTTCCCGTTGCCCAGGTAGATGGAGATGTGCTCTCCGCCGTAGCTGACAAGGAGGTCCCCTGGCTTCGCTTCGGCCAGGGAGGCCACAGGGGTTCCTTTCTTCATCTGGTCGCTGACCACCCGGGGCAGTTCCACGCCCAGGTCCTTGAAGACCCTTTGCACGAATCCGGAACAGTCCATGCCTACTGCCGGGTTGGTTCCACCCCAGACGTAGGGCACGCCGATGTACTTCTTGGCTGCTGCAACCACGGCGTCACCCGACGTCGTGCCGCCGCTGCCGCCGACTGCCGCCGCTCCGGTGGCCGCCGTCGTGCTTCCCAAGGCCGCGTTCGAAGAAGTCGCGCTCCCTACGGCCGGCAGCAGGGAACCCAGGCCTGAAGCAACGGAAGTGGAGGTGCCCATCGCGCTGCTCAACGCGGAAGCGAAGGAAGCAGCATCGGAGGCTGAGGTGGCTGAGGCAGCCGAGCTCCCAGCGGAGGCTGAAGAGGCTGGGGTAGAACGGGTCGGCGAAGTCAGCTGTTGCAGGGATGCTTCGATGTTCTGTATCCGCCCAATGGCGTCGGTCATACTCACGGGGTGGCCTTCCTGTGCCAAGCGGTGGATGCGATCTCGTCCAGGACGCCCTGCTCCGCGTTCAACTGTGCGGCAACGAAAGCGGCGTCGTGGCGGACTTCGAGCTTCTCCAGGCCCACCGCCCGGCGCTTGGCTTCGGTGTAGTCGGCGCGGGCAGCGTCGGCGTCCGCCTCGGCACCGGCTACCAGGGCGTCGAGTTCGGCCAGCATGCTCTGCGAGGACGCACGGGCCGCGGCGATGGCCAGCAAAGACGCCGAATCCCCTGCGTGCCCGTTCGAATCGGCAAGCACCTCGCGGGCTTCCGCACGCCGGACCCGCAATGACGCCGATCGTGAGTTGGCGGCGGCGAGCCCGCTTTCCGCGGACGTCTGTTCAGCCTGCCGCAGCCTCAACAGCCCGGCAAGGGAGAATTGTCGGTTCACGCTGCTCCTTCAAAGTGTCCAAAGTTGGCTGTGAGCTGGGCCAACGCGTCCCAGGACCCACTGTTGGGCGTCGATTCGCCCATTGGCTGGCGCAGGAACTGGTTGATCGCGTCCTCGTGGTCAAGGGCCGCGTCCACCAACGGGTTGCTGCCCCGCTGGTACGCGCCGACGTCGATCAGGTCCTGCGCGCCACGCCTCGCCGCCAGGACTCTCCGGAGGGCGACGGCGAGCGCGGTGTGCCCGGCAGGGTTGACCTTGGAGGCAACGCGGGACACCGAACCGAGGACGTCGACGGAGGGAAAGTGCCCCGTGACGGCGAGTTTCCTGTCCAGGACCACGTGTCCGTCCAGGATGGAGCGGGCGGCGTCGGCGATGGGTTCGTTGTGGTCGTCGCCGTCCACCAGAACGGTGTAGATGCCGGTGACGGAGCCCCTTTCTGCGGTGCCGGCGCGTTCCAGGAGCCGGGCCAGGACGGAAAAGGTCGACGGCGGGTAGCCGCGTGTCGCTGGCGGCTCACCTGCGGAGAGGCCGATTTCGCGTTGGGCCATGGCCACGCGGGTGAGTGAGTCCATCATGAGCACGACGTCCTTGCCAGCTTCGCGGAAGGACTCGGCGATGCGGGTGGCGGTGACGGCGGCCCGGAGCCGCATGAGGGCGGGTTCGTCGGAGGTGGCAACCACCACCACGGAGCGGGCCAACCCTTCGGCTCCAAGGTCGTCTTCCAGGAACTCGCGGACTTCACGGCCGCGTTCCCCAACGAGGGCGATCACGGAGACTTCGGCGTCGGTGCCTCGGGCCACCATGGACAACAGCGAGGACTTTCCCACGCCGGAGCCGGCGAAGAGCCCCATGCGTTGGCCGCGACCCAGTGTGGTCATCGTGTCGAGGATGCGGACTCCGGTCTGCAGGGGCGTGTCGATCCGGGCCCGGCTCATGGCATTCGGCGCTTCCTGATCCAAAGGAACCATCGGGGACCGTGGAAGTGGCCCCTTGCCGTCGATGGGCCGGCCCAGCGCATCGAGCACCCGTCCGAACAGCCCGGCGCCGGTGGGGACGAGCATGGGAGACCCCGCGGCCCGTGCGGGTGTTCCTGCCGCGACGCCGGTCAACCGGCCCAGGGGCATGCACCGCAGCGTGCCACCCACAGAGGCGACCACTTCGGCGTCGAGCGTTTCCGTTCCGGAGCCGACCGTCACCAGCTCCCCCACTGCGCAGTGCAGCCCGGCGACGTCCAATCCCAGTCCGAGCACGGAGGTCACGGTGCCTACGCGTTGCGGGGCGGCGGCGGCCAGTGCTGCACGGAAACTGTGCGCGTGGGGACGGTACGCCGTCACTGCCGGACCTCGAGCAGGGCTCTCCGGGCCCGGTCCAGCGCGGTACCGATCTGGGCGTCAATCCATCCGTTCGGGTACTCGCCGATGGCGTCGCCGGGCCTGAGCGTGGCATCGGCTTTCAGCTCCACACCGGCAATTGCGTCAACACCCGAGGCCTGGAGGGCTGCGATGTCGCGTGGGTGGAGGCGTACTGCGGTGACGTGTTCGACGCCGGTGCTGCCGCCGGCTCCCAGCGCGCGGTTCAGTGCCGCCCGGGCCGTGTCCGCGCCGTGGGCGAGCTCGTATCCGAGGATTGCCTCGGCCAGTTCCACCGCGCTGGCCGCCAGCACGTCCTGCATCTCGTCCAAGGTGACTTCCTGGCGCTGCTGGGCCGCTTGTGCTGCAGCCTGCAGGACCTGGGCCGAACGGGCCAGGGAGGACCTGCCGGCGTCGAGCATTTCCTGGTGCTCGGCCCGCAAGCGCTGCTGGAGCTCGCGGTGCTCGACTGCGGCGGCTTGCATACCGGCGGCATAGCCGGCCGCATGGCCTTGGACGAAGCCGCGATCGACGTCATTGGAACGGTCGGTGGTGCCAACCGGCGGGAAGGTGATGCGGGTGAAGTTCTCAGTAGACAAAGTCGTCCTCGTCCCCGCGCCGGACCACGATCGCGCCTTCGGCTTCGAGTTCGCGGATGGAGCGGACGATCTCCGCGCGGGCTTCCTCCACTTGCGAGGCACGAACCGGACCGGAGGCGGCCATCTCGGCTTCGAGGATTTCCAGGTTGCGGCCGGACACGTTGGCCCGGACGGTATCCAGAACCACGGCCGGGGCGCCCTTCATGGCTACTGCCAGGACGTCGGCGCTGACTCCGCGGAGGATCCGTTGGATGTCCCGCGGTTCCAGCTTCACGATGTCCACGAAGGTGAGCATCCGGGCCCGGACCTCGGTGGCGAGCTCGGGATCCAGCGTGCCCAGGCCGTCCAGGACGGAGCGTTCGGTGGTGATGTCGGACCGGTTGATGATGTCCACCAGCGGTTGGATACCGCCAACGATTTCGTTTGACTTCCGCTGCGACATGACAGCGCCGGCCCTGGCTTTGAGGGTTTCAGCCACGATCCCAACGGCTTCGGGTGATGCTGAGCCCATGGTGGCGATGCTGCGGGCAACATCGATGCGCTGGGTGTCGCCGAGGCCCGCCATGACGGCGGAGGCCTTCCCCGGCCGCAGGTGGGCGAGGATCAGTGCGATGGTTTGCGGGAGTTCGCCGTCGATCAGGGCCAGGATTTGCCCGGGATCCATCATTTCCAGGAACTCGAACGACTTACCGGCCATGGCGGACGCGAGCCGGTCCATGAAGCCGGCGGCTTTGTCCGCGCCGAAGGATGCTTCCAGGAGCCCGACGGCGAATTCCTGGCCACCGCGGGCAGTGCGGCGCCCGCTGACGGCCAGGCCGTGGAATTCGTTGATGACGTGGTCGGCGACCACCGAGGACACACGGCGGAGCCGAACGATTTCGGCCGCGATGTCTTCGGCTTCGGATTCGGAGAATTGGGCCATGACGGCTGCCGCGCTGGACGGGTTCATTTGCATGAGCACCACCGCCACTTTTTGCACCCCGCTCAGGGCTGAGGCTTCCGGGACCATCTGGCTCATACGGACTGCCTGTCATCCATGAGCCCGCGCAGGTACTCGGCCGTGCGTGCCGGGTTGTCAGCCACCATGGCTTCGATTTGGGCGCGCTTCAGTTCGCCGTCGAGGGCCTCGGAGCCTGGCATCGGCAGCGCCGGGGTGGGCTGGACCGGGGCTTGGGGCTGGATGGAGGTCAGTTCGATCGCTGTGGTCGGCGGGCCGGTGAGGGCCGGCGTCTGAAGGGCTTCGGGGAGGGCGTCGTAATCCATCTGCTCGCCCAGGTCCACAGGCTCGCGGCGTTGGCGGCGTTTGAGGGTAATGAGCACAACCACGATCAGGGCGATGGCTGCCAGCATGATGCTGCCTGCAAGGATGAGGGTGTTCATCAGGGCTGCATCTTTGGCAGCGGCAGCGTCGGCTTTCGCCGCCCCGAGTGCTTGGGCGGCTTTGTCGGCGGCAGCGGTGCTGAATGGCAGCACCTCCACAGTGACCACGTCACCCCTACCCGTATCGATCCCTGCCGCTGAGGTGACCAGCGCGCGCACCGAGTCCACGTTTACCCCTCCAGCTGCGGCCTGGTTGATCGCTACAGAGATGGTCTGGCGCTTCACGGCGCCCTGCGGGATGGTCCGGTCCTCGGTGACCTTGTTGACGGCGTTGTTCTTGGTGGTGTCGCTGGAATCGTAGGATCCGTTGGCGTTGGAGCCACCGGGCACTGCGATGTTGTCCGGGCCGAGGACGCCTGCGGCGCCGCCACCGGTACCGGTGTACTTTTCGGTTTTGGTGGACTCGCTGAGCGCCGGAGTGTTGGCCGCGGGCGCGAACGTTTCGCTGCGCTGCTGGGCGGACTCGGCGGTGACATCCGCTGCGACGGCGACCGTTGCGTTGCCCGGGCCCACGACGCTGTCCAGGACTGCCCGGACTGCATCCGAGGTTCGTTGCTGGTAGTCGGTTGCCTGCTTGGAAGAGGAACCGGTGGCTCCCCCGCCCACAGTGGACAGGACGTTGCCTTGGGAATCGACCACAGAGACGTTGGTGGGTTTGAGGTTCTCGATGGCTGCCGAGGTCAGGTGCACAATGGCCTGCACCTTGTCAGCGGACAAGGTGGTGCCGGGCTGGGTCTCAACGAACACGGACGCTGTGGCCTCAGGGGTGGTGTCCACGAACACGGACTTCTCGGGAATGGCGAGCCGGACCGCTGCGCTCTTCACGCCGTCCATGGCCTGCACCGTGGTGCTCAGTTCGCCCTCCAGCGCCCTTTTGTAAGTGACGGATTGCTGGAATTCGGAGGATGTGACACCCAACTTATCCAGCAGCGAGTATCCGGTGGCAGCAGCGGAAGGGAGTCCGGCGGCAGCAGCCTTCAGCCGTTCGTCGTAAACCTTGTCCTCCGGGACCAGGATGGTGGAACCGCCATTGCTGAGCTCGTAGGGGATGTTGTCCTTCCGGAGCTGCTCCACGATGCTGTTGGCGTCGGTGTCTTTCAAGCCGGAGAACAGGGGTGAGTAGGCGGGCTTTCCCAGCCATGCGGTCAGCGCGACGCTGCCAAGCACCAGCACGGCCACGCCCAGGATGGCGAGGGTGCGCTGGGCGGGGCTGAACGCCTGGATGCCGCTGCCGAACTTGCGGAAAAACTGGGAAATCGCCGGTGGCATCAGGCCTGCATCCTCATGATCTCGTTGAACGCGTCAATGCCCTTGTTCCGGACAGCGGCCACCAGTTCAAAGGTCACCTGCGCACGGGTGGACGCAAGGGTCGCTTTGTGGATGTCGTCCAGGTTGCCGGTCACCGCAGATACGGCCAGTTCCTTGGATGTCGATTGCAGGGACTGCAAATTGTCGACGGCGCCCGTCAGTGCGGCTCCGAAGTCGCCGCCGGTGGTGGCTGGCGCTGCCGGGCTTACGTAGCCGGTTCCGCTGACGCCTTGGACCGCTGTTATTGGGCCGATGGCCATCAGGATTTTCCTATCTCAAGGGCCGCCAGGTAAGTTTCGCGCGCGCGGTCAACCACTTGGGCGTTGGCCTGGTAGCCGCGCTGGGCGATGATCAACGTGCCCATCTGCTCTGCCATGTCGATATCCGGGTAGCGAACGTTGCCGTTGGCGTCGGCCAAGGGGTGGTCCGGCTGGTAGACAATCCGGCCTTCGCCATTTCCCAGCGGTGTGCTCTTGACGTACACGCCGTCGCCGTTGTTGCCCTCGGCGGCCTCGATGTAGCGTGCCCGGAAAACCTGCCCGTCGGTCCTGGAAGCGTTGTTCATGTTGGCCAGGTTGTCGGAGACTGCATCGAGCCATTTGCGGTGTACCGTCAGTGCGGAACCGGCGATTCCGATCGCGTCAAACGTCATCAGTTGGTCCTCAGTGCGGTGCGGAGGGACGTGAATTCGCCGGTTGCTGCCCTTGAAGCGAATTGGTAGCGCAGCACTGTGTCAATGTTGGAAAGGGTTTCCGTGTCCAGGTTGACGTTGTTGCCGTCGGTGCGGGTGGGCTCATCAGACGGGCTTATGGACGCTTTGACGTTGCCATCCCCGGAACGTACCGAAGCGGCCAGCTGGTCTTCGAAGGACACCCTTTTGGCGTGGTAGTTGGGCGTGTTGACGTTCGCGATGTTGTTGGCGATGGTCCGCTGGCGCAAGGCGAGCGCGTCCAGGGCGCTGGCCATGGCGGCGGAAGTCACGGATTCAAGCACAAAGTCCTCACCTGCTGGTGTCCTAAGGCCAATCCGTGGCCATGCATCGAGCGATCCCTGCTCAGCAACAGTTATCGGCAGCGCCCGCGAACCCGTTAGGAGAATACTTCCACTTATTTTTAGCGCTGCGTCGGTGCGGCTTTCCCGTCCACGCTTGCCGTCAGTTCGTCGATCCGGTCCAAGGCTTCGCTGAGCCGGCTGACCGTGTCCCACAGCCTGGGGTGCTGCTCCCGGACTTCTTCGAGTTCGGCACCTGCCGACGTGAGCGAACCGAGGTCGAAGCTGACATTGGTCCTTGCCCCGGCAATCGCAGCCCTAAGCGCCCCGAACGCCACCACGACGTCGGCGATGAGCGCCGGATTTCCGTGCGCAGCCAGCCAGCCAAGGTCCTCGATGGCGTCCATGGCTTTCCCGCCCAGGACGGCGGATGCTTTGGCCGCATCAACCGATGCCCGGTGGATGGCGTCGTCGCGTTCCGGTCCTGGATCCAAGCGGAAGGCAGCGCCGAACGCCTTGGATGCGGCAGCGTCGTCGTCGGCCAGCCGCAGTGCGGTACGACGAAGTTCCTTCGCCCGCCCATGCAACGCCTCCAACTCGGACTCCCGCTCCTCCTCAGCCTCCGTATATCCGGCCACCATCGAGATCAGCGAGGCAGCGATGGCCAGCATCACCCCGGTCCCGGCACCGCCGCCAGGCGAGCCGGTTGATTCGGCGAGGGCTTCCGTCCACGCTTCCACAGTGGCTGCCTGAGTTGTCACTGACCCGGAATCATTCATGGCACCAGTCTGCCCTCTGGCTTCCCAGCAAGTGCGGATTTCGCGTCGATACACTGGCCGTACCGACGACGTCGAAAGAAGGGCGAAGACATGACCATTGACCTCGAAGAGCTGTACAAAGACCTGCACACGAATCCTGAACTCTCGTTCCAGGAAGTCCGGACCGCAGGGATCGCCGCGCAACACCTCCAGGACTTTGGCTTCACCGTGCACCGCAACGTGGGAAAAACCGGCGTTGTGGGTGTGCTGGAGAACGGCCCCGGCCCTGTGGTCATGCTGCGCGCGGACATGGACGCTCTTCCCGTCAAGGAAGCCACCGGCCTGGACTACGCAAGCACGGCAGCCGGCGTCGATCATGAAGGCAAAGACGTTCCCGTCATGCACGCTTGCGGGCACGACGTGCACGTGACCTGCCTGGTGGGGGCCGTTGAATCGTTGGCCGGGCAGCGACAGGAATGGCAAGGCACCCTGATTGCGGTGTTCCAGCCGGCCGAGGAATGGGGCGGCGGCGCCCAGACCATGGTCAAGGACGGCCTCTACGACCGCGTCCCGAAGCCCGATGTGGTCCTCGGCCAGCACGTTGCACCCTTCCCGGCAGGCTGGTTCGGGGTGCGCTCCGGTGTCACCATGGCCTCCGCCGACTCCTTGAACGTGGTGCTGCACGGACGCGGCGGCCACGGTTCCCGCCCCGAAACCACCGTTGATCCTGTCCTTATGGCAGCCTCAGCCACCGTCCGCCTGCAGGGCATCGTGTCCCGGGAGCTCGCTGCCAGCGATTCCGCAGTGGTAACAGTGGGACAAATCCATTCCGGAACCAAGAACAACATCATCCCCGAGACCGCGAGCCTTGGGCTCAGCGTACGTTCCTTCAGCAACGCCACCAGGGACAAGGTCCTGGGTTCCATCGAACGGATCATCCAGAGCGAAGCAACCGCTTCCGGTGCAACCAAGGACCCGGAGTTCCACTACGAAGAGCACTTCCCCCTGACGGTCAACGATGAATCGGCCACGGCTAAGGTAAGGGCCGCGTTCCAGGCGACCTTCGGCGAGGGCCACATCATCGATCCGGGACCGGTATCCGGCAGCGAAGACGTGGGAGCCTTGGCCAAGGCTGCGGATGCTCCCCTGGTCTTCTGGTTCCTGGGCGGAGCCGATCCTGTGCTCTTCCAGGAGTACGCCACAACAGGTCGGTTGCCGGAAGACATCCCGTCCAACCACTCCCCTTATTTCGCGCCGGTGATCCAGCCAACCCTGCAGCGCGGAACGGAAGCACTGGTTACCGCGGCCCGCGAATTCCTGGGGTCCTCCGCCAGCTAAGTCAGCCGCGCACGTCGAGCAGCAGGGGCCTGTCCGACACCGCCCCCGAAGGAACGGCGTCGATGGCACCCAACTGCGTGCCGGCGTCGTTCTTCAACCGCGTAAGGATGGCGACCGCGTCCGCCTGGGCATCAAGGACCCTACGGGCGCGGTCGGCCAAGGCTGCGGGCAACGGTCCCGCGTCGGTCGGCGGCGCCCAGAGCCCTGCGGGACCGCCCGAAACGGCACGGGCAATGTCGCGTTCAAAACCGTCCAGGATCGCGGACCAGGCCTCAAGCGACTCCAAGGGCCCTGCCCGACGCAGCAACGGAGGCAGCAACGGACCCCGCAACGGATCCAGCCGGGGTGTCAGCCGACAAGGCAGCCAAGGCCTCGTGCCAGCCTTGGCGGAGTGGCTCCAGAAGGCCGATGCACTCCTTGGTCCGTTCCACGTCCCGGTAAATGTTGGCGCCGATCAGGGCTTCCATGGAGTAGTCGTAGATGCTCGCGAGCGAGGCCGCGCCATCCCACGCGTCGGTCCGCAGGGTGGAGCGCAGCTCAGCCACGATCGCCTGGGCGTGCAACAGGTTCTCCCGGGCCGTGTCCCAGCTGCTGCCTTCCTGCGCCAGTTGGGCACGTTTGAGGTCCAGCAGGAGCCGGTCGTAAAGCATGGTGAGCAGACGCGCCGGGGGTGCCGAGAGGACGGCGTCGTCGTTGTACCGGGAAAGTTGCTGGGCGCGGAGAGTCATCATGCTCCTGAGGACTGCTTGGAGAGGCTGGAAATTTGGCCGGACAACCAAGCCGACTGGGACTGGAGGCCGCCGAGCAGCACTTCCATGTTCGTATAAACGGATTGGAGCGTGGCGCGGCGGGTGATGAGGCGCTGATCCCAATCCGCGATCCTGTTGCCGAGGTCGCGCACTTCGGATTCGCGGCCTTTGATCAGCCCGGACACTGCGCCCGTGTACGGATCAGACGCGGCGGTGGCTGCCTCGGCGAGCCTGGCTGCCAACCCCTGGACGGCGGCTTGCGTGGCGGCGGGGTCTGCGGCGAGTGATTTCGCGAACTTGTCGGCGTCGAAGGTGAAGTCGCCGGCCTTGGTGATGTTGATTCCGTACTCGGAGGGCGACTTCCCGTCGACGGGCCTGGACAGTGCTGTGAGTACTTGGTCGTTGACGGCACGGACAGTGCTGTTGCCGGTGAAAATTCCGGCTTTGGTCACTGTGGCGCCCTTGGTGTCCGTGGTTTTGGACACTGAAGAGTAGATGGCGATGAACCCCAGAACGTCGTTGACGGACTTGACCAGGTCCTCGGCCTTCTTGGTGATTCCGGGAACGTCGCTGGCCACGGTCACTGTCACCGGTCCTGTGGTCACTGCCGAGGCCGTGATGGAGACGCCGGGAAGGACATCCTCAAAAGTATTGGTAGCGGAGCTAAGGACCTGCGCGGCGGGCGTCCCGGCATACAGCGTCGCTTTCGCGTCCTGGGCGGACTTCACGACGGCGGCAGTCGGCTCCGTCATCAGGTCCACCGCGGTGCCGTCCCCTACTTGCGCGGCCGTTCCCCGGTAGGCGGTGAAAGCACCTGCTGCCCCGGCCGTGGTGGCAGTCAGCTGCAGCCGGTAACTGCCGTTGCCGGCCGGAACCTTCACGGCGTGTGCGCCCGCTGATGCTGCGTTGATCGCCGAAACCACGTCATCCAAGGAAGTCCCTGAGGGAGCAATCTCGGTCTTCTTACCCGTGGAATCGACGATCGTCAGCCGTTCAGGCACCCCGGCGTTGGACGGCCAGGCGGACATAGCTGCCGTGACGTTGACCTGCGTTTGGGCCAACTGCGTCACGGTCAGGTCGATCGATCCGGCGGTGGCCGCCGTCGTGGTTTTCGCGGTGATGGCAGGTGAACCGCTGGTTGCGGTGAACAGGTTCAGGGCACCGGCAGCCGTCCCGGCAACGGCGAGCTCCTTCAGCGCGGTGAGTTTGGTGTTGAAGGACTGCAGCGTGGAAATGATGGTCTGGTTGGACGCCAGCTTGGTCTTGAGCTGGGTCTGCGGCAGGGCTTCGACGGACATCAACGAGTTGATGATGTCCGTGGTCTTAAGGCCGCTGACAAGGCCGTCGATAGCTGTTCCCACGCGGGTCCCTTCCGGAAGGCTCGTAAAGCAAAGGTGTCCGACGACGACCGGCCAGGATGGGGCCTGGCCGGCCGCCGTCAGCTCATGCGGCTAAATGCTGTGAAGGCTTAGCGCAGGAGGGACAGGACACCCTGGCCGGACTGGTTTGCCTGGGCCAGCATGGCAGTGCCGGCCTGGGACAGGATGTTGGCCTTGGTGTACTTGACCATTTCAGCTGCCATGTCCGTGTCGGCGATGCGGGACTGTGCGGCCTGCAGGTTTTCGCCGGAGACGTTCAGCGTCTTGATCGCGTGGTCCAGGCGGTTCTGGTTGGCGCCAAGGTCCGAACGCTGTGCCGAGACCGTGGTGATCGCTGCGTCAATAGCGGTGATCGTGGTCTGCGCTGCGGCGTTGGTGGTGACGTCGAAGCCGGTGGCGCCGGTAGCCGAGGACAGCGTGCCCGCAGCCGTTGCAACATCGCCGAGGTTGACGGAGATGGTGTCGTTGGCGGTACCAGCGGTGCCAACCTGGATGTTCTTGGAACCGCCCTTGAGCAGGTCAATGCCGTTGAAGTTGGTGGACTGCGTGATGCGGTCCAGCTCCTTGCCCAGCGAATCCGCTTCATCCTTGATCGCCGAGCGTGCCGCGGTGTTGTTCGTGTCGGAAGCACCCTGGACTGCGAGGTCGCGCATGCGCTGCAGAACGGAGTGAACCTCGCTGAGGGCACCTTCAGTGGTCTGGATGAGGCTGATGCCGTCCTGGGCGTTACGTGCGGCAACCGCGGAGCCGCTGACCTGGGACTTGAGGCCTTCCGAGATGGCAAGGCCGGCTGCGTCGTCTGCAGCACGGTTGATGCGCAGGCCGCTGGAAAGCTTTTCCATCGACTTGGACAGGTTGTCCTGGGTGGCGTTCAGGTTGCGGTACGCGTTGTTCGCCATCAGGTTGTTGTTGATCTGCATGCCCATGTTGTTTTCCTCCATGATGTGGACTTACTGTGCAACAGCCCATCCGTGGGCCGTCACCCAGCACTATCGACTGGCCATCGCGGGCCCGTTAGGAAAAATCCGAAGGAAAGATTCAGGGACCTTCCCGCCTAACCCCTGCCAGCCGGCGGCCGATAACTAATGGGGAGTTGGCGGGAGGTACGCCATCACAACCGCACCCGATACCGACCAGAACTGGAGTTGACCCCCTGTGGCCATCCATGAACTGTCAGCACTGCTGTGGCGCGAGCGCGAACTTCTCGATCTCCTGACCTTCAAGCTCGAAGAAGAACAGTTGCTCCTGACAGCAGGCAAGTCCCGTTGGCTGCCCCACGGGACCAGGGAAGTGGAGCAGGTCCTGGAGCGCGTTTCCCAGGCTGGCCTCGCCCGCACGGTGGAGATCGCCGCGGTCGCTGCGCAATGGGGCGTATCCCAGGATTGTTCCTTGGCTGAGCTCGCCGCAGCCGCGCCGGAGCCCGCCTGGGCCGAGGTCCTCACCTCCCATGTCACCGCGATGCGCCAGCAGGCAGCGGCCATCAAGGAACTCCGCGACGCCAATGAGCAGTTCCTGCGTGCGGCCGTCCGTTCCACCCAGGAAACACTCGCCGACCTGAAACCCGCGGCGGGAACCTACGACTCTCACGGCCGGACCGGGGACCAATCGGCCGCGCACCTGGTCGACCGGCAATTCTGACCGCCCACCCAGCGAAAAGGACATCTTCACGTGAGCACTTTCGGCGGACTCAACACGGCCTACCGTGGCCTCACCGCAGCGCAGCAGGCCATCAACCTGGCAGGCCAGAACATCGCCAACGCCACAACCCCCGGCTACACCCGTCAACGGCTGGACCTGTCGGCCATCGGCGCGCCCGTCCCGGTTGGGCTGAACCCGGCCACGGGCCAGGCCGGCCAGGGCGTCTCGGTGGACGGTATAGCGCGGCTCGGCAGCAGCTTCCTGGACGCCGGGGTTCGCAGGACCGGGGCCCAGTCCGGGTTCGCGGGGATCCGGTCCACGGAACTCCAGCGCCTCGAAGATGCACTGCAGGAACCCGGCCCCCACGGAATTTCGACGGCGTTGCACACCTTCTGGGCATCATGGCAGGGAGTCTCCAACCACCCGGGCGACTCCGCTCCGGCGTCGGTCCTGCTTGAAGCGGCCTCCACCCTCAGCGAAACCGTCTCAGCCGGTTACAAAGCGCTCGACGCCCAGTGGAGCCGGGTCCGTGGGGAAACCTCTGCCACTGTGGACGAACTGAACGCCACCGCAGGCAAGGTGGCGGAATTGAACGCCACCATCCGCTCGGTCCTGGCCTCCGGGGGTTCCGCGAACGAACTCATCGACACCAGGAACCAGATGACCGAGGCCATAGCCACGCTGGCAGGTGGCACCGTCCGCGAGAATCCGGACGGCACCGCGGACGTCTTCATCGGAGGCAACGCACTGGTGTCCGGGACCTCGCACCGCGCATTGACGCTTGCCGGACAAACCTCAATGGGCGGCCCCGGACAGCCGGTGCAGCTGGAGTGGGCGGACCGTGCCGGCCTGGCGGTAAACCTCGACGGCGGCCAACTCGCCGGAGCTGTCTCGCTCCTGGCTCCCGCGGCGCCGGGAAGCAAAGGAGCCGGAACAGGCGGCCCGATCGCCGAAGCTGCAGAGGCTTACAACGCCTTCGCCACCCAACTGATGAACGACGTCAACGCAATCCACCGGACGGGGCAGACGTCCACCGGTGCCGGCAACCTGGACTTCTTTACCAGCACGCCCGGCGTCCCGGTGGCGCTGTCCCTGCGCGTGGTTCCCACCAATGCCGCGGGAATCGCGACCGGCGCACCCGGTGCCGGCTCCTTGGACGGCAGCATCGCGGATGCGGTGGCCCAAATCGGTTCGAAGCCGGGCGCGCCTGACACCTTCTGGAATGGAGTGGTTGCAGGCATTGGGATGGCCTCCAAATCAGCCCAGCAGCATTCACAACTGGCAGACGCGGCGAGTGTCGCCGCCGTCGGGCAGCGTTCGTCAGCCGCCTCGGTGAGCCTTGATGAGGAGAACGTCGCACTCCTCGCGAGCCAACACGCCTACCAGGCCGCGGCGCGAGTCATGACCGCAATCGACGAAGCCCTGGATGTCCTGATCAACCGCACCGGATTGGTGGGAAGGTAAGCCATGCTCAATCGCGTCACCAACCAGATGATGTCAGCTTCCGCGCAGCGGAATCTCCAGACCTCCCAATCCCGGCTTGCAGAGTTGCAGGAACGGGCCCAGACGCTGAAGAACATCAGCCGCCCATCCGACGACCCCGCCGGTGCCGCCCAAGCCATCGCCATGCGCGCCCAGCTCAGTGCGGCCACACAATACGGCTCCAACATCAGCGACGGCAATGGCTGGCTCGCGGCTGCCGATACCGCTTTAGGGCAGTCCACCAACATCCTCAACCGCGTCCGGGACCTCGTCATCCAAGCCTCCAACGGCACCCTCAACAGCAGCGCCAAGGAGGCCATCGCTGTCGAGATCGAAGGCCTGGGCAAGGACCTCCTGACCCAGGCCAACACGCAGTACTTGGGCCGCAACGTGTTCGCCGGTAACTCGGACACCGTGGGTGCGTTTACCAACACCACTCCGCCAACGTTCGTGGGCACGGGCGGCGGGTCCGTGGAACGTCGCGTTGACGCCGCCCGGACTGTGCGCGTGGATTCCGACGGCGGAGCGATCTTCGGCGATGGCGCCGGCTCTGTTTTCGCCCTGGTAAGTGACGTCGTCGCCGATATCCGTTCGGGTGCGGACCCCAATGCCCGGCTGGCCGCGCTCGGCGACCGCATCAAGGCCGTGATCGACGGCCGCTCCGATGTTGGCATGCGGCAAACGCGGCTCGGGCAGGCCCAGGACTCGCTGGAGGGGATGAAGGCTACGCTTGAAACTCAAAGGTCCCGTGTGGAAGACATGGACTTGGGAAAGGCGGTCATGGATTTGAAATTGCAGGAAACCAACTACCAGGTGGCACTTGCCGTCTCGGCCAAGGTGCTCCAGCCGACGCTGATGGACTTCCTCCGATGAGCACGGCACTGGCGTTCGACACGCTGACTTTTGCCTCCCCCATGCCCGGGCTGGAATCGGCTGAGGGGTTCTCGCTGCGCGGCATCGCCGGAGCAGAAGGACTCTACGCCCTGGAAGTGGCTGAGCCGCGCGCCCGGATGTTCGTAGCTGACGCCTCCGTGTATGTTCCGGACTACCAGCCAGCCATTCCGGCGGCATCGCTGGGCGCGCTGGGTCTTGCCAGTGTTGCCAACGCTACGGTCCTGGTGGTGGTCAACCCGGCGTCGGAGAAGACCACCGTGAACCTGATGGCACCACTCCTGGTCAACGCGGAGGGCACGTGCCTCCAAGTGATCCTGGACGGCGCCGTGTATCCGCTCCGGGCAGAGCTGGCACGCTAGGAAGGTTCGCGTCCCGGCGGGTTTACGGCGGGTCACGCGCAGCGCCGGTCACGCGCAGCGGAAAGGCGCTGCCGGAGCAGCGCCTTTCAGTGGATCGGTTCTTCGGGTCAGTCCAGGACGGCGCCTAGACTTTCTCGCGGATGCGGTCGATCTTCGGTTCGGAAACCTCGAATTCCCTGCGACGGCGGGCCAGGAAAGTCCACAGTGTTCCTTCCGTCCGCGGACGGCTTTCTGCGGGCGCTTCCGTTTCCTTCACTGGCTCAGACGTGTGCGTCTCGGGCTTGCGCGCGGAGTCCTTCTTCGTGCGCCGCTCGAAGTCGTCATAGTACGCGTAGCACATACCCAACCTCCTTCAACGGCTGTCCTTCAATGTTCCTCGCTCTTGGTCCCTGCGTCGACCCTTTTGCTCACATTCGGACAGCCAACCGGGCAGCTTCCACGGCCAGTGCGGTCTCTTCGAGCATCAGATCCGCGTTGATGGCAGCCGCAGCCATGGAGCCCGAAGCCGCGGAAGCCATCACTTGGCCGGTGAGGTCGGTAACGTTTCCGGCCGCCCACACCCCGGGGACAGAGGTAGCTCCACCGGGCTGGCTCACTTCGACGAGGCGGCCCACCCCCATCGGGTGCTCCACCGTGGAGATACCCAAGGACTCAAGGACGGCGGAGCGTGCCTCCACCCGCGGTCCGGCCACGAGGGCGTCCACGGGAACCACCTTTCCGGATTCCAGGACCACGCCGGCCAACGCATCATCGGAAACGTCAAGGGAACGGACTTTGCCCTCAACCACAGTGATGGAACGGGCCGCGAGTTGTTCCCACTGCTCCTCAGTTGGCTCCACCAGGTCGTTGAGGAAGAGCGTGATGGAAGGGCTCCACTGGCGGAACAGCAGTGTCTGGTGCAAAGCCATGGGGACGGATCCCAGGATGCCGATTGCCTTGTTCCTGACTTCCCATCCATGGCAGTACGGGCAGTGCAGGACGTCCTTGCCCCAGCGCTCACGGATTCCTTCGACATCGGGCAGGATATCCACCACGCCGGTGGTGACCAGCAAGCGGCGGGCGGCCACGGTACTGCCGTCCGCCAGTTCCACCTCAAAGGCGGGCTGGGCTGCGGTGCCCGGTTCCGCCGTCGTACGCTGTTCCCCGGTCAGGCGCGCCGCTACGGCTTCCCCGTCCACGACGTCGGCCCCGTAGTGGATTGCCTCATCCCGCCCCAGGCTGAGTAGCTCGGTGGGGCTGATTCCATCCCGCGAGAGGAAGCTGTGTACGCCGGCCGCCGGCGCGTTCCTGGGCTCGCCGGCGTCGATCACCAGAACGGAGCGAAGGGCGCGGCCCAAACTCACAGCCGCACTTAACCCAGCTGCGCCACCACCAACAACCACTACGTCGTACTGTCCGGCCATCCGGCTGTTTCCTGATTCCACTGTGCCTCCACGTCATCGGAGCGGCCCTGCGCCGCTTCTTCCATGGTTTGACACATCATCGTGAAACAGCAAAGTAATTTGCCGGTATGGCAAACTGATCCCATGGCTACAGACTTCAGCTCCATGCTCGACGCCGTTGGTCCGCGCCTGAGGGCAATGCGGACGCAGCGTAACGTGACCCTCGCGGAAGCTTCGGAAGCCACGGGCATCTCCGTTAGCACCCTCTCCAGGCTGGAGGCGGGGCAGCGGAAACCCACACTGGAGTTGCTCCTGCCCTTGGCGCGCCTCCATCAGATCCCGCTGGAGGAGCTCATCGACGCTCCGGAAACGGGCGATCCCCGCATCCACCTCAAGCCACACGTCCACCCCTGGGGAACCGCTCTTCCCCTGACCCGACGGCCCGGCGGCATCCAGGCCTTCAAAATGGTGCTCCGCGGCGCCACCGGCAAGGAAACTCCGGAACCGCAGTCACACGAGGGCTACGACTGGATGTACATCCTCAACGGCCGGCTGCGACTGGTCCTGGGCGGGAACGACTTTGTGCTGAAGCCCGGCGAGGTGGCCGAATTCGATACGCGGACGCCACATTGGTTCGCGAGCGCCACCAAGGACCCGGTTGAGCTGCTCACGCTCTTCGGTCAGCAGGGCGAGCGGATGCACGTGCGGGCACGCCCGCAGCGCCAGGGCTAGGACGCGAGCCTTTCACGTTCGCCACGCCGGACGGTCCCCGGTTCGGGCTGGTTGATCTCGGCCCACACTTCATCCAGTGACAAGCCAAGGACCTCAGCGATCGCGGCCACGGTGGGGAACGCGGGGGTTGCTACCCTTCCGGATTCGATCTTCCTGAGGGTTTCAGGGGAAACCCCTGCATCCAAGGCAGTTTCAAGCATGGACCTCCCTCCCCTGGCGCGACGCAAAAGGGCGCCGAGACGCTGTCCGCGCTCGGCCTCTGCGGGTGTGAGGGGCAACCTGACCATGGATCCAATTCTAATACCGGGATAATATGGCCGGGATAGTTATTGGTAATCCCGCGAAAGGCCCTCCATGATCGAGATCCTGACCCCCACCGAACTGCTCCGAGCACAGGACTCCGGCGCCCTCGTCGCCAATATCCTGCACACCCTCAAGGGCCGATGCACAGTGGGAACCAACCTCCTGGACATCAACCAGTGGACCAAGGAAATGATCCTCGAAGCGGGGGCGCAGTCCTGCTACGTCGACTACGCACCCTCCTTTGGCCGGGGGCCGTTTGGGCACTACATCTGCACCGGGGTCAATGACGCCGTCCTCCACGGAAAGCCCCACGACTACACCCTGGCCGACGGCGACCTGCTCACCCTCGACCTCGCGGTTTCCCTGCGGGGTATCGCAGCAGACTCCGCGATCAGCTTTATCGTGGGCGACTCGAGGCCCGCCGAAAGCGTGGCGATGATCGAAGCCACCGAGCGGGCGCTTCGTGCGGGGATTGCCGCGGCGCGCCCGGGGGCCCAGATCGGGGACCTCTCCTACGCCATCGGCTCAGTACTCAGCGACGCCGGGTACCCCATCAATGTCGAATTTGGCGGACACGGCATCGGATCAACCATGCACCAGGACCCGCACGTACCCAACATGGGCCGCCCCGGGCGAGGATACAAACTGCGGCCCGGCCTGCTGCTTGCACTTGAACCATGGGTCATGGCCGACACGGCACAGCTCGTCACGGACGCCGACGGCTGGACCCTGCGCAGCGTCACCGGCTGCCGCACGGCACACAGCGAGCACACTATCGCCATCACCGCCGACGGTGCGGAGATCCTGACTCTGCCAACCCTCGGCGGCTAACCCGGACAGCCGGGTCGGCGAAGTCACATATGAATGGGATTCATTTGGGCCTTGCGCCGGAGCGTGACACAGGCCATACTAAATGAACGCTATTCATTTAGTGACTGTCGTCTCACCGGAGTACATGCCACCATGATTGAACTTTCCCGCCTCGAATGCCCCACTTCCCTGGCCAGCACCACGCAGCAACCTTCGGCCATCTAGAAAGGGCCCAATATGAGCCAGACAATCCGCCGCAGCAGCGTCGATGCTGCAGAGTCGCACAACATCAGCGGCAAGGGACTGAAGACGGGGCAGTTGGGGCTCCTCGCCGTCGTCGTTCTTGGCATTTCAACCATCGCCCCGGCGTATACCCTCACGGGTGCGCTCGGACCCACCGTCAACCAAGTCGGGCTCCAGTTGCCCGTTATTTTCCTGATCGGGTTCATTCCCATGATCCTGGTCTCGCTCGCATACCGGGAGCTCAACGCTGACTCCCCGGACAGCGGCACCACCTTCACCTGGGTCACCAAGGCCTTCGGCCCATGGGTTGGCTGGATGGGCGGCTGGGGCCTGCTCGCAGCGAACATCATCGTCCTGTCCAACCTGGCGGGCGTCGCCGTGGACTTCTTCTACCTCTTCCTGGCCCAGGCCACCGGCTCACCCGAGCTTGCGGACCTGGCCTCCAACAAACTCCTGAACGTTGCAACCTGCTTCGTCTTCGTGGCACTGGCCGTCTGGATCAGCTACCGCGGCCTGCACACCACCAAAATCGTTCAGTACGGCCTGGTCGGTTTCCAACTGCTGGTCCTGGGCCTGTTCGTGGCCATGGCGTTTGCCAACTGGTCCACCTCCGAGACCGCGATCCCCTTCAGCTGGGACTGGTTCGACGTGACCAAGGTGGAAACCTTCGGCCAAATCGCTGCAGGCATCTCGTTGTCGATCTTCGTGTACTGGGGCTGGGATGTCTGCCTCACGGTCAACGAGGAAACCGCCAACGGCAAGAAGACTGCCGGACTGGCAGGCACGCTCACCGCTGTCATCGTCCTTGGCATCTACCTGCTGGTCACCATCGCCACCATGATGTTCGCCGGTGTAGGAGATGCAGGAATTGGCCTGAACAACGCCGAGAACCACGCCAACGTCTTCACCGCGCTGGCTTCTCCGGTCATGGGTCCGTTCGCGATCCTCATGTCCCTCGCGGTGCTGTCGTCGTCCGCGGCTTCCTTGCAGTCCACGTTTACGTCGCCGTCCCGCAGCCTGCTGGCCATGGCGCACTATGGTGCACTCCCGGAGCGTTTCAGCCACATGAGCAAGAAGTTCTCGACGCCGGGCTTCGCCACTGTCGCTGCGGGCGTCCTGTCCGCCGGGTTCTACGCGGTGATGCACGTGATCAGCGAGAACGTCCTCAACGACACCATCCTGGCTCTGGGCCTGATGATCTGCTTCTACTACGGGCTCACGGCCATCGCCTGTGCTTGGTACTTCCGCAACAGCGTGTTCTCCAACGCCCGGAACTTCTTCTTCCGGCTCGTCTGCCCGCTGCTCGGTGGCCTGGGACTCTTCGTGGTGTTCATCCAGACCGCAGTGGACAGCTGGGATCCGGATTTCGGCAGCGGCTCGGAAATCTTCGGTGTGGGGCTCGTGTTCGTGCTTGGCATCGGAATCCTGGCCCTCGGTGGCGTGGTCATGCTTGTTCAGGCCCGCATGCGTCCCGGGTTCTTCCGTGGCGAGACCATCCGCAAGGACACCCCGGCACTGGTAGTTCCGGAGTAGCCGGTCCGCACGGCTCGCGTTACGCCGAGTGCGTGGGAAAGCGGCCAGCTCGCAGGGAAGTTTCCCGCGAACTGGCCGCTTTCCCACGTTATGGAGGGCCAAGGGCCGACCGATCACCAGTGGTGGGCGACATCCACTACCAGCCGGGACCCGCCGTCGGGCCCGTCCAAGGTGAGAACCCTGAACGGAAGCCGCGCACGGACCCCCAGCCCAATGCTCGTGATTCCTTCGAAGCTGCCGGCGAAAACCACCTGCCGGAACGTCTGGTATCCCGAAACGTTGGATAGTTCCGCCTTGGCCGCGGGTTCA
Source organism: Paenarthrobacter sp. UW852 (assembly GCF_024608385.1). Classification (NCBI taxonomy): domain Bacteria; kingdom Bacillati; phylum Actinomycetota; class Actinomycetes; order Micrococcales; family Micrococcaceae; genus Paenarthrobacter; species Paenarthrobacter sp. UW852. Next base: position 602,709 of record NZ_JAMSGY010000002.1, read on the forward strand.
TAGGTGGGCTGGCCGGCCTGGTTGTACGACGGCGCCGTCACAACCACCTGCAGGTCCGCGTCCCCCAGCACCGGGATGGGGAAGCCGGTCGGGTCCTGGGTCACCACCGGAACATACTGCACGGAGTAGCCGGCAACCTTCCCGGCCATATCGATCACCAGGCGATCGAAGCACGGCTGTTGGCCGGTGCGGACGCCTGTGACGTTGGCGGCGCTCATATCGGGATCGGCCTTGGCCAGTGAACCCCACGAGATGCCGCAATACGTGGCGGCCGAGGCTGGTCCCGGCGCCACCAGACCGAGTCCGGCAATGGCCATGACGGCCGCCAAACCCGCTCCCAATTTCCTCATTTTTTGTGCCCCCTTCAGGCTACGTTGATACTTCAACATTAGGAGGGTGGGAGGGGCTAGGGGCGGGTTGTGGCCGCTTCGGCACGCAACCGTTAAAGGGTGCGCCGATTGGTTACGGGCGGGTCATGACAAGGTCCCGCGGGCCGTGTTTTCAGGCCGGAAACGGGGTCTCCGTACCTTGGTTCGTGATCGAAGGTAACGAGACCTCGGCGTTATCTAGCCTTCGCAGTCCTTGCAGTACTTCAGGCCGTTCTTTTCCAAAGCCACCTGCGAGCGGTGACGGACCAGGAAACAGGATCCACAGGTGAATTCGTCGGACTGCTCAGGGACCACAATGACGGTCAGCTCTTCACCCGAAAGGTCAGCCCCGGGAAGGTCAATGCCTTCGGCTGTGTCGATGTCCTCAACGTCGATCACAGCGGTCTGGGCACCGCCGCCACGGGATGCCTGGAGGGCCTCAAGCGATTCAGCGGGAGACTCTTCTTCTGTCTTGCGCGGGGCGTCGTAATCAGTAGCCATTGGGTGTTCGCTTTCGTTGCTGCATAGTGCCCATTCCGGCACCTCAGTGATGCAGTTTAGGGCATGCTACCCGCAAATTACGAAAAGTGTGCCCAACGCAACAGTCCTTGGCTTTCCGACGCCCCCAAAGGCTAGATACCGGGCTTGGACGCGTGGGATTGAATGGCCTGCGAACCGGCAACGGTCACCCCGCTGAGTGCCGGCAACCACGTCAAATCCGCGGCGTCGGATCCGGGGCTCCCCGACTCGGGCCCGGCGCAGTCCATCACGTAGGCGGCTTCAATGACGGAGCCCAGCTTGGCGAGCGCGGTGGCAGCCCAGCTTCCAAGAGTCGATGCGATCATGCCGCCACGCTATCCACCGTGTGGTCCGGAGCGGTTTCAGGTACGTCACGGGCTTGTTAACTGTCTGGCGCCTCCCGTGGTCACTCTGCCAGGGCCTGCTCCACGATGTACTCCGCGATGGCCATCGACGACGTCGCGCCCGGGGAAGGCGCGTTGCGCACCATCACCGTGTCCCGGCGTCGTGCAATGACAAAGTCGTCCACCAGCGAGCCGTCACCGTTCATGGCCTGGGCACGCACTCCGCGCGTACCAGGCAGGACGCTGGCCCCCTCGAGCGAGGGCACGAAGCGCATTGCCTCACGGATGAACTTCTTCCTGCTGATGACGGTCTGGAATTCCCGGGCAGCAGACGGCACGTTATGCCAGGCGAAATTCCAGAAGCCCGGAAAGAGTGCGTAATCCAGGACGTCCCGGACATTCACGTTTTTCCACGCGTAGGATTCACGACCAAAGGAGATAAATGCATTGGGACCCAGCATCATTTCGCCGTCAACGCGTTTGGTCAGGTGCACGCCCAGGAAAGGATGCCTCGGGTCCGGCACCGGATAAATCAGGCCACGCACCTTCTCCCGGGCTTCGCCCCCGAGAAGGAAGTATTGCCCGAAAAAGGGCACGATCCGCGGGCTTGGGGGCTCTCCGGTTGACTTGGCGAGGCGATCGGATTGGAGGCCGGCACACGTAACCACAAGGTCGTAATGTTCGTCACCGTCCTTCGTGGACACCGCAACGCCGCTCCCCTGCTGTTCCAGCGACGTGACCTCGGTCCCAAGGCGGATGGTCCCGCCCGCTGCGCGGACGTCGTCGGCGAGCGCCCGGGTGATGGCTGCGTAGTCGACAATCGCCGTTTCAGGCGAGTGCAAAGCAGAAAGCCCGACGGCGTTTGGCTCCACCTCGGGTATCTGGTCACCGCGCAGCAGCCGCGCTCCGGGCACCCCGTTGGCCGTGGCGCGGGCGAAGATGTTGTCCAGGCGTTTGGACTCCTCCGGCGTCTGGGCAATGACCAGCTTGCCGCAGGCCTCGTAGGGAAGGCTCTTGGCTGCGCAGAATTCCTGGAGCAGCTCCACCCCACGGCGGCACAACCGTGCCTTCAACCCACCGGGTTCGTAATAGAGGCCTGCATGGACCACCCCGGAGTTGTGCCCGGTCTGGTGGGCTGCCAGGTGGTCTTCCTTCTCATACACGGTGACCTGGACGTCGTCGAGGGTGTTGGTCAGTTCCCTGGCCACAGCGATGCCGATGATTCCGCCGCCAACCACTGCGGCGCGTTTGATGTTTCGCGTGGACATGGCACTCCTCGTCGTTGGGGTCGGTCCGTGTCAGTCACAGCATGTCATGTCCGGCGTATCGGAACTTGGAGGCGGGCACGCAAAAGGGGCGGCACACCGGGTGCCGCCCCTTTCATTGGAGCGTACTGCTTGGTGCTCGGCTGACTAGGCAGTCGGCTGGTCGCTGACTAGGCAGTCGGCTGGTCGAAACGCTGGCCGGCCGGGTTGGACGGCAGGAGCGCAAAGATGAGCAGTGCCAGGCCGCCAAGGCCCGGGATCAGGCCGAGCAGGACGAGCCAGCCGCTGAAGTTGCCGTCGTGGAGACGGCGCACCAGCAGCGCGATGGACGGAATCAGGACAGCCAGGTAGAAAACGACAATCAGGATGAGGCCGATGACCGCGCCCGGCCCCGGAACGGAGGTGCCGTTGGAGCTAACGGTTGCGCCTGCGGCTCCAAGGATGCCGGTGAGGAGCTGCAAGACGAAACCGACGACGCCCAGGACCAGGGCGACCCACCAGTATTCACTGCGGCTGGCGCGGCCGTTGAAGGCGGTGTACTTCTTGAAGAAACGGTTGACTGCTGCGCCGATCGGGGCGCCGTAGTAGGGAGCCCACAGTGGCGGCTCGCCGCCTTGGGCGGCGTAGGGCTGGGTCTGCTGAGGTTGCTGCGGGTAAGAGCTCATTAGTATTTCCCCCGGGTAGGTTTGAGGCGCTCAGGTGATGAGTCGTGCCTTATCGTAATGCCCCGGGAGCCAATAAGGCAGTTTGATGGACAAAGTTAACCCGGATTTAGCCTGTTGACGGATTATTTCCCCCCAAACCCTCACTCACAAACCACCCCCATCCCCCAAACCCTCACTCACAAACCACCCCCAACCCCCAAACCCTCACTCACCAACCACCCCCAACCCCCCAAACCCTCACTCACAAACCGTGGGACGTGAGAGAGCGTTCGGATCAAACGGGCGGGACGTGAGAGAGCGTTCGGTTCAGACGGGCGGGACGTGAGAGAGCGTCCAGGGGTGGGGAACGCCTATTGAGCGAACTGTTTCCGCAGGTCCATCTTGCGGATTTTCCCGCTGGCAGTCCGCGGCATCTCCTCGACGAAAACCACGGACTTGGGGATCTTGTACCGGGCCAGGCGCCCTTCCAGATGCGCCCGCAGTTGATCCTCCGTCAAGGTCCTCCCCTCACGCAGGGTAACGATGGCCCGGGGCACTTCGCCCCACTTTTCGTCGGCAACACCGATCACGGCCACGCTCCCCACCTCAGGCAGCTCCGCTATGGCAGCTTCCACCTCCGCCGGGTAGATGTTCTCGCCTCCGGAAATGATCATGTCCTTGAGGCGGTCCGAGACGAACAAGAAGCCCTCTTCGTCCTGGTGGCCCATGTCGCCCGAACGGAACCAGGAAGAGTCCGCGTAACTGTCTGCGGTGGCCTCGGGCCTGTTCCAGTACTCCTTGATGACGTTGGGGCCGGAAATCTGGATTTCGCCGACAGCGCCGAGAGCAGCAACACCGCCCAGTGGGTCGGCAATCCGCACATCCGTGAAGAAATGCGGCAACCCGGCGGATCCGGCTTTCTCCTTCGACCGGGACACCGGCAGCATGGTTGCCCCGGGCGCGGTTTCGGTCATGCCATAGCAACTGGTGAAGCCGATGCCGCGCTCCTCATACGCGTCCAGAACACGCTGCGGAACGGCAGAACCGCCGCAGGTGAGCTTGTCCAGGGAGCTGAGGTCCGCCGTCGACCATTCCGGATGGTCGCAGAGCATCTGGAACGTGGTGGGGACACCGTTGAGCGTGGTGACTTTGTGCTCGGACACCAGTTCCAGTACCCGCCCGGCGTCGAATTTCGCTTCAAGAACCACGGTGGCGCCCTTGAGCAGCATCGGCAGCAAGCCCATGTCCAAGGAGGCCACGTGGAACAGGGGCGAGATCATGAGGGCCACGTCGTTGCGGTTCAGGTCCATGTCCACCACGGTGTTGATGCAGTTCCAGGTGATGTTGCCGTGCGTCAACAGCGCACCTTTTGGCTTGCCCGTGGTGCCGGAGGTGTAAAGGATCATGGCGCCGTCGTCCAGGGTCACCGGTTCGTCCAGGGCAACGGCGGCCGAGGCCGCAATCACCTCACCATAGTGCTCGACGCCGGATGGCAGCTCGTCAGCGGAACTGTCAGGGCCGTCGTCGGGCGCCACCACAAGACGGTGCGTTACCACTGTGTCTGTCACGGACGCGGACGCTACGACTTCCAAAGCGGAAGCGTTGACCAGGAGCCGCGCGCCGGAGTCTTGCAGTTGGAACTGCAGTTCCGGGGCAGCGAGCCGGGTGTTGAGCGGCACGAAGATGGCCCCGACCAGCCCGCAGGCAAAGAAGGTCTCCACAAAGGAGGGGTGGTTTTCCCCGAGATAAGCCACCCGGTCCCCCTTGGTCACACCCCTGGCGACCAGTGCATTTGCCAGGCGATCGGTGCGGGTGGAGAGTTCGTCGTAGCCCAGGACCTGGCTGCCCGAGACGAGGGCCGCTTTGCCCCCGGACTTGGCACGGCGGCGGTGCAGCCAGGATCCAACTCCGTTGTTGTCCATGGTCCGTACTCCTAACTGACCGATGAAAGGTCGTTGTTCTTAGACTCCCGCGTGAGCAGGATGAAGACAATCGACACCAAGGACATTGCCGAGAGGAACACCACCACGGGGACGATGCTCTGCCCCGCGTCCTTGTAGAGGCCAGCCACGATGCCCGGGGTGAAGCCGGCACCGATCAGGGTGGCCAACTGGTAGCCCACCGCGGCACCGGTGTAGCGGTTGGTGGTGCCGAACTGCTCGGACACGAACGCGGCCAGCGGCCCGTAAAGGGAGGAATGCAGGATCAGGGCAACCGTGAAGGCCAGGAAGATCATGGCGATGTTGCCCGAGCTGAGCATCCCGAACATGGGGAACAGGTACAGGATGAACAAAGCCAACCCTGTGACCATCACTGGACGCCGTCCGAAACGGTCGGACAATCTTCCGCCCAGGAGGACGAACAGAATGGAAATGGCCGAGGCTCCCGCGAAGGCATAGAGCACGCCCTGCTGGGGTGCGCCCTTGGAGACCGCGTAGGTGACGGAGAATGTGGGCAGCACTACCTGTAGTCCGAACCCGGCGGCACCGGCGAACATGATCATGATCAGGGCCTTGGGACGCCGCAGCACTTCCAGTAGCGGGATCTTGCGCTTGGTTCCTTGTGCGCTTTCCTTGGCCACCGCTTCAGCGAAGATGGGGCTTTCGGAGACCCGGAGCCGCACGAACATACCGACAATCAGGAGCACGAACGACAGCAGGAACGGCACACGCCACCCCCAGGCAAGGAAAGCATCCTGCGGAAGGGCGGAGAAGATGCCCATAACCACCGTTCCCAGCACGGCACCCGTCGGTGCACCGGCGTTGACGAACGACGCAGCGAACCCTCGCCGCTTGGGGTCTGAATGTTCCAGCGCCATCAGCGCGGCGCCGCCCCATTCACCCCCGACGGCGATGCCCTGGCAGACGCGCAGGACCACAAGGAGCACGGCACCCCAAGGACCAATGACGTTCGCTCCCGGGATCAGCCCGATCAGCGTGGAGGCAATGCCCATCATGGCCATCGAGACGATGAGCATCCCTTTTCGCCCGATGCGGTCGCCGAAGTGGCCAAAGATGATGCCACCCAATGGCCGGGCGACATAGCCGGCGGCGAAGGTGGCGTAAGCGGCGACCACGCCAACCCATTCGTCCGTGCCGGCAAAGAAGACTTTGGGGAAGGCAACGGCCGCGGCTGTTGCGTACAGCAGGAAGTCGTAGAACTCGATGGTGCTGCCCAGATAGCTGGACAAGATGACCGTGCGTGCTTCTTTGCGCTTTGCGGCCGTGCTCGATGTTGCGAGCGCAGTGTGTCCTGACATGGCTGTTCCTTGGGAGAGGAGGGATATTGCTGGTGGAGGGTTTATTTGTAGAAGCGTGCGAGGAATTCAGCTACGACGGCGGGGCGTTCCTGGCCTTCGATTTCGATGGTGGCGTTGACCTTGATCTGGGCGCCGCCCTTGACTTCGCTGACTTCGGCGATGGTGCCGTTCATGCGGACTTTGGAGCCCACCTTGACCGGTGAGGTGAAGCGGACTTTGTCCAGGCCGTAATTGACCTTGGTGGTGACCCCGTCCACGTCGAACAGCTCTCCCCAGAACGGGATGATCAGGGAAAGCGTGAGGAAACCATGCGCGATCGGGGCACCGAAGGGGCCGTCCTTGGCGCGTTCGGGGTCGGTGTGGATCCATTGCTGGTCGTCCGTGGCGTCGGCGAAGAGGTTGATCTGCTGCTGGGTGATTTCACGGTAATCAGTGGTGCCGAGGTCCTTGCCGGACATGGTGAGCAGGGTGTCGAAATCGACGACGAGATTGGGCATCTTTGCCTCCTGTGTTGTTGTTTGAAGAGATTCAGCGGGTGAAGGCACTCTCGCCCGTGAGGGCGCGGCCTATGATGAGGGCGTTGATTTCGTGGGTGCCCTCGTAGGAATAGACAGCTTCTGCGTCGGCGTGGAAACGCGCGACGTCGGCGGCGAGCGTAATGCCGTTGCCGCCCACCACTTCGCGGGCCAGGGCGACGGTTTCGCGCATCAGAAGGCTGGTCTGCATTTTGGCGAGCGCCGAGTCCTGGTCCCGCACGATCCCTGCGCTCTGCTGTTCGGTTAGACGCACCACGAGCGACAAGCTCGCAGTGAGGTTGCCGAGCATTCGGGCCAGCTTCTCCTGCACCAGTTGGAAGGAACCGATCGACCGGCCGAACTGTTGGCGTTCCTTGACGTACGCCAGTGCGGCTTCGAACGCTCCGGCCTGTATCCCGGTGGCGATCCAGGCAACGTCCGAGCGCATGGCGCGCAGCATCGCCGCAACGTCCTTGAAGGAGTTCACGTTGCGAAGGCGCATGGCTTCCGGGACGCGGACACCGTCCAGGGTAATGTGCGCATTCTGCATCATCCGCAGGGACGTCTTGCCCGTGATCTTCTCCAGGCTGACGCCGGCGGCGGTTCGGTCCACGAGGAAGGCCTTGACCTGTCCATCGGCGACATCCCGGGCGAACACACACAGCACATCCGCAGTTGAGGCGCCCCCAATCCAACGTTTGGCACCGTCCAGAACCCATGTTCCGCCGTCGGAATCTTCTTCAAACCGGGCGGTGGTGGCCAGTCCGCCGGCAATGTCCGAGCCGTGTTCCGGTTCCGTCAACGAGAAGACACCCTTGAGTGAAAAATCCACAACCTGCGGCATCCACTGTTTCTGTTGTTCCTCCGACGCGCCCACCCGGATCGCCGTCCGGAACAACCCGGCCTGCGCGGTGTACCAGGTGGCCAGGGAAGCATCGGTCCGTGCGAGTTCGAAGATCCGGAACCCCTGGTAGATGCCCCGGGCCGGAGCGTCGAAGGGTTCCATCAGGTCAAGGTCGATCAGCGGTTGGGCCAATTGCTGCGGGAACTCCCCCCGCTCCCAGTACTCGGCCAGGAGCGGCTTGGCCTCGGCGTCCAGGAAGCCGCGAAGCCGGGCCAACACCTCCCGCTCTTCAGTAGCGAGGAGCGCTTCGGCGTCGTACCAGTCCCCCACTACGTAGAGCCGTTGTTCCAATGCGGTGGTGGACATCTCAACCACCGAGCCCGAGCAACCGCACAGCGTTGTCCTTGAGGATTTTCGGCCGGACCTCGTCCTTCAACGGCAGGTCCGCGAACGCACCTAGCCACTTCTGCGGAGTGATCAGGGGGAAGTCCGTGCCGAACAGCACCTTGTCCTGCAGCACCGAGTTGGAGAGCCGAACCAAGGACTCCGGGAAGTACTTCGGGGACCACCCCGACAGATCGATGAACACGTTGGACTTGTGTGTCGCGATCGAGTTGGCCTCGTCCTGCCACGGCACCGACGGGTGGGCCATGATGATCTGCAGGCCCGGGAAGTCGGCGGCGACAGCATCGAGCAACAACGGGTTCGAGTACGCCAGCTTGATGCCGTATCCCCCGGGCAGACCGGCCCCCATGCCGTTTTGGCCCGTATGGAAAATACAGGGCAGGCCCAGTTCCTGGAGGGTCTCCCAGAGCGGGTAGAACTGCTCGTTGGACGGATCGAAACCCTGCAAGGACGGGTGGAACTTGAAGCCACGGGCACCGAGCTCAACGGCCTGGTGCTTGGCCCCGGCGATGGCGTCCTCGCCCGTCCGCGGGTCCACGCTGCCGAAGGGAATCAGCACGTCGTTGTTCCGCGCCGCGCCCTCGATCAGTTCCGGGATGCTGTTGGGTTCGTGCTTGAGCTGGGTGCGCGCGTCAACAGTAAAGACGACGGCGGCCATGTTCAGTTCGCGGTAAACCTCGGCGATCCTGTCCAGCGACGGCGTCCGGTCCTCGGCCTTGAAGTACTTTGCCGAGGCCTCCGTGAGCGCATCAGGGAGTGAGCCGTGGCCGCAGCTGTCCACTTCAAGGTGGACGTGCATGTCGATCGCATCCAAGGCAGCCGCGTCGATGCCCGGTTCGTAACGGGTGGCCATGATCAGCGGGCCTCAGCCTTGGCCGGTTCGGGCTGCAGTTCCTCGGGCAGCGGCAGGAATTCCTCGCCGTAGCTTTGCAGATTTTCCTGGCCGAAGAGCGTGCCGGCGCTCTCCTGCAGTGCGTCGTAGCTCCAGCCGCCTTCGCGGTATTCGGTGCTGGCGGCGGTCGGGTGGGTCCAGACCTGCAGCCGGTCACCGCCGGCGCCGATCGCCTGGCCGGTAATCCCGGAAGCTTCGTCGGAGGCGAGGAAGGCAATCAGCCCGGCGACGTCGTCGGCCGTTCCGAAACCGAGGTCGTGGCGGAAGAAGGACGGCATGGCCTCGCCACGCTCGTCCGCTTCCACGGCCTTCTGGAAGTACGGGACTGTCTTGGTCATCGCGGTGGCGGCCACCGGGATCACGGAATTGACCGTCACGCCGGCCCTCTTCATCTCCAACGCCCAGGTCCGGACCATGCCTACGATTCCGGCCTTGGCGGCGGCGTAGTTGGTCTGTCCGAAGTTGCCGCGCTGGCCCGTGGGCGATCCGATGGTGATGATACGGCCCGCGATGTTGTTTTCCTTAAAGTACGCAAACGCTTCACGGACGCAGGTGAAGGTGCCTTTCAGGTGCACGTTGATGACCAGGTCGAAATCCTCGTCGGTCATCTTCAGCAGGCTCTTGTCCCGCAGGATGCCGGCGTTGGTGACCAGGATGTCCAACCGCCCGAACGTATCGACTGCGCCCGCCACCAGCGCTTTGGCGGCGTCTGTGGTTCCCACGGGGACCACGACGGCGGTGGCCCGGCCGCCGTCGGCCTCAATCTGCGCGACTGCGGCAGCAGCGGTTTCCTGGTTCAGGTCATTAATCACGACGGCGGCTCCCTGGCGGGCGAGCTCCCTCGCGTAAGCGAGTCCAAGACCCTGTCCGCTCCCGGTGACGATTGCAACCTTGCCGTTCAAGCTCATGGCGTGCTCCTTCGCATGCAGTAACCGGCCGGAGCCGGTGGGGCCGATCCCACTGCGGCGTGAGATCCTTGTCATGATCAATGAGAATACGGATCATTGAAAAAGTCAACGATTGTTTTTCATTACTATTGGAGTTGTCATGGGACCGCAAAGCACCGAAGTGGAAACCCCGCGCCTGGCCGCCGCCAAAATCGGCAACGATGTGGGCCTGCTGCTGGCCAAGCTCCACGCCACCGGCTCCCTCCTGAACAACAAGGCGCTGGCGGATTATGGACTTCGGGAACGGTCGTTTTCCGTGCTGACACTCGCCTGCAGCGGACTCGAACCCACCCAGCGCGAGCTGGCCGATTTCCTCAGCCTGGATCCCAGCCAGGTAGTCAGCCTGGTTGACGACCTGGAACACCGCGGCCTGGTCAAACGGGCCCAGGGCAAGCAGGACAGGCGCGCCAAGATCATCGTTTCAACCGCTGAGGGCCGCCGGATCCACAACAAGGCCCGGGCGGCACTTGAAGTGTGCGAGCAGACGCAACTTGAAGGGCTGAGCGAGGACGAAAACCTGCAGCTCAGGGCACTGCTCAAGAAGGCGCTGTGGGGGTAGGCCTGCATGGACATCTGCACAGCGCCCACATGGGACGATATGCAACTGTCCATTTCGGCGGTTCTGTCGTTGTGTCAGGATCAGGGATCATGAACTTCCCGCTCTTTCACGATCCCTTCCAGGGCGCCGTCGCTGTTGACGTGCAGCCCGTTCGGGACCCCCAAATTCGCCGCCCATCGCACAACTCCAGCCGCGCGGAGCGTCCGGCAGTCCACGGATCAAAGCCGATCCGCAGCGCCCGCCAACGTGAGGTCGCCAAAGTCGCAGAGGACCTCCGGGCCCTCATGGCCAGTACCGCAGCGAAGCAGTAGCGGCTCGCGTTAGCAGGCATCCGACGCGGGTACATTTCCAGCATGGGTATCCACATTGGGACATCTGGCTGGAGTTATGACCACTGGGAGAACGTTCTCTATCCGCCCGGCCTTCCGACCGCCAAGCGGTTAGCTCACTACGTGGCGCGTTTCAACACCGTGGAACTGAATGCCAGCTTCTACCGTTGGCCCCGCGACACCTCGTTTGCCAGCTGGCGGAACCGGCTGCCTCCCGGTTTTGCCATGTCGGTCAAGGCCCCTCGAGGCCTCACGCATGCCAAGAAGCTGTACAGCCCGGAAGTCTGGGTGGAGCGGATCGTGCGCTGCTGGCACGAACTGGGCGACAAGAGGGCCGTGCTGCTGGTCCAACTCCCGCCCGGTTTCGCCCGTGACGACGCCCGGCTCGACTACTTCCTGGCTGCCCTGCCCCACTGGATCCGCGTCGCCGTCGAATTCCGGCACGACAGCTGGGACCACCCCGAGGTGTATGCCCTCCTGGAACGGCACGAGGCCGCGTACTGCATCATGAGCGGAGCCAACCTCCCCTGCATTCTCCGGGCCACCGCGCCGTTCGTCTATCTGCGGCTGCACGGCCCGGACCACCAGCATCTCTACGGTGGCTCGTACTCCGATGACGACCTCCGGTGGTGGGCCGACCGGATCCGCGAGTGGAGCAACGCCGGCAAGGACGTTTACGCCTACTTCAACAACGACGGCGGTGGTAACGCCGTGCGGAACGCTGAGACTTTGCGGCGGCTGCTTGGGGCGGGCTGACGCTCGCTTTCCGCTGCTACATTGGGCAAATGACTGACGTGCACAACGTGACTAATGCCCTCGCCTCGATCTCCGACCATTGGCAGCCGCACAGGCTGACCAGCATCAACGATTACGACATCAAGCTGGTGAAACTCCAAGGCGAATTCGTTTGGCACACGCACCCCGACACTGACGAGTTGTTCATGGTGCTCTCCGGCGAGCTGACAATCCAGCTGCGCGACCGCGACGTGGTTCTTGGCCCTAACGATGTTTTCGTCGTTCCCCGCGGCGTAGAGCACTGCCCCAAGGCTGACGCCGAAGTCTCCGCCCTCCTCATTGAGCCCAAAGGCACTGTCAACACCGGAGATGCTGGCGGCGAGATGACGGCAGAGTTGCAGGAGTTCGACGCCTGAAGCGACGCATGTTGCCGCCTTCACCGCGTACGCGGTGTGATACCGCTCCAGCCCAGCCGTTTTAGCCCAAACGCCCGCGCACGATTTCGCTAACGGTTTTTCCGTCGAAGCGTCCTGCCACCTTGGCGGTAACGGGCTTCATCACGGCTCCGATGGACCGCATGGAAAGCTCCTGGCCGTCCGCTTTCAGGTCAGCAATGGCCTCATCGACGATTGTTTCCACCTCTTCACGGGTGAGGGCCTTGGGCAGGTAGGCCTCGATGATCTCTGCTTCAGCCACCTCTGAAGCGGCACGGTCGGTTTCGCCGGCCTCCGTGTAGATGCGGGCGGTGTCGCGGCGCTTGGCAGCTTCCTTCTGCAGCAGCGAGGTGACCTGGGCGTCGTCGAGCTCCACCGGCGTTTTGCCGGACTTCTCGCGGGTGGTGATTTCGCCCAGGACGTTGCGCACGGTGGTAAGCGCGACCTTGTTGCCGGCCTTCATGTGGTCCACGACGTCGGCCTTCAAGCGTTCTTTGAGTGACATGATGCTCCTTGTTTGGGTGTCCTCCTGCTATCTTCCCAGTTCGGCGCCCAGCGGTGCACTCAGGTGTTCAGGCAGTCCCGGGTGGAGCTTGCTCCGGTGGGTCCTTCTCGACCGGTCCGCTCACCACAACCTGCGCGGGGCTGTGCAGCAGGTAGCCGTTGAGCCAGGAGAACAACGCACGCGCCTTCTGCTGGAGTCCGGACAGCAGGGCGAGGTGCACCAGCAGCCAGGACAGGAAAGCGAAAGGCCCCTGCAACTGGTGGCGTTTGCGTCCGAGCTCGGCCACGGCCGCGCCGCGGCCCACCATCGCCATGTACCCCTTGTCGAAGTAACTGAAGGGCTTTCGCGTGCCTCCCTGCAGGTCAGCGACGATGTTGTTGGCCGCCCACTTGCCCGCTTGTTGGGCGACGGATCCCAATTGGGGCAGCTTGGCTCCGGTGGAATCGGTGATGTTGGCGGCATCCCCCAGGACATAGACCCCGTCAACGTCGGGCGCGGTCAGGTCGGGATTAACATCGATGCGCCCTCCCCTCCCCTGGGTGAGGCCGGAGTTGGCGATCAGGTCCCCGGCTTTCAGGCCGCCGGCCCACACAACAATCTGTGCAGGCACGGTGCTGCCGTCCGCCAACGTCACACCATCCTTGCGAACTTCAGTGACCCCGACGCCCATGTGCAACTGGACCCCGATCTTGGTCAGGTGTTCCGTGGCGTAGCTTTGGGATTTGGTGGAGAACATGTTCAGGACACTCGGAACCATGTCCACCAAATGCACTTTGCACCGCGCAGCAAGGCCTGGCGAGAAGTACTTGCTGACAACGTATTTGACGTTCTCTGCCATGGCCCCGGCGGTCTCTACCCCGGTAGGGCCACCGCCCACCACTACAACGTCCACGGATCCGTCAGGGCTCCTGTCGGCCTGGTCCAGTAACCGGGTGAGGCCTGTACCGAGTCGGGTGGCATCGGTGACTGAGTACAAGGGATACGCGAACTCCTCCGCGCCGGGAGTATTGAAGAAGTTGGGGACGGCTCCGACGGCGATGACCAGGACCTCTGCGCGCAGGGTTCGGCCCTCCGCTGTGGTGACGGACCGCTCTGCCGCATCCACGGATTCCACCTTTGCTGTCAGGACCCGGACGGACTTGAAGCGTCGGAAGACCGAGCGGAGGGGCCGGGCAATGGCCGAGACTCCGATTTGCGAGGTCGCCAGCTGGTAAAGGAGCGGCTGGAACTGGTGGTAGTTGTTCGAATCGATGAGCAGGACGCGAATGCCCTTTCGGCCAAGTTCCTTGGCTGCTGCAACGCCTGCGAATCCGGCACCGACCACAATGACTTGGTATGAGTCCTCCATGCGAGCAACTTACTTCACAGGAGGCCCATGCGACAGGGGTCGACTGCGGACACCTCACGTTTAGTCTCTGGTCCGGTGGGTACGCAGTGGGTAGGGTTCTGAATTCGGCAAAGCACGCGGAAAGGTGATCTTTAGTGAAAGAGGACGGACTGACAGACGCTGTGCAGGAGGCCGGGGCTGTCGAGTTGCTGCTGATAAGGCACGGTGAGAGCGAAGGCAACGTGGCCGCAACCGAGGCGCACCTGTCCGGAGCGGAAATCATCGATGTGCCTGCGAGGGATCCCGATGTGAACCTGTCCGGGACCGGGCAAGAGCAGGCCAAAGCCCTGGGAACGGCCTTGGCCAGGATCGCAGAGGAGCTGCGGCCCGATGCCGTAGTGTCCTCCCCTTATGCACGCGCCCGGCAAACAGCGGAAATCGCGGTCGAAACGGCGGGTTGGCCCGTGAAAGTGCTCACGGACGAGCGCCTGCGTGACCGTGAACTGGGAATCCTGGACAGGCTGACACGTCGCGGAGTGGAGAGCAGGTACCCGGATGAGGCCGAGCGGCGGCTCTGGCTCGGCAAGCTGTACTACCGGCCGCCGGGCGGCGAATCGTGGGCGGACGTTGCCCTGCGGCTGCGCTCGGTCCTGGACGAACTCAACACCCTCGCGGCAGGCCACCGGGTGATGTTGGTCTGCCATGACGCCGTGATCCTGCTGATCCGCTACGTCTTGGAGGGCATGTCCGAGGACGAAATCCTGGACCTTGCGGCGAGTACATCGGTACTCAATGCCTCGATCACACGCTATGTCCGTCCCAGTGGTGCGGGCCGTTGGGAATTGGAAAGCTTTAACGTGGCCGACCACCTGGCCGAGCAAGGCGTGACGGTCACAGAGCACTCCGGAGACGCCAGTGTCCACCCACAATGACCACAAAGAGCCCACTCTGGTAACCCCCTCCCTGCTGCGTGACTGGCCATTGCCGGCACCGGGCGACAGCAAGTATTCACGGGGAGCAGTGCTGGTCATAGGTGGGGCACGTGCCACCCCGGGCGCGGCTCTGCTTGCCGGCACAGCCGCCCTTCGCGCGGGTGCAGGAAAAATATCGTTGGCGGTCGCTGAATCCGTGGCCGCGCAGCTGGGCGTTGCTTTCCCGGAGTGCGGGGCCCTGGGCCTGCCGGAAACGGATGACGGATCCTTAACCGGTAAAGGCCTGGACCGGATATCTTCCTATCTGGACGGTTCGGACGCGGTCCTGATCGGTCCTGGCCTGGACGATCTCGACCTGGCTGAGACGATGCTTAGGGCGCTGCTGGAGCGGGAGGAACAAAGCGGTGACCCGGACGGCGACGGCGGCCCCGCCGTCGTTCTTGACGCTTATGCGCTGGGGGCGCTGACCAAGCTGGAAGACCACATCGGGCCGTGGCGTGGCCGGCTGATCCTCACACCCAACCCCACGGAAGCCGGGATCCTGCTGGGCCGGGACGTGGACACTCTGGAAGGGGCCATTGTGGAGATCGCCCAACGCTTTGACGCCGTGGTCAGCTGCCAGGGCTACATTGCCGGGCCATCCACCCCGGACGCGGACACGGCAGGACTATGGAAAATCACCACAGGCTACGGCGGCTTGGGGACATCGGGCAGCGGGGACGTCCTTGCCGGTGCCATTACCGGGTTGCGGGCCCGCGGAACCAGCGACGCCCAGGCTGCGTGCTGGGGCACTCACCTCCACGCGGCCGCGGCCGATCGCCTGGCCAGCAAGCTCGGTCCCTTGGGCTTCCTGGCCCGCGAGCTCAGCGACCAACTCCCTGCCCTCATGCTGGAGCTGAACACCTGACACCCCAGCCAAACTACGCCGGTTTCAGCAGCTCGTGCTCCACTACCGCAGTGCGGGACAGGGTCTTGTAACCCTCCTGCTCGAACAGGACTGTGATGACGTCATCCTCGTGGCGCATCACCAGGCCCTGCCCCCACTCCTTGTGGATCACCGTTGATTGAAGCGGAAACGGCTCATCAGATGCTGCGGGCACAGGGTCCGTACCAGTCGGAGCTTCGGAAGGGTCCGCCGCCTCGGTGCACGTATCGCAATTGCCGCACGGCTGGGGCATGTCCTCGCCGAAGTACCCCAGGAGGAACTGGCGCCTGCAACCGTCCGTTTCAGCGTAGGCACGCATCATGGTGAGCCGGGATTGGTCTACGCGCTGCCGGGCTTCGGCCAGCTCGACCGCCCGCTCCACCAAAGCGGGCAGCTTGGCTTTGGACGTGAGCCGGACGCCACGTTTTCCGGGGGTAACGGCACTGGCTTCCTCGAGCTGGCTTACCAGCGCGGTGACTTGCCGCGGCGGGAAGCCGGTGAGCTCTGCAATGGCGCTCTTGGGAGCTGGCGACTTGGCGTTCTTCACCACGGTTAACACCGTGAGAAGAGCCTCGGGGTCCGGCGAATGGGTGCCGAAGAACTTCCGCAGCCCCAAGTCCTCCTCCCGGTAATGGAGGATGGCTGAGGCGGGCTCCCCGTCCCTGCCAGCACGTCCGATTTCCTGATAATAGGCATCCAGGGACTCCGGGATGTCCGCGTGCACGACGAACCTCACGTTTGCCTTGTCGATGCCCATACCGAACGCTGTCGTGGCCACCACAACGTCCAGTTCGTCATCCAGGAATTGCTGGTGGATGCGTTCGCGTTCGGAGGCATTCCTGCCCGCGTGATAGGCCTCTGCACGGAGCCCGGCCTCGGCTAGCTTGCTGCTGTACTTCTCCGTGTCCTTGCGTGTTGCGGCGTAAAGCAGCCCCAAACCGTCGGTCTTGGCCAATGCGGCGACCTGTTCCACCACGGCCTTACGTTTGCCTTTGTCTTCCTGGTGGCGGACGACGTTGAGGCTGATGTTGGGGCGGTCGAAACCGCGGACCAGGACCAGTGGGTCGGTCATGCCCAGGCGCTCCACGATCTCGTCGCGCACCGGCGGGGAGGCCGTGGCGGTCAATGCCAGCACTGGCGGGTTGCCCAAGCGTTTGCGGACATTTCCCAGGTCCAGGTAGTCGGGCCGGAAGTCGTGACCCCAGGATGAAACACAATGCGCCTCGTCAACGACGAACATGGTGACGTCCATCGCGGCGATCCGGTCCACCGTCTCCTGCTTGGCCAGTTGCTCCGGCGCGAGGAAAAGGAATGTGGCACGGCCTGAACCCGCTGCCTCCCATGCGGCCTCCACGTCGGCATCACTGTGGGACGAGTTGACCGCGACCGCGGCGCCCTCCCCCAGGTCCTCGGCCAGGCCGTCGAGCTGGTCCTCCTGCAAGGCAATGAGGGGAGAAATCACGACGGCGGGTCGTCCCGTTTTGTTGTGAAGGTACTGGGCCGCCACCTGGTAGGTGGCGGACTTGCCGTACCCGGTTGGCATGACGGCCAGGACATCACGGCCCTCGACCAGGGCACTCATGCCGGCCAGTTGGCCGTCGCGCAAAGTTGGGAGGGAAAAGGAAGACGCCGCAAGGGCGGCGAGGGCAAGGTCATCGGACATTAAGAGGAAAGCTCCGCATAGGTGGTTCCTGCGGCCACTTGCATCAGCCGAGGTAACCAGCCTAGCGCGAGGCGAGGGCCGCCGTCGTCCGCGTCCTTGCGTTTGTGGATAACGACGCAACCCTCGCCCCGCCGCTCCGCTAGATGGGAGTTCCGAACTCGCGGATGGTTATTCCGGTGAAGGTGGCTGGGCCACCGTCGGCGTAGAGCGAAATGCCGGTGTCACCTTCAGCGAAATGCACCTGCTGCGACACCACTGTGTGCCCGGAATTGACGAAGACCTCCACGCTTTGGGTGTCGACAAAAATCCGCAGGTGCACTGACCGCGCGCCGGCGTCAATGGGCGCGGCAGCACGCGTGTAAGGCGTCAACGCGTATCCGCCCTGGTCTGACGGCGCACGGTCCACGTAGAGATCTCCACCGTATTTGCCAATATTGGTGTGCCGCGAACCGTCGGCGGAACGCCCCACGGACACCCCAACATTCGCTGCGGCATCCCAGGAAATGTCGAGCTCCAACTCATACGCGCGCCCGGACCACGGAAGCACTGCGCTTCCGTTCACCGTGCGATCAGGAAGCTGAACGGTGGCTGTCGCGTAGGACTCGAGAGCGGCGATGGGGGCGCTCAACAGGCTGTACCAGCCACCGGACTGGCGCTCCAGCCGAAGCTCCCGGACTATCGAGTTCTGCCCGTTGTAGCCATCCGTTGCGTCCGTGGGGACGTCCCGGGCAGCGTACTTCCAGTTGTTCATCCAGGCGACGGCGAGCCGCTTTGTTTCGGGCGCTTCCACGGCCGGCCACGTCACCGCGGCGTACCAATCCCACCCCCAGTCGAGCCACTGGGGCGTCAGGTTATCGGCTGTGAACTCCGTGCCGTTCCAGGAACCGGTCCAGTAGGCGTAGGTCATGGGCAGGCCAATGCTGTATGCATCCATGCTCGCCCCGAAGATCCAATGCCGGGTGCCGTCGTCGGCGGTCATCTCGTACAGATCGGGGCATTCGATCCCGCCGAGCGCGTGGTTGGGGTAGTCGAAGTTGGAGGTCCACTGCCAGTCGCGCAGGTTGGATGAGGTGTAGAAGGCTGCGTAGCGTGCCCGCCCGATGACACACACCCATTCGTTCCGTGCGGTGTCCCAGTGGATCTTCGGGTCACGGAACCACTCGGCATTTTCGACCTCCGCGGGCGTCGTGGCGGCGCGACCGTCGGTGTTCACAATCACCGGGTCCGGCAGCGCTGTGAAGGTAAAGCCGCCGTCCGTGGACCAATAGAGGTATTGCTCCTGGTACTTGCGGATCCCGTCCGTGGGCTTGGTCGCGAGGGCGATCACCGCCCCCGCGCCATAGCCCGCCGTGTTCGCTGTATCCACCACCGCCGATCCTGACCACACAGGAAAATCGGGTTGGAGCGGCATCACCACACCGTGGTGGGTGAACGAGACGCCATCATTGGTGGTCGCGTGGTCCCATCCGCCCTGGCCGTTGTTGATGCTGGAGTGCAGGTAATAGAGCTGGTAGGCGCCGTTGGTGTGGACCGGCCGTTGGGGATCACACAGCCAACCAGACGGCGGTGTCATGTGGTAAACCGCCCTGAGGGAGGGCGCCGCTTGGGCTGTTCCGGCGGCGACGCCTCCCATGAGCAGCGCCAAAGCGCCCGCTCCCGTCCCTTGCAGGACTGTTCGGCGTGAAAATTCGAGCGTCATGAAGTGGTTCCTCTCAAGCATTCAGTGGCATGAGGGCGTGACAAAGGGGCCGGCCAGGGTGTGGCCGGGCGCGCAAAAGCTACGCCGTCATAGGGCTGGAGAACATGTTTCGATGACGGTGACCAGGTCAGCCCGCTCGGCGTCGAGGGAGCGCGGTTTGTCATCGGTAGCTAGGACCATAGTGGCTTCCCGAGGCAACGGTCAAGCGTTTTAGCACCGGAAGAATATTTTGCTAAAACGCTTGATCAATGGATGTGACCTGCGCTACCTTCATGGTGATCAAACGCTTTAGCAGAATGGACATCAGCGCAGATGAAACGCTCAGTCTTCTTCCAGCCCGCCGACGGATGGGTTGGGGACCTCATCCCCTTCGAGAAGGACGGGGAGTTCTGGCTCTTCTACCTTCATGAAGAACGCTCCCACCCCAAGCCCGGAACGGCATGGAACCTGGTCACCACCAAAGACCTCACCCAGTTCGAAAACCACGGTGTCGCCCTGCCGCACGGAACCGAGGACGAACCGGACTTCAATGCCTACACAGGCAGCGTGACAGTCGACGGTGACGGCACCCACCATCTGTTCTACACCGGCCAAAATCCGCGAAACCTGGGCCCTGACGGCGCTCCCCTCCAACTGGTCATGCACGCCACCAGTACTGACGGGATGCGGAGCTGGACCAAGCACCCGGAGCTCACCTTCGGCGCACCGGAGGGGTACGAGACCGGCGACTGGCGCGACCCCTTCGTCTTTTACGATCAGGAAAGCGGACTCTGGCGCATGCTCATCGCAGCCCGGCACTCCAAGGGCCCCGAACGCCGCCGGGGTGTCATCGCCCAGTGCGTCTCCCGGGATTTGATGACCTGGGATTATGCGGATCCGTTCTGGGACCCGCGCCGCTACATCACCCACGAGTGCCCGGACGTTTTCCAGTGGGGCGACTGGTGGTACATGGTGTACTCCGAGTTCTCCGAATCGTTCACCACCAGGTACCGCATGGCCAAAAGTCCCACCGGTCCATGGTCGGTACCCGAGCTGGACAGCATCGACGGCCGCGCCTTCTACGCTTCGAAGAGCGCCGCCCGCGACGATCGGCGATTCTTCTTCGGCTGGATAGCCAGCAAGGAAGGCAACGCCGACGACGGTGCGTGGCAGTGGGCGGGCACCATGTCCGTCCTGGAAGCCCGCCAGAACCCGGACGGGACGCTCGGGTTCGGTTTTGCCGACGAACTCGTGGAGAGCTTCTGGGAGGACGTGCCGGTAACGCTGCCCGTTCCAATGCCGGCCACCCTGGACGTGCCGGACAACTACTCCGCCATGGTCTCGAACGAGGAACTGCCCAGCCAGTTCTACGCGAAGGCCGTGTTCGACATAGCGCCCAACACCACCGAATGCGGGCTGCTGCTCCGGTCAAGCCACGACGGCGACCAGTCCTACGTGCTGCGCCTCGAACCCAAACGAGGCCGACTGGTCCTCGATCGTTGGCCCCGTGAAGTGACCGGCGATGCCCAGTGGCAGGTGTCGGGCGATGTGCCCTTCGACATCGCCTTGGAACGCCCCTGCCACCTCGCCGCAGGCAAGCACACGCTCGAGGTGATGGTCGACGGCGACACGTGCGTCGCCGTCGTCGACCGCCAAGTGGCGCTGAGCGCAAGGATC
This sequence comes from Paenarthrobacter sp. UW852, assembly GCF_024608385.1. NCBI lineage: Bacteria > Bacillati > Actinomycetota > Actinomycetes > Micrococcales > Micrococcaceae > Paenarthrobacter > Paenarthrobacter sp. UW852. Next base: position 623,475 of record NZ_JAMSGY010000002.1, read on the forward strand.
TACGACCGCCCCACCGGACGGATCGGCGTCTTCGCCGGCGAAGGCGCGGTCACCGTGGCCGAACTTGAGATACGCCAACGCACCGACAACTGAATAACCCCAACCCATCATTCCGACCAATCAAGGGAGATTGTCCCCATGAAGAAACTTTTCCGAGCCGCAGCCGTTGCGGCTGCCTGCGCGCTGGCGCTGACGGCGTGTGGTGGCGGCGGCACCGCGGGCAACCCAACTGACGTGAGTCCTGCCGGCGAGATCAAGCCCCGCGAAATTTCCTGGCTGCTGTCCCGGCCCGCCGACGGCGCCGTCATCAACATCATGAAGAAGCTCGCCGATGACTACGCCAAGGACCACCCTGGCTTCGCGCTGAACCTCATCACCACCCCGGACCGCCCCTCTTACATCCAAAAGCTCGAAACGTTGGCCGCCGCGAACAAGCTCCCTGAACTGTTCGACACGGACGCCACCCCCTTCGCCCAGCAGCTGGCCAAGCAGGGCAAGATGGTTGACGCCGACAAACTGCTCAAATCCTTGGGGGTCTACGACGACTACCGCCCCGGGGCCCTGGACTACCAGCGCTTCGACGATGGCTCCCTGTACATGATTCCGTTCCAGTTCGAGCTCGAGTTCATGTGGTACAACAAGGCGCTGCTGCAAAAGGCCGGCGTTTCCGTTCCGAAGTCCCTCGATGACATCCCTGCCATGTGCACGGCGTTGAGGAAGGCCGGCATCACCCCCATTGCTCTGGACGGACAGGACCAGTGGCCGTTGGAACGCTACGTCGCCTACCAGCCGTTCCGTGAAGCCGGGCCGGAGTTCGTGCAGAAACTGAAGAAGGGCGAGGCCTCATTCGCCGACCCGGCCGGGAAAAAGACGGTAGGGTGGCTGGCCGAACTTGGCAAGGCCAACTGCTTCCAGGACGGATTCTCGGCCCAAGGCTATTCGGACGCCCAGAACCAGTTCACCTCCGGCCAAGCAGCCATGTACAACATCGGAACCTGGGAACTCCCCAGCCTTGCCACCGACAAACTGAACCCTGCCGTGCGGAACGACATCGACTTCTTCACCCTCCCCACCACAGAAGGAGCGGTAACGGCCGCGAACGAGTACGTCTCACCCTCGGGAATCGGCATGGCCGTGAACTCCAAGACCTACGATCCGCTGGTCAGCGACTTCCTGAAGTTCGCCCTGGGGAAGTATCCGGCGGAATACGCCGCAACCGGCGCCCTGTCCCCCACCACCACCGTCCAAACCGCGGTGCCGGCGAACGCCACGCCGCTGTACAAGAAGGCCCTCGACGCTGCGAACGGCCTCGGGAGCAAGCAGGCCATGCCGTGGGACACCCAACTGGACCCAACCACCAACGGCAGGTTGCAGCAGGAACTCGTCCTCCTTGTGCAGGGAAACATCACCCCTGAACAGTTCACGCAAACGATGGACGACGCCATCAAGCAGAACGCGCCCAAGTTCTTCAAGTAGACACACATGCGGGGGGCTGCAAAAGCCCCCGCACCGAAAGGCCCACCATGCTTCCCAACAGGTCAAGGACATCAGTCCTGGTATTCCTGCTCCCGCCCCTCCTGCTCTATTGCGCAGCCGTGCTTTTCCCGATCCTCCAGTCGTTGTTCCTGAGCTTCTTCTCGTGGAACGGCATCAGCGACATGGAGTTCGTCGGACTGGCGAATTACGTCAGGATGCTCACTGCCGATGACATTTTCTGGCGCTCATTCTTCAATGCCCTGCTTTACCTGGTCATCTGCCTGGTCCTGCAACTCGGCGGCGCCCTGGTGGTCGCCAGCCTGCTGACCTCCCTGCGTCGCGGTCGGGAACTCATCAAGACCCTCTACTTGCTGCCCGCCGTCATCTCGACCGTAGCCATTGCGTTCCTTTTCGTGCGCATCTACTCGATCGACCCCGTGGGCCTGCTGAACCAGTTGTTGCACTGGGTAGGCCTGGGGTCCTTGGAGCGGGCGTGGCTCTCTGATGTGAACACCGTCCTGGCAGCAGTGTCCGCGCCCGAAGGCTGGCGCTTCACGGGACTTTACATGCTCATCATCTACGCGGCCCTCATCGCCGTACCCAAGGAGCTCGAAGAAGCCGCGGTCCTTGACGGCGCCTCCAAATGGACGCTTTTCACCAAGATCCGGTTCCCGTACATCCGCCCGGTATGGATCACCACAACCATCATGGCCACCACCTATGGCCTGCGCGGGTTCGACATCCCCTACCTGATGACCAACGGAGGCCCGGGTCAATCGTCCGAGCTGCTGACTACGTATATGTACAAGACAGCATTCACCAGTACCGATTTCGGGTACGCAAGCACCATCTCCGTGTTCATCGTGATCGAGTGCCTCGTCGCCGTCGGCCTCATCCTGTTCATGCTCAAGCGGAAGGCAGACTCATGATCGCCCAGACAGCCCCGGCCACTAACCGCACCGCCCCACCACCGGCACCCGTTTACAAGCCGCGGCGCCGCAAGCCCAGCCTCTACCGGACCCTCTCGCGGGTCCTGATCATGCTCATCGTGATTGTCCAGGTCTACCCTCTGGCATGGCTGTTCCTCACCAGCCTTCGCACCGAACAGGACTTCGCCACGGGAGACCCGTTCGCACTTCCCGGTTCCCTCACCTGGGAGAACTACGCCCGCGCCTTCGAAACGGGAGACCTGGGCCGGAATATCCTCAACAGCTTCATCGTGACCATGGGCGCCAACCTGCTCATTGTCTTGTTCGGAATGATGGCCGCCTACGCCATCCAGGTTCTGGGCTTCCGTTTCAGCCGGTTCGTTCGCGGCCTGTTCCTGGTCGGGATTATTGTTCCCGTCCAAATCGCACTTGTCCCGCTCTTCATCGATTACTCAACCGTGAACCTGCTGGACACCTATCAGTCGATGATTATCCCGCTGGCCGGATTTGCCGTCCCGATGTCGGTTTACCTGTTCTCGTCATTCTTCGAATACATTCCCCGCGAAACCTACGAAGCCGCTTCCTTGGACGGCGCCGGACCATACCGGATATTCGGTCTCATCACCCTGCCGTTGTCATTGAACACCGTGGTCACAGTGGTCCTGGTCAACAGCATCTTTATCTGGAACGACTTCATTTTCGCCAACACGTTTGTCCTTTCGGAGGAACTGAAAACTATCCCGTTGGGCCTGCAAAACTACATCGGCGCCATGGGCAAGGTTGACTGGACGGCCACCTTCGCAGCAGTGTGCGTAACCATCACGCCATTGCTCCTGGTTTTCCTGGTGCTGAACAAGGCCATGATCCAGGGCCTTGAAAGCGGGGCGACCAAGGGATGACGGCATCCACGGGCGGATATACTCCTGGTGGAGGACAGATGATTTCGCAGGAGAAAAATCCGGGCAACGCGGCCACCCCCGACGTTCCTGTCACAAGGGACCGCGTACATCCAGTGACCCTCCGCGAAGTGGCAGAAGCAGCCGGCGTTTCCACGGCCACAGTTTCCCTGGTGATCAACAAGAAAAAGAACGCGCGCATCGCGGACGAAACGCGCCGGCGCGTCAACGACGCCATTCGGCAGCTCGGATACCGTCCCAATGCGATGGCCAAGAACCTGGTCAGTGGAACCTCAAAGTTCATCGGGCTGGTAGCCGACGGAGTTGCTACCACCCCCTTCGCCGGCCAGATCATCCACGGCGCACAGGACGAAGCCTGGAAACACGGGTACGCGCTCCTGATAGCCAACACCGAGGGCAACGTGGACCTGGAAAAAGACGCCATTGCCATGATGCTGGAGTACAAGGTCCGCGGCATCCTGTATTCCACCTGGTTCCACCGGCCTACCGAGGTTCCGTCGACGTTGCGGGAATCCGATTTTGTCCTGGTCAACTGCTTTTCGCCGGATTCGCCGTCTGCCCGGGCTGTGGTTCCGGACGAGGCCCAGGGCGGGCAGTCGGCAACGGAGATCCTCCTCCGCGGAGGCCACCGCCGGATCGCCTTCATCAACGCCACCACCCCTGCCCCGGCAAAGGACGGACGGCTCGCCGGCTACCGTGCAGCGCTGGATGCTGCGGGCATACCGTTCGACCCTTCACTGGTTCTGGAGGCTTACCCGGACCAGGAAGGCGGCTACGGCGCCACCGGCGAGCTCTTGGAACTCGACGTGTCCGCCGTCTACTGCTACAACGACCGGATGGCCATGGGCCTGTACGACGGCCTGCGGGAGAACGGCCTGTCCATCCCGGACGACATCGCGGTGGTGGGGTTCGACAACCAGGAAGTCATCGCAGCACACCTTCGCCCGCCGCTCTCCACCGTATCGTTGCCCCACTACGAGCTCGGGGCGGCCGGCGTCCGTATGCTGCTGGGCATCGAGGCCGCCCCGGACGGCGCTGCTTTGAAAATCGAATGCCCGGCTGTTGAGCGTGCCTCCGTCGCCGTTCACTCGGCGGCATAGACACGGGTATCCGCCTGCGACTTGGCACGCACACCTCCACGTGCCTAAGGTAGAAATCGTAAGCCTACTTAGCTTTTCCGTCCGAGTTCCACGATGAAGGACCAGGAGGACCACCATGACTGACCAGTACACCTTCCGAAACCCGGTCACCGCCTACGAGCACATTTCCCCGCCCAAGCAGCACCAGCCTGAGCCCGGCCTCGACGCAGAACTGACGCCGAAGGCGGACCTAGGCGAAGAAAGCTACCGGGGCACGGGGCGGCTGGAAGGACGCAAAGCGATCATCACCGGGGCCGACTCCGGCATTGGAGCCGCTACCGCCATCGCCTTCGCACGCGAGGGTGCCGACGTCGTCCTTTCCTACCTGCCCGAGGAGGAAGAAGACGCGGCCCGGATCGCCAACCTCATCGAAGCCGCAGGCCGCAAGGCCGTCAAGGTTCCCGGCGACCTCAAGGACTCAACCACCTGCCAGGAACTCGTGGACACCGCCGTCGCTGTGTTGGGCGGGGTGGACATCCTGGTCAACAACGCCGGCAAGCAGGTGGCCCAGAAGGACCTCGCCGACATCACGGACGAGCAGTTCGACCACACGCTGAAGACCAACGTGTACGCGATGTTCTGGCTGACCAAGGCCGCACTCCCGCACTTGGAGCCAGGCTCAACCATCATCAACACCACCTCCATCCAGGCGTACAACCCCTCGCCGACACTGGTGGATTACGCCACCACCAAGGCAAGCATCAACAACTTCACCAAGGGCCTGGCGCAGCAGCTTGCGCCCAAGGGAATCCGGGTGAACGCGGTGGCTCCAGGACCGATCTGGACACCGCTGCAGGTCAGCAGCGGTCAGCCGAAGGAGGAACTGCCCGAATTCGGCCATTCGACTCCCCTGGGCCGCGCCGGCCAACCCGCTGAGCTCGCTCCGGCGTATGTCTTCCTCGCCTCGCCTGAATCCAGCTACGTGGTGGGCGAAACGCTGAACGTCAACGGCGGCAACCCCACCCCGTAGGACCGCTTTAACTGAATAACGACGCCGGTGCCTCCCCCTTGCGGGGAGGCACTGTTGCGTTTGGCGCGAGTCTTGAGGTTTTCCTGAGGGACTGTTGCGGGTTTGCAGGATTGGTTCTTGAGGGTGGCCCGGCACAGTAGTTCTTGTCAGCCAGAGAGGCTGGAACGAAGAACGGCCGGCCGGTCTCACGGTGGCCTACCGAAAGGACACTGATTCCCATGGCCATCAGCCTCAAGACCACCTCCGGCAAGATCCTCGCTTCCGTCGCACTGGTCGGCACCGCAGCCGCCGTCGCCGGAATGGGAACCTACGGCGCGTTCACCTCCTCGACCTCCGCCTCACAGGCCGTCACCGCAGGAACCGTCACCATCGCCCTGGGCACCGGCGCCAACAACACCCTCAACGTCCCCGTCGCGGGCCTGCTGCCCGGGGACAAAGTCGAAAAGCTCGTCACCCTGGCCAACACCGGCAACTCCGACCTGAACAACGTCACCCTCACCACCTCCGCCGGCGCCACCGGATCCCTGCTCACCACCGACACCACCAACGGCCTGCAACTGACCATCGAAAACTGCTCCGTTGCCTGGACCGGCACCGCCGCCCCCTACACCTGCGCCGGCACCAAAACCACCGTCCTGGCCTCGGCGCCGGTCATCACCGCGAACAAGGTCCTGAACAACCTGACCTCCCTGACGAGCACCAAGACCGACAACCTCAAAGTCACCACCGCCTTCCCCACCACCGCGGACAACACCTTCCAAGGCGCCACCTCCACCATCGCCTTCTCCTTCACCGGCACCCAACGCACCGAAACCACCAAGTAACCACCACCGCACCACCAAGCCCCGGGGGCCGGCCCGTTTGCCCTTCAGGCCGGTCCCCGGTCCACACCCGAAAGGAAGTCCAGGAGATGAGCGCACCGCGAAACAACCGTGAAGGCCTCGACCTGGACCGGCTCCGCAGCCTGGCCGATGACCTCGGCGATCCCGCACCCGCATTGAGGTTCCTCACCAAGTACCTGTCCATGCTTACCGGCCGCGTTGAACGGATCGCGCGGGCCGTGGAACAGGGAGACGAGGAAGAGACCACCAACGCTGTCCTGAGCCTGAAGATCAGCTCAGCGATGGTCGGGGCACTCGAAACCGAGCACCAATGCCGGGCCATCGAATCCATGATCAGGGAAGACCACTTCGACTACGCTGCCGACGCGCTTCCGGCCCTCCGGCAGACCGCGGACCGCTGCGTGGCAGCCCGATCGGACCTCATCAGCGCGGCCCACGCCTCCATGACACGGCACGGTGGATTCTTCCGGGCCTGAAGCGCTGGTACTAGTTGATGATCTCGCCGCGTTCGTCCACAAGGATGGCGCCGAGGCGTTCCTTCCAAGCATTCAGTGCCTCCGGGGCCAGCCTGGTCCAGTCGGTAACTTCGCCGATCACGCGGAGTGGCGCAGCGCTCCGATACGAACGGGTGGGGTTGCCTGGAAACTTCTTGTCCGTCACGTTCGGATCATCCTCGAAGGGTCCGGTCGGTTCCACAGCGTAGACCCGCGGCTCACCGTCCCCGGCTGCGAGCTCAGCGGCAAGTCCCGCACCGTCCCTCAGCGCAGTGAAGTAGATGTGGTTCATAATCACTTCCGGACGATAGTTGGACCTGAAGCCCGCCCTCAGGAGGTCACCCTCCCGGAGGTCTGCCTTGGTGCCGTGGAAGAATGGGCCGTCGTCACGTGGTTGGGTCACGGGACCACCCTAACCCCGCGACACGAAGCTCCGTAGCCTTCAACCGGGCTGAGGCGGATCGGTCCGCGCTGACGGCTAGGCTGGCCGTATGCCTTCGCCGTGGACATTCCTCATTGCATTGCACGCCATCGCCGCAGGCTACGCGCTGATCTTCGGCGCCGTGAACCTGCTCCGCCGCAACAAAGGCAGTGTGGCGCACAGGATTCTGGGCCGTATCTGGGCTGCGGCAATGTACGTCGTGGTGCTTACCTCCTTCGGGATCCGGACCATTGACGGCGGGTTCAACTGGCTCCATGCTCTCTCGGTTCTGACTTTCTGCACGCTGACCGTCGGCTTATGGTCGGTACGCAAAGGCAACATCCGAGCCCACCAACGCTTCATGACCGGGAGTTACTTTGGCCTTTTCGGAGCCTTCATCGGCGTGGTGGCCGTCCCGGATCGGCGGCTCCCCCAGATGGCTGTTCACGACCTCGCGGCCCTCACCCTGTGGGCTGGAGCCCTCGCACTCACCGCAGGACTCACCGTTGCCGGCCTGCTGCAATTGCGCCCAGGACCGGGGCCCAGCCCAGCATCCGGGAGCAGGGATAAAGTGGCACAGTGAACTTCGCCGAAGCGCCCGACGGCACCGGACTCGCCTGGACGTCCGAGGGCGAAGGCGAGCCACTGCTCCTCATCGCCGGACAGGCAACGGCAATGGATGGTTGGGGCCCGACGGCGGAACTCTTGTCGCGCTTTTACCGCGTCATCCGCTTCGATCACCGAGGGATTGGACGGAGTGGGCGGGGTGACGCCGATCGGTACACCACGCGGCTCCTCGCCGAAGACGCAGCAGCTGTCCTCTCCGCCGCCGGAGCGGACAACGCACATGTGTACGGCCACTCAATGGGTGGGCGCGTTGGGCAATGGTTGGCCATTGATCATCCGGAGACGGTCCGCACCTTGATCCTCGCCGCCACCAGTGGCGGCAAATGGCCGGATCCGGCAACCCAACCCGAAAGAGCCGCCCTCGAAGCGCTGGTGGGCGGCGACATGTCCCGGCTTGAACCGCTCTTCTTCGACGCCGACTGGGTCCGGCGCAATCCTAAGGCGACGCATGCTTTCTTCAATTCCCCGGCCTCGGCATGGGCCAAAGCCCGGCATTTCAGGGCGAGTCGGGACCACGATGCGTGGAGTGAACTGGGGTCCATCAAGGCACCCACTTTGATACTTCATGGGACTGATGACCGGCTCACGCCATTGCCCAATGCACTTCTCCTCCGCCGGCACATTCCACGGTCAGTTCTGGTTCGGGTGGCGGGCGGGGGTCACGGGCTGCATTTGGACCACCCCGAAACAGTCGATTGGATCCGGCAGTTCATTGCCCGCACGACGTGAACGCAAGCCTCCCTGGCTGCGCGGCTTATCCGACCGGCTGGAGTTTAGGATCCTCACCGAGTTGGCTGGTGGGCACTTTGTAGGTTTCCCTCAAGCGGACCATGGATGTTGGTTCCCTCCCATCATCCGGTTCAGGCAGAAGCGTTGGTCCGCAGCGGTCGTAGACGTTCGACTGAGCGCCGGCAACATGAGAACCAGGGACGCTGATATTCTCATTTCACACTCACTATGAGAAAATCAGGGTTAAACCTTCTCAAAGGAAACCATGGACTCCCAGGCTAGACACCCGCACGGCATCCCTGCCGGCGGACAGTTTGCCGCAAACCCGCACGCCGAACCAAGCGTCTCCCTGTTCGACGGCGCCGGGGGCTGGCCGGCAATTGGCTATGAGGAGCATCCGTGGGAAACCGACCCCAACCGTGGCGCCTCCCGACGGCAGCGGCTGCTGGCCCGCGGACCCTATGAGGCCGCAGTCGCTCCCGAGATCGCTGGCCTGGATCCGGCCATTGATTCCCGAACCCAGGCGTTGGCAGAAGCGGCGACAGTGGAGATGGTCCGCTTCGACTCTGAGCTGGGCCGGGATACCACACCGTTCGCGGCGCTGCTACTGCGCAGCGAGTCCGCCTCCAGCTCCCAGATTGAGAACCTGACCGCTGGCGCCCGCAAGATCGCCCTGGCCCAGCTTGGTGACACCTCCAGCACAAACGCCTCACTGATCGCCTCCAATGTCAGGGCCCTGCAGGCTGCGATCGACCTGTCCGAGGACCTGTCAGTGCAGAACATCGCGGTCATGCACCACGCCCTGCTGAACGCCTCAGACGAAAACATCGCCGGTGAGTACCGGGACGCGCAGAACTGGATCCGCGGCAACTCCCCACACACGGCCGAGTTCGTCCCGCCCCACCCGGATCGGGTGATGCCGGCAGTCGAGGACCTGGTGACCTTCATGCAGCGTGACGACATCCCGGCCCTGACCCAAGCGGCGATCGCGCACGCCCAGTTCGAAACCATCCACCCATTCGCCGACGGCAACGGCCGCACCGGGCGAGCCATCGTCAGCGCCCTGCTGCGTGCTAAGGGCGTCACCGAGAACGTCACCGTGCCCGTGTCCTCGGGATTGCTGACCGATACCCGCCTGTACTTCCACGCACTGGGCGCCTACCGCGAAGGGGACATCCAGCCGATCGTGGAGCGCTTTGCCGAGTCCGCTGTCCGCGCCGTCGACAACGGCCGGCAACTGACGACAGACATTGAGGCGGTAGAAGCAAGCTACAGGGAACGCCTGGCGGGTGCACCCTCATCCGTCCGTAAAGTCCTGGACCTGGTACCAAAGGAGCCGGCACTGACGGCTGAAATGGTCGCCGAACACACTGGGGCCTCCATGGCCACCGCCTACCGGGCAGTGGAACGGCTGGAACACGCGGGCGTCTTGGCATCCGCCGGAAAAATCCGCGGCACCCGGGTTTGGGTGGCTCCGGACATCATCGCAGCCCTGGACGCCTTCGCCGACCGGGCAGGACGCAGAAACAGGCATCGATAAAGACCGGACGCGTTCTACAGAGCAGCAGAAAAACCCCTCCATCCCGGCAAGCGCCGGAATGGAGGGGTTCGTGGAGCCCCCTGTCGGATTCGAACCGACGACCCCCGCTTTACAAGAGCGGTGCTCTGGCCAACTGAGCTAAGGAGGCGAAACAACACAACAGCGCCGCCGAAACAACGCTAGACAAGGTTAGCCCACACCCTCCCCCGCAACGAAATTCACACGCAGGGCGGTACCACGAGACTCAAAACAAACAGCGGCCGGTCACCCAGCAAGGGGTGACCGGCCGCCGTCGTAATTCAAGGAAGGCTTAGCCCTTTGCCGTGATGGCCGTCTGGATTTCAGCGTTCAGGTCCGTGGAGCCGTCCCACTGCTTGCCGTCGACAAAAACGGTAGGCGTACCCGTGACGCCGATCGCTGCGGCTTCCTGCGTAGCAACCTTCACCCAGGGGCGGTACTGCTTGCTGTCGACGCAGGAGTCGATGTTTGCCGCACCTACCTCGGTGGCCATGGCCTTCAGGTCCTTGTCAGAGATGCCTGCGCTGCCTTCAGCCGGCTGGCGCTCAAAGAGGAGGTTGAAGAAGTCCGCGTACTTTTCCGGGGAAGAGTTCACCACGCAGGCCGCAGCGTTGGCCGCCCGCGAGGAGTAGTTGGTGGTGGACTGCTGGTCCAGGAAGCCAAGAGCGCGGTATTCGAGGGAGATTTTTCCATCGTTGCGGAGCTTGGTCAGCGAGTCACCGTATGTGGTCTCGAAACGCTTGCAGACGGGGCAGATGAAGTCGATGTAGGCGACCACCTTGACCGGCTTTCCGGCCTCAGCCTCGCCACCGGGAACAGTCACGGTTGCGGGCTTGCTGGCCAGCGGAGCAGGAACATCGGCCACGTTGACGCTGGCGGGTTCGGACTTCACAACCTCGCTGTTGGCCAGCAGAGTGACGCCACCGTGGACGTTCCCGTTTGCGGGGGTGGGGCCGTTGTCGGCAATCGGCGCGTTGTTCTGGACGTTACCAACAACCACGAACGCCACCACCGCGATGATGACAACGATGGCAACCACGATGCCCCAGCCGACCAGAAGCTTGTTGCGCTTCTCTTTCTTCAACTGCTCTTCGCGGATTGCGCGCGCTTTTTCCCGTGCCTGGGCGGTGCGCTCAGCCTTGGACAGGCGGGATTCGTTTGCGGGGCTCATCAGTTCCTCGGGTTACTCGACGTCGTAGTGAATATCTAGGGCAACGGGGACAGTTTACGGGAGCGAACTTGGAGCTCTACCGCACACCCTCCCGCCCGGTTGTTGAACGATCAACTGCCCGTGAAGATTCCACTAGTAGGCTGGGAGTTGAGTCACAGCAACCCCAGGGAGCGTTAATGCAGGAACCGGCAAGCGAAAAACTCAGTACCGAACAAGCCCCCAAGGCTTCTCCAACCAAGAAGCCTACGGCCAGCACGTTCGATTTCATGGTGGTTTCCAACCGGCTGCCCGTAGACCGTTGCAGCAGTGACGGCGACGGCGACGGCGGTGACGGCTGGCGCCGTTCGCCCGGCGGCCTGGTCACGGCCCTGGCCCCCATGATGACAAAGTCCGACGGCGCGTGGGTGGGTTGGCATGGGGCCCCCGACGAGACGGTCCGGCCCTTCAGCCACGAAGGCATGGACCTGGTCCCGGTCCAGCTCAGCAGCCACGAAGTTGAACTGTATTACGAGGGCTTTTCCAACGCGACCATCTGGCCGCTTTACCATGACGTTATCGCCCCGCCGGAGTTCCACCGTACGTGGTGGGACTCCTACCGGACGGTCAACAAGAAGTTCGCCGACGCCGTCATCCGCCACGCCGCGGACGGTGCCACTGTGTGGGTCCAGGACTACCAGCTCCAACTGGTTCCCCGCCTGCTGCGCCAGGCCCGGCCGGACCTGAAGATCGGCTTCTTCAACCACATCCCGTTCCCTCCGCCGGAAATTTTCGCGCAACTGCCCTGGCGCCGCGAGATCATCGACGGCCTGCTGGGGGCGGACCTTCTGGGCTTCCAGCGTCCCAGCGATGCCGGCAACTTCATGCGCTCCGCACGCCGGTTCCTGGGCGCCAGCGTCAAGCAGCAGCAGGTCCACGTGAAGGGCCCCGACGGCGAAGTCACCCACATCGCCCGGGCCCAGGCCTTCCCGATCTCCATCGACGTGGACCAGATCCGGGAGCTGGCAAGCAATCCGGACATCATTGAGCGTGCCAAGCAGATCCGCCGGGACCTCGGCAACCCAAAGACCATCCTCCTGGGCGTCGACCGGCTCGACTACACCAAGGGAATCGGGCACCGGCTCAAGGCCTTCGAGGAACTCCTCGCCGACGGGCAGATCAAGGTCGAGGACGCCACGCTCATTCAAGTGGCCAGCCCCAGCCGCGAGCGCGTGGAACAGTACAGGCTGCTGCGCGAGGAAATCGAAGGCACCGTCGGTCACATCAACGGCACCTATGACACAATCCAGAACACAGCCGTCCGCTACCTGCACCACAGCTACCCGGTGGAGGAGATGGTGGCGCTGTACCTGGCCGCCGACGTCATGTTGGTGACCGCGCTGCGCGATGGCATGAACCTGGTGGCCAAGGAGTATGTGACCGCCCGCGCCGATGACAACGGGGCGTTGGTGTTGAGCGAATTCGCCGGCGCCGCCGACCAGCTCAAGCAGGCATTCCTCATCAATCCGCACGACATCGACGGCCTCAAATCAGCCATCCTCCGCGCGGTCAACCTCGAGCCCAAAGAGGCCCGCCGTCGCATGAAACTGATGCGGAAGCAGATCCTGGATCACGACGTCGATCACTGGTCGGCCGAGTTCCTGGCCGCACTTGAGGAAAAGGTGGTCCGCGATGACAGCTGAGAAACTGTCCTTGAAGCCCGAACTGCTGGACGCCATCCGACGCATCGCCAACACCGAGCATCTCTTGGTGGCCCTCGACTTCGACGGCACGCTCTCCCCTCTGGTGGACCGCGCAGAGGACGCCCGGCCGCTCCCGCGGTCCGCCGCCGCTTTGGCGGAACTCGCCGAACTTCCATGCACGACGACGGCACTCATCTCAGGCCGGGCATTGGACAGCTTGCGGCTGGTCGCCTCCCCTCCGGCCGCCACGCTGCTGGTTGGGAGCCACGGGGCAGAGGTCTGGCTGGGCGAAGGCTCCCACGGTTTGGAACTGGACGAGGAACAGCGCACAACGCTGGCTGCAGTTCGTGATGTGCTCCAGGAAATCGTGGAGACGGCTCCCGGGACGGTGCTCGAAGACAAGCCTGCCGGTGTCGTCCTCCATACGAGGATGGCAAAGGACGACGTTGCCGAGGACGCTGTGGAAGCCGCTACGCGCGTGCTCCGCGAATATGCAGGTGTCTATTTGAAGACGGGCAAGCGGGTGCTGGAAACCTCGGTAGTCCACGCTTCAAAGGGTGAGGCTGTGGAGTTCCTCCGGCAGGCAACCGGCGCGACGGCCATACTGTTCGCCGGGGATGACGTCACGGATGAGGATGCCCTGGGCCGGCTGATGGGTGATGACGTGGGCATCAAAGTCGGCTTGGACTTCACCCAAGCGCAGTACCGCGTGGAGGCTCCAGTCCACATGGCGGAGCTGCTGGAGGCGCTGCTGAGGGAGCGTCGCCGCGTGGTCGGAACGCCCGACCGGTGACCAACAGCACATGTGACCTTTGTAACATTTAGGTCTTTCATCCAAAAGTCTGACATACTCTTGGATGTGATGTGACGCACAGCACCGTGCGACGTCACACGATCCTCCCCGGCCAATGGCCGGGGAGTTCAACTGAAGAAAATGAACCATTCACAACGGATCGTCCGGCACGTACCTGCCGGTGAAGGGATTGATAACTGTGGCTACAGTTACTTTTGATAACGCTACGCGTCTGTACCCGGGCACAGATAAGCCCGCCGTCGATAAGCTCAACATCGACATCGCCGATGGCGAATTCCTGGTCCTCGTTGGACCCTCCGGTTGCGGTAAGTCCACCTCGCTGCGCATGCTCGCAGGCCTTGAGGACGTCAACGCAGGCCGCATCCTCATTGGCGACCGCGACGTCACGGACGTTCCGCCGAAGGACCGCGACATCGCAATGGTCTTCCAGAACTACGCCCTCTACCCGCACATGACCGTTGCGGACAACATGGGCTTCGCCCTGAAGATCGCTGGCGTTTCCAAGGAAGAGCGCGCAGAGCGTGTCCGCGAAGCCGCCAAGCTCCTCGACCTCGAGCAGTACCTGGACCGCAAGCCGAAGGCACTCTCCGGTGGTCAGCGCCAGCGTGTTGCCATGGGCCGCGCAATCGTCCGTAACCCCCAGGTCTTCCTCATGGATGAGCCGCTTTCCAACCTTGATGCCAAGCTCCGCGTTCAGACCCGTACGCAGATCGCATCCCTGACGCGCCGCTTGGGCGTCACCACGGTTTACGTGACGCACGACCAAGTCGAGGCCATGACCATGGGTGACCGCGTGGCTGTGCTGAAGGACGGACTGCTGCAGCAGGTTGACACCCCGCGCAACCTGTACGACCGCCCGCAGAACGTCTTCGTAGCAGGCTTCATCGGCTCCCCGGCCATGAACCTTCTGGAACTGCCCGTTGTTGACGGCGGCGTTCAGTTCGGCGGAACGGTTTACCCCGTGCCGCGCGATGTCCTCCAGGAAGCACACGGCCAGACGGTTACCGTTGGCTCGCGTCCGGAAGACCTCGAGACGGTTGGCAACGGCGAAGGCCTCCAGGTTGAGGTCGACGTTGTTGAAGAACTCGGCGCCGACGCTTACGTCTACGGCCACACCATCCTTGATGGCAAGAGCCACGACATCGTTGCCCGCGTCGACGGCCGCCGTCCCCCGATGAAGGGCGAGTCCATCTTCGTCCGTCCGCAGTCCGGCCACGTGCACCTGTTCGACACCAAGACCGGCCTCCGCCTGGGCGACTAAGTCCCCACCGGCGCTGACGCGTCTGTACGTTCCGCATTGTGATAGCGGCCCGACCCCTCACGGTCGGGCCGCTCTCGCGTTAACCTTTCTCCCAGGAAGAACGGCATGAACACGACAGATACCCTGATCCCCCGCCCCTCGCACGTCGAACACCTGGACAGCCCTGCCTTCACGCTCTCCCCCAAAGCCCGGATCGTGGCCAGTGATCCTGCCGTGCCCGTCGCTGAGCAGCTTGCCTCGCTCCTGCGTCGCGGCACCGGTTTCGAGCTGCCCATAACGGAGGACGCCCGCCCCGGTGACATCGTCCTCGAGCTGGTGGACATGTTCGACGGCGGCCCGGAAGCGTACTCGCTCACTGTCACCAGCGATGCCATCCGGCTTTCGTCCTCCACTGATGCCGGCCTGTTCAACGGAGTGCAGACACTGCGGCAGCTTTTCCCCGCATCCATCGAGGGTACGGAGTCGGGCGCCGATGGCGTCTGGGTGATTCCCGCCGTCGAAATCGTTGACGCGCCGCGTTTCGCCTACCGTGGCCTCATGCTGGATGTTGCCCGCAACTTCTTCACTGTGGAGGAGGTGAAGGAGCAGATCGATGTCATGACCCAGTTCAAGCTGAATGCACTGCACCTGCACCTAACCGATGACCAGGCGTGGCGCATCGAAATTCTGGAGCCCAAGGAGAATCCGTCCGGGCTGGACTACGCGAACCTCACCCGGCTGGGCGGCACGGGCGCCGTCGAGGTCCCCACTGCCGTGCCCGCGCGCGGCAACTCGGGCTTCTACACGCAGCAGGATTTCCGGGACATCCAGGCGTACGCCGCCAGCCGCAATGTCCTGGTGGTGCCGGAAATCGACCTCCCCGGGCACGTCAACGCCGCCCTCGCCGCCATCCCGCAGCTCAGCCCGGACGGCGAGGCCAAACCCATGAGCACCACGGCCGAGGTTGGCTGGTCAACCATGAGCGCGGACCTACCGGCCACGTACGAGTTCGCCCGCGAAGTCCTCGGACAGCTCGCCGACATCACAGTAGGCCCGTACCTGCACATCGGCGGAGACGAAGCCCACGTCACAGCACACGACGACTACGTCGCCATGGTGCAGCAGTTTGTCCGGATAGCCGCCGCGACGGGCAAGGCCGTGGTGGGTTGGAACGAGTTTGCCGCCGTCGAGCTTCCGGAAGATGCGGTGATCCAGTACTGGCACGGCGATCTGGAGGCCACCGTGCGACAGGCCCATAACAGCGGAACACCGGTCATCATGTCCCCCGCAGCGAACACCTACCTGGACCAGAAATATGATCCGGAAAGTCCTGTTGGTTTGTCGTGGGTGGAAGGCGGCCCCTTCACCTGGTCCGAGTATTACAACTGGGACCCGGCCCAGAGCGGCCTGCACGACGAACAGATCCTCGGCGTCGAAGGCCCCCTGTGGTCTGAGACGGTACGGAACAACAAACAGGCCCAATGGCTCCTGTACCCACGGGCGGTCTCACTGGCGGAAGTGGCCTGGTCCGGCCAGGAAGTCCGCAACGCCGGTGACTTCCGACGTCGGCTCGGCGCCTTGGGTGAGCGGCTCACGCGGCAAGGCGTCGTCTTCCAGGAAGCGCCCGACGTCGAATGGTCGGCGAAGCCGGAGTACCCCTTTTCAGGCGCGATGACCGCCGGCGACCCCAAGTACGGAACAATTGAGGCATGAGCGAGCAAAACGGAGCCCAGTGGCACGACGAACCCACCGACTACGGGCAGATCGGCAAGCTCCCCAGGACTGAGGCAGCCAGCGCGCAGGACACCGCACCGCCGGCCAGCGTGATCGGTTCGCTGAACATCACTGCTGCGGCAGCCGATCCCGAGCTGCTGGACCTGCCGTGGCACATCGCCCTGGAGGACTGGCCAGCCGAGAACCTCGCCGCCCTGCCCCGCGGTATTTCCCGGCACATCGTCCGTTTTGCCCACCTTGGCGGATCGGTCATTGCCATCAAGGAAACCTCAGAACACGTCGCCCGCCACGAGTACCACATGCTCCGTAAGCTGGCCCGGCTGGACGTTCCCTGCGTGGAACCCGTGGCCGTCATCACCGGCCGCACCACCGCGGATGGGCGTCCGCTGAACCCCGTACTGGTCACCCGGCACCTGAAATTCTCCATGCCCTACCGCGCGTTGTTCTCCCAGATGCTGCGGAAGGACACGCTGACCCGCCTCATTGACGCGCAGGCGCTGTTGCTGGTGCGCCTGCACCTGGTGGGTTTCTATTGGGGTGACGTGTCACTGTCCAACACGCTGTTCCGCCGCGACGCCGGCGCTTTCGCCGCTTACCTGGTGGACGCAGAAACGGGTGAACTCTACCCGGACCTTTCCATGGGCCAGCGTGAATATGACCTCGAAATAGCCCGGGTGAACATTGCCGGTGAACTGATGGACCTGTTGGACGGTGGGCTGATCGAGGAAAAGGTCGACCCGGTAGCCACCAGCGAGCTGATCATGGACAGCTACCGCCGGCTCTGGACCGAGCTCACGGAGAAGGAATCCTTTGAGCTCGGCGAGCGTTGGCGCGTGGGTGCGCGCATCCGCCGCCTCAACGAGCTGGGCTTCGACGTCGAGGAATACGCCATCAAGACCACGGCGGACGGCTCCACCATCCAGCTCCAACCCAAAGTGGTCGACGCCGGCCACCACCAGCGGCGGTTGCTCCGTCTCACGGGCCTGGACGCCCAGGAGAACCAAGCCCGCAGGCTGTTGAACGACATGGACCAGTTCCGTGCCGACAACAACCCGGAACTGGATGAGGAAATCAGCGCCCATATTTGGGTGAGCCAGATCTTCGAGCCGATCGTGCGTTCCATTCCGCGCCACCTGGCCGGGAAGCTGGAGCCGGCAGAGGTGGTCCATGAGGTCCTGGAGCACCGCTGGTACATGAGCCAGAAGCAGGACAGGTACGTCCCGTTGGCGGAGACTGTGCAGTCCTACCTGGACACCGTGCTGCAGCACCGCCGTGACGAAGCCGCCATCATGCTGAATCCGGACACTGAGTTGTTGAAGATCCTTGAGGTCGAAGTGGAGGAATCCGGCCGCTACGACGACGAGGATGAAGACGAGTACCCGGACGCCGACGACTAGTGGAGCTTCAGGGCTCCAACGTCTCGGCGAGCCCGGACAGGACCGGTTCGCGGCCCAGCTCGATGTGCGAGTACGCCAGGGAGTAGGCCAGGTCCGGCCGGCCTTTCAAGATGGCGTTGCAGAGCTCGGTGTGTTCGTCGCGTTGGAGTTCATTGCTTCGGTTGTGCGCCAGCCCGAAAATCCACCGCATCCGGCCGAATAGCGGCTTCACGGACTCGATCAGCAGGCGGTTTCCGGACAAACGGACGATTTCGGCGTGGAGCTCGGCACTGATCACGGCGACGTCTTCGCTCCGGTCCTCATCGATGGCCGCCGTGGAGGCCTGCATCAGCTCCTCCAACCGGCCGCCGTCAGCACCTTCTGCCACCCGGGTGGCAGCCATCCGGGCGGCGAACGTTTCCAGGCACAGCCGGATGTCGAACAGTTCGTTGACGTCGGTGAGGGTCAGCTGCCGGACCACGGCACCGCGGCGCGGGAACGTCTGGACAAAACCGTCCTGTTCCAGGCGTTGGATGGCTTCACGCACCGGAATACGCGAGACGTTGTAGACCTCGGAGAGTTCGCGTTCTCGTAAACGCATGCCCTGGGCATACGTGCCTGTGACTATGCCTTCGAGCACCAGTTGATAGACGTTCTCGGCGCGGGCCTCGTCGTCGCGGCCAGTTCCGGTTTCCGGCATCGCCTCAGCCACTGTCAAACCTTCCTTCACACCCTTGCACGCCTCGTGTGCCGGACGGCGCCGGTCAGCGTTCCAACCGAGCATACACGGGAGGAAACAGCTCATTGGCCGGGCGGTTCAGGGTGTCCCGAACGCTGTAGGCCTGGCGCATCTTGTCGAACAATTCCTGGCCCTTCAGGCGCCAATAGTCCAGGTCCACCCCGTCGATCACACCGTCAGCCATGATGGTTCGGCCGGCCACCACGGACAGCACAGCCTGGCGGGCTGTTCCGTTCAGGACAAGCGTCCGGAGTGGATCGTCGTGGACGCCGTCACGGATGTCTCCCAAGGAGAAGGATGTCCCTGTCCGCGACGCCTTGTTCAGCAACCCCTTGCACCCTTACACCAAGGCCCTGTTGTCAGCTGTGCCATTGCCGGATCCGCGTGCCGCCCGTGAACAGGTGAAGATCCGCCTTCGCGGCGACCTTCCTTCGCCGGCCAATCCACCCAGCGGCTGCGTCTTCCGCACCCGTTGTCCGCTGGTCGGCAACCAGATTCCCACACCAGCCACACCGGACGCACCCGCCTGCCACCACGCAGGTATGGCTGCCACGGTGCTGTCCGGTGTGCAATAGATTCACTACCAAAGGAGTAAACATTGAACACCCTGATCCGCGCCGTTCGCCCGTGGGGGCATGAGCTCAGCGACGTCAGCATTGTTTCGGGCCCAATGGGCGGCCAGATCACCGCCGTCGAACCTCACGACCCTGCCCGCGCAGTTCCGGAAGGCGTCACAGTGGTGGAGGGCCGGGGACGGCTACTCCTCCCGTCCTTTTCCGATGTCCATGTGCACCTCGATTCGACCCGGATAGGCTTGCCGTTCCGCGAGCACACCGGCGGTCCGGGCGTGTGGACCATGATGATGAACGACCGCCTCAACTGGCGCAACGCCGAGGTCCCCCTGCAGGACCGCGTCAACGACACCCTGGGCCGGATGATCGCGCGCGGCACCACCCGCGTGCGCTCATACGCGCAGGTGGATGTGGACTGCAGGCTCGAACGATTCGAGGCGGTGGCAGCGGCCAAGGAGAAGTTTGCGGGTCAGGCATCCGTGGACATCATCGCTTTCCCCCAGGCCGGGTTGTTGTTGGAAGAAGGCACAGTGGAACTCATGGAGGAAGCACTGAAGGCCGGTGCCGACGTCATGGGCGGCATCGATCCCTGTACTCTGGACCGGGATCCGGCCAAGCATCTGGACATCGTGTTCGGCCTGGCCGAGAAGTATCAGGTGCCCATCGATATCCATCTCCACGAGCCCGGCGAGCTGGGCGTGTTCAGCACGGACCTGGTACTCGAGCGCACCCGGGCCCTGGGCATGCAAGGCAAAGTGACCATGTCCCACGCATACCAACTGGGCAGCGTCAACGAGGCCACTACCCGCCGGCTCATTGACGCCTTCGCGGAGCTGGACGTCTCCTTGGCCTCGGTGGCTCCCGCTGCCGCAGGACAATTGCCCATCCCGCTTCTCACCGAAGCTGGCGTCCGTTTGGGCCTGGGCGAAGACGGCCAACGCGATTACTGGTCCCCTTACGGCAACACGGACATGCTGGACCGTACATGGCAGCTGGCGTTCACGCACGGTTTCCGCAAGGACGAGCTGATCGAGCACTGCCTGGCCATTGCCACCATCGGCGGCGCAAGCATCCTTGACCCCAGCGCTACCCGGCTCAAGGACACGGCTCACCGTCCCGGCGTCGAAGTTGGCGATCCTGCCGAACTGCTCCTGGTGGACGGCGAAACGGTGGCCTCCACGGTGATGGACCGCGGCAAGGACCGTACCGTGATCCATGCAGGCCGTGTGGTGGCTGACCAGTTGGAACTGGTCTAGCCGCTACGAAACCCGCTCTGGTTGGTTCTCCTCACCGTTGAGCGTGAGGAGTGCCGAACCAGGGCGGGTTTCGTTGTTAACGGCTACTCGCTTCGCGCAGTTGGCGCGTCATCCAGCGGCGTCCACCACGTCACAGCCGGAGTGACTGTGAAGCGACGGCCTGTGACTTTGCTGGGTGTGATGCGGATGAACTGGTCCTTCTGGCCGGCTTCCCACGGAAACAGCAGGAGCCCGATCGTGTCCAGCACGTCCTGGGTCAGCTTCACCGCGGACGCCTGGCCCCTGACCACGACGCTCCACGCCACGCCGGTTTCGGCGTTGACCCCGTCGGCCTCGATGGCCACCGGGGTGTCGCCAAGGGCCGCGTGGAGCTTGGTTCCTTCGCCGGTCCTGAAGACCAGGGTTCCGTGGTCCACTTTGTAATTCACGGGGAAAATATCGGGGTGGTCGTCCACCCACACAGCCAGCCTGCCAACTGATACGCCGCGCAAGAGCTCCCAACACTCGTTGGTTTCAAGGATTTCCGTAGCGGGGGTGGCTGGCTGATTCGTCCCTGATGCTGAGGTCGTCATATCGCCGAGGATACGCCGCAGAGTGACCCCCCGAAAGGCCCAGCCTGCCACCGGAAAGGCTGTCTTCAGCGCTAGGTGGTTCCACCGGCGTCGGACAGCGCCTCAGCGAAGAGATCCAGCTTTCGACGCGGGTTGCGGGGGCACCTCGGCCAGTCCGACGCTCACCAGGGGCCCACGAATGGCAAGGAAGCCTGCCCCGGCCAGCACCAGCGCCTCAGCCGCGAGCGCCCAGAACGTCACTTCCCAACCGCCCGTCATGGTGTGAAGCAATCCGGCGCCCAAGGGGCCCAGCGAAGCAAGCGCAAAGCCGAACCCTTGACTCATGGCCGAGAGCCGACCCGCTGATTGCGGCCCCGCCGAGCGGATCACCACCAGTGCCATGGCCAGGCCAAAACCGGCGCTTTGCACAACCCCGAGTATGCCGACCATGACGAACTGCAGCCCCACGGGTGCAACCAGCACTCCCACGAGTGCGAGGGCCACGGATATTCCAAGTCCGGGTGCCATGACCCGCAGTATCCTGGGCCGGCCCGCCAGGACGGGTGCAAGGAGGCTGGCCGGCAATCCAGCGAGGCTGAACCATGCCAGCAATGCCGCAGCTTCCGAAGGCGAGAGCCCCCGGGATATCAGGTACACAGCCAGCCATGAGGTGATGGCGAAGTAGAGCATGGCCTGCAAACCGAAGAACGCCGTGACCGCCCATGCTGTGCGCTGCTTCCTGAGTGGGTTGGCTGAGCCAGGTACTGGGCTGGCCGAACCAGGCACCTGGCCGGCCGTTCCGGGCGACGGGGGTGTCGACGTCGTGCGTCCCCCGGAGCGGTGGATCAGGAAGGCCGCCAGCAGGGCCGGCACGGCCCAGGCGGCAAGTGCCGACGGCAGGCTTCCGCCGAAGGCCTGCTCCAGTGGCTGGACCAGCCCGGCCCCAAGTGCTGCACCTAGTCCAAATCCCATGGTGCAGAGGCCAGTCCACCACCCCGTTCCCCTGTTGGCTTTGACGATCTGCGGAACCAACACGCTGGCGCTCATGATGGCCATGCCTGCCAGGAAAGTGCCCGGGAGCAAGAGGGCTGGCACGGTCGCACGGAGGATCAGCGCTGCAGCCAACGCCAGTAGTGCCACGGCTACGGCCCGTCCGATTCCCAGTCGGCGAGCCAGCCACGGCCCAATGGGTCCCGAAATCCCGAAGGCCAGCACCGGCAACGTTCCCAAGAGCGGAAGCAGCGAAGGATCGAGTCCATAAACCCCGTGCACCTGATTCATCACCCCGGCCACCGTAGTAATAGCCGGCCGAAGATTGATGGACACCATCACAAGTGCGAGCAAGATCAGGCCCGTCGTCGCCCTCGAACCCAGCCCCGCCCCACCCACCCGGTTTTCACGCACGCAATTCTCCTCATAACGCCCTTGGTATACCAAATAAGAGTATGGGCAGAACCCAAGAATTGTAAATGTGTGTAATTGATGCAGCCAGGGGATGGGATAGTCATACTTTGGAATACCAAGGGCGGGGCGTGCATCCAACGGCGCCCCCAAGGGGCCCGAAGGGCCGGAACGCGGCAGCGCGCGTCTAAGGGAGGAACGACCGAGCGCGCAGAGCGTTCCGGCCCTTCGGGCCCGGCCCACCCAGATGTCGGACCTAGATAGCCTTCCCCGGGTTCAGGATCCCCTGCGGATCGAACAGCTCCTTGATCCGGCGCTGCAGCTCCCGCACGGGCTCCGGCTGCTCAAGTCCCAGCCAGCGCAGCTTGTATTGCCCTACGCCGTGCTCACCCGTGATGGTTCCACCATCTGGAGCCCCACCCGGATCGACTCGTCCAAGGCTGCGTTGAGGCGTTGCAGGGCGTCGGCGTCGGTGGCCGGGTCCACCCGGTCCATCCAGAAGGTGGGGTGCAGGTTACCGTCGCCGGCGTGGGCCACTACCTTGAGCCGGACCTGGAACCGCTCGGCCATCGCTTCAAGGGCGGCTACGAAGTCCACCAGCCGCGATCGTGGGACGGCAATGTCTTCGCCTACCCGGAATTCGTCGTCCACCTCGACGCCGCGGCTGTTGCGTCGCAGTTCCACCAGCATTTCGGCTTCGGCGCTGGCTTCGGTGGTAACGGTGGCGCCGCCCTCGGCGAGGACCTGCCGTACGACGTCGGCCTCCGCAGCAGCACCGAAACCGTCGGTCTGGATGAGCAGCAGGGATTTGCCGCGTTTCTGGAGGTCTCCCCCGTGCAGTTCGTCCAGTTGCACCAGCGTGCCGTTGTCCAGAAGTTCCATGATCGCTGGCTGGACCCGTGCCCGGCCTACAGCGAGGACGCCCGCGGCGGCGCTGCGGAAGTCCTGGTAGAAGGCGGCGATGGTGTGGATTTCGCGCGGCAGGTATTTCAGTCGTACTGTCACGCCCACCACGATTCCCAGTGTTCCTTCGGAGCCCACCAGCAGGGCGGTCAGGTCGTAGCCCGCGACGCCCTTGAAGGTCTGGTGGCCGGTGTGCATCAGGGAGCCGTCAGCCATGACGACATCCAGTGCCAACACGGAATCACGCGTTACACCGTATTTGGCGCAGCGCAGCCCGCCCGCGTTCGTGGCCACGTTGCCACCGATGGTAGACATTTTGTAGCTGGCGGGGTCCGGCGCGTACATCAGCCCGTGTTCGGCGGCGGCGGCGTTCAGGTCGGCATTGATGACGCCGGGTTCGACGACGGCGGTCTCGTCGTCGGGGTTCAGGTCCAGGATGCGGTTCATCCGTTCGAGGCTCAGGACGATGCACCCTTCGGTGGCGTGCGCACCCCCGGAGACACCCGTTCCGGCGCCTCGGGCGACGATCGGAACCCGGTGTGCGGCGCAGGTGCGGACGACGTGTTGCACGTCCGCCACGGACTCAGCCCAAACGACGGTAAGAGGCAGGTGCCGTTCCAGGAGGGGACCCTGGTCGGCTGAGTAGGTGCTGAGGGTTTCAACGTCCTGGGCTAGATTGCCGGCGCCCAGGCCTTCTGCAAGGTCGCGCAGGAAAGCCCGCTGCGCTGGTGATGGCTGGGCTGCTTCGCCTTGGCCGTGTGTGCGTTTCTGTGGTGTACCGGCCATGGCCATTTCGTCAGACAAGGTGTTCCCTTCACACGAGCACCGCGGACACGCCAACCCGGCAGTCTTCGCAGTGTTTCCGTGCTCATAGTCTAGCCAGCGGACCCTTGACCGTTTTGGCACAGCCGGGCTAAATCCGCCGGGCCTCCCTCGATGGCGTCTGTAAGCGTTTCCAGACTGTGCCCCGAACTTACTCCTGCGAAAATCCGCCCCACTTCACTTTGCTGCGGGTGGCGCGTTCATGAAAGTGGAAGCGCTTTCAATATTCCGGGCTGTCTCCTACGATGTGTCCATGTCCGTTGATTCATTGCTCTCAGTTGAGGCCTACGAGCCCACTGCTGCATTCACGCAGATAACCCCAGTCCACGACGCCTCCGACGCCCACGGTTGGTGGCGTTCCGCCGTCATCTACCAGATTTATCCGCGGTCCTTCCGCGACCTCAACGGTGACGGTGTAGGAGACCTGGCTGGCATCACGGAAGAACTGGGGAAGCTTGCAGCTTTGGGAGTGGACGCCGTGTGGCTGTCGCCGTTCTACCGTTCGCCCCAGAGGGACGCGGGTTACGACGTGAGCGACTACTGCGACGTCGACCCGCTGTTTGGCACCCTGACGGACTTTGACGCACTGATTGCCGAAGCCAACAGGCTGAACCTGCGCGTCATTGCGGACCTGGTTCCCAACCATTGCTCCGACCAGCACGTAGCGTTCCAGGCGGCACTCCAGGCCGGACCTCATAGCCCCGAGCGCAACATGTTCATCTTCAGGGACGGGCTTGGTCCCGACGGCAACGAGCCGCCCAACAACTGGCAGTCGCATTTTGGCGGCTCGGCCTGGACCCGCATCATCGAAGCGGACGGGCGGCCAGGACAGTGGTTCCTGCATCTTTTCGACTCCTCGCAGCCGGACTTCAACTGGGACAACCCTGCGGTCCACGCAGAGTTTGAACGCGTGCTCCGTTTTTGGCTGGACCGCGGTATTTCCGGCTTCCGTGTTGATGTTGCCCACGCCTTGGTCAAAGCCCCAGGCCTTCCCAACTGGGGCGGCCGCGCTGATGGCAACAGCTCGGGCGGCTTCCCGGGCCAGGATGCTCCCATGTTCGGCCAGCCCGCACTGCACGACATCTACCGGCGCTGGCGCTCCATCCTGGAGGAATACGGGCCGGACCGCATCCTCTGCGCCGAAGCCAATGTGGACCCGCTTCCGCGGCTGGCGCTGTGGGTCCGCCCCGACGAGATGCACCAAGCCTTCAACTTCCCGTACCTGCATGCCGGCTTGGACGTCTACCGCCTTCGCCACACCATCACTGACTCCCTGGTCTCGCTGGATGCTGTCGGGGCCCCGAGTACTTGGGTTCTCTCCAACCACGATGTTGTCCGGCACGTTTCCCGGTTCGGCTACGACGGACCCGGCCCCCGCGATGGTGATGGCATAGGGCCTGACGACGTACAGCCCAACGAGGAACTCGGACGACGGCGGGCTGCCGCGGCCACCATGTTCATGCTCGGCCTTCCGGGCGGCGCCTACCTTTACCAGGGTGAGGAGCTGGGCCTCCCCGATTCCACCACCATCCCCGCCGCGCTTCGGCAGGACCCCACGTTCAGCCGGACAGGCGGGGCCCGCATCGGCCGCGACGGCTGCCGTGTGCCGCTGCCGTGGCGAGCGGCGGACGCCAACGCCGGCTTCGGGGACGGCAAGGATCCTTGGCTGCCCCAGCCCGAGTCCTGGCCCACACTGGCGAGGGACAAGCAGGAGTCCGATCCGGCGTCGCACCTTAACCTGTACCGTGCATTACTGGCCGAAAGGGCCTCACTCCGACTCGGTGAAGGATCTTTGGCCTGGGTGGAGGATTACTGCAGCGGCTCGTCACTCGCGTACCTCAACGGAAACATCCTGGTGGTCATGAATACGGCACACCAGCCCATGCCGATGCCGCCCGGAGAGCTGATCCTGCGCAGCTCCCGGCATGTAGGCGCGGAACCACAGGCTGCTGATCAAATAAGCTCGGGAGAGACAGTCTGGCTCAAAGTCAGCTAAATCTTTTTCAAGGAGCGGGATGACCGGTATCAAGGACGTTGCCGAGCGCGCAGGTTTGTCCGTGGCAACAGTTTCCCGGGCCCTGAGCGGTAAAGGCAGCGTATCCCCTGCCAGCCGCGAACGTGCCCGGGCCGCCGCCTGCGAGCTGGGTTTCGTTTTGTCCTATCCCGCGTCCAGCCTGGCGTCCGGCCGGACCCACAACGTTGGCCTGGTGGTGCCCTCCGTCCATCGCTGGTTCTTTTCAGCGGTGGTGGAGGGCGCATCAGCAGCCCTGTTGGAGGCGGGCTACGACCTCACGCTCTACAACATCGGCGAGAATGCGGCCCACCGGCAGAGTGTCTTCAACGATTTCCTTCTGCGCAAGCGTGTGGACGCGGTCATTGCGGTCTCCTTGGAACTGAGCGAGAACGAACTCCGGCAACTGCATGCCGTGCACCGCCCGATCGTTGGCATCGGCGGGCCATTGCCTGGAGCCTCCTCCATCAGGATCGACGACACGGCCATTGCGCGCCAGGCCACCAACCACCTTCTAGGCTTGGGGCACACCAGGATCGCCCACATCACCGGTCATGAAGCCTACGATCAGGACTTCCATCTGCCCGGAACCCGCCGCACCGGTTTCGAAAAAGCAATGAACGACGCCGGATGTCCGGTCAGGCCCGAATGGATCGTTTCTGCGGACTTCACCATAGAAGGCGCCTATGCGGCCGCCCGGCAGTTGCTTGCCGGCGCGCCGGAACGGCCAACCGCCGTCTTCGCAGCATCTGACGAAATGGCGATCGGCACCATCCTGGCTGCGCGCGACTTCGGGTTGCGCGTCCCGGATGACATCTCGGTCATGGGCATCGACGGACACGACCTTGGGAACGTCCTGGGACTGACTACCATCGACCAGGATGCCAAGGGTCAAGGGGCACTTGCAGTCCGTACCCTCCTTGGGGCGATCACCAACGGCACCCCTCTCGTCGCAGCGGACACGCAGCACCCCACCAGGCTCGTTGTGCGCACCAGCACCGCTGTTCCACCGGCCGACGCGAACTAGCTGTACTAGCCCTTTGTCCCGCCGTCTACAGCAGCCGTTCCATCACGAGCTCCAGCTTGGCCGGATCCTGCGGATAGGGCCGGCTGGCACCCGTCAACTCGAATCCATGGCGGCTGTAGAACGCTTGAGCCCGGGCATTGTCCTCATGGACTCCCAGTTCAAGACGATCGGCCCCC
This sequence comes from Paenarthrobacter sp. UW852, assembly GCF_024608385.1. Taxonomy (NCBI): domain Bacteria; kingdom Bacillati; phylum Actinomycetota; class Actinomycetes; order Micrococcales; family Micrococcaceae; genus Paenarthrobacter; species Paenarthrobacter sp. UW852. The sequence continues at coordinate 651,049 of NZ_JAMSGY010000002.1, forward strand.
AAGGACTCCCCTGCGACCCTGCACGCCGCATTCAAAAGCTCATCAGCCAATCCCAAGCCGCGATGCTCAGGGGCCACGTAAACGCTAATGAGCATAGCGACCGGCGCCAACCCAGGATCCTGCGGGTGCTTCAACACCACCCTCATCAGCCCGTAAAGTCTGTGATCGTCTTTGCCCCCATCCGCAACCAGCGTGACGTTGCCATCCCCGCACATTGTGGCCGCTCGTTGCTGCCATTGGGTATCCGTCTGCCGACGTGCCGCATCCAGGTTTTCGACGTAAGCCATGGGGGTGTCAGCAAGCATCTCCAAGCGAATGTTCTTCAGCAACAACCAGTCATCGGCGTGGAGCCGGCGGACCCTAGGCAACGGCTCCGCCCATGAATCTCACGTAGCGCTGCAGCACGCGAGGCCAACCCTCAGCATAGGAAGCCCGTGAAGCCGCAGGGTCCTCGGCGCCTTCCCAACCGTCGTGGACCAGACGGACCTCTGTCCCGTCATCAACGGCACGGAACGCAACACGGATCTCCGTGGACCACAAGGGTGTGCTCGCCGGATACCAGCTGGCATGGAAGGAGAGGGGAGGCTGCCAGTCGTCAATGGTGCCCCAGACAGAGGTGCGGCCGTCCTCGGCTGTCTCCAGGATCAGGTTCTCCTCGAACTCCACATGGGAACCGAGCCCAAAGACGCTCTCCTCCTCCATGGGCCACCACAGGTGGGGGTGGTCAGTGAAGCCTTGGAAAGCATGCGATACGTTCGATGGGACCACCACGGTCACCACCAGGGGCTCAAGCTCATTGCCGGACTGCTCGGAGGGCTCGGGTTCGGACGCGGGATGGCTGAAGAGATTTTCCATGACCACCTACTTTACCGGCGGCTCGAACCGGGTTGTTAAATGGGGGGAGCCCCGACCGTCGTGGTCGGGGCTCCCCTGTTAATGGTTGTCCG